>NZ_JBEOST010000024.1:19465-111510 GCF_040303145.1 Streptomyces sp. NPDC096079
AGGCTCCGGAGCAGCCCGCGGCCCTTGCGGCGCCGGAGCCCGAGCCTGCGGCGGAGCCCACCCCGCCGGAGCCCGAAGCGACGGCCGCGCCCGCCCCAGCGGAGCCCGAACCGACAGCGAAGGCTCCGGAGCAGCCCGCGGCCCTTGCGGCGCCGGAGCCCGAGCCTGCGGCGGAGCCCACCCCGCCGGAGCCCGAAGCGACGGCCGCGCCCGCCCCGGCGGAGCCCGAACCGCCGGCGAAGGCTCCGGAGCAGCCCGTGGCCCTTGCCGCGCCGGCCCCGCCGGCACCGGCGGTCCCGGCCGAGCCCGTGGCGGAGACGCGGCCGGTGCGGCGTGCGTCCCGCTCCCTCTTCCGGATCGGGCGGCGCGGAGGGGCGGGCCATGCCGCCGACGTCCTCCGGGCCCCGCTGCTGCGCAGCCATCGGATCGCGGTGATCGGTCTGAACGGCGGGGCCGGGAAGACGACCACCACCTTGGCCCTCGGCGCGGTCCTCGCGCGGGAGCGGGCCGACCGGGTGGTCGCCGTGGACGCGAGCCCGGACTCGGGAGCCCTGGGCCGCCGCGTCCGGCGGCAGTCAGGCGCCACCGTGCTCGACCTGGTGGCGGCGCTGCCCCGGCTGCGCACCTACATGGACATCCGGGCCTTCACCTCGCAGACGCCCAGCGGTCTGGAGGTCGTGGCGCACGACCCGGACCCGGCGGACCCGCGGGCCCTGGGCGAGCAGGAGTACCGGCAGGTCGTGGAGGTGCTCGCCGGTCAGTACCCGCTGGTCCTCACCGATGCCGGGACCGGCATGCCGCACGACGTCCTGTGTGCCGTCCTGGACCTGTCGGACCAGCTGGTCGTCGCGGCCACACCGGGCGAGGACGGTGTGAGCGGCGCCGGTCTGGTCTTCGACCGGCTGGCCGCCCTCGGCCACGAGGAGAAGGCACGGGAGGCGGTGACCGTCATCTCCGGCGTGCGGTCCTCCTCGGGGCGGCCGGCCCTGGTGGACGAGGTCTCCGCCCGTCTCCGGCAGCGCTGCCGGGCCGTGGTGACCGTCCCGTACGACCCCCGTCTGGCCCGGGGCGGCGAGGTCGACCCGGAGACGGTGCGGGGCCGCACCCGGGACGCGTACCACGAGCTCGCGAGGCTCCTCGCCCGGAACTTCCCCCACGACTGACACCGCCCCTCCCCCGTCATCTTCTTCACGCCCGTCCCCGAGAACACTGGAGAGCACCCATGGCCTGGTACGAGGGCCCCTGCCGGATCACCGTCATCGGCCTGGACGCCGACTGGCCCCAGCGCGCGGTGGTCACCGTGTCCGGTGCGCGCGGAGCACGGATCGAGATCCCCGGCGAGGTGGGGACGGTCCGGCACGTGGACGCGCCGAGCTGGCACCTGGAGGTGGAGCACCAGTACGAGGGCCGGTGGCGGCCCAACGTCCGTGCGGTCAGGACCCGCTGGGAGACGGTGGACGGCGTGCGTACGCAGACGATCACCAGCAAGGACGTGGACTGGCCGGGGCGCGTCCGGCAGGAGCGCAACCTGGTGCTGCGTCTGGAGCGGGTCGGCGAGGTGGACGAGCGCCCGCGCGAGGCGGGCCGGGAGGCACCGGCCCGGTCGGTGACCCAGTCGACGGCGCGCACCCCGGTCCGCCGGACGGCGGCCGACCCCGTCTCCGCACCCAGGGGGTCCGTCTCGGGCGGTTCCGTCTTCGGCACCACGCCCACGACTTCCGGGGGCGCTTCGGGGAGTGCTTCCGGGGGCGCGACGTCGACGAGCAGCAGCAGCCCCTGGTAGACCCCGGGCCACCCGGCCGTCAGGTGTGCGGCACGACAGCCACGGGACAGGGGGCGTGGTGGATGAGGGCGTGGGTGACGGATCCGATGTGGGCGCCCCGTGCCGCCCGGCGCCGGCCGACGACCACCAGGCGCGCGTCCGATGCCGCCTCGATGAGACGCTCGGCCGCCCGCCCCGGAGTGCTCACCTCCGCCACCTCCGTCCCCGGGAACCTCTCCCGGAACGGTCGGACCGCGCCGGCGAGCGCTGCCGCCATCTCGTCCTTCGCGGCAGCGCTGGGGTGGTGAACGAAGGAGTCGTGCCACGTGTGCACGATCTCCAGCGGGACGCGGTGCCGCCCGGCGAAGTCGAACGCGAAGTGCAGGACCTCGTCCTTGACGTCGTTCACGTCCAGACCGAGGACCAGCTTCCTGCGACTGTTCCCCTCGGAGGCGGCGGGGCCGTCCTGCTCGTTTCCGGGGCGAACGAGAACCACCGGACGCTCTGCTGCCGCGATGACCTCCTGCCCCACCGAACCGACGACGAACCCGCGGACGCTGCCCAGCCCGTGCGAGCCCACGACGAGCAGCTCCGACTCGGCGGCGGCGGCGAGCAGCACGCTGACGGGCGCGTCCTCGACCTCGTCTGCGGTCATGGCGAGGTCCGGCTGCCGGGACCCGACGTGCCGCTCGGTCTCGGCCAGCACGCCTTCCGCCGCACCGGCACGGTCTTCGTGCGACACCTTCATCGCCCCCAACTGATGCTCCGCCCACCGTGTGGCGTACACCAGCCGCAGTCTGTCGCCGCGCAGCGCCGCCTCGTCGGCGGCCCAGTCCACCGCCGCCATGCTTGCCTCAGAGCCGTCCACTCCCACAGTGACAGGTCGGGACACGCTGCTCTCTCCTCATCTCGGGCCATCGTGGGCAGGCCCTCACAGGGGCTCCGATGGGGATCCGTGTGCGAGGGCACCTGGCCAGGAAGCTACCCAGTCGGTTGAACAATGGCGTGCACAGCGTTCGGCGACGCTGCCGAAGTACTCCGTCCGGCGGAGGACGCCGCCGGGACGCCCGTGTCGCCCGGAACGAGCGTCGGCGGGCTCCGCTAGTTTGAGCCGATGGGAATGCCCGACCGCCGACCCAGCAGGGGAATCCGGGCCGGAAGGCCGGCAGACCTGATGCGGCGGGGGCTCATCACACTGGCGTTGTGCGCGATGGTCTCTGCCGTCGCGGGATGGTCGGCCCCCGCGGCCACGGCCGCGCCCGCCAGCTGCCGCATCGGCGCCTACGTCACGGACCTCTACGGATTCGACGTCTCACCGCGGACCATCAACGCCGACTTCTGGTTGTGGAGCGTGTGCCCCACCGCCGACCTGGACGTCACCCGACGCCTGGAGTTCGTCAATGCGAAGGATGCGAGTCAGAGCGACAGGTCCGTGGAGAGAGTCGGCAACGAGTACTGGTCCCAGGTGAAGGTGTCCGGGACGTTCCGGCAGGAATTCGATTTGCGCGAGTACCCCTTCGACGAACAGAACGTGAAGATCCGGATCGAGGACTCCGAATACGATTCCTCCCAGTTCACCTACGTCGCCGACAACGCGAATTCCGGATACGACCACTCCATCGGCCTCGAAGGGTTCCAGATCAAGGGCTTCGACGCGGGGGTGATCACCCACGCCTACCAGACGTCCTTCGGTGACCCTCGGATCGCCCACGGCAAGGACAGCCGGTACAGCCAGTTCGTCATCGATCTCCGCCTGGAGAGGAGTGACCTGGCCGGATTCATCAGACAGGCATGGCCGGCCTATGTCGCCTTTCTGATCTCCTTCATCTCGTACTGGATCTGGGCGGCCGACTTCATCACCGTGGTGGGAGCACGATTCGGGATTCTGGGGGCGTCCCTCTTCAGCGTGGTCATCAGCATGCGCGCCACCAGTCTGACGGGGACCTCCTTCGGGGTGACCCTGGTGGACCAGATCCATCTGGCCACTCTGCTCTACACCCTGGTCGGCGTGGGCTGCACGTCCTACATCCTCTACCGGTGGGCCGATCCCGAGAAGAGGGCCTCGGCACGACGGACGAACACGATCGTGTCGGTATCGACCACGGTCGTGTTCCTGGCCGCCAACGCCATCAGCATCGGCTTCGCCGTCACCTGAGGGGTGTCCCGGTGGGTGGTCACGTACGTCTGATCCGGCTCGCGTCGATACGTAGCCGAAACAAAGCCGTGGGGCGCTCGAAGCGGTGATCGGGTCGGCTGGAAGCGTGCCCACGGGACTCTGTGCCCGTACCCGATTCCCGGTGTACGTGACGCCGGAGGCCGTTGTCATGTTGAGTACTCCCCATCGCCCCACTCCCGCCACCCGTCCGGGGCCGGCCGACCCGCCCCACGAGGGTGCCGGGTCGCGTGAAGCCGGCGCCCGCACGGGTCGTCGCGGACGGCTGATCGCCGGCTTCGCGCTCTGCGCGGCCCTCCTGATGGCGCTGCACGCCCGGATCCCCAACGGGGTCGGCCGGCTCGGCAGCCTGTTCGAGACCTTCCTGCCGTGGGCCGGGCTGAGCGTTCCGGTCCTGCTCACCTTGGCGGCGGTTCGACGCTCCCGGATCGCGGCCGTCGCGGTGCTCGCGCCCGCGGTCGTCTGGGGCTCGCTCTTCCACGATGTGGTGGCCGACAAGAGCTCCGAGGGCGGAGACCTGATCGTGGTCACCCACAACGTGGACGAGGCGAACCCTGATCCCGAAGGCACCGCGCGCGCCCTCGCCCGGTCCGGCGCGCACGTCCTCGCCCTGGAGGAGCTGTCCTCCACGAGCACGCCCGCGTACGAGCGTGAGCTGGCGGAGGCCTACCCGTACCACTCGGTACACCTCGGCATCGGGCTGTGGAGCAAGTACCGGCTGCGCCAGGTGGAACCCGTGCCGATCATGCCCTGGACCCGTGCGGTACGGGCCACGGTCGACACCCCGCAAGGCTCCGTCGCCGTGTTCGCCGCTCACCTCGCGTCGGTGCGGGTGACCCCCCTCGGCTTCGCCACCGACCGCCGCAACGAGGCGGGAAGGAATCTCGCCGAAGCCGTGCGGGCCGAACGACTGCCCCGCGTCATCGTGATGGGCGACTTCAACGGGACGGACGAGGACTCTGCCCTCGGCCCGCTGACCTCACAGCTGCGCTCCGCGCACGGCGAAGCGGGCGCGGGCTTCGGCCTCACCTGGCCGGCTTCGTTCCCGTTGGTGCGCATCGACCAGGTCCTCGTCAGGGGAGTCGACCCCGCCTCCTCCTGGTCGCTCCCGGCCACGGGCAGCGACCACCTCCCCGTCGCGGCCTCGCTGCGGCTGTGACCACGCCACCCGGCGCTGACTACGATGACGTAGAACATATGCCCGCCCATGAGCAGATTGGTGGTATGTCGGCCATCCGAGTACCAGGCCCCGTCAGCATCCTCGTCGTCGAGGACGACGCCGTCATCCGCCGCGCCGTGCAGCTCTTCCTGGAGCGCTACGGCTATCGGGTCGCCGTGGCCGCGGACGGCCTCGCCGGCCTGGAGGCGTTCCGAGCCGACGCCCATGATCTGCTGATCCTGGACGTCATGCTGCCCGAGCTAGACGGCATCGGGCTGTGCCAGCGCATCCGGGAGGAGAGCCTGGTACCGATCCTGATGATGTCCGCCCGCGGCGACGCCCTCGACGTCGTCGCGGGCCTGGAAGCAGGCGCCGACGACTACGTCGTCAAACCCGTCGACACCGCCGTCCTCGTCGCCCGCATCCGCATGCTGCTGCGCCGCGCGAGCTTCGGACGACCCGACGAGGCCGAGAAGCAGTCGACCCGCTCCCCGGACCCGCACGTACGCGCGGACCAAGCCGCTGCGGTGGCGCCCGGCGTGCTGGTCTTCGGCGACCTGACCGTGAACACCGTCGGTCTCGAAGTGCACCGCGACGGCCGGCCCGTCCCGCTGACCCCCACCGAACTTCGCCTCCTCCTGGAGTTCGCCGCCGCACCCGGCACCGTGCTGGACCGACGGCGGCTGCTCCGCGACGTCTGGGACTACGGCTGGGAGGGAGACTCCCGGGTCGTCGACCTGTGCGTGCTGCGCCTCCGCAAGAAGATCGGAACCGGCCGGATCGAGACCGTCCGCGGCTTCGGCTACAAACTCGTCCGCGACTGAGAGACCGAACCGGACCATGGCACTCCTCAACCCGCGCGCCCTGCGCTGGAAGATCGCGGCCCTGACCGCGGCCGCCTGCTGCGCGGTGGCCGCGGTGATCGGCGTACTCGTCCACCAAGCCATGTCCGAACGCGGCGACCGCACGGGCGAACAGCGCGTCGGCGCCCGGCTGACCGCCGCGGAGCGCGAGTACACCCGCACCGGCACCGCACCCATCGACATCGAGATCCGTACGCCCCAAGAGCTGGAAGCGCCCCTCGCGCACGCACTGGCAACCAAGGATCCGAACGGTCTGTACGCGACCTGGTACGACCGGAGGCCCCCCAACTGGTACTGGCTGTGGGCGGCCATGCCCGTCGGCGACAACCGCGTACTCGTCGCCCGGACGGACATGAGCGCCGAGGTGCGCGGCCTCCAGCTGCTGGACCGCAGCATCATCAAGGCCGTGCTCGCCGCCCTCGCCGTCGTCGTGCCGCTGGCCGCGCTGGCCACCGAGCCGATGAACCGCCGACTGCGCCGTGGTTCCCGCACGGCCCGGGCCATCGCCGACGGCGACCTCGACGCCCGGATCGGCTCGCGCGGGCGAGCCCGTGACGAGATCACCGAGATGTCGGCCGCCGTGGACGTGATGGCCGAAGCCCTGCAGCGCAAGCTGGAGAACGAGCGGCGGTTCACCGCGGACGTCGCCCATGAACTGCGTACCCCTTTGATGGGCCTCTCCACCGCCGCGGGGCTGCTCCCGCAGGACGACGAAGCGGCGGAACTCGTACGCGACCGGGCCCTGGCACTGAACGGCCTGGTCGAAGACCTCCTGGAGATCTCCCGGCTCGACGCGGGCGCCGAACGGGCCCGGACCGACGTCGTCCCCCTGGGGGACCTGGTCACCGACGTCGTGCGCCGGACCGGGACGCAGACCGTCGTCACGACCGGGGACGCCCAGGTCGTGGAGACCGACCCGCGCAGGGTGGAGCGGATCGTGATCAACCTGGTCACCAACGCGCACCGGCACGGAGCCGCCCCTGTCGAGGTCACGGTCGCCGGCACGCGGATCGTCGTACGGGACCACGGACCCGGCTTGCCCGCCACGCTCCTCGCCGAAGGACCGCAGCGCTTCCGTACGGGATCCTCCGAGCGGGGACGCGGCCACGGCCTCGGACTCACCATCGCGCTGGGGCAGGCCGAAGTCCTCGGAGCGCGGCTGACCTTCGCCAACGCCCCCGACGGAGGCGCGACCGCCACCCTCGACCTGGCCTCGCCCCCGTCTGAAACGTAACCGCAATACGACCCCACGGCGGCGGAAACAGAGGCGCACGAGGCCGGAAGCACGCGCCCTCGAAGGTGAGTTCAGGTGCGGGATCCGCACCTGAACCGCCTGGGAGGTACCTCATGTCCGACAGCGCCCGCCGTCACCGCCGCCGTCTTCGCCGGCCCGCCGCCCTGTACCTGTCCGCCGTCCTCCTCATGAGCGGCACGGCCGGCTGTCACACCGTCGGCAGAGGGGAGTCCTCCGGCCTCGGCGCCGCCGGCACCGCACCGCATGCCGCCCTGAGCCGGGCGATGGACCTGCCGTGGCCGACGGAAGGCCAGGCGAGCGCGGAGGTCGAAGGCGTCGGAAGCCTCGGGACCCGAGGCGAACAGACACCGGTGCCGATCGCCAGCATCACCAAGGTCATGACCGCGTACGTGATCCTCGACGACCACCCCTTGCCGGCGGGGCAGCAGGGCGAGACGGTGACCGCCGACCAGCAGGCCGCCGACGAGTCGTACTCCTCAAGCGAATCGACCGCACCTGTCGTGGCCGGCCACACGTACACCCAGCGCCAGCTCCTGGAACTCATGATGCTGCCGTCCGGAAACAACGTGGCCCGGCTCCTGGCCCGCTGGGATGCCGGAAGCCAGGAGGAGTTCGCCAAGAAGATGAACAAGGCCGCGTCGAAGCTCGGAATGGACCGCACGGTCTACACGGGAGCCTCGGGCATGGAGCCGAGCACGCAGAGCACGGCGACCGACCAGCTGAAGCTGGCCCGCGCCGTCATGAAGAACGAGGCCTTCCGCCAGATCGTCGCCACGCCCACCGTCACAGCACCCGGCGTCGGCGTGCGGATCGACAACAGCAACCGGCTCCTCGGCCAGGACGGAGTGATCGGTCTGAAGACCGGCTCCTCCACCCCGGCCGGCGGGAACCTCATGTGGGCCGCCACCAAGGAGATCGGGGGAACGTCCCACCTCATCCTCGGTGTCGTCCTCCACCAGCAGGCCGGCACCAACCCCACCCAGGGCATGGCCGCCGCCTTCGACGCGAGCCACACCCTGATCACCGCCATTCGCAGCGCCCTCCCCCAGGCCCTCGCGGGGGCGTGATCGGGGCTTGAGGGTCTGGGCGCGGATCGTGGTGCCCGCGTTCCCGAGGGCGGCGATCCGACTGGCCGTCGTGTTCCGGGTCGGCGACGGTTTGCCTGCGATGTCGGGCCACTCGACGACGTCCCGGGTCCACGAGCCCGTGCCGTTCGGCTTCCGCCAGAAGTGGATTTCACCGTTCGCAGCCTGCGCAACGATCGATGAAGTCGTACCGCCGTCCGCAATGTCCAGGGCCAGCCGGGGTTCCCCTGCACGTTCCGGTAATGGCGCACGCCGTTGTTCACATCGCTCGCCACAATCACCGTGGCGGTGTTGTCCCGGGCCAGGGCCGGCGTGGAGTACGCGCCGGGTCCCGGTACTGCCTGTCCGCGGCAGATCGGATCTGGTGTACGCCAACGCCGAGACGCGAGGCAGGGGGTGCGGAGGCACCCAGGGGCTCGCGGGATTCGCACGCAACAGGCGCTGAAGGCACGAGGTCTCGCTGTGCTTCCTCAGCGTCGGCACGGCGTTGCGGGCGTGCTCGCCCCCGTGCGGTGGCTACCGTTCGTGCCGCGTTTTTCCGTGATTTCCCTCCTTTTCGTCTCGGCCCTGTGGAGCAATTGTCCACGCCGGCCGGAATCTTCTTCTTGATTCCGGACTCCACGGGGGAATCCGGGCACCGGGACGGCGGTTGCCATTCCGCGGAATCCGGCGGGGTCCCGCTTCCTGAATCGATTCTGGGTATGTCCATGGCAAGTCTTTACTGTTCGGCTTGGCATTTGTATCGATTGTCTGGATTTAAGAATGCTCTAATGATCACGTTCGACGTGGGCGGGGCTATCAGGCCGCCCCTGCTTTCCGTCAAGGCCGACGCGTGGAGGGGGCGCGTCAGACACAGTCCGGCCGGTGCACCCCTCTCCTCCGTCCCTGACCACGGCCGCCGCCGCCGGGCTCGACCCTGCCCTCGTCCAAGAGTTTCCCTGCCGGTCCGGCCCGGATCCGGCCGGGATCCGCCGTGCTGGTGGATCCAGCGCGGCCCGTGGAGTGTGCACTGTGCGCACCCCTTCATGGGGAGTTTCCTTGTCGCGATTGAGATGGCCCACGCTGGGCGTACCAGGGACCTTGCTCCTGGCCCTGTCCGTGCTGGCGGCTCCACCGGCCCCCGCGTCCGCGGCGCCCGGCCCGAAGGCCCCCGCGCGTGCGGCGTCCGTCCCGGCGGCGGACGCGTCCGCCGCGCGGACGCCCGCCGAGTCGACGGGTCCGGCCGCGGACGTCCTCGTCAACGGGTGGGGTGACAGCGCGGGTTACCACCTGGCGGTGGGCACCGGCGCCGGCGGCTACACCTGGCGCGAACTGGCGGTCATGCGTCCGGGAGGCATCGACGACGCCTCCTGGACGGGTTATCAGTGCGTCTCCGGCGACGGGCGCCACGCGGCCGTGGCTATCCTGCCGGCGTCCGCCGTCAACCGGGCGGAGGCCCGGGACCACGGGGCGTTCGCGTACACGGTCGATCTGCGCAGCGGAGCCGTCAAGCCCGTGGCCACCGGCGTGGCGCTGAAGTACCACTCGCCAGGCTGCGGCCTCACCGGAGAGGCGACGTTCGTCGTCAACCCCGGTGAGAACCAGCGCAGTACGCAGGTCCTCTCGGTGGATCTGCCCACGGGCAGGATCCGCAGCACCGCCACCGTGCAGGGGCAGGTGACCTCCGTGGTCCCCACCTCCGAGGGCCCGGTCGGCGTGATGGGTGACGCCCTCGTCCGGATCCCCTCGCCGCCGGCGGGCTCCGCGGCGCCGAAGGTGCTCGCGAGGGTCGACGGTGACGCGTACGACCTGCGGCCGACGGCAGAGGGAACGGTGGACTTCGCGGTCCGGCCCGAGCGCTCCGAGCCGTCGAGGCTGATGCGGCTGCGATCCGGCAAGCTCTCCACCCTGGGGCGGGGCCCCAAGGAGTCGCTGCGCCTGATGCAGGGCCGTTCCGGCCACGCCATCGCCGTGGGTGCCAGCGAGGTCGCCCCCGGCTCCGGAATCACCAGGGCACAGGCCAAGGGCCTCCCGAACGGCGTCACCGCCGTCTCCCTCGACGGCGGTGCCCTGATAGGCGACGGCGCCAAGACCGCCTCGTCCGCGCCCCTGGTGCTGGCCACGAGGACGGGCGGGCTCCTGAACCGCCCGGCGGCGAAGTCCACCCGGTCCGCGGTCACCGCCCTGCCGGCGCCGGTGGCGAAGCCCGTCGCCGCGCCGTCCGCCGGCGCCACGTCCCTGAGCGCCGCGCCGGCTTCCGGTTCCGTCCTGCCGCAGGCGAAGACGTCCCCCTCGGTCTCCGCCCTTGCGGCGGCCGGGCAGACGACGCCCAAGTGCGCGGTGGACCGTCTGGCCGAGAACCGGCAGGTCCTCCAGCCCGGTACGGAGCAGGTCTCCTGGGCCATCCAGATGGCCGAGCAGGGGCTGCTGACGGGCTCGGCCTACACCCGCCCGGCCGGGTACGCGAACCTGGGCCTGGCGGCGTACGCCCCCAACAGCGACTTCGGCCGCGTGGTGCTCAAGCACCCGGCGAACGACACCTTCGACTCGGTGCCGCGCTCCCTCTACCAGGCGATCGTCGCGCAGGAGAGCAACTTCAGCCAGGCCTCCTGGCACGCCCTGCCGGGCATCGCGGGCGGTGCGCTGGTGGGCGACTACTACGGCGCCGGCGGTTCGATCAGCCACATGGACTACGCCAAGGGTGACTGCGGCTACGGTCTGGGTCAGGTCACCACCGGCATGTCCAAGGGTGACACCACCTACTCGGTGAACGGCCAGACGAAGATCGCGGTCGACTACCAGGAGAACGTGTCCGCGGGCCTCCAGATCCTGGAGAGGACCTGGAACCAGCTCTACGACGCGGGCATCACCGTCAACGGCGGCAACCCCCGCTACCTGGAGAACTGGTACCTGGCCGCCTGGGCGTACAACTCCGGCGTCCAGCCCACCGCGGCCTTCGGCAACACCACGGGCTGCGTTCCGAGCCCCACCTGCGTCGGAGCGGACGGCACCTGGGGCCTCGGCTGGGCGAACAACCCGGCCAACCCCGACTACCCGCCGACCCGCGCCCCCTACCTGCGCTCCTCCTACGCGGACGCCTCGCACCCCGCGAGCTGGCCCTACCAGGAGCGCATCATGGGATGGATGGGCCAGCCCATCCTGCGCTTCAACCAGCCGGCGTACGCCAAGCCCGACTACCACGGCGGCAAGACCTGGCTGCAGATCCCGCCGGTCGGGTCGTTCTGCACGGCCGACAACAAGTGTGACCCGACGGGCGCGCAGAGCCCCAAGAACTGCACCCTGGCCAGCCTCCAGTGCTGGTGGCACTCGCCCGTGACGTTCATCTCGGACTGTGCCACCACATGTGCGACCAGCGCGTACACCGCGGCGGCCGGATCGGCCGAACCGGCCATGGTCAAGCCCCATCCGCATCCGCCGACCTGCACCCTGGACACCTCCAAGGTCCCGAACGCCGGGTACGGGTCACCGATCATCGTCGACGAGTCCCAGAGCCAGCCACCGCTGAACCGGGTGGGCTGTGGCGCGTCGAACTGGTCGCAGGGCGGCACCTTCACGTACTCCTACGGCACCAACGGCGCCGGTGACCCGATCGGCGCCCTGGACACCCACCAGCTGGGTGCGGGCTTCGGCGGACACGTGCTGTTCACCCACACCGAGGACGGCTCCAACCCGGACCTGATCAACACCGGTACGTGGACGCCCAACCTGCCCAAGCTGCAGTACTACAAGATCAAGCTGCATTTCCCGTCGACCGCGGCCTCAGCCACCAACGTGGTCTACACGATCAATCCGGGCGGCGGGGTGAGCCCGTGGAAGATCCGGGTGAACCAGGACTGGGGATCCGAGGAATGGGTCACCATCGGCACCTTCGCCATGCAGAACGGCGGAAACGTCAAGCTCACCAACCAGAGTGAGATCACCGGCTCCGGCAACATCAACTACGCCGACTACGACGTCGCCTACGACGCCGTGGCCTTCATCCCGATGGGCGGCACCCCGGGCCAGCCGATCGGCGGACCGCCGGGCATCAAGGACGCGCCCAAGGGCAGCAACCCGGCCTGGACCCAGTGCGGCTGTGTGCGACGCACCGCCGGTGACCCCGTGGACACCAGCACCGGGTACTTCGGCGAGACGATCACCGACCTCAGCACGCCCGGCCGCGGCGCGGCGCTGAACTTCTCCCGCACCTACGCCTCCGCGCTCTCCAGCCCGGCCGGACCGAACGCGGCGCTGGCCGTCAACGGAGCCTTCGGCTGGGGCTGGACGCACTCCTACAACCTCTCCGCCGCCACCGACGGCACCAGCGGTGACGTGACGATCCGCCAGGAGGACGGCTCCCAGGTCACCTTCGTCAACAGCTCGGGCACCTACGCCCCGAGCGCACCGCGCTACAACGCGTCCCTCACCAAGTCCGGCACGAGCTACACCTTCACGCGCAAGTCGAAGGAGGTCTTCACCTTCGACACGGCCACCGGGCGCCTGCTGTCGGCGACCGACCTGGCGGGCAGCAAGGCCTCCCCGCCGTACGCCACCACCATGGCCTACAACGGCTCCGGGCAGCTGAGCACCATCACGGACCCGGGCGGTCGCGTCTACACCCTGACCTGGACCGGCAGCCACATCACGGGCCTGTCCGACTCCGCGGGCCGCAAGGTCACCTACGGCTACGACGCCGGCGGCAACCTCACCGACGTCTACGGTGCCGGGACCACCCGGGCCCCGACGCTCAAGGACGACGACCACGCCACCTTCGGCTACGACGCGTCGCACCTGATGACGTCGATGCGCTCCGCCGCGCAGTTCGGCTCCACGGCGACCCCCGCCCCGGTCACGACCAACGTGTACGACGCCTCCGAGCGCGTCACGAAGCAGACCGACCCGCTGGGCGCCGTGACCGTCTTCGAGTACGGTCCGGACGCCGCGGCGGGCCTGACCGCCGGGCAGACCCGGGTCACCGACCCGGCGGGCCACAAGACGCTCTACACCTACCAGAGCGGGATGCTGACGTCCGAGACCCGGGGGTTCGGCACCGCCGACGCGGGGACGTGGACGTACACGTACGACCCGATCAGCATGGGCATGACGTCGGCGAGTGACCCCAAGGGGAACCTCCAGACCTTCGCCTACGACGACCACGGCAACCAGATCTCGGCGAGCGACGCCCGCGGCTTCACCACGAGTCAGGCGTACGACGCCACGGACCGTCTGATCACCAAGATCGACCCGACCGGCCTGCAGACCACCTACGGCTACGACGAGGCCGGGCACATCACCGCCTCGGGCAGCGGCTTCGGACTGCTCACCAGCGTCACGCAGCAGCCGGTGAGCGGCACCGCCGCCGCCCGGCAGGTGAGCATCTACTACGAGGACGCCGCGCACCCCGCGGACGCCACCCGTACGGTGAACGCCCGCGGCAACACCAGCACGAACACCTTCGACGCGGCCGGCAACATCACCAGCGCCACCGACGCCGAGGGCAACAAGACGCTCTACGGCTACGACGCCGAACGCGGCCTGATGACCTCCATGGTCAGCCCGGCGGGCGTCGCCGCCGGCACCGTGCCCGGCTGCACGCCGCCCGCCAAGGGCTGCACCACCTTCGCGTACGACGTCCGGGACCACCACACCAGGACGGTGGACCCGCTGGGCCGTTCCGTGTCGGCGACCTTCGACGCCAACGGGAACATGACGTCGTCCACCGACGCCAACAACCGCAAGACCGTCAACGGGTTCGACGCCTTCGACCAGAAGACCAGCGTCACCCTGCCCGACAACAGCAGGCTCACGACCGTCTACAACGGTGACGGGACCGTGGCCAGGACCGTCGACGCGGCGAACGCCGCCACCGTCTACGGCTACGACGGGCAGGGCCGGCAGACCACCAGGAAGGACCCGGACAACCGGGTCACGACGGTCGCCTACGACACCGCGGGCAACATGCTGACGTCCACCGACCCGCAGAACCGCGTGACCACGTACACCTACGACCCGGCCGGCAAGCCGATCACGGTCACGTACTCCGACGGCACGACGCCGAACGTCACCATCAGCTACGACCCGGCGGGCCGTCAGACGGCGATGACCGACGGCACGGGCACCACCACCCGGTCCTACAACGCCTTCGGCCAGCTGGCCTCGCAGACCAACGGCGCGGGCGCGACCACGACGTTCGGCTACGACGCCAACGGCAACGAGACCTCCGTCGTCTACCCCGGCGGCACCGGCCGCACCGTCACCCGTACCTTCGACAAGGCCGACCGGCTGACCGGGCTGCTGGACTGGAACGCCAAGTCCACCACCTTCGGCTACGACGCCGACAGCCACTGGAACTCCACCACCTTCCCCAACGGCACCGTCTCCACCACCGGCTTCAACGACGCCGGACAGCGGATGACGGACACCCTCCGGAAGGGCACGGCCACCCTCGCCTCCCTGACCTACACCCGTGACCCCGCGGGCCAGCTCAGCGGCGAGACGTCCACGGGCGTACCGGGTGGCGCGCAGACCTTCGGCTACACCCCGCGCGACCAGCTGGAGGCCGCCACGGCCGGCTCCGTGACCACGGGCTTCGGCTACGACGCCGCCGGCAACCCGACCAAGGTCGGAACGACCCACCAGGTCTTCGACGCGGCCGGTCAGCTGTGCTGGTCCACGACCGGCACCGCGCCCGTCGATCCGGTCTGCGGCACCCCCGCGTCCGGCGCCACCACCTACACCTTCGACCCGCAGGGCAACCGGACCAAGGCCACCACCGGGGCCGGCGCGGTCAGCTCGTACACCTACGACCAGGCCGGCCGCCTCACCAAGGCCGAAGTCGGCGGCACCACGTCGACCTACGCCTACGACGGCAACGGTCTGCGCGCCTCCAAGACGGTGGGGTCCACGACCACCGCCTTCTCGTGGGACGCGGACCAGGACGCGAACCTGCTGTACGACGGGGCCACCAGCTACCTCTACGGTCCCGGCGGCACCCCGGTGGAGCAGATCACCGCGGCCGGGAGCCAGTGGTACTTCCACGACCAGCTCGGCTCCACCCGCGCCCTGACGGACGCCGCCGGCGCGGTCGCCGGTACGTACGGCTACACGCCGTACGGCACCGTCAGCGCGCACACCGGCGCGTCGTCCCCGCTGCAGTTCTCGGGGCAGTACGCGGACGCCGAAACCGGTCTGACCTACCTGCGCGCCAGGTACTACGACCCCGCGACCGCGCAGTTCCTCACCGTCGACCCCGAGGTGCGCAGCACGCTCAGCGCCTACGGGTACGTCGACAACAACCCGCTCAACCACGCCGACCCCAGCGGAAGGTTCTTCGGAGCCCTCCTGGGCGGTGTCGCGGCCGTGCTCGCGGCGCCCGAGGCGCTGGTCGTCTTCGTGGTGGCCGTGGTCGTGGTCGTGGCGGTCATCGCGGTGGCGTACGCCATCAGCGAGGGCATCAACAGCTGGCGCGACTCGCAGAGTTACGGCACCACCTACGACTCGACCAGCGACGACACCACGTCCTGGGACACCAGTTCCAGCGTCGCCCAGTCGAAGGGCGGCAAGCAGTCCAGCGGCAAGACCTTGACCGCCGCGGAACAGGAGGCGCTCGACAGGGCCGCCAAGGGTCTGCCCTGTCTTGACCCGAAGGTCCTGAAGGCGGCCAAGCAGAAGCAGAAGTTCAACGAGAAGCTCTCGGGCGACCGCAACGCGCAGAAGCGCCGCAGCAACTGACGTTCCGCCCGCACCACCCCCGTGCCCCCGTCCGGCGATCACCGCCGGACGGGGGCACGGGGCTTCTCCGGGAACCTCAGAGGTCTTCGGCGACCAGCTCCGCGGCCCGCCGCGGATCCCCGTCGGCGCGGACGAGCAGGGCGTCCGCGTTCCACGTCACCTCGCCGCGGCCGGCGGTGACGAGCAGCAGGGTCAGGTTCGCCTCGAAGCGCGAGGCGTAGAGGGCGGCGTCCGCCGCCGGCAGCAGGTCGTACACCGCGTCCAGCAGGGCGTCCGCCGCGGCGTCGCGGCGTTCCCGGGCGGCCGGGTCGCAGGCCCGGAGGGCCTCGCCGACACCGGGGTCGGCGGGGTCGTACGCCCGCAGCGCGGGCAGCAGCCCGGGATCGCCCAGCACCGCCGCCGCGGCGAACGTCTGCACGTACGCCGTCGGCTCCCCGAGCAGCGCCGCAAGCAGCGGAACGGCGCGCGGATCCCGCCGCACCGCAAGCCCGCGTACGGCCTCCTCGTGCGTCTCCGTGTCCTCGTCGCCGACGCGCCGCCACAGGGCCGCCCTGACGTCCGGGCCGTCCACCTCGGCGAGCTGCCCCAGCGCGAAGGTCGCCTGCTCGCGCACGCGCGCCTCCTCGTCGGAGGTCAGCCGCATCAGAGCCGCCAGCACGGGATCGTCCGCGCGCCCGGACAGGGCGGCGGGCAGCTCGCTCGCCACCTCGGCACGCGCTTCGGGGTCCTGGTCACCGGCCTGGGCGATGAGGGCAGCGATCTCTTCCGCGTTCATGGGGCTCATGGTGCCGCAGCGCCGTCCGGTCCGGCGCATCGGGTGGGCCTTCACGGGAGTTCCGGTCCACGCGGCCGGAACTCCCCACGGACTTCCCGAACGGCCTCGGAACTATCCTCATGCTCATGATCAAACTGAGATCGAAGCCGTGGCGCCGCGTCATAGGCGCTGTCACCGCGGCCGTTCTTCTCGGCGCCGGACAAGCCGCCGCCCTGGAGACCACTCCCGGTGACCCGACGAACAGCGCCTACACGTCCGAGCCGCTGCGCGTGATGACGTGGAACGTGTGCGGCGAGGCCGGCGGCCTCGGCCCGTGGTCCACCGGATACTGCCCGGACCGCAACACGCGGCTGCCTGACGACTCCGCCACGCTGAAGAAGGCGTACGACGTCGCCCACCTCGTCAACCAGGAGAACGCGGACGCCGTCCTGCTCCAGGAGGTGTGCGCGGGAACGCTGAACAGCACCAGGCCGGGCCTCCCCGACAACCCCAGCCAGCTCGACCAGATCCTCCGCCTGCTGACCCCGACCGGGGCCTGGACGGCTGTGTCGGCGGTCACCCCGCGTTCCTCCGACGGCAAGTCGTCCTGCCGCAACACCCTCTCGGGTGACGTGAGCGTGGCGATCCTGGTCAAGGGCGACGTCGAGTGGTCCCGCGAGACGCCGCTGCCCGTGCCGGCCGAGGCACAGCAGCCGGTACCGGGGAAGGTTCTCTGTGCGGGAGTGGCCGGGTGGGAGACCCACCTGTGCACCACGCACCTCACCAACTACGGTGACCTCCCTGCCGACGTGGCCGCGTACCGGGCGCAGGTCGACACCGTCGCCGGCCAGGTGGACGACTTCCGGTCCGTGATCCTCGGCGGGGACTTCAACACCCGCCAGAAGGACCGGCTGCAGCCGCTGTACAGGACCATGGCCGAATGCGACCAGCAGTCCTACCACGCCGGTGACGTCCCGGACGAGACCACCAAGGTCACCCACAGCTGGACCGCGGCCCCGGCCAGCTCCACCGTCCCGGAAGGCTCCCTCGTTCAGGGCGCCACACAGACCTCCAAGATCGATTACCTCTTCGCCACCGCCGGTTTCGGAGCCTGCGACTCCCGGCCCGACCTCGCCGACAACGCCGACTACTCCTACGCGGCCCAGCCCGGCTGCCTCTACTCCGAGACCACCAGGACGTCCTGCGTACCGAGCGGCACCTCCGACCACGCCCCGCTCCTCGGTTCGGTGAACGGCGGCCCGCTTCTGCACTGGCCGTTGCGGGACGCGTCGAGCCACTCCGGAACCGTCAAGGGCGGCGTCGGGTGGAGTCCCGACCACGGAGGTACGGCCGTACTGGACGGATCCACCGGGGAGATCGTCACCAGCGGTCCCGTCGTGGACACCACGCGAAGCTTCACCGTCTCCGCCTGGGCCAAGGTGGACGCCGGGGCAGGGACGTCGGTGGTCCTGGCCCAGGACGGGTCGTACATCAGCGGCATGATGCTCTGGTTCAACAAGCCGGACAGCACCTGGCGGTTCGGCCTGCCCGCATCCGACATCCCCACCTGGAACGTGCACCAGGCCATCTCCGCGACGGCCGCTGTTCCGGGCCGCTGGACCCACCTCACGGGCACGTTCGACGCGTCGAACGGGGCCGTCACCCTCTACGTGGACGGCGTGCCCGCCGGTTCCGCGAACCATCCGGATCGCTGGTCGGCCGAGGGCCCCTTCACCGTGGGCAGGGACAAGGTCTCCGGACGCCCCAACGGCTTCTGGAAGGGCTCTGTCCAGGCAGTCGAGGTGTACGGCTACCCGATGACCGCCGCGCAGGTCGCGTCGGCGGCGGGCTCGCTCACCGCCCCCACCCGCACGGCCACCACCCCCGCGACCGACAAGAACGGTTCTGGTTGCCACGTCGGCAGCTACTCCGCCGGTGACTTCGGCACCGTCTCCTCCACCACCCCTGATCTGACGGCGCACGTCTCCCACCCGGATCCCTCACGAGAGGTGTGGGCCGAGTTCTCCATCTGGGACAACACCGACTCCACCCAGCCGATCCGGCTCGGCGGTCCCGGGTCGGCGAGCGGCAAGGTGACGGGGGACGGCACGGTCTCCGTCCGGCCGACGCTCACCGCGGGGCACAAGTACGGGTGGTACGCCCGTACGGTGGACGGCTCGTCGAGCCCGTCGCCGACCGGCGCCGTCTGCCACTTCACGGTGGCACCAGCCCCGTAGACGCCGGGAAGCCGGTGCGGCTCCGCCGGCTCGGCCCGTGAGGCGGAGGGGGCAGGGTGTACCGCACGGGGCTGCGGACGGAGGAAGAGCACGAACCAGGGCCCCACTCCCGCTGCTGCGCGAGAATCGCCGCATGGCTCGCCCGCTCTCCCGCAGCCCCGTCTCCGCCCGGGAGCACGCGGGCCGCCTGCGCGGTCCAGCGTCCGAGGCCAGCGTGCCCCCGGGAACGACGCCCGGCTGATCGGAGCCTGCTCGCCTTCGGAGCGACTCCCTGGGCCGGTGGGCTCGGGCACCGCGGTGCGGTGTTCGGTCGACTCAGCTCGGAGTGGTCGCCGCGATGTCGGGCGCGAGGTCCAGGAGCAGGAGCGCCGCCGCCACGTGGGTCGGGTTGTCCTCCACCTTGACGGCCGAGAGCTCGTTGGCCCGCGAGACCCGCCGTTCGACGGTGTTGCGGTGCGCGTAGAGGTTGGCGGCGGCCCGGGTGGTGTTGAAGCCGCACTGCACGTAGGTGAGGAGGGCCTGCCGCAGGGCGGTGTCGGCTTCGACCAACGGCCCGAGGGTGTTGATGACGAACCGACGTGCGCCGACACCGTCCTTCGTGAGCGCGTCGATCAGCTCGACGTCGGCGTAGGCGGTGAACCGCCGGTCGGACCCGAGCCGGATGACCAGTGCCTGAGCCGCGAGGGCGTCCTGGTGGCTGGACCGGAACCCTTCGAGTCCGCGCCCCGGCCTTCCCACCGCCGCGCGGACCTCGTCGGTCGTCGCGAGGTCCTTCTCCACGTGGTGGAGGTCCGGGACGTCCTCCCCCGAGAGCCAGATCCACCGCGACGTGGCACTCGCGCGCGCCACCAGGGCGCTCCGGTCGCCGGCGGAGCGCACGGCGGAGATCGCCCGGTCCAGGGACTCGGCCTCCTGAGGATCATCGATCCACAGGACGAGGCCCACGTGCCACCGCGCCATCCGGTAGCGCAGGCGCCCTTCGGCGAGGTCCTCCGCCATCGGTGCCCCGCTGGCGATCAGCTGGATCAGCGCGATCCCCTCGGCATCCGTGTTTCCCATCGCCGCGGCGAGTCCGGCCTGGCGCAGGGTCGCGACCGAGTCCAGGGCGTACTGCACCAGCGACTTCGCCGTCACGTCCAGGACCCCGACGAGAAGGTCCGGGTCGGCGTCGCAGTACGCCACGCATTCCTCCAGCCACCGCCGCCAGCCGATCCCCAGTGCCACCCGCCAGGCGCCGGCGAAGTCGGGTGCGATGCCCCGGGAGACGAGATCGTTGATGTACGCCGTGGTCCTCGGGCCGACGTAGGGCTGCACCCGCCGTCCCGGTTGCTGGACGTTCGCGGTCAGCCACTGGACGGCGTCGGAGCGGTTGAGCGCGCGATCCTCCTCGACCAGCGATGCGTCCGCGAGGAGGGCGGGATCGTTCTGGGCGACGAGAGAGGGCCTTGCGAAGGTGTCGACCAGGGCGTCCGTGTCCGTCAGCAGGCGCTGGCACAGTGACCTGATCGCGTCAGCGACCTCGCGGGAGGGCGGGGGCCACAGCTCTTCCATGTCTTCAGTGTCCCCTTGATCCCGTGGAGCCGAGGCTCCCGACATGCCGGGTCACCGGCAGAGGCAGGACCCGCCGTCGGCACGTCCGACACGACCACGGACCGGCGAGGCCGACGTCCGCCGTCTCGACGGGCACGACCGGGGCTTCGGGCACAACCGCGCGCATGGGGCTCCAAGAGTCGAGGAGGCGTTTACCATCACTAAACGAGCGGCAGATGTATCACGCCCTCGGTGGCCCCACAAGGGGTTCGGCGCCGTCGCCACCTCCGGAGGGGCAGAGCAGCTGCACGCGACGCGCATGCCTTAGCCTCGTGTCGGAGGGGGACCGTCCGGGTCGGCCTGTCACTCGACGGGCACACGACCCCGGCCTCGGGACGGGCGGTGAGCACACGATGTCCATCGATGACGGCAGGAGCGCGGGCGGAGCGGCCATGGACTCCGCAGCCCTCGAAGCATCCGCGGGCGCGCAGCTGAGGAAGATCAGACTCGACCGCGGGTTGTCGTTGACGGAGGTCGCGCACCGGGCCGAGGTCACCAAGGGGTTCCTGAGCCAGTGGGAACGCGGGCTCACCAGCGTGTCCGTCCCGACGCTGCTGCGCGTCTGCGAGGTGCTGCGGATCGGCGTCGGCGAGCTGTTCACGCACCCGGACGAGCAGGTCGTGGAGGGCGGCAGCCGGATCGACATGGGCGGTGAAGGCGTCGCCGAGTACCTGCTCACGCCTGCCGACACCGCGGCGTTCCAGGTCTTCCGTTCCGTGATCGAACCAGGCGGGGGCACCGGTGGCCCCTATCGGCTCGCCACCACCACGATCTTCGCGATGGGGCTGAGCGGCTCGACCCGCCTGATCGTCGGGGACGAGACCCGGATGCTGTCAGCCGGCGTGTCCACCTCGTTCTCCGGGCAGACCCTTCACCAGTTCGACAATCCCGGTACGACGGCGAGCGAGGTCCTGTGGGTCCTGTCGCCTCCCCTGCCTCGTGTCGCGCACGACACCCCCTAGGGGGTGTCGTGTCCTGGCGGGTGGCGACCTCACACCCCGCCGTCACGGATCAGGCGCCGCCCCCGCCTTCAGGAGTCCCCGCGCCTGCCACGACGGAGCGCCCGCCCGGCCAGTGTCCTGCTGCCGTTGAAGAAGTCGTTGAACCGGTCCAGCCCCCAGACGGCCCGCAGGACGGACGGCTGCAGCAGCAGTGACATCGACGGCGAATACGTCGAGGCGTCCGACCAGATGCCGGCGAGGTCCTCCGGCATCTCACCGTCGACGATGTAGTCGGCGAGCTGATGGGTCACGTACGGCACCTGGCAGAGGCCGTGGCCGTTGCAGGCCATCGCGTAGAAGACGTTGTCGCCCACCTGCCCGGCGACCGACAGCCAGTCCGGGCTGATGCCGATCCAACCGCCCCAGGCCCGCTCGATGGCCACGTCGGACAGCGTCGGGAACCGGTGGGCCAGATCCTTCCCCATGTCCCGCACGACACGGGGGTCCGGGACCCGGTCCGGGAGCGGGTAGGTCTGGCCTCGCTGCGCCCGGCGGACCCCGCAGACGATGGTGTTGCGCTCGGTGAGCCGGTAGTGGGTCATCAACTGGTGCTGGGTGATGATGCCGGACCGACTGGTCCAGCCCAGCGCGGCGAGCCGCTCCGGCGCGATGGGTTCCGACTCGATCTCGATGACGTACAGCGGGGTCGCGAGGTTCTTGGGCGTGATGTCCCACTCGCCGCCGTAGACGCTGGTGGCGAGCAGCACCTTGGCGGCCCGCACGGTGCCGCGCGGTGTCGTGATCTCGACGGTGCTTCCGGTCCGCCGGACATCGCTCACCCGCGACTGCTCGAAGACCCTGGCCGAGGAGGCGAGCAGCGCGCGACGCACACCGCGAGCGAGCTTGCCCGGGTTCAGCATCCCGCCGATGGATTCCCGCATGCCGCCCACGAAGCCGGCGGGGAGACCGAGTTCCTCCCTGCTGCCGACGGTCCCGCCCCCACCGAAGGCGCGCAGGATCGCCGCCTGGGTACGCACCCTGAGCATCATGAGGGGTGAGACCGCACCCCACACCAGGCCGTTCGCCACGTAGTCGCAATCGATGTCGTGCGTCTTGATGAGGTCTTCCACATAGCGGCCCGCGTGCTCCGCCAGTTTGGCCATGACCGGCATCTTCTTCGGCGACTGGAGGCTGAGCATCCGCAGGTCGCCACCCGGCGCCCCGGCGATCTGGCCGCCGTTGCGCGAGGCCGAGCCGTAGCCGCAGAACTCGGCCTCCAGCAGGACCACGTCCTGGTCGCGCTCCGCGAGGCGCAGCGCAGCCGCCATGCCCCCCATGCCGCCGCCGATGACGGCGATGTCACAGGTGAGATCGCCGTCCAGCGCGGGCTGCACGTCGTCCGGCCGGTCGATCCAGCCGGTGAAGTCGGTGTACTTCGTGCCGTCGGTCCTCATGCTGTCCTGATCTCCTTTGGTATCCGTCCTGCTTCGTGCTCCGCGTCAAGGCATGCTCGGCAGCACCCCGAGCCCTCGATCCCGTCGAGCGGAGTCGGGGCTGCCTGCGGGCCGGTGGGCGCTTGCCCCGTGGCGCGGTGCCGCCCACGACCGTGACCTCACCTGCGAGTCACGGTCGTGGGCGGCGGTCGAGCGGGCCGCCGGCGGCATGACCGACGGCAGCGGGGAAGGCCGTCAGCCTGAAGTCGTGGCCCCGAGCGAGGCCCGCGCCGCTCGTCGCTCTCCCTTGGCCGCCACCGAGCGGGCCGGGAGGTCCCCCATCGACAGGAGACCGGGACGCGCCTCGACGACCGCGGCGGCGGCATTGACCGCCGCCGCGATCGTGCTGAGGAAGGAGTCGAAGCCCACGGAGGAACGAAGGTCGATGACGTGCTCCTCTCCGACGATCCGATAGTCGTCACCCGCGGCCACCTCGTCGGCCGGCTCGAAGAACCCGAACGTGATCTCCAGGTCGATCACCACCTCGCCCTTGAGCACGCCCCGGGCGGCATGGGTGACAGCCGCGATCTGCCCCGGTTCGATGCACAGGTGGTCCCCGGCCCGCGGCGACGTCGTCACGAGAGCGGGTTCGACGTCTCCCACGTCCACCGAGTCGAGATCCCATCCGAGGCCTGCCGCGAGCGCCCCGATGGCCTGCTCGAAGCCGTAGTGCCCGACGACCTCGCCCCGGCTGCGAGCCGTCGCGAACTCGCGCGCGGTCAGACCGAGGCCGAACTTCGACAGGATCGCGCCGTAGCGCGACATGTTCGCCCGTCGGCGGATGCGCACGCTCTCCACACGCTGGGTCAGCGCGGTCAGCAGGAGAGGAAGGGTGTCCATCAGGATGCCCGGGTTCGCCCCGCTGCCGAGGACGGTCACGCCGTGCGCCTTCGCCGTGTCGTCGAGCCGTCGGGCCAGGTCGGGATGGCTCTGCCAGGGATAGGCCAGCTCTTCGCAGATGCTCAGGACGTTGTACGAACGCTCCAGCAGCGGCAGCAGGACGTCGGCCACCCTGCGCAGATCCGAGATGGTGGCCACGATCGCGAGGTCGGCGGCGGGCAGGTCGGCCGGGTCGCTCACGACGACGACACCGTTCGCGGCGCCACCGAGCAGCTCTCCGAGGTCCTGACCCACCACGCGGGGGTCCTGGTCCACTGCTCCGACGATCTCCACGTCCGCGCGTTGCAGCAAGGAAGAAGCGATGGCCCGGCCGGTGGCACCGAGACCCACAACGACAGCCTGATTACTCAAAGTCACTCCCCTGGGCTCCCCGGTCGGGTAAGCCCACGACACGGTGTTCAGCACGACTGGACTTCACCTGTGGCGGTTGCCTCGTACCTCACTGTCGCCAGCCGCGGCCGCGGTGAGAACGACACTGAGCACCTGCTTCCGCCGGATGCGGTGCACGGTGCACGGGCCGGTCGCGCCCTTGCGCTCATACGGTGGTCGACAGCTGGGCGTAGACGGCCGGTCGGCGCGCCCGCAGGACGAGGGCCTGCACCGCTCCGGCCACGGCCGAGAGGGCGACGAGCCCGCCGATTACCCAGGCGCCCCCGATGGTGCCGACGAGGAGCGGGAAGTTCGCGGCCATCAGGTAGACCACAGAGGCCAGGCCGAGGAAGGCCACGGCCGGGGCCACGACCGTGCGCCACACCGACCGCTGCTCATCGGCGCGCCGGAAGAAGCCGATGACCGCGAGGCTGGTGGCCGCCATCAGCAGGACGATGCCGAGGGTGGCGGCGCCGGAGAACCAGGCGTAGAGGTCCCCGATCGGGTCGAGGCCGAGCGCGGCGACGACGAGCGTGGTGACGAACGCGATCGCCGAGGCGACGGCGGAGGACGCGGACGGCGCGCGGTGCCGGGGGTGAACGACACCCAGCGACGCCGGAAGCGCGCCGGCCCGGGACAGTGCGAACTGGTAGCGCGTCACGACGTTGTGGAAGGCCAGCACGCACGCGAACTGACTGGTGATCAGGAGCGCCTGCATCACGTCGGCCCAGACGGACCCGACGTACCTGTCCGCCAGCGTGAGGACCAGGCCCTCGGGGTCGGCCTTCGCGGCGCCGGTCACCGCGTCGACGCCGACGCCCACCACGATCGCCCACACGGTGAACGAGTAGAAGATCCCGATCGTCAGGATCGCGACGTACGTCGCCCGCGGGACCGTGACGTCGGGGTCCTTCGCCTCGCTGCGGAACACCGCCGTCGCCTCGAAGCCGATGAACCCGAAGACGGCGAACATGATGCCGAGGCCCACGGAGCCGGTCCCCGTGATCGAAGGCGACAGCGGCTCGGCAGTCAGGCCGTGGGCTCCACCGTGGCCCACGACGCCGAGGTCCATGACCAGGAGCAGCAGGGATTCCAGCACCAGCACGGCACCGAGCACCTTGGCACTCAGCTCGATGTCGCGGTAGCCGAGGAAGGCGATGACGCCGAGCGAGACGAGTGCCCACGACCACCACGGGGAGCCGACGTCGGCGTACCGCTCGATGATGTTGCTCGTCGCGACGCCGACGTAGGCGTTCACCCCGACGAGAAGCAGCGTGTAGGAGAAGAGCGCGAGCGTCGCGGCCGAGAGACCGGGTACGCGGCCGAGTCCTGCCTGGATGTACGCGTAGAAGGCGCCCGCGTTGCGCACCCGTCCGGCCATCGCCGTGAACCCGATCGCGAAGACCAGCAGCATCACGGTGGACAGTGCGAAGTACAGCGGCATCCCCGGGCTGCCGCTCACGGCGAAGGCGAGCGGCACCCCGCCGGCCACCAGCCCGAGCGGCGCCGCCGCGGCGGCGACCATGAACACGATCTGCGACACGCCGAGCCCGCGGTTGAGCGGGTCGCCCGCCCCCGCTTCACCGCCGGGCGCTTCGACGTGTCCTGTCTTGGAGAGGTCGGCCATCTCGACCACCTTTCGGCTCACGGGCCGGCACCGGCCCGTCGTGGGTGGATGAACGCGTGCGTGAGGCGGTGCGTCGACGCGAAGGGAAACGGAGCGGCTCCCGCGCAGCGGGGCGAGGAGATCCGGTGCGCGTCTCTCCGGCTCAGCCCCGGCAGGACGCGACGGCAACGAGCTGTTTAGTGCCACTGAACGGCAGGGGGCAAACGTCTATCACGCCGGCCCCGACGCCGCAATGGCGCCGACGAGGCCGGCCCCACGCGGACCCCCGACCAGGCGTCCTGCTCCTCGAAGGGCCGAGCCGCGGCCTCGCTGAAGGCCCCGGTCCGGGAGTCGACCACCGTACGAACGCAGCGGCGCGACCTGCCTGTGCACGGTGCACCGGGCCCCGGCGAAGGAGGTGCCCGCTGTCGTTCTCGCAGGCGGTCGCGGCTCGCGACAGTGAGGTAACCGCCACAGGAACAGCGAGGAAACGTCATGACAGCTGAGGTGTTGGACGCCGTCGAGGAATTCGACGTGGTGATCATCGGAGCAGGGATCTCCGGGATCGGCGCGGCCACCTATTTCAGCCAGGAGCTCCCCGAGAAGTCGCTCGTCGTGCTGGAAGCGCGCGACGACATCGGGGGCACCTGGGACCTGTTCCGCTATCCCGGCATCCGCTCGGACTCCGATCTCCACACGTTCGGTTACGCGTTCAAGCCCTGGCGCCACGAAGCCGCGATCGCCGACGCTCCCCTCATCAAGGAGTACCTCCAGGAAACAGTCGGGGAGAACGGCCTGGAGCGCGTCCTCAGGCTCCGCCACCGGGTCATCCGCTCGGAATGGTCCTCGGCGGACTCGCGGTGGACGCTCACCGTCCAGACGTCGGACCCCGCCACGGGAGCGACCCGGACCAAGACGATCCACGCGGGATGGGTCTTCGCCGCCACCGGCTACTACCGCTACGACGAGGGGTTCTCCCCGGAGTTCCCCGGGCGGGACGACTTCGGGGGCCGGATCGTCCATCCGCAGCACTGGCCCGAGGGACTCGACTACAGCGGCAAGAAGGTCGTCGTCATCGGCAGCGGTGCGACCGCGATCACGCTGGTGCCGGCCATGGCCCGCGGGACGGGCGCCGCCGGGCACGTGACGATGCTGCAGCGCACCCCCACCTACGTCATGGCGCTTCCCCGGGTCGACCGGGTCGCCCTGGCGCTCACCAGGCTGCTCGGAGAAGAGCGCGGGTACGCCGTGACGCGGTTCAAGAACATCTGGACCGACCGAGCCGTCGTCAAGGGTCTGCGGACCTTCCCCAAGGCAGGACGCGCGCTGATCCGGCGCGAGAACATCAAGCGCCTTCCCAAGGGATTCGACGTCGACAAGCACTTCAACCCGCCGTACGACCCGTGGGACCAGCGGCTGTGCCTGGCACCGGACGGCGACTTCTTCGACACGATCAAGGAGGGAAAGGCCTCCGTCGTCACCGACGCCGTGGCGCGGTTCAGCAAGCGCGGCATCGTCCTGGCGTCGGGCGAGGAGCTGGAAGCCGACGTCATCGTCACCGCGACGGGGCTGAACCTGCAGCTCTTCGACGGCATGCCCATCGTGGTCGACGGGCGCCAGGTCGACATCGCGGACGCGCTCTGTTACCGCGGCATGCTGCTGAGCGGGATGCCGAACTGGGCGATGGCGATCGGGTACACCACCTCGTCCTGGACGCTCAAGGTGAGCCTGATGTGTCGTTACTTCATCGACCTGGTCAGGCACATGGACGCCCACGGACACGACACGGTGGTCCCGGTCGCACCGTCGGGGACGAGCCTCAGGCCCGTCATGGACCTTCAGGCCGGGTACGCCAAGCGCGGCGAGAAGCTCCTGCCCAAGCAGGGTCCCGAGAAGCCCTGGCGGATGGCGATGTCCTACCCCGAGGACGCCAAGGCCCTGCGCGGACCGGTGACCGACGAGCACCTCGAGTTCGGCGTCCGTCGGGCGGCCGCCCCGTCGCGCGGCGGGAAGCGGGCCACCCGTGCCTGAGACGAGCGGCGCCGAGAGCGTCGACCAGTACGCGACCCTGCCGTCCGGAATGACGATCTGCTTCCGGGACCACGGCGACAGGAACGATCCCGCGATGCTGCTCGTCGCGGGACTGGGCGAGGACCTCACCTTCTGGGGCGACTCGTTCGTCGGCTCGCTCGTGACCCGCGGCTTCCGCGTCGTGGCGCTCGACAACCGGGACGTCGGCCAGTCGACGTTCGTCGCCGCTCCCCCTCCCGGGATCTGGCGTCAGATCGCCGCGCGTCCGCGCGGGGACGCGTACGCGCTGGCCGACATGGCGCAAGACGCCGTCGGCGTACTCGACCACCTCGGGATCTCGCGGGTCCACCTGGTCGGGCGTTCGATGGGCGGAATGATCGCGCAGACGATCGCGGCCTCGGCACCCGAGCGAGCCCTGTCCTTGACCTCCCTCTACTCCACCACCGGGAACCGCAAGGTCGGTCAGCCCTCCCTGTCGACGATGCGGCTCCTCGCCGCCCCGCCGGCGAGGACCAGGACCGCGGCGGTCCGTGCTCACCTGCGGCTCACCCGTCACGTCGCGGGAGTGGGACATCCCATCGACGACGCGGCCGAGGCGGCCATCGCGGCGCGTGGATGGGATCGGAGCGCCGGGGATCCAGCGGCCGGCACGGCGCGCCAGATCCAGGCGATCCAGCGCTCCGGAGACCGCACGGCGGAGCTGAGCAGGATCACGGCCCCGACGCTGGTCATCAACGGCGACCGCGACCCGCTGGTGAACCCGAGCGGCGGCGCCGCGACCGTACGGGCGATCCGCTCGGCCCAGCACGTGGTCATTCCCGGCATGGGTCATCACATCCCCGAGGCGCTCGTCGCCCCCCTCACGACCTACATCTCGCAGCACGCGAACCGCGTGGGTGAAGGAGGAAACCATGCCCGGATCTCGTGAGCCCCGCGCCGCGAGCACCACGGTCGACGTCGTGGTCGTCGGTGCCGGCTTCGCCGGTCTGAGCGCTGCCGAGCGGTTGGTGAGCACGGGGCGGTCGGTCCTCGTCGTGGAGGGCCGTGACCGGGTCGGAGGCCGCTCGCTCTCCGGCGAGGTGGCGGGCGTGAAGGTCGACCTCGGAGCGACGTGGGTGGCACGACGCCACACCGCCGTCCGGGACCTCGCGAGCCGAGTGGGCTGTACGACGACCGCCCAGTTCGACCGGGGTCGCAACGTGCTGTGGATGGCGGGCCGGCGCCGCACGTACAGCGGCACCATTCCCAAGGTCTCCCCCGCGGCCCTGGTGGACATGGCCCGCATGCAGACGGCGGTGAACAAGCTGGTCGCGACCATCGACGTGAACGCCGCGTGGGAGACGCCGGGGGCCGACCGGCTCGACGCCCTCTCGTTCGGCGAGTGGCTCGACCGCAAGAAGGCGCTGCCCGGCACGCGTGCGCTGATGACCGTCATCAGCAAGGTGCAGTGGGGCTGCACCCCCGGAGACGTCTCCCTGCTGCACGCGCTGCGCTACATCCGTTCGGCGGGCGGACTCGATCACATGCTGGACGTCGAGGGCGGTCAGCAGCAGGACCGCTTCGTCGAGACCACCCAGGAGATCGCCGCGCGGGTGGCGGAGCGGCTCGGCGACCGCGTGCGCCTGGAGACACCCGTGCGCCGCATCGCCCAGGACGAGAACGGCGTCACCGTACGCACCGACTCCGGCGAGATCCGCGCCGGGTACGCGATCGTCACCGCTTCGCCGGCGCACCGCGCCGCCATCGCGTTCGACCCCGCTCTGCCCGAGCGGGCGGAGGGGCTCACGCGCACCTGGCGCATGGGTGTGCTGAGCAAGGCCTTCGTGGCCTACGCGAAGCCGTTCTGGCGGGCCGACGGATGCTCCGGTGAGGCGGTGACCGACACCGGAACCGTGTTCATCACCTTCGACGTGTCTCCCGCCCCCACGGGACCGGGCGTCCTGATGGCCTTCTGCGATCCGCGCGTCTTCGACGGCTTCAGCCCCGAGACCCGGCGCGACCGGGTCGTCCGCCAGCTCGCCGACCTGTACGGTCCGCAGGCCCTCACCCCGATCGACTACGTGGACCACTGCTGGGGAGCGGAGCCCTTCGCCCCCGGCGGCCCCAACCCCGCCGTCGCCCCCTACGCCACCACGAGCTACGGCAAGGCGCTGTCCGAGCCCCATGGGCGCGTCCACTGGGCCGGCTCCGAAACCGCGGGCGAGTGGGCCGGCAGCATGAACGGTGCGGTCCTGACGGGCCAGCGCACCGCCGAGCGCGTCGTCAGCCTCCTGTCCCGCGACGTCCGAGAGGGGGCGCCGCGATGAGCGAGGCGCTGTTCCTGCTGGCCGACCTGTGGATGATCTTCGCCGGCTTCTTCTACGGATGGAAGTTCATCCGCCGGTACGGCAACTACCTCCTGGGCCTCGAATGGATGGTCGTCGCGACGTCGGGCAGCAACTTCCTGCTCTGGTCGCTGCTCGGAGCCGAGGGCGACAGCGTCCTGTACGACCTGGCGTACTTCTTCGACGCGTTCTCCCGGTCGGTCGGCATCACGGCCATCCTGGTCATGGGCTTGATGAAGGTCACCCATCGCTACCGGCCGAGCGTCGGCGTCGATGTCGGCGTGTTCGGAGTCGCGATCGTGGCCGGCCTGTTCCTGCGGCACTTCCACGACGCGGATCCCCACACCGACCCCACCGCGTTCTCGGCCGCCGTGTTCTACGTCGTCGTCAATCTCCTCACGGCGGTCTTTCTCGGGTACTTCGTCAAGCGGCTCTGGGCCGCGGGCGCCCGGTGGCCGGCGATCTGGACGGGACTGGTCACCGCGGCCGGGACCACCATCGCGATCACGTACGACTTCTTCCCGCTGCCGTTCGACGACGCGAACCGCACGGTCTTCTACACCGCCGCGCTGGCGACGTGGGGCACCCAGGGATTCGTCTACTTCCGCGCCTACCGCGCGCTGCACGACCGCAACGCGGCCCTGGACGCGAACCCGGCCCCTGCGGCCGGGGCGGCCCTCGCATGAACCCGGAACCCGAACAAGGAGCGAGTATGGCGAAGAGGCACGTGTACGCCGTGGTGGACCCCGCCAGCGGCAAGCTGGTCAAGGAGTACCCCACCGCGACGGACGAGGTCGTCGCGGGGGCACTCGACGCGGCGGCGGGCGCCTACGCGCAGTGGTCGAGGCAGACCTCCGTGGAGCGGCGCGCCGAGTTGTTGAGCACCGTCGCCACCCTGCACGGCGAGCGCAGCCGGCAGCTCGCCGAGATCATCCACCGCGAGATGGGCAAGCCGGTGGACGAGGCCGTCGCGGAGGTCGAGTTCAGCGCCGCGATCTACCGGTACTACGCCGAGAACGCGCAGGAGTTCCTCACCGACGAACCGATCGAGCTCCTGGAGGGAGAGGGCAGCGCTCTCATCCGTCGCCAGCCGATCGGCGTGCTGCTGGGGATCATGCCCTGGAACTACCCGTACTACCAGGTGGCCCGATTCGCCGCGCCCAATCTCGCACTGGGCAACACCATCGTGCTCAAGCACGCCTCGCAGTGTCCGGAGTCGTCCGCGGCTCTCCAGCAGTTGTTCACGGACGCGGGCTACCCCGAGGGCTGCTACGTCAACGTGCGCGCCACCGGCGAGCAGATCGCCCGCGCCATCGCGGACCCCCGTGTGCGGGGCGTCTCCTTCACCGGATCGGAACAGGCCGGCGCGGAAGTCGCGGCCACGGCCGGGCGCTGCCTCAAGAAGGTGGTGCTCGAACTCGGCGGCTCGGACCCGTTCGTCGTGCTGTCGACCGACGACCTCGACGCCACGGTCCAGGCGGCCGTCGAGGCGCGGTTCGAGAACGCCGGGCAGGCGTGCAACGCCGGGAAGCGCTTCATCGTCGCCGAGGACGTCTACGACGCCTTCCTCGACGGTTTCACCCGGAAGGTGCTCGCCATGACCGACGGTCTGGCGCCGCTCTCCTCGGTCGCGGCGGCTGAGTACGTCGAGGAACAGGTCAAGCGAGCCGTCGACGAGGGGGCGACCTTCGTCTCCGCAGGACAGCGCGAAGGGGCGTACTTCCCGCCCGGCGTGCTGACGGGCGTCTCGCCGACGTCGCCGTCGGCCGCCGAGGAGCTCTTCGGCCCCGTCGCGACCGTCTACCGCGTCGGATCCGAGGACGAAGCCGTCGATCTGGCGAACGACACCCCGTACGGGCTGGGCTCGTACGTGTTCACGACGGACGCCGAACAGGCGCAGCGCGTCGCCGACAGGATCGACGCCGGCATGGTCTTCGTCAACGGCGTCGGCCTCGAAGGCGCGGAACTGCCTTTCGGCGGGGTCAAGCGGTCCGGTTTCGGCCGCGAGCTGGGCCGGGCGGGAATCGACGAGTTCGCCAACAAGAAGCTCATCCGCACCGTTCTGACCTGATCGCCGCACCGCACAGAGGGAAATCTGCCATGACGATCGAATTCGACGCCGCTGTCTTCAGGACGCCGAACGCACCACTGACCATCGAGAGAGTGGCTCTGCCCTCGACGCCTCCGCCCGGCGAGGTGCTCGTCCGGCTCAAGGCGAGCGGGGTGTGCCACAGCGACCTGCACGTGCTCGCGGGCGACTGGGCGGTGCCCTCGCCGATGATCCTCGGCCATGAAGGGTCCGGGATCGTCGAGAGTGTCGGCGAAGGTGTCGCGACGCTGAAGAAGGGCGACCACGTCGTGCTGTCCTGGACGCCTTCGTGTCGCCGCTGCCGCTATTGCGTCAGTGGCAGGCCCGTTCTCTGTGACATGGTCAGCCGGCACTCGGCGAACCACCTGTCGTTCGACGGCCGGTCGCGGGTCACGTCCGTGGACGGGGGCGACGTCTACAGCTTCGCGGGCCTCGGAACGTTCGGCGAGTACACCCTCGTGCCCGAATCGGGCGCGATCGCCATCCGGGACGATGCCCCGTTCGAGCAGGCGGCTCTGGTCGGATGCGCCGTCACGACCGGCGTCGGCGCGGCCGTCAACACCGCCAAGGTGCGGCCGAGCGACACCGTGCTGGTCCTCGGCTGCGGCGGCGTCGGTCTGAACGCGATCCAGGGGGCTCGCCTCGCCGGCGCCCGGAAGATCATCGCCGCGGACCTCTCCGACGAGAAGCTGGAGCAGGCACGGGTCTTCGGCGCGACCGACCTGATCAACAACGGCCGCGAGGACTTCGCGGACAGGGTGCACCAACTCACCGACGGACGCGGTGTGGAGATCGCCATCGAGGCCATCGGGCTGCCCCGCACCATCGAGTCGGCCTACGCGGTCCTGGCCCGAGGCGGCACGGCGGTCGTCGCCGGGCAGGTCGCGGACGGCATGAGGATCTCCATCGACCCCTTCGTCATGTCCGATCAGGAACTGTCGCTCATCGGCTCGAACTACGGATCGAGCAAGCCGGACTCCGACTTCCCGTTGCTGATCGACCACTACATGGACCACCGCATCGATCTGGACTCGCTCGTGACGAGCGTGATCGGCCTTCAGGACATCGACGAGGCGTTCGACCAGATGAAGCGCGGCATCGGCATCCGCTCGGTGATCACGTACTGAAAGGCAGGGGCAACCTCATGGCCCTGGAATCATCACGCTCGGCCTTCGAGCGAGCCCGTCGCAGCGTCGGCGGGGGTGTGGGATCGGGCCTGCGCGCCGCGATGCCGCCCCATCCGCTCTTCGTGCGCGAGGCGCGGGGCGCGTACGTCTGGGACCTGGACGGCGACCGGTACATCGACTACGTGATGGCCTGGGGCCCCCTCGTCCTCGGTCACGGTGACCCCCGCGTGGTGTCCGCCGTGTCCGAGGTCGCGACGAGGATGCAGGTCGTCGGCACCGGCCACCCGCTCGAGTACCTCGCGGCGGAAGCCGTCCTCGAGGTCGTGCCGCACGGCGAGCGACTGTTGTGGAGCAACACGGGGACCGAAGCGGTGCAGGTGGCGCTGCGCCTCGCGCGAGCCGCCACCGGGCGGCGCCGCGTCCTCAAGTTCGCCAGGAGCTACCACGGCTGGCACGACACCGTGTACGCCGGGATGTCCGAGGACGACTGCGACCGCCCCGCCACCCCCGGTGGGGCGGGGCAGTCGGTCAGCGTCCTCGACGACCTGGTGGTGGCGCGCTTCAACGACGTACAGCTGGCCGAGCGCCTGTTGAGCGAGTGCGTCGAGCGCGACATCGCGGCCGTGCTCGTCGACCCGGTGATGAGCAACGCCGGGGTCGAGGCACCCTCGCCGCGGTTCCTGTCGACGCTGCGGACCCTCTGCGACCGGCACGGCGTCGTCCTCGTCTTCGACGAGGTGATCGCCGGGTTCCGGATCGCACGGGGCGGGGCGGCCGAGAAGTACGGCGTGCTGCCCGACCTGTCCGTCTTCGGGAAGGCGATGGCCGGCGGTTTCACCCAGAGCGCCGTCGTCGGCCGGGCCGTACTGGTCGACCAGGTGACGGCCGACGTCGTCCACGCCGGAACGTTCAACGCCAATCCGATCGCACTGGCGGCCGTCGCGGCGACGATGCGCGTCCTGGCCGATCCCGCGGTCTACGAGCTGCTCGAACGGACCTCGTCCGCGTTCGAGACCCTCGTCGGCGGCGTCCTCGGCTCGTCCCCCGACTTCGGCCGCTTCAACCGGGTCGGCTCGCTCCTCCAGTACGTCCCCGCCGGCGGGGGCACCGGGCTCCACGGAACCAGCGGGCTGTGGACCGTGATCCTCGAAGGGATGCTGCGTCAGGGCTTCCTCTTCATGCCGTCCGGCAAGGTCTTCCTCAGCACGGCACACACCACCGCCGACATCGAGGCGACAGCCGAGGCCCTCGACCGGCTCCTGCGCACGCTGTGACGTCCGCGTCACGCCGCGCACGACCCCACCCACCCCGGGCCAGGCCGCGTGTTCCGTTCCCCCGCGTCCTGGCCCGGTCCCACCTTTCCGGAAGACACCATGCTGAACCTCTCGGTCCTGCTCGAGGACTCCGCCCGCACGCACCCGAACCGCGACGCCGTCGTCCTCGGCGAGACGCGTCTGACCTACGCCCAGGTCGAAGCCGCCGCCAACCAGGTCGCCAACCTCCTGGTCGACCGCGGCGTCTGGCCCGGCGACAAGGTCGCGCTCAGCTGCCCGAACGTGCCCTGGTTCCCGATCGTCTACTACGGGATCCTCAAGGCCGGCGCCGTCGTCGTACCGCTCAACATCCTGCTCAAGGGCCGGGAGGTCGCGTACCACCTCGCCGACGCGGGGGCGAAGGCGTACCTCTGCTTCGAGGGCGGCGAGGGCCTGCCGATGGGTACGGAGGGGCACGCCGGGTTCAGCGGGACTCCGGGCTGCGAGCACTTCTTCCTCATCACCGCCGACCCCGCGGCGGAGAGCCCGATCGCGGGCGTCGAGACCCTGGGCGCCGCGCTGCGGGGTACCGCGACGACGTTCGACACCATCGGGACCTCGGGTGACGACCCGGCCGTGCTCCTCTACACCAGCGGCACGACGGGACAGGCGAAGGGCGCCGAACTCAGCCACGCCAACCTGGTGCTCAACGCCCTGGCGTGCAACCGGCTGTTGGAGAACCGGCCCGCCGTGGACACCCACCTGGTCGTGCTGCCGCTGTTCCACTCCTTCGGCGCGACCGTGCAGATGAACTCCGGCTTCTCGACGGCGAGCACACTGGTGCTGCTCCCACGGTTCGACGCCCGGCAGGCGGTGTCCCTGATGCGGCAGGAGGACATCACCTTCTTCGCGGGCGTCCCCACCATGTGGTGGGGCCTGCTGCAGGCGCTCACCGACGACGTCGACGTCCAGAGGATCGCGCGGAACCTGCGCGTCGGCGTCTCCGGCGGCGCCTCCCTCCCCGCGGAGATCGTCAAGCAGGTCGGGGAGCGCCTCGGCGTCCAGGTCCTGGAGGGCTTCGGCCTCTCCGAGACCTCGCCGGTGGTGACCTTCAGCGATCCGGCGCGAGAGCCCCGGCCCGGCTCCATCGGCGTGCCGATCTGGGGCGTCGAGGTCAAACTCGTCAAGCCGGACTGGTCGGAGGTCGAGGACGACGGCACGGGCAGCGCCGTCGGGGAGATCGCGGTCAAGGGCCACAACGTGATGAAGGGCTACCACGGCCGCCCCGAGGCCACCGCCGAAGCCGTCAGGGACGGCTGGTTCCGCACGGGCGACCTGGCCCGCAGGGACAAGGACGGCTTCTACTACATCGTCGACCGGGCGAAGGACCTGATCATCCGCGGTGGCTTCAACGTGTACCCGCGCGAGATCGAGGAGGTCCTGATGACGCACCCGGCGATCAGTCTGGCCGCGGTCGTCGGCGTGCCGCACGAGAGCCACGGCGAGGAGATCAAGGCGTTCGTCATCCTCGACCGCGGCGCCGAGGCCCGTCCCGACGAGCTTGTCGCCTGGGGCAAGGAGCAGATGGCCGGCTACAAGTACCCGCGCGTCGTGGAGATCGTGCAGACGCTGCCGATGACCTCCACCGGAAAGATCCTCAAGCGCGAACTCACGTGACCGGCAGGCGAAGCGCATGGACATCGGTGGGAAGGACGGCAGATGACAGTGGATGAGAGCAGGCGGAGGGACACGCACCGCGACGGGCTCGGTACGGGGACGGGCGCGGCCCCCGGCTCGCTCGTGGCCGCCTGGAAGGCACGCGTGGCGAGGAACCCGGAGGGCACGGCGCTCCGCTTCTTCGACGGTGCCCTGTCCGCGCGGGAGGTGGACGCGGCGTCGGACGCCCTGGCCGCCGCCTTCGAGGCCCGCGGAACCGGCCGGGGTGATCGCGTCGGGGTGTACCTGCAGAACGTCCCGCAGTACGCGCTGGTGCTGCTGGCCCTGTGGAAGCTCGGGGCCACGGCACTGGGACTCAATCCCATGTACCGGCGCCAGGAGCTCCGCCGGATCGTCGAGGACTCCGGGGCGGTCGGCGTCGTCTGCGCGGACGAGGACGTCCACGAGACGCTCGGCACGCTGGCGGGGAGCACGGTGCGATGGCTCATCAGCACGTCGGCGCTGGACTACCAGTCGAGGAACGATCCGCGGGTCTTCGCGACGGCGCAGCGCCACGCCCCGGCCCCGGACGGCGACCTGGTGGCCCTGATCGCCGAGTTCGAGGGGCGCGGCCCCTCGCCCGTGGAGCCGACCCGTGACGACGTCGCGTTCCTGACGTACACCTCGGGGACGACGGGGCCGCCCAAGGGCGCCATGAACACCCACGGCAACGTGCTGAGCGTGGTGGAGACCTGCGCGTCGTGGATGGGGATAGGGGACGGGGACGTCGTGCTCGCCATGGCGCCGCTGTTCCACATCACCGGCGCCGTGGTGAACGCGACGATCTCCCTGCTCACCGACACCACACTCGTCATGGCGGGCCGGTTCCACCCCGAGGTCGCCCTGGAGTCCTTCGCCGAGCACGAGGTGACCTACACGATCGGCTCCATCACGGCGTACAACGCGATCTACGAGCTTCCGCAGGCCGGGCCGCAGCACTTCGCGTCGGTGAAGGCCCTGTACTCCGGCGGCGCGCCGATCCCGCCGGCCACTGTCGAGCGCTTCCAGGAGCGGTTCGGCGTCTACCTCCACAACGGCTACGGGATGACGGAGACGACGTCGGCCGTCATCGCCGTGCCGCCGGGGGACAGAGCTCCGGTGCACCTGCCGAGCGGGACGCTGTCCATCGGCAGGCCGCTGCCGCACCTCACCGCGCGCGTCGTCGACCCGCACGGTGAACCGGTGCCGAGCGGGCAGCAGGGCGAACTCGAGTTGAGCGGGCCGCAGGTGGTGCCCGGCTACTGGGAGAAGCCCGAGGCCACCCTCCGGACGATGCCGGGAGGCCTGCTCCGTACCGGCGACGTCGCCGTCATCGACGAGCAGGGCTGGGTGTACCTGGTGGACCGGCTCAAGGACCAGATCAACGTGTCCGGGTACAAGGTCTGGCCGCGCGAGGTCGAGGACGCCCTGTACGAGCACCCGTCGGTGCTTGAGGCGGCCGTCATCGGGCAGCCGGACGCCTACCGAGGCGAGACCGTCGTCGCCTACGTCTCGCTCAAGGCGGGTCTGAACGCCACGCAGGAGGAGCTGATCGCCTTCTCCCGCGACCGGCTGGCCGCCTACAAGTGTCCCCGCACGATCCGTTTCATCGCCGACCTGCCCAAGACCCAGAGCGGCAAGATCCGGCGCGCCGAGCTTCGCGGCCTCGACGGCCCGGGGCCGGATTCCCCCTCGAAGGACTGATCCATGAGCGAGAACCACACCAACCAGGGCCGCTTCTCGGGCCGCACCGCCGTCGTGACCGGAGCGAGCCGGGGCATCGGTCTCGCCGTCGCGGAACGGCTCGTCGCCGAAGGCGCGCGCGTGTGCATCACGGCCCGCAAGGCCGGACCCCTCGAAGAGGCGGCCGCCGCTCTTCCCCCGGGCAGCGTCATCACCGTCGCCGGCAGGGCGGACGACCCCGACCACCGCCGCGAGGTCTTCGACACCGTGGCGCGCGAGTTCGGCGGTCTGGACGTCCTCGTGAACAACGCGGGCATCAATCCGGCGTACGGCCCCGTCGTCGGCCTGGACCTCGACGTCGCCCGCAAGGTGCTCGAAGTCAACGTCCTGGCCACCCTCGCCTGGGTGCAGGACGCCGTGGCCCACCCGAAGCTCGGCTTCACCGCACGCCACGGCACCGTCGTGAACCTGTCCTCCGTGACCGGCGACACCCCGGCCCCCGGCATCGGCCTCCCCGGAGTGAGCAAGGCGGCGGTGTCCCACCTGACCAGGACCCTGGCCGTCGAACTCGGCCCGCAGATACGGGTCAACGCGGTGGCCCCCGCCGTGGTGAAGACCCGCTTCGCGGAAGCCCTGTACGAGGGCAGGGAGACCGAGGTGGTCGCCGGCTATCCCCTGCGGCGTCTGGGCGTGCCCTCGGACATCGCCTCCGCCGTGGCGTACCTGGCCTCCGAGGACTCCTCCTGGGTCACCGGCCACGTCCTCACCGTCGACGGAGGCCTCACGGTCGCCGGCGGCACCGCGTAACGACCCGCGCCCCCCGACAAAGGACTGCCATGACTTTCCCTCACCTTCCTCCTGAGATCGCGGAGCTGCGTGAGCGCACGCGCCGTTTCGTCCGCGAGGTCGTCGTCGACGCGGAGCCCGTACCGGGCGGACGTCTCGACCAGGCCACCCGCGACCGGCTGCAGGCCGCGGCCAAGGACGCCGGCGTCTTCGCGCCGCTCGTGCCGGCGGAGCACGGCGGGCTGGGCCTGCCCGTCGAGCACTGGTCACCGATCCTGCAGGAGGCCGGCTACTCGCCGATCGGCCCCGTCGCCCTCAACTGCATGGCCCCCGACGAGGGGAACATGCACATGCTCCACCTGATCGCGACCGAGGAGCAGAAGAAGCGCTACCTCGATCCGCTGGCGGCGGGGGACGTCCGGTCGTGCTTCGGCATGACCGAGCCGCACCCGGGAGCGGGATCCGACCCGGCGGCGCTGCTGACCACGGCCGTGCGCGCCGACGGCGGCTGGGTCATCGACGGCCACAAGCGCTTCACGAGCGGCGCCGTCGGTGCCGCGTTCTGCATCGTCATGGCGAGGACTCCCGCCGTGGACGGCTCCCCCGAGGGGGCCACCATGTTCCTGGTCGATACGGACAACCCCGGGGTCCGGGTCGGCGAGGCGATCCACACCGTCGACCGTTCCATCGACGGCGGCCACCCGCACGTGTACTTCGAGGCCTGCTTCGTCCCGGACGACGCGGTGCTCGGCGAGGTGGGGCTCGGCTTCCGCTATGCCCAGGTGCGGCTCGGACCGGCCCGTCTCACGCACTGCATGCGATGGCTGGGGCTGGCGCGGCGCGCGCACGACATCGCGCTGGACCGGGCGGGGAAGCGGGAGCTGTTCGGCGGTCCGATCGACTCGCTCGGCCTGGCGCAGCACCTGATCGCCGAGTCGGTGATCGACATCGAGACGTCCGACGCGATCATCACCAAGACCGCGGCCCTGCTGCACAGCGACCCGAAGGCGGGCTCGGCCATGTCGTCGATCGCGAAGGTGCACTGCTCGGAGGCGGTCTTCCGGGTGATCGACCGCGCCATCCAGATCTGCGGCGGCGACGGGGTCTCCGACGGCCTTCCGCTGGCGCAGTACCTGAACGAGGTCCGCCCGTTCCGCATCTACGACGGCTCCAACGAGACCCACCGGTGGGCCATCGCCCGCAGGGCCTCGGCCGGCCGGCGCACCGCTGTCCGGGCCGGTGAGCCCTACCGGGGCGACGCCGTCGTAGGCCGGAAGGGGGGCGCGTGATGCACAGCGTCCCCGACGGCGTGGAGGTCGTCGCGAGCCGGGAGGAGGCCCGCCGCCTCGACAGCCCGCCGCTCCTGGTCCTCGACACGGTCACCGGCTTCCTCGACGCCCACGGCATCGGCAGCGGACCGCTCGCCTGGCAGCGCATCGGCGACGGCCAGTCCAACATCACCTATCTGATCGAGCGCGGCGGCGAGTCCGTCGTCCTGCGCCGTGGGCCGCGGCCGCCGCTGCCGAAGTCGACGCACGACGTGGTGCGCGAGGCCCGCATCCAGAAGATCCTCGGCGAGCACGGAGTACCGGTACCGGAGATCATCGCCGTCTGCGAGGACGCGTCGTTCCTGGGCGTGCCGTTCTACGTCATGGGCCGGCTCGACGGGACGGTCATCACCGACACGATCCCGCCCCACCTCTCCCCTGTCGAGCAGCGCCGGGCCACCAGCGAGGCGGTCGTCGACACCCTCGTCGCCCTGCACGGCATCGACGTGACCCGGGGGGAGGTCGCCTCCCTGGGCTTCCCCGAGGGGTATCTGCGGCGCCAGATCGAGCGGTTCCGCGGTCTGTGGGAGGTCAACACCACGCGCGACCTGCCCGCGGTGGAGCGCATCGGGGACTGGCTCGGCCGCAACCTCCCGACGAGCCAGGCGGCCTCGGTGGTGCACGGCGACTACCGCATGGGCAACCTCATGTTCGCGCCTCGGGCACCCGCCAGGGTCCTGGCGATCCTGGACTGGGAGATGGCCACGCTCGGTGACCCGCTCGCGGATCTGGGATACCTCACCGCCACCTACTCCGAGGCGGGCCGCCCCGCCACCCCGCTCGAACTCACCCAGGTGACCCGGTCGCCCGGCTACCTCACGCAGCGCCGACTGGCAGAGCGCTACCAGCGCCGTACCGGCCTCGACCTGACCCCGCTCCCCTGGTACCAGACCCTCGCCCTGTGGAAGGCGGCGATCTTCTGCGAGGCCATCCACACCCGCTGGAAGCGCGGTGAGCGTCCCCACGACACGTCCTTCGGTCCGTCGCTCGCATCGGGTGTCCCCCGCCTGCTGGAGCGGGCCGGGCAGTACGCCGGCCTGACGGCCGCCACCCGCCGCTGACGCCTGACGGTTCCGTGTACGGATTCGGCCGCCGGGGACTGCCGTGCCCGGGCTCCGTACCGGCAGTCCACTCGGCTGCCGACGACCGTACGAGCGCGGCGGTGGGACCGCCCTGTGCACCGTGCACCGGGCCCGGGCGAAGCAGGTGCCCGCTGTCGTTCTCGCCGACGGTCGCGGCTGGCGACAGTGAGACGAACGCCACGGGAACGGCGAGGAAACACGATGCCGATCGAACCCGCCTGACCGTCGCGCAGCCGCGACGCAGGAGACCAGGGAAGACGGAATTCCCGCGGCCGACCGAACGGTCGATCGGCCGACGATTCAGTTTGAGGGAGAGGATTCACCATGACGGCACAGAAGAAGGCCCAGGCCCTGACGTCGGTGGCGAACGACACACCGGCGGAGGAGATCCTCAGGATCGTGACTCGCGACGGTGGCGTCATCATCCAGGAGTTCCTGACGCAGGAGCAGATCTCCTGTTTCAACGCCGAGATCGAGACGCCGCTCCAAGCGCTCAGCCCGGGCTCGACCCACGAGGACGAGGTCGTGGCCGCTTTCCACGGCAGCAACACCAAGCGCCTCACGAACCTGGTGACGCACAGCGCCACGTTCCGGAGCGAGGTCATCGATCATCCCCTGGTCCACGAGATCAGCGACCTGGTCTTCCTCCAGGAGTCGGGCACGTACTGGATGACCACCGCGCAGGTGATCGAGATCGGTCCCGGCAACAAGGCGCAGATGCTGCACCGTGACCTGGAGAACTGGTTCCCGTTCATCGGCATGGGGCCCGCCGGCCCGGAGATCACCATCAACTTCCTGGTCGCCCTCACCGACTTCACGGAGGAGAACGGCGCCACCCGCGTCATCCCCGCGAGCAACCACTGGAGCGACTTCGAGGATCGCGGGACTCCCGAGCAGACGTCTCCCGCGATCATGAACGCGGGAGACGTCCTCCTGATCAGCGGCAAGACCGCGCACGGCGGTGGGGCGAACCGGACCGGTGACGAGTACCGGCGGGGCCTCGCCTTCACGTTCAACGCGGGCTTCCTCACCGGCGAGGAGGCGTACCCCTTCCTGGTCGACCGGGAGCTCGCCAAGACGCTCTCGCCGCGCGTCCAGCGCGTGCTCGGCTTCCGCTCCCAGTACCCCACGGGCTCTCCCGGCCTGTGGCAGGTCGACTACGCCGATCTCGGCGACCACCTCGGTCTCTGAGAGCCGGCCGCACCGCACGGCTGCACCCTGCTCGCCCGCCACCGCGGCCCGGGACCGGGGGAACACCCCCGGTCCCGGGCCGCGGTCGACGGCCTCGCGGCACGTTCAGAGCTGGGTGATCGGGCGCATCGCGAGGCCCTCGGTGCCGGCCCAGCCATTGACCCGGGCCGCGTCGTCGACGGAGACGGTGTCGAGGCCGTCGGGCAGGTCGAAGACGAGCGTGCCGCTCAGTTCGGTGCCCTCGCCGGCGACCAGGGTCGCGGTGAAGCGGTCGGACTGGTCGTACTCCGCCTCACCGCCCTCGTCGTTTCCGAAGACGTAGAGACCGGCGTACGCCTTGCCGCCTCCCTCGACGACGACGGGCTCGGTGTCGGGCTCCCCGAGCGAGCGAACGATCGGGGCGTCGTTGCCGGCCGTGAGCCGGACCTGCGGCGCGTCGTTGAGCACGCACGGCGTCTTCGACGTGTTGGTGACGGTCAGCAGGAAGTGGCGGGGGGACTCCCCGGGCCGGTCCTGCAGCTCGACCGCGGTGGCGAGCCCGGCGGCCTCGCAGTCCGCGTACTTCGTGCCGTTGCCGCCGCCGGTCTCGCCGCTGTCCCCGGTCCCCGCGTGCGTCGGACTGCTGCTGCCCGTCCCCGAGTCCCCCGTGGGCGCGGTGGTGTCCGGGGTCGTCCCGGAGGCCGAGGCCGAGCCCGAGGGAGCCGTGGTCGTCGGGGTCGCGGCCTTGTCGTCACCCCCGGAGGACTGGCAGGCGGTGGTCGTCAGCAGCGCCACGACCGCGGTCGCGCCCAGGACGGCGCCGCGCAGGCCTCGACGCCGCGAAGCAGCTCTGATCGTCCGCGTGTTCATGTGTGTTCCTCTTCCCCCGTGACCGAACCGCGTCCGGCCGACATGCAAGCGACAGAACAATCCTTGCCGCTAGGGAGGAACGGTTCACCGGCAGCCCGCTTTTGTTACACCACTCGCACGAACCAGCAGCCGTGGCGTGACCATCGCGCCCCGCGGCCTATGCCAGGGGCAGCTTCGATGCCGGACGGAGGGGTGAGCGAGAAAGGGGCCCGGCATGGTTGAGGCCGAAACAGCACCGTCTTGCGGCATGAACGGCCGGAATTGCCGTGTACGGCAAAGCACCGCCTCGCCACTATGGCTGATGTTCCGTCAGGCTAGACAGCACGTTCCACCACATGGGTTGACGCGTTCCATTGCCGAACGACGGGGATCTTATGCTTTCGACCGGGTCGGGCACTGCCGTCTTACGTGCACAGGAAGCCTCGGGCTGGTTACTGAGGGAACTCACCAGCGGGGGAAGGGTGTCCTTTCGTCTCGCCTGCCAACGACTGACGGCCTGGGAAGAACAGCTCGTCGCGCATGTTCTCGGCCGGCCGGACTTCGAGGTCGTGTCGGACCCGGCCGCGAGCGCCGGCCTCGTGACGGTGACCCGGTCGGCCCTCTTCAGCGTGTCGTTCTGGAAGCCCGGTGAGCTGCCGAGATCACCCTCCGAACCGCTCGCCTGGTTACGGGTGCCGCCGGACGTACTGGAACTGGCCGAGGAGGAGGCCCGGTCCGTCGCGGCACGGGAGGCCGCCGAACTCCACGAAGTCGACGCCCTTCTCCGGGAATGGGAAACAAAGGGGGAGATCGACAGCCGTCTGGACCGGCTCGCGGATTGGGTCGAGCGGGTCGAGACGGTGTACATATTCGTGGGCCGCGACGTCTTCTCGAAGTCCGACGCGGGCAGCAATACCCTGACACGAGAGGGCCGTCTGTCCGATCTTCGGCTTCGCCCGGTGGACAGCTGGAGCGCGGCGGACCGGTTATTCGTGGTCCTCGCGTACTGCCTGTTCAGCAGCGGCCGATCCGTCCGGTTCGAGGAATTCAACGGCCGGCAGCTCTCGGCGACCCGGCTGCGGCAGTACTTCCTCGATCGGCACGCGCATTACTCCGCCGCCGTCGGGCGTCCCTCGCATGATCTTCACGGCATCGGGCTGCTGGAGCTGGCGGAGGAGGTCCGGACTCTCCAGGAAGAGGTCGACCGGCACTCGCCCCTGATGCGCTACCGGCGCATCAACGGCCTGACCTTCGTCAAGAACGAGTACCTGGCGGAGTTCCCGCACCCCCGCGACCCGGACGGCCTTCCCGAGCTGGTCGCCCGCCACGGCAGCGAAAGGCTGGGCGTCGAGCCGACGGGCCGGGTACGGGACGACCTGCGCGCCCTGGCGGTCGCCGCCGTCCTCGTCGACGCCCGGTCCGGCGAGGACGCCGAGGTGTCGGCGGGCGCCGGACTCCGGGCCGGACACGGCGCCGTCGGTGAACTCCTCGCGGCCATCGTGCTCTCGGCCGTCTGCTCCACCGACTCCGACTACGGCATGAGCAGCGCGGTCCGCGATCTGACGCGGCTGCGCGGCGCGCGTCCCGGGGGTGCCGAGGGTGTGCTGGAACTGGGGAAGAGGGACTTCGTCTGCTGCTGTCTGCCTCACCCCACGCGGATGGCCGACGTCGGAGACGACACCTCGTCCGTCCTGTGGCGGGCGGCCCAGCGCATGATGTACAACCGCTGGCACTTCGCTCCCGGGGAGTTCGACCGCGAGGACATTCCCGAGACGCGGCACTACTTCTTCCCTCCCCAGATCCCCGACATCGCCGAGCACGCCGAGCACCACCACGGCGGCCACGCCGCTTCTCGGGTGCGCTTCACGATACGAGCGCCGGGAGCGCAGGTGTGGCACCCGCCGTTCACCGTCTTCGGGCACGGCTTCCGCGGCTGCTACGACATCCGGCTCGTGCGCATGGAAGGCCCGGCCTACACCCTTCGGGAGCTGCGCGAAGCCGTGCGCCACTGCTCGCTCGTCGACGAGTTGTGGCGCACCCTCGCGGACGGCGTCCAGCACGGCAGCCTGCCCGTACGCCCCCTGGGCGGCTTCGACCGCGACTGGTACGCGTCACGGGGCTGGGAACGGCTGGACGGGTACGTGCGCGCGGCCGGCGCGCTTTCCGTTCCCGGCTGAACGTCGCCCCCCCGGCCCGGTGACACGGCCGGTGACTCGGCCCCTTCGAGGAGGACACCCCGTAGATGAGCGAGCAGAGTCTAGGTCCCGCCCAGAACCCTCCCCCGCCCGCCGACGTCATCGGCACCCTCGCCCGCCGCAGCTGCCAGGACACCCGGCACCGTCTCCACTACCGCGACGGCGACGAGGTCCGTTCCCTGAGCCTGGCCGATTTCGACGCCGCTGCCCTACGCGTGGCGGCCCGGCTTCACGCGCTGGGGATCCGTGCCCGTGACCGTGTCGGCATCATGGCGCCGAACCGGATCGAGTGGGTGCTGCTCGATCTGGCCCTGCTCAAGCTCGGTGCGGTGACCGCGGGCATCGAGCCGGACCGGTACGAGCCGGCGGCCGTGCTCGCCGAGTTCGGTCTCGCCCTGCTCTTCACCGACGCCCCTCGCCCCGGGGACGCCGGACCGGATTCCGGTGCCGTGCGAGGCATCGCTCAGGTCCGGGAGTGGGCCTTCGGCCCCTCCGGAGAGCCCACGGGTCCCTCCGGCCCCCCTCCCCACCCCGGCTACGATCCCGCCGGCATCTGCGCGATCAAACAGACCTCCGGGAGCACCGGCCCTCCCAAGGGCATCGAGGTCACCGTCGCCAGCGTCAACCAGTCACTGGCCGCCGTCCAGGAGATGTTCGGTCACGGCGACGGCGACAACCTGCTGGTGTTCCTGCCCGTCAGGTTCCTGCAGCAACGCTACTGGCTCTACTCCGCCCTCTTCCACGGTCACGATGTCACCCTGGCCGACCGGGTCACCGCCGAGACGACGGCGCGGGCGGTCTCTCCCACCGTCGTCATGGGCGTGCCCGGCTTCTACGAGCAGCTGAAGGCCCGGCTCGAAGCGGACGGCGTCTCCGCCGATCGCGCGGACCGGGGGGCGGCGATCCAGCGGGCGCTGGGCGGTCGCGTCCGCTACCTGTGGACCGGTTCCGCCCCCGCCGGACGACAGGTGCTGCGGTTCTTCAACGATGCCGGTGTTCCCCTGTACGAGGGCTATGGACTGAACGAGACGTGCATCGTCTCCAAGAACCATCCCGGGGCGTTCCGGCTGGGCAGCGTGGGAAAGGTCCTGCCGCACAAGCGGATCCGGTTCGACGAGGACGGAGTGCTCGTCGTCGGCACCAGCGCCCCCGTCAACACCCGCTACACCTGGTGCGCACCCGGCACGAGCGAGAAGGTGTTCCTGCCCACCGGTGAGGTCAGGACCTACGACGTCGGCCACGTCGACGAGGACGGCTTCCTCTACATCGACGGCCGTGTCGACGACATCGTCACCCTGAGCGGCGCGCTCAACGTCCTGGTCCCCCTCGTGGAGGAACGCGTCAGGGAACTCCCCGGGGTGCACGACTGCGCGGTGTTCGGCGACGGGCGGCCCTACCTCACCGTGGTGGTCTCTCCTGCCGCCTCGTCCGGCGGCGGGGGCGGGACCGTCGGGCGGCGGAGGTGTCGGGAGGAGCTCGCCCGGGGCCTGGCCAAGTTGAACGGTGAGCTCCGTTACGAGCAGCGCGTCTACGCGGCCGTCGTCGCGGAGGAGCCGTTCTCCATCGACAACGGCCTTCTGAACGCCCAGTACAAGCTGGTGCGAGGACGGATCGGAGCGCGCTACGCCCGGGACCTGGAGCGGGTCTACGACGAGCACCGCGTCTACAACGACGGCACGATCGGTGGCGCACCGGTGGTGGTGAGGGAAGCGGAGGGACAGGAACCGTGAGCTGGGACAGGCTGGCCGACCTCGAACTGGGCAATGACCGGGTGGCGCTGCGGCGTGTCCGCGTCAGCGACGTCGAGGCGTTCTCGCAGATCGTGTACGAGCCGGAGATCTGGCGCTACTTCGTCCAGCGCATCGAGACGGCGGACGATCTCCACGCGTTCGTCGAGACCGCGATCAAGGACACGCTGACCGGTGGCCGGATCGTGTTCGCCGTCATCGACAGGTCCGACGGACGGATCGTCGGCAGCACCGCGTACGGCAATCTCCTCCCTGCCGACCGCCGGCTGGAGATCGGCTGGTCCTGGCTGTACGCGGGGGCTCGCCGGACCGGTGTCAACCGAGCCGTCAAGCTCGCCCTCCTCGACCACGCGTTCGACGAGATGGGCTGTGAACGGGTCGAGTTCAAGACCGACGTCCTCAACACCGGAGCACGCGCGGGGCTGGCCGGCATCGGGGCGCAGGAGGAGGGCGTCCTGCGCAGCTTCAACGTCATGCCGGGCGGGCGCCGCCGGGACGTCGTCTACTACAGCATCCTGCGCGACGCCTGGCCCACGGTCCGCAAGGAACGGTTCGAGGCCAGGGGGGCCGGCCTGGCGGCCGGAGCCACGGGCACGGCGGACACCGACGTCTGAGTCCGGCACCCGATCCCGATGCCCGGCGCGAAAGGAAGTGGGCTGTGCGGCAGGACTTCTTCTTCGACTCCGCCGGAGAACGGCTGGCGGCGACGCGGACCACCGGGGCGGACGGGGCGGATCCGGAGATCCTGACCCTGCACGGTCTGGGCACGACCGCGACCCGGCACCGGGCGCGATACCTGCTCGACGCGTGGGCGGGCCACGGACACGGCTCGCTCACCTTCGACTTCTCCGGCAACGGCGACAGCAGCGGCGATCTCGAACGCTCCACCCTGCGCCGCCGCCGCGCCGAGACGCTCGCCGCGGCCGCCTGGCTCGGCGCCGACAGGCCGCCCGTGGTCGTCGGCACCAGCCTGGGCGCCCATCTCGCCGCGTGGACCGTGCGGGAGCTGCGCCCGCGCGCCCTGGTGCTGTTCTGCCCGGCGACCTACCCCGCGCACGCCGTCGACCTGCCCTTCGACGGCAGCCTGGTGCGCCCCGCCCGTCACCCCGACTCCCCCGCGTACGCCGCCCTGCGGGAATTCGACGGCGATCTGCTGATCTTCGGTGCACGGCAGGACCAGGTGTGCGCACCCGAGGTCGTCGAGGGGTACCTCGACAACGCCCGCCGCGCCCGGTCCGCGGAGGTCGTGTGGTTCGAGGGCTGCGACCACTTCGTGCACCGCTGGCTGCCCGACCGGGTGCCCGAGCGGGAGCAGACGGTCCGGGCCGTGCTGCGCCTGCTCGCCGCCTGACGCCCCCGTCCTGCCCGGACCCCCGGGCCCCCGTCCCGTCCGCGCCCCACCCGCTCCCGTACCTCAGGAGGCTCATCGTCATGGCCGTGCAGAACGAGCGGAACCTGCTCAAACGACGCGACATCGACGCCCTCAAGACGGTCGAGTCCGCATTCCACTCCGGCCCTCTCGCGGATCTCCTCGCGTCCGCCCCGGAACTGGAACGCCGCCCCGACCTGACGCGGGAGGAGTTCGAGCGGGAGTACCGCTTCCCGGGCCGTCCCGTCGTGCTGGAGGGGTACGCCGCCGACTGGCCCTCGGTCCGCGCGTGGTCGTTCCGGAACCTCGCCGAGCGATGCGCGGACGTCCCGGTCGTGGTCGACAGCTACAGCAGCGCCGCGGCGCGCAGGACCACCTTCGGGGCGTTCGTCGACCTCCTGGAGGAGAACACCGGCAGCGGCGCGGCCCCCCTCTACCTGCAGGAGTGGTACTACCAGACCACCGCTCCCCACCTCGCGGCGGACATGCCCGAACTGGACATCGCCCAGTACGACTTCCGCCGGGACCTCTACGGCGAGGCCGCGTCGACCAACCACCAGCTGTGGATCGGCCAGCGGGGCGGCATCACGCGCCTGCACCAGGACGCGTACTCCGTCGACGTCATGCACGCGCAGATCGTCGGTGAGAAGCTCTGGCACGTCATGGGGCCCGGTGCCGAGCTCCTGCCCGGACCCGGCGGCGAGCCCGACCTGGACGCGCTGTGCGCCGCCCCCGAGACCCGGCTGACGCGTTTCGTCCTGCGCCCCGGCGATGTGCTGTACCTGCCCGCGCTGTGGTTCCACCGCATCGAGCTCCTCGGCGACTCCATCGGACTCGGCCGCAAGTGCCTCGACGAGGCCAACCTCCGTGCCCACGTCCGCCAGCGCATCGGCGAACTCCTCGCGCTCGCCCTCAATCCGGACGAACTGCGCGTGACCCACTCGGAGCTGTTCGACGTCGTCGTCGCGCGGGCCAGGGCACTCGCCGACCGGATGGACATCGACCTGTCCCGCCTGCGTCAGTGAGGTACAAAGAGCCCATGAGGCAGCAGCACATCATGCTGGTCGGAGGCCGGGGCCACGAGATCCCCAAGGCGGCGGCGCTGGGCCTGCGCCACTCGATGGTCCAGAGCCCCGAGCGGGCGAGCGAGGAACAGGCGGCGGCCGCCGCACGGTACGCCGTCCTCGACTACCGCGATCTCGACGCGCTCCTCCCCGTGGTCCGGGCCTGGCACCGGGAGGACCCCTTCGACGCCGTGCTCTCCTTCACCGAGTACGGCCTGGAGCCCGCGTCCCGGGTCGCGCGGGACCTCGGCGTCGCCGGGGAGAACCTGGCCGCCGTCCTCGCCACCCGTGACAAGACCAGGACCCGCGCACTGCTCGACCGGCACGGGCTGAGCCCGGTGCGCCACCGGGTGTGCGCCACCGAAGCGGACGCGGCCGACTTCCTGGCCGAGCTCGACGGGCGGCCCCTCGTCCTCAAGCCCCCCTCGGGGGGTCTCAGCGAAGGCGTCTACGTCGTCGAGTCGGGGCGCCGGCTCGCTGAACGATGGGCCTGGACCTCGGCCGTGGCCGGCCCGGAACCGGTGCTCGCCGAGGAGTACCTGTCCGGGCCCGAGTACAGCGTGGAGTCGGTCTCCCGGCACGGTGTCCACGAGGTCGTCATGGTCACCGAGAAGCTCACCACCGGTTTCCCGGGCTTCGTGGAACTCGGCCACCAGGTCCCCGCCCGCCTCGATGCCGGCGACCTGGAGGCGATCGAGAAGCTCATCCTGGAGTTCCTCGACGTCATCGGCCAGAAGACCGGCCCGGTCCACAGCGAACTGCGCCTCACCACGCACGGCCCCCGCCTGATCGAAGCCCAGACCCGCGTCGGCGGCGACCAGATCTGGGAGATGTGCGAAACCGTCAGCGGAGTCGACCAGATCACCGAGACCATGTGCGCCCTGCTCGGCCTTCCCGACCCGCCGCGCGTGCCCCGCGCCCCCGCGGCCGCCATCCGTTTCTTCTCCCAGGAGAACGTCCGCGTCCGGCACGTCGACGGCCTCTCCGAAGCCCGGTCGGCACCCGGCGTCATCCGGGCGGTGTGCACGCTGCGCCCGGACCAGGACCTCGGCCCGCTGCTGTCCTCCGACTCCCGGCAGGGATACGTGCTCTGCACCGGCGACAGCACGCAGGACGCCGTGGCCAAGGCCGAGGCGGCACGGGACCTCGTCCGGGTCGACTCCGTGCCGCTCGCCGCGGGCACCGGCGCGGCAGGGCGCCCGTGAGCGCCCCGGAAGCACGACGTCCCGGAGGGACCATGCGCGTTCTCGTCATCGGCACCAACAGGGTGTGTCACGACCGGCTGCGCGACCTGGGGCACGAGATGGTGCTCTTCGTCCCCCGCGGCCGGGCCCGGCGCGAGGACGCCGTCGGTCCGTACGCCCACGTGGTGATCCTCGACGACGAGGCAGGCGCGGATCTGTGGGCCGAGACGGCCGAGGTCCTGCACCGGCGATACCCCTTCGACGCGGTGGCCGCCTACAACGAGCACACCTACCCCCTCGTGCGGGCCGTCAGCGAGCGGCTGGGCATCCCCACCACGGTCGACGTCGAGCTGTTCCACCGGGTCGTGGACAAGTCGCGGATGCGGCGGATTCTCGACGACCACGCGATCCCCAGCTGCCGTTTCGTCCTCGCACGCGGCCGCCGGGCCGTCCTCGACGCCGTCGAGGAGATCGGCCTGCCCTGCATCGTGAAACCCGTGGACACCGAAGGCAGCCTGGGGGTGTCCCGCATCGCCACCGCGCAGGACGTCGAAGCGGCACTGCGCCGGGTCGGTCCCCACCACATCGACAGGGGGGTGGTCGTCGAGGAGTTCCTCGACGGCGACGAGTTCAGCGTCGAGGCGCTGTCGACGGGCGGCCGCCACCGCATCGTCGCGGTCACCCGCAAGTTCACCGACCCGGTGACCTTCGTCTCGCGGGGCCACGTGATCCCCGCCCCCCTCACCACCGAGGAGCACGCCGCCGTGACGGCGTACGTCACCCGTGTCCTCGACGCGTTCGGCTTCCACGACTGTCCCTCGCACACCGAGGTCATGCTGACGGAGAACGGCCCGCGGATCATCGAGATGCACAACCGGATCGGCGGCGACGCGATCATGGACCTCGTCCGCCTCTCCACCGGGGTGGACATGTACGACCTCGTCGCACGGCAGAGCATCGGCGAGGACATCGGTGCGCTGCTGCCCGAGGACATCGTCCACGCACGCAGTGCCGCCGCCTGGTACGCGGCACCCTCCGGCCCCCCGACACTCACCCTGCTGGAAGTCCAGGGAATCGAACGGGCCCGTGGCCTCCCCCAGGTCCGGGCCGTCACGCTCCTGAGGGAACCGGGAAGCCCCCAGCCCACCGTCCGGCACAACTTCGACCGCTCCGGCCGGGTCCTCGCCGTCGGCGACTCACCCCAGGAAGCACTCCACCACGCCCGCAGCGCGACCGGCATGCTGCGCTTCGTCTACGGCTGAACCTCCACGAGGAGCCGTCCGATCGAGTGCGCGGCCCGGTGCCGGTCACCGGCCTCTCGGTGATCGAGATCTGACGGCGTGCGCGCGGTGTGCGCCGGCGCTCGTGGCGAGAATCGGCCTGTCCGCCGACGGCGGATCAAGGCCTTGAACCCGCGCTCGTTCTCGGGACACCCTTCTTGGCGGCGGTCTCCCCGAGGTCGCGGGTAGTGCCGCCGCGCCGGGCAGCGGGAGACCGATCAGATGGGAGAGGTCCGCATGACCACCCGTACTCCGCAGGAACTCGCCGTCCCCGTGCGAGGAGGCGACCTCGCCGTGACCCGCTGGCCCGGCGAAGGGCCCGCGGTCATCGCCCTGCACGGCATCACGGGCAACAGCCTGTCCTTCGGCGCCGTCGCCGAGCAGCTCGACGACATCGACCTGTACGCCCCGGACCTGCGCGGCAGGGCCGGCAGCGCACGTCTGCCGGCTCCCTACGGCATCCCCGCGCACGTCGACGACGTCGTCGCCCTCCTCGATCACCTGGGCCTGCGTCAGGCGCTGCTCGTCGGCCACTCCCTGGGGGCCTTCACCACCGCGGTGGCCGCCGCGCGGCACCCGGACCGCTTCCCGCGCGTGGTCCTCGTCGACGGCGGCCTCGGATTCCCGATACCGGGCGGCGCGGACATCGACGCGGTGATCGAGTCGGTCATCGGCCCGGCGATGCGCCGGCTCAGGACGACCTTCCCGGACGGCGACGCGTACCACGCGCTCTTCCGTGAGCACCCGGCCTTCACGGCGCACTGGGGCCCGCACATACAGGCATACGTGGACCGCGACCTGACCGGCGAGCCCCCCGAGATGCGCAGCAGCTGTGTCCTGGACGCGGTGCGTGCCGACGGCGCGGGCCCCATCGGCGACCCCGAGACGCTGGCCGCCATCCACCGGCCGGAGGTGCGCGGCACCATGCTGTGGGCGGAGCGAGGAGTGATGGACGAGCCTCAGGGGCTCTACGACGAGGGGCGTCTGGCCGCAGGCGGCCTCTCCCCGGACCGGCTCACCATCCGCCGGGTCGACGACACCAACCACTACACGATCCTGTTCGCGGAGCACGCGACGGCGGCCATCGCGGAGACGGTGCGCGAGGAGTTGAAACTGATGTAGCACCGGACCCGATGCGGCACACCGGGCCGAGCGTGCGTCCGATCCCTGGAGCGGGACACATCCGGGCCGGTGTGCGACCGGCGTCACCACGCCCGTCGACCTGCAGAAGGGTTGTTTCGAAGGTCTGATCCTGTGGCGGACGGTGTCGGTGTGGACACGCACCGCTGTCAGACATCACACTCGCCTCAGCCCCTTGACGGGGAATCGGAATCGGGACGGAGGCGCAATGCTTCGGCGCACGATCCAACTGACCCTCGCGGTTGTCATGACCATGATTGCAATGCTGGGTGGGATGCTGTCCACGGCCGGATCCGCCCAGGCCGACGAGTGCTACACCTGGGGCCGCACCCTGTCCGAGGGCATGTCGGGCTCCGACGTGACGCAGCTGCAGATCCGCGTGGCCGGACACGCGGCGTACGGCGAGGTCATCGCCGTCGACGGCGCGTTCGGCCCGGCCACGAAGGCCGCCGTGACCCGCTTCCAGCAGGCGTACGGTCTGCCCGCGGACGGCATAGCGGGGTCCCAGACGTTCAGCAGGATCTACGCCCTGCAGGACCCGGACTGCACCCCCGTCCACTTCACCTACGCCGAACTGAACAAGTGCAACTCCGACTGGTCCGGCGGCGCGGTCAGCGCCACGACGGCCAAGGCCAACGGCCTGCGGACCATGTGGAAGCTGGAGGCCATGCGGCACGCCCTGGGTGACGTGCCGCTGACCGTGACCAGTGGATTCCGCTCGTACGCCTGCAACAGCGCGGTGGGCGGCGCCTCGAACAGCCGGCACCTGTACGGTGACGCCGCCGACCTGACCGGCAGCCCGTCGCTCTGCACGCTGGCCCAGCGGGCCCGCTACCACGGCTTCGGCGGCATCTTCGGCCCCGGCTACCCCGACCACGGCGACCACACCCACGTGGACGGACGCACCAGCCGATCCTGGTCCGCGCCCAACTGCGGCGTCTGACCCGTACGGACGCCTCGGGCAGCGGGCTCTCTCCGCCGGACCGGCTCGGGCCCGGGGGCGAGAGCCCGCACCTGCCCGCGAGGCACGAGGCACGAGGCCGACAACGCTCCGGCCCTCCGATTACGGGCGCCACTCCTCCCCGGCCCGAACAGACCTGCCCCACCCACCCCTCTCACCCCTCCCCCATCGAGTAGGAGTGCCCTGATGTCCTCCCGCATCCCCCGGCGCGTCCGTGCCGGAACGGCCACGCTGGCGGTGCTCGCCGGTATCGGGGCGTTCTCCGCGTCCGGATCCGCCACGGCCGCCCCCTCGCCCGGGGCCGCCCGGCAGACCGTCACCTACCACGGCTACCGCATCGAGGTCCCCGCCGACTGGCACGTCGTCGATCTGGCCGAAAGCCCGCAGGCCTGCCTCCGATTCGACCGACCCGCCGTCTACCTGGGCGAGCCCGCCGAGCAGAGCGACTGCCCCGCCCACCTCGTGGGCCGTACGGCAGGCATCATCGTGGAGCCCCTCACCGCGCGCTCCGCCGAGCACGCGTCGGCGGCGACCGTACGGGCCCCGCGCGGCAAGGCGACCGCTCCGACCGCCACGTCCGGCAACGACACCATCCAGATCGCGGTCGAGGACGCCGGCGTACTCGTCACCGCCGCCCACACCCCGGCGACCGAGAGTCTGGTGCGGGACGTCCTGGCCTCGGCCGCACTCACCCCGAGTGCCCAGCGCACCGAGCTGCCCCGCGCGGCCCAGCGGCCCGACGCCACCGCCCTGACCGCGGCCGCGCCGCAACCCGGCAGCTACCTGGGCAAGGGCTTCGACACCTGCGCCGCACCCTCCCAGGCGGCCATGAACGCCTGGCGGGCCGGCTCGCCGTACCGCGCCGTCGGCGTCTACATCAGCGGCTCCTTCCGCGGCTGCGCCCAGCCGAATCTGACCGCGAACTGGGTGACCAGCCAGACCGGCAACGGCTGGCGGCTGATCCCCATCGACGTCGGCCGCCAGGCCCCGTGCACGAGCTTCTCCCTGAAGATGTCCGCCGACCCCGCCACGGCCAGGTCCCAGGGCGTCACAGCGGCGGCCGCCGCCCTCACCGCCGCGGCGAACCTCGGCATCCCCGCGGGCAGCGCCGTCTACAGCGACATCGAGGGATACGCCTCCACGGCCTCCTGCAAGGCGGCCGTGCTGTCGTACCTGTCCGGTTGGACCGAGCGGCTGCACAGCGGCGGCTATCTGTCGGGCTTCTACTCCAGCGCGTCCTCCGGCATCAAGGACGCCGCGAGCGAGTACGGCAACAGCGCCTACACGCGGGTCGACCACATCTTCTACGGCTGGTGGAACGGCACCGCGGACACCAGCACCGGTTCCTACGTTCCGTCCACCTCCTGGGCCGGCCACCAGCGCATCCACCAGTACGCGGGCGAGGCCACCGAGTCCTACGGCGGCTACTCGATCACCATCGACCGCGACTACCTGGACGTGGGCACCGGCACACAGCCCGCACCCGACTGCACGGAGACGAACCTCGACTTCAGCGCGTACCCCACCGTCCAGAACGGCTCGACCGGCGACCAGGTCAAGGCGGCCCAGTGCCTGCTCGAAGCCGCCGGACATGACCCGGGCACCCCGGACGGGACGTTCGGGGCCGCCACGACCACCGCCGCCCGGAACTTCCAGAGCGGCACAGGGCTCACCGCGGACGGAGTGATCGGGCCGAAGACCTGGACCGCCCTGCTGTCCCGAGGAGCCACCCCCCTCGTCCGGAGCGGCTCGACGGGAGAGGCCGTCACCCGACTCCAGCGTGCCCTGACCGCCGCGCTCGGCCGGACGGTGGCCGTCGACGGCGCCTTCGGTCCGGGCACCGACCAGGCCGTACGCGACTACCAGTCCGCACGCGCCCTGACCGTCGACGGCATCGTCGGCTCCGGCACCTGGGACGCCCTCCTGTCGGGACGGTGAGGTCACTCCCTGCCGTGGCGGTCGGGGCCCGTGCTCAGCTCCTGCGGGCGCGGGCTCTCCGCACGAACAGGCCGGCCGCGGCGCCGACGAGCGCGAACCCGGCCAGACCGGCCACGGTCCACCCGACCGTACGGCCCTCCCCGTCGCCCGCCGGGCTTGCGGAGGGAGACGACGGCACGGGCGCCGGCGCGGACGGGACCGGAGCGGCAGACGCGGCGGACGTCGTGCGGACCGGAGCGGGGGTGGTGGGGGTGCGGGTGGGGCGCGTGCCGGGCGGTGACGGATCGACAGCAGGGACCGAGATCTCCCCCACTCCATGACCGAGGGCGGGGAAGCCCACGTCGACGCTGACCTTCCACGTGCCGGGGGTGAGGACCTCTGCGGTGCTCCAGCCCGTCCGTGTGCCGGGGTCGCGGACCAGCGGCCACGGGCCCAGGGAACGAGACCCGTCGGGGCTGGTCGCGTTGACCGTGGCGGCGACGGCCTCGTCGACGGCGTCCCCGTCGTTCTCCCAGGTGATCTCCGTCGTGACGTGGCCGTCTCGCTGGCCGGTCACCACCACCTCGACGGTGTCGCCGTGGGCCTGGGCGGTGGCCGGCACGGCCAGGGCCTGGACGAAGAGCATGAGCAGGAGGCCGAGGCCCTTGCCGGCGGGGAAGGCACGGTGTCTACGCATCGTTGCAGTGCTCCTGGTACGAGGGTGCTGTGCGGTGGCGCCGGTGAACGGCCGCGGTGGCCGTTCACCGGCGCTGGGGGCGACCCGGACAGTCGCCGTCGGGGTTCAGGCCGAGGTCAGGAGAGCTTCTGGACCGTCCACGCCTGTGTCGCACCACCGTCGGTGCGCTGCAGGTCGAGCAGCCAGCTCCCGTAGTACGGGCGGTTGCTCACCGACAGGGCGTAGTCGCCGCTCGGTTCGGTCACGGTGACCGCTCCGCCGCGGCTGGACAGCTTCCACCTCTGCGTGGCGACGTCGCCGCACGTCTGCTGGGCGATCCACATGCCCCGAGCGGGGGCTCCGCCCGTCTGCAGGCACTTGCCCGAGACGGCGGAGCGGATGCGGACGAGTCCGCTGCCCGCGTCGTCGAACAGCCACTGCTGCTGGGCGTAGCCCGTGGCCCGCGCCCCGACGAGCACCGTGCTGTCGGCGGAGCGCCCGCCCCAGATCTCCGCGGCCATGCCGGTGCCCGCGTTGCCGAGGGTGTAGCGGGCGCCGGGGGTGGTCGCGCCGCCGCCCGCCTCTGCCGTACGGAAGGTGGTCGTCGGACCGGCCCCGCTGTCACGGCCGGACCGGTCACGGACCGAGACGGCGACCCGGTAGGCGGTGCCGGGCTGGAGGTTGTAGATCCGCAGCGCCTGCGACTGCACCCAGGTGAGGTGCCTGCCGTTCAGCAGGACCTGGTACCAGGTGGCGTCGGCGACCCGGGGCCAGCTCACGACGACGGCCGTCGACTGGACCTGACCGGCCGTCACCGCCGGGCCGCCGGTGGGCTGCCTGGTGGGCGTCGGGGTCGGGGTGGGCGTCGGGGTCGGCGTAGGGGTCGGTGTCGGCGTCGGGCTGGGGTCCGGTCCGGGTCCCGGGCCGCCCCCGGACCGCATCAGGAACTGGTTGTCGGCGATGTTCCAGTGCGTGGCCAGATAGCTGCCGGCCCTGGGGTTGGTGTGGAAGTAGTCGTCGTGGTTGCAGTCCAGGATGTTCTCGGCCGCCTGGTTGGAGCACACGTACCGCATCTGGGGGTAGTACGGGGTGTCCGAGTAGCACATGACGTCGTACTCGTCCGTGCAGTGGGCCCCGCGACTGGTGTTGGGCGCGCTGTTGTTGACCGCACCGAGGTTGTGCCCCAGTTCGTGCGCGGCGGTGTGGCCTCCCCAGCAGCCGGCGTCGGTACGTCCGTAGGAGGGACCGAAGTTGCTCTGGTTGGTCTGGCCGGGCCGCTCGTCACCGGCGAAGGTGCCGATGCCGCAGTAGACCTTGGCGTCCGCGAAGATCATGTACTTGCGGTCGCGACGGTTGAGGCCCTTGTCGGCCAGTGCCTTGTTGGTGGCGCTGAACTCGGCGAGAGCGGAGGCCGGAAGCTCGATGTCGAGCACGGTCGGCGTGCAGTCGGCCGCGGTGACGTAGCGGATGTGCCGCACACCGCCGGTCTCCTTGGCGCTCGTCGCGTAGATGAGGTCGGCGTCGGCAGCCCACTTGCGGAACGAGGCGACGTACTCGGCGTACCGGTCGCGGTCGGGTCCGTGCACGTACACGACCTGCACGCGATTGCCGGTGCTGCCGTCACCGTCGCACGGGACGGTCTGACCCGCGGGACCCGCTGCGACGGCCTGACTTCCCGACGTCGCGGCCGGCTCCGGGGCCGCCGCGGCCGCGGTCCTCGCCCCGGAGGCGTCGGCCGCGGGCGCGTCCTGCGGGCGTCCGGCCTCGGGCACCTTGGCCTTCACGGCCGGAGCCACGTCCGCCTTGATGTCCACACCCTTGGGCGGAGCGTCGGGGCCATGGGTGCACAGTCCGGTGTCGGTGCGGTAGACGCCCACACAACGGTCACCCTTGTCGGCCGCCTCGAGCCCGTCGTAGACCATGCCCCGCCGGGTGTCGTTGGCGGGCTCCCCGATGACGGGCTCCGGCTCCTCGTCCCTGGCCGGCGCGGCGGCCGGCGCGAGGGGTGTCTTCGCGGACCCGGCCTGCACGGGCATGCCCGCTACGGGCGTCCCCGCCTGAGCGTCACCCCCTATGCCGGCGTAGGCGATGCCTGCCGCGATGACCGCGGCTGACGCCACGGCGACGGTGGCGAGCATCAACCCCCTGGGCTTGCGTCTGTGTTCACGCTTCCTGCGATGTCCTGTCATGCGCACCTCAAATCCTTGGTCGGAGGAGTGGGTGGCGGAAGCCTGCCAGACACGCACGGTGGAGAATTCGGGCAAACGGGAATGGCCGTCGAGATATCAGACCGTTACCTCCCGGATGGATCTGATGAACACTCAACCCCTTGAAGAAGAACGGGAGTTGAGGACATCCACGCGAAAGGTCCAGGCCTTTCCGGGAATCTCGTTACCGAATCGAGATATGCAGGTCGAGCCTGTTGACGGTAATTCAGTATGGGATTCACCTAATTACTACCTCTCGAATTCCCTTCGTCACCAGCCGTGAGGGAACATCGAGCGGGGGCCCGGCCCGTGCTGCGGGCGGCCGACCGGACCGCTGACCGCGCCCAGCACCACCACCGCGCCCTGCCCGTCGGCCGACGACAGGTGGCCGACGGGCAGAGGAGGACTGGATGCACACACCCCACCGGGGACAGTCGGCCACCGAGCGGATCGCGCCGAGCCGCGCGGATTCGCCTCAGCCGACCAGTACCCCCGGATTGAGGATGCCCTGCGGGTCGAGGGCGCCCTTGGCGGCGCTCAGTGCGAGGGCGAAGGGCTGCGGCCGCTGGCGGTCGTAGCCCGGCCGGTGGTCACGGCCGACGGCATGGTGGTGGGTGATGGTGGCCCGGTGGCGGTGGAGCACCTCTCCCGCCACCGCCTTCAGCTCGTCCCAGAAGGCGACCTCGTCCCCGGGGCGCCCCGCGGCGAGCACCGTGAAGTAGGGGGCGGCGCCGTCCGGATAGACGTGCGTGAGACGGCAGTTGACGGTGGCCGGATGCCCCGAGATCTTGAGTGCCGCCTCGCCGACCGTCCTGCGCACGTCCTCGACGAGGGCGGGGACACGGTCCCAGGTGGCCGCCGTCTCGAAGGTTTCCGCGACGGCGCCCATCCGCGCCAGGCCGTCCCGGAGATAGGGCATCCGCAGGAACGCCGACCGCCACGCGTTCACCGCCCCGTCGCCGGGAGCACCGGCCTCGGACGGCTCGCCTCGGCCCCCGTGCGAGCGGGCCAGGTCGACGGCCTGTGCGAGCCGGGCGTCGACCGGGGCGTCGGCGGACTCGAAGCCCAGGACGAGGACGGCCGAGCCGTCCCGCGAAGCACCGGCCAGCGCGGCCTCGCCGGAGTCGAGCAGCCGGCAGTTGGCAGGGGCGAGGTCGGACTGCGCGAGGGCGCGGACCGCCCCGAGCGCGGCACCGAAGTCGTCGAAGGCCAGCGAGGCGGACGCCTTGTGCACCGGGCGGGCCTGGAGCCGTACCCAGGCCTCGGTGATGACGCCGAGCGCGCCCTCCGAGCCGAGGAACATCCGGTCGGGCGAGGGACCGGCGCCCGAGGCGGGCAGCCGCCAGGACTCCGAGGTGCCGGCCGGGGTGACCACGCGCAGCGACTGGACGAAGTCGTCGATGTGCGTGCGCCCGGTGGCGTAGTGACCGCCGGCCCGTGTCGCGAGCCAGCCGCCGAGGGTGGAGAACTCGAAGCTCTGCGGGAAGTGCCGGAGCGTCAGTCCGTGCGGCCGCAGCTGGTCCTCCAGGCTCGGCCCGAGCGTCCCCGCCTGGATGCGGGCCGCCCGGCCCTCGGAGTCGACCTCCAGCACCCGGCCCATCCTGGTCAGGTCGAGGGAGAGCACCGCCGGATGGCGGTCGCCCCGGTACTCGACCCCGCCCACCACCGAGGACCCGCCGCCGAAGGGCACGACGGCGACCCGGTGCGCCCCCGCCCAGTCCAGGAGGTCGGCCACCTCCCGCTCCTCCGTCGGGAACGCGACCAGGTCGGGTATCCGGCCCGGACGGCCCCGCAGGGCGCGCGCGATGTCCCGGTACGCCTTGCCCATCGCGTGGGCCGCGCGATCGGCGGGATCGCCGCTGATCAGCCGCTCCAGGCTCGCGGGGGGCTGGACGACGGGTGCCCCGATGCCCAGGTCGGCGACACGCGGTACGGGAAGCGGGCGAGCCAGGGTGCCGGGCAGCAGGGCACCCATCGCCACGCACTCGGCGTCATCGGGGTGGGCGCTCTCCCACCCCCAGCCCCACCAGGAGCGGAGGGGGACGGACGGGACCGACTGCGTGGTCGTGCCGGACATGGGCGCTCCAGAGGTCGCGAGTGAACTTACCAAGAGGTAAATTACTTACTGATAATATCGATGCATGGCAACCCCCCGCTCGAAAGCCGGCACCAAGGGCGTCCCTCAACACCTGCGTCGCCGGCAGATGCTGGAAGCCGCCACACAGGAGTTCGGAAGCCGCGGCTACGCCGCCGCGTCCCTCGCCGCCGTCGCGGAACGCGTCGGGGTCACCAAGACGCTGCTGCACCAGTACTTCGGCACCAAGGAAGACCTGTACGTCGCGTGCCTGACGCCCGTCGGGGACAGCCTGCTCGACGCGATCCGCACGGCCATGGGCGCGGAGGGGACGACCCCCGACACCCCCCTGCGGGTCCTCAGCGGCATCTTCGTCGCGCTGGAGGGGCGCAGGGAGGCGTGGTTCGTCCTCTACGACCGCTCCTTGCCCCCCGGCGGCGAGGCCGCCCGGGCGGCGGCGGCCTACTGGGCGGCGATCGACACGCTCGCGGCCGACGGCACCACCGAGCTGCTGCGCGCCGCGGGATCCACCGACCCCCTGGACGCCGATGTACTGCGCCACGTCTGGACGGACCTGGTCGGCACCCTCGTCCGCTGGTGGGTCAAGCATCCCGAGGAGACACCGGAGGCCATGGCCCGGCGCTGCTCCCGCCTCTTCGCCGTCGCCGCAGCGCTCGCGGTCGACCCGACACCCCGGAACTGACCGAGGAGGTCCGGACGAGAGAAAGGCCCGGGCCCCGTTGTAGGCGGCGGAGTGCGCCACGGTATCCCGACCGCCGCCACTGCCGACTCGACGAGTGGCCGGCCCTGGCGGGCCGTACAACTCCGCACCCTCGTCGCACGTCCCCCACACGCGCTCGTCGACCTGGTCGCCGCCGACTCGATGCCGTGCCCGGCCGGCGTCGCGCTCTGCCGGACGGGCCCGGGACGCGTCGCGCGCCCGGGCCCGTCCCGTATCGGTGTGGGTCAGCGGACCTGGACGGATGCGACCAGAGTGTTCAGGTCCGGCCAGAGCTTCTTGTTCGTCTCCGGCAGTACGACCCACAGCACCGAGGGGCGGACCCGCCCGGTGTCGACCACGAGGACCGCGTTCAGGTCCATCGTGGACGGCACCCCGCGTTTGTGGAAGTGGATCTCGCTGACCAGCAGCCAGGCGTCATGTCCGTCGACCTTCAGCGGCTGCGAGGCGACGTCGACCAGGATCGCCTGGTCGCGGGGGTACTCGTAGCGCCGCCGCTCGTCCATCACCGCGCCCGCCACGCCCCGCAGCTCCCCGGTGCCGCCGGCCGCGGCCATGATGTCCTCGTCGACCTGCGTGGACTTCACGAGTGCGCGCTGGCGCCCCTCCTGCTTGCGGGTGAAGCCATCGAAGACCGGATCCAGCGTCTTGCTCCGGTCCCACGTGCCGCCCAACTCCGCGTACTCCAGGGAGGAGTCCGTGACGGTGCCGATGACCGGCGAGCCCTCGCCCGGGTAGTCCGGCACCTTGACGGTCCCGGTGAGCCGCCGCTCCTCGGGCAGCGGGGAGACGCCGGGGGTGAGAGTGGGCACGGGGATGCCCCGCTGCGGGGGGTCCGCGGTGCTGCCCGCGCAGGTGGCGGACGAGGAGTCCGGTGTGCTGTGCGCCTGCTGGACCACCTTGCCGCCGACCAGCACGGTGCACGTGAGAGTGCCCCCTTCCTGGTCCTCGCGGCTTCTGACGTCCAGATAGAAGTCGGCGCCCGCCGCCAGCTCGACGGTCTTGCGGTACGGCAGGATGACGACCCCGTGGGGCTCGTGGTTGCCGTTCGCCTCCCCGACGGTGAGGTTCACCGAGGGGTGGTCGCCCGTCGCGATGTAGGTGACCTCGACCCGCCGGGGTTCCTTGTCCGGGGTTGCCCCGTCGTCGCTCGGGTCGCCGACGGCCAGGGCCAGGCCCACCGCGCCGAGCGTGACCACCTCGAAGAGGACCACCAGGGCGCCGACCAGGTAGAACCCGCCCGGGATCCGCTCGAAGGTCTTCTTGCCACGGCCGGAGTGGAACTCGCGTCTCGGCTGGGATGCCTGCGTCATGTCGTCCTCCCCCTCACGCCCGGCCGCTGCCGCCGGACCGGCGGTCGGCCGGCTCGTCGGCGAACCGCGTGGCCAGCAGCCCCGCCTCCCGCGCCTCGTCCAGCACCCGGTGCAGGTCCTGGAGCCGGGACCGGTCGGCGAGCCCCTCGATCTCGGCGACGGCCAGCTCGTCCCGCACCGTGTTCACCACCAGCTCGTACATGTCCTCGCCGAGTTGCTCCAGCTCTCGTACGGCCTCCCACTCGCGGTACGCCGCGTCCGCCGCGCGGGTGTTCTCGGCGTACCGCTCCAGTGCCTCCACCCGCTCCTCCAGCGCGCGCGACGACAGCCGCAGCGCCTGCCGCTGAGTCCGCAGCACTTCCTCCACCCGCGAGCCGGAGGCGTCCCCGGCAGCGGTGCGCACCTTCCGCGCCAGCCGGGTCAGCTCGGCCAGGCGCTGGGCGATCTCGTACTGTTGGGCCGGCAGCGTCACGTCGTTGGCGATGTCGTCCAGCAGCCCGTCCCGGTCGACCTGCGACTGGAGCACCGCCGTCACGGCGGCCTGGGCGCGCTCCATCCGGCGCAGCGGCGAGTGGCCCAGCAGCTCGCGCAGGGAGTCGTCGCCGAAGTCCTCGGCCAGGTAGTAGCGGCCGTGGCGCAGCCGGGCCACCCTCTGCCGCTCGTCGGTCCCGCAGCCGAGGACGACGATCAGCAGCCAGGCCAGCAGGTGCACGCCCACGACGGTCAGGATGAACGCCTCGAACCCGAACTGGACCCCGACCCAGATCAGCCCCGCCTGCGCCGCGAGCCCGACGGCCAGGCCGGGCCACACGCCGATCAGCGCCCACAGGATCGTCACCGGCAGGAGCGCGCACACCGCGGAGGCCCCCAGGGCCGTCCAGATGTCCGCCTTGGTACGGCCGCCCAGCCCCGGCTCCTCGGGCAGCGGCAGCGTGGCGGGGAAGAGTCCGTCGGCGGACTTCTCCAGCAGCGCGCGCTCCGAGTCCTCGAGGGCCGGATCCACCACCGGCCGCAGCGCAATGTCCTGCGCCATTCAGCAACACCCCCCACAGGTTGGGGGAGATCGTGACACACACCGGAGGGGCTGCCCACGCCACCCCTGTTCCCGGCCGCCGACTGAGACGGCGCGAACCGCCGGTGGCTGACCAGCCCCGCATCCCGGAGTGGTGTGCACGCGCCGGCTGCCTCCGTCCGGCTGCGTGCCGTGGCCCTCGCACGACGGTGGACGCGCTGTAGGGGGCGTCCCGGCGCGCCGGACTGCCGGCCGGGAAGATCGGCCGGCGTCGTCTTCGTAACGAAGTCACAGTGAGCGTCGACGACGCCAATGGCGCCAGGCCGCATGGGAGTTCCAGGAGTCCGGACCACGCACCGGCCGAACTGGTTCCAGACCCCTTGCCTGAGCGTTGCCCCGTTCGGCACGTTGCCGCTCCGTCAGGCGCGCGAACGACTGGACCGAACTGCGAGGGGATCCATTCCCGTTAAGTCGAGTGCGAGAGCGCCGGTCCGGGTGATACAAGATCAGCATGCCTGAGCATCCCCCATTCCCCACCCTGCTGCGGATGATTGACGAGCGGTCCGCCGCGTTTCGCGCCGCTGTCGCCGCGGCCCCCAGCCTCGACGCCGATGTCCCGTCCTGCCCTGGCTGGACGCTGTACGACCTGGCGAACCACCTCAGCGAGGGTGACCGCTTCTGGGCCTCCATCGTGCTGAACACCGCGCCGGGCGACGAGCGGCCGAGCAAGGACGGGCTGGCGGCGCCCCGGGAGCGCGAGGCCCTCATCGCCTGGCTGGCCGACTCGACGGAGCAGCTGCTCACCGCTCTGCGCGAGGCCGGCCCGGACCGGGGCTGCTGGGCCTGGTGGGAGCCGCTGGCCTCGCCGCACACGGTGGCCGCCGTGGCCCGCCGCCGCGTCCCGGAGTCGCTGATCCACACCTACGACGCCCAGCTGGCCTCCGGTACCCCGCAGGAGCTGCCGACGACCGAGGCGGGCGACGCCATCGAGGAGTTCCTCGCCACCGTCTGCACCGGCACGGTCCCGTGGCCGGGCGAGCCCGCCACCATGGACTACCACGCAGCCGAGGCCGGCTCCTGGCGCCAGACGGTGGATGCCGCCGGCTCCCGCTTCACGCGCCTCACCGTGGCGGAGGCCGCGGAAAGCAAGCCCACCGCCGCCGTCTACGGCACGGCGAGCGAGATGGCCCTGCTCATGTACATGCGCATCCCGGCCGGCTCGCTGCGGATGGAGGGCGACGCCGACCTGCTCCAGCAGCTGCAGGACTGGGGCTGAGCCCGACTCACTTGAGGCATCGGGTGGTGAGGCGGCCGTTCAGCGGGGTCGCGCGGCGATCACGTGCTCGAACACGGTCCGGTCCCGGATGCGCGGGTTGCGGCAGCCATGCGGGTGCGCGTCGACGTGTTCGGGCAGCAGAGCCACGAACTGGCCTCACGGGGGTCCGAGCAGGCATGACGGCAGGACAGACGCGAGCTCTCCGGTGACGGTCACCCAGGGCAGTCCGCCGACACGAGGAGCTCAGCCCGAAGTCGCCCTGCTGCGGCGTCGCGGTCACACGGCCGGCGGCTTCGTCTGAGCAAGCTTCGGACCACGGACTGGCGACGCTGGACACCAGGCGCCCGCCTCGGCACAGGAGGCGTGGCCTGCGGGACGGCCAGGAGCGGCGGCGCCCACCCGAGCCCACCCACGTCGCACGACATGCGCGTATGACCACGCCCCACTAGGGGGTGTATCGAAAGTGGATCTTGGGCTGTGAATGATCACGGCTCATGGGTCGGGGAGATCTCACGGACGAACAGTGGGCGGCGCTGGACCCGCTGTTGCCGAGGGGCACCAGGGCGGGGCGGCCGCCCGTCCGGCCTCTGAGGCAGCTGATCGACGGCGTACGGTTCCGTGTCCGGACCGGCGTTCCGTGGCGGGACATCCCCGTCGAGTACGGCCCGTGGAACCGGGTCTACGACCTGTTCCGCCGGTGGCAGCGGAACGGAACCTGGCAGCGGATCCTCACCCGCCTGCAGTCCTCGGCCGACCTGGGCCGCTCACGCGGCGGGTTCACCACCGCCGACTACCGCCAGCGCCACGCGGTCGAGTGCGGGATCAACCGACTCAAGAGACACCGCGCCGTCGCTACCCGGTACGACAAGCTCGCCGTCCGCTACGAGTCGACCGTGCTCGTCGCGGCCATCAACGAGTGGCTGCGAACAGAGGTAGCTCTCCCGTCCTGGTTCACCAGTCTCGGCCAGCCGTCAGCTCCGCTGCATCCGCTTCCGTGAACTCGTATGCCGACGCGACGAAGCAGAACTCGTCACAGATCCACTCCCGCGCCACCGTCTCGATCTCACTTCCGGCCGCCACGAACTCCCTGTCCAGCAGGTTGAACTCCTCCGTCGCAGCCTGGGTGAGTGCATACAAGCTCTCCAGCTCCGACGGCCGCTCGGCCTCGATGCGCTCGCACAGCCGCAGCAGGATCGCTTTTCCCCGATCGACCACGTGATCAGGGAAGTACGAGTCGTCGTACATCTGCCGCAGGAATGTATGTCCCTCTACCTGCTGGTTTGTGATCGGCATGACACTTCCCTACCTCCGCGAAAAGCTGACGCGCCGATCATGCACAGCGCCACTGACAGCGACGTTCCCATGGATGCCAGACCTCACACGACCAGGACTTTCACCACAGGCCCCAGCGAATGATCCTGCGGTCGATACCGCTTGCATGCACGGGTGAGTGGCGCACCTTCGCGAGCCCCAGGGGCAATTGGCGCGTCGGTGGGCGCCAGTAGGTGTCGCGCCCGGCTCTGTTCGCCGCCGGGCACCTCGACCTCGGCCGCCTGGCGCCCACGGGGATCCCCCGGGCCTCGGGCACAGGTGCGCGGTCCCGGGCTCTCCATGCCCGGGAGCGGTCGTCCGACGCTGCCGGGACACGGCCGGAACTTGGTATGGACCTGACAAGCCGAGGCGGATAACGTGGCCGCGGCTGCTCGTTGAGAGCGCTCTCAATCGTTGTCCGCGCCACACCAGGAGGTCCCGTGAAACGCACCACCCCCCTGCGCGCCGCCGTCGCCGCCCTGCTTCTGACGGTCGGCCTCGGTGCCGCCCACTCCGGCGTGGCGAGCGCGGCCCCGCTTCCTGAGCCCGCCCCCGCGGCGTCCGCCTCGGCCGGACTGCTCGATGCCATGCGCCGGGACCTCGGGCTCACGGCGGCCGAGGCCGAGGACCGGCTGAACGCCGAGAAGGCCGCCGTCGAGGTGGAGAAGGCCGCCCGTCAGCGCACCGGCGCCGCCTACGGCGGCTCGTGGTTCGATCCTGCGACCGGCCGGCTGGTCGTCGCCGTGACCGACCGCGCCAAGGAGGCGGGCGTACGAGCACTGGGTGCCGACACCCGCCTCGTCCGGCACAGCGCCGCCGCCCTTGACCGTGCCAAGGCCCGCCTGGACACGCTCCACGCGCCCGCGGGAGTGGCCGGCTGGCACGTCGACCCGAGGACCAACAGCATCGTGGTCGACGTCGTGCGCTCCGAGCGGCAGACCCCTGGCGTCCGGGCCTTCGTGGCCCGGGCCCGGACCGGCGGCCCGGTCACCGTCGCCGAGACGGCACGGGCGCCCCGCACGTACGCGGCCGGAACCGTCGGCGGTGACCCGTACTACACCGGAAACGTCCGCTGCTCGATCGGCTTCTCCGTGTACGGGGGCTTCGTGACGGCGGGGCACTGCGGGCAGGCCGGCGCGGCGGTGCGCGGCTGGGACGGGTCCGCGATGGGCACCTTCCAGGGTTCGTCGTTCCCCGGCGACGACTACGCGTACGTCTCGATCCACAGCGGCTGGTGGACCGTGCCCGTCGTACTGGGCTGGGGCACCATCCCCGACCAGCTGGTCCGCGGCTCGTCCGAGGCCCCGGTGGGCGCCTCGATCTGCCGTTCCGGTTCGACCACGCACTGGCGTTGCGGCGCGGTCCTGGCCAAGAACGAGACGGTCAACTACAGCCAGGGCGCCGTGTACCAGATGACCAAGACCAGCGTCTGCGCCGAGGGCGGCGACTCCGGCGGCTCGTTCCTCAGCGGCGACCAGGCCCAGGGCGTCACCTCCGGCGGCTGGGGCAACTGCTCCTCCGGGGGCGAGACGTGGTTCCAGCCGGTCAACGAGATCCTCGCCCGGTACGGCCTGCGGCTCCACACCGCCTGAGGTCGGCACGGCGACCGGGTCCTTCCGCGCTCGAACGCCCGGAAGGACCCTCCGTGCGGCTGCCGTTCGGCCCTCGCGGCCGACCCCGGCCGGGCGTACCCCGCGCCGGGCGTCACCGACCGGCTCCCGGACGGGCTCGTCTTCCTGTCCGCCGACGCGAGCACCGGTGCCTACGTTCCGGAGACCGGGCAGTGGTCCGTCGGCGAACTGGCCGTCGGTGCCCGCGTCACCCTCACCCTGCGGGCGAACACCAACGGGCCCGTCCGACGACACCGATCCACCCTCGTCCGCGTCGAGCCCGCGACGGCCCGCCGCGCCTCCTGCGGTCCCCGTTCCTGAGGAGTCAGGCACGGGAAGCAGCGGCCTGACCGGCCGTGCGGCACGGCCGGCCCTCAGCACCGTACGGCCCCGCCCCGGCAGGGCCGAACCGGGACCTGTGAGGGCAGTCCGGAGGGCGGACGGCCGGTTGTAGGGTGTCCGCCATGCCCTGCGTACTCGTGGTCGAAGACGACCCCAGCATCCGTGCCTCGCTGATGGAGATCCTCGCGGAGCACGGCCATGCGGTGCGCAGCACGGGCGACGGTTTCGGCGCGCTGCGCGAGGTCGCGCAGGGCTCGCTGGACGCGGTGGTACTGGACCTCGGCCTGCCCGATCTCGACGGCGGCGACGCGCTGCGCATGATCCGCGGGATCTCGAACGTGCCCGTGGTGGTCGCGACCGCCCGCGACGACGAGAGCGAGATCGTCAAGCTCCTGAACGCGGGCGCCGACGACTACCTCGTCAAGCCGTTCTCCGGGGCACAGCTCCTGGCCCGGCTCTCGGCGGTGCTGCGGCGCACCGCGGTCCCCGCCCCGGTCGCCGGGCAGGCCCCACCCGCCGATCCGTCGAGTCCGGTGACGGTCGGTGAGCTGACCGTGGACCCGCCGGCCCGTTCGGCCTATCTGGCGGGACGTGAACTGGTCCTCACGCGCCGGGAGTTCGACCTGCTGGCCTTCCTCGCCCGGCACGCCGGCACGGTGGTGTCCCGGCACCGGCTGCTCGCGGAGGTCTGGCAGGAGGCCTACATCGAGGACCAGACGATCGACGTGCACGTCTCGGCGCTGCGCCGCAAGCTCGGCGAGCGGGCCTCGGCACCGCGCTATCTGCGCACGGTGCGCGGGGTGGGCATCAAGCTGGTGGCGCCGCACTGAGCAGGGGCTCAGGAGGGAGTGCCGAAGTCCTGGGTCCACCAGGGGCCTCCGTCGGTGCTGACGCCGACGCCGATCTCGGTGAAGCCGCAGTTGAGGATGTTGGCCCGGTGGCCGGGGCTGTGCATCCAGGCGTCCATGACGGCGGCCGCGTCGGCCTGTCCCTTGGCTATGTTCTCCCCGGACCGTGACCAGGTGTATCCGGCCGCCTCGATGCGGTCCTGCGGCTGGGAGCCGTCGGTTCCCGTGTGGGAGAAGTTGCCGGTGGCGGCCATGTCGTCGGTGTACTCCTGGGCCGCCTCGGTGAGGTCCGCGTCGACCGTCAGGGCCTTGCAGCCCGCCGCGGCGCGTTCGACGTTCACGAGGCGTACGACCTCCTCGGCCTCGGCGCCGCCCGCCGGACGCGTCCCGCTGCCGGGCGCGGTGGCCGACGGCTTCGCGGTGGCCGGGGGCTTCGTGGTCGCCGGGGGCGCGGGCCTGGGCTTCCGCGCGCCCGGGGACGCGGAGGACCCAGCCGCCTTGGCCGTGGCCGAGGGCGGTGGGGTGGCCGAGGGTGTCGTCGGCATGGTGGAGAGGGTCGTCAGGGTGTGCGGGGCGGCCGACGGGGACGTCGGTGCGGTCGGCGACGCGGTGGTCGGCGGCCCGGTGGTCGGCGTCGGGTCGGGCGAGTCGCCGCCCATGGCGACGGACTCGGCCTGGTCGTGCGCGGAGCCGGGGAGTGCGGCGCCTGCCAGGCAGGCGGCGGCGACGGCCAGGACGCTGAGGCCCGCCGCGGCGGCTGTGACGCGCGGGCGACGCGGGGCCCGGTGTCCACGACGGCCGTGGGCGGCTCGGGAGCTCATCTCGGTTTCCCTCCAAGGGGTTCGGTTACGGGGGGGTACGGATGCGGGGATTCCGTTCCGGGGGTTCCGTTTCCGGGGGTTCCGTTCCGGAGGTTCCGTTCCGGAGGTTCCGTTCCGGGGGTCCCGTTCCGGAGGTTCCGTTCCGGGGGTCCCGTTCCGGAGGTTCCGTTCCGGAGAGAAGGTCCGCCGGTTGCCGTGACGGGAGCGTAGGCGTGCCGGAGCTGCGAAGACGCCGTCTGAGGGAAGCGCTCAGGAGGACCTAAGCATCAGCTCAGGTTCGGCCCGGCCGCGGTCGGGCCGCGGGGCGGACCTCACGGAGAACGAAGGCGGCGTGGGTGGTGCGCCGGGCGTCGGCCACACTGATGCGGTGCCACGCCTCCTGCGCTATCTCCTCATATGGCTGTCGTGCACCGCGGCCAGCGTCACCGCGGTGATGCTCACGGTGTACTTCGTCATCGGCCTGACCCGACCGACCCCGCCCGCCGCGCGGTCGGTCCAGGCGGTGTACCCCTCTCCGTCCGTCCTCGTCGGGGTGCCGGCCTCGTCCGTCGCGACCACGCCGAGCGCGCCCCCCACCACGACCGCGTCCCCCGCGTCACCGCCGCCGACCCCCCGTACGCCCTCACCGTCGCCCTCGGCCACGCGGGCGCCCGTCCCGTCCACGCCCCGGCCGTCGGGTGCGAAGTGCAGCGGCGGTCCCGGGTTGCACACGGTTCCCTCCGAAGGGGGCAAGGTCACCGTCCAGTACGGCCGCGACAGCGTGTGCTTCGTCTCGGCCGTTCCCGACCCGGGGTTCCGCACGAGCACCGGTCAGAGCGATCCCGGCACGCTGGTGGTCGTCTTCACCAGCGACGACCACCGTTCGCAGATCACGGCGACCGTCGTGCCGACGGCACGGGCCAGCGTGCGCGAGACCCGGTTGTGAGTCCTCGGGCGGGCGCCGCGGACGGCCGGAGATCCCCTGGTGGAGGGCTTGCGGTCACGAACATGAGCAGTTCCTTAAGCGTGCCTGATGGGTGGCATCAGGACGGTCCGGGACGCGTTTTCGGCACCTAGGCTCACGGTCGGTCAGGACGATCGCTCCGGCCCCGGCGGACAGGACGCCGGGCCGCGTCCTGCGCCCGCTCCGGCACCGGCCGCCTCCAGGCCCCGGAGAGCTCACCGACACAAGGGGTTGATCCGTCATGGCCGCACACCGGCGCAAACAACGCACCTCCGGCATCCAGGGCCTCGTCCGCTTCTCGGCCGTCTCCCTCACGGTCGCCTCCGCCGCCGTCGCCACGGCCTGCGGAGTGGGCGGCTCGAAGAACGACGCGGCGCAGAACGTGTCCGTGGCAGCGGCCCCGGACGCGCCCGCCGACCAGGGCACCGGCGCTCCGGCCCCCATGGAGGCGGCGACGGCGTCCACCTCCCCCACCGCCGCCGCGACGTCGGTCCCGCCGACGTCCCGGCCGAGCCCTTCCGTCTCCTCACCCGCCTCCTCGCCCGTGGCCAAGCACCCCGCGGCGACGACCAAGGCCGCCCCCCGCCCCGCCAGGACGACCGCCGCTCCCGCCCCGACCAGGCCCGCCGTGAAGAAGAGCGCTCCCGTCTCCGGGTCCTCGGGCTTCACCAGCGGCTACCCGACCGGCGCGGACGCCCGTGGGGCCGTCAAGGCCGCGGTCGCCGCCGCCAAGGCAGACGGCAGGAAGGTGCTGATCGACTTCGGCGCCAACTGGTGCGGCAACTGCAAGGCCGCCGACCGGGTGTTCGCCACGAGCGGCGTGGGGGCGCTCCTGGACGACTCGTACCACGTGGTCAAGGTCGACATCGGCAGCCAGGACTCCTCGGCCTTCGACCTCCTGCGCGACTACTGCTCCGGCGAGGGCGCGTACAAGATGCCCGTCCTGGTCGTCCTCGACGGCAACGGCAAGGTGGTGACCGAGACGCACTCGACCGGCAACCCCGAGCTGACCGAGACGGGCCTCGGCGCGTTCCTGCGGCAGTGGGCCTGATGACGGCCCGCGGCGGCGGACGCGGCGCGTCGGCGACGGTCGCCCTGTTCCTCCTGGCACTGGCGGCCACCGGCTGCGGCGGGGGCGCCGTGGCGGGGGACCGCGCGCCGGGAGCGGTCACCGTCGAGACCGCGGCGGTGCTGCCGGTCGCCGAACGCCCTTCCGCGCCCGACACCTCCGGCCGGGACCTCACGGGCCGGGATCTGGCGCTGCGCTCGTACCGCGGGAGGGTCGTCGTCCTGAACGTGTGGGGCTCCTGGTGCGCCCCCTGTCGCGCCGAGGCCGCCGACCTGGAGGCGCTGCGCGGTGCGGCGGCGCCGCGCGGCGTGGACGTCCTGGGGATCAACGTCCGCGACCGTTCCACCGGGCCGGCCCGGGAGTTCGAGAAGACGTACGGTCTGCGCTACCCGAGCATCCACGATCCCGACGGAAAGCTCCTCCTGGCCTTCCCGCCCGCGCTGCTCAACCCGCAGGCCATCCCTTCCACGCTGGTCATCGACCGGCAGGGCCGGATCGCCGTCGCCGTCTCCGGGCCGGTCACCCGCGCGCGGCTCGAGCCCCTGGTGGACCGGGTCGCCGGGGAGGCCGCATGACCGGCCCCACGTGGGCGGCGCTCGCCGCCGGGCCGGCCGCCGGCGCGGTGTCGGGCACCCTGCTCCTCGCCGTGCCGGTGGCCGTGGCGGCGGGCCTGGTGTCCTTCCTCTCCCCGTGCGTCCTGCCGCTCGTCCCGGGCTACCTGAGCTACGTCACGAGCCTGTCGGTGTCCGACCTGGCCGAGGCGGACGGCGGGCGGCGCGGGCGGATGGTCGCCGGAGCGGCGCTGTTCGTGCTCGGTTTCAGCGGCGTCCTGGTGTCCGGGGGCGCCCTGTTCGGCTTCGTCGGGCGCAACCTGCTCGCCTACCAGGACGGCATCACGCTGGTCCTCGGCCTGTTCACCGTCGTCATGGGCCTCGCGTTCGCGGGCTGGCTGCCCGGCTTCACGCAGCGCGAGCTGCGCAGCAGCCGCCGGCCGTCCTTCGGCCTGGCCGGGGCGCCCCTGCTGGGCGTCGTCTTCGGCGTGGGCTGGACCCCGTGCATCGGGCCGACCCTGGCCGCCGTGCAGGCCCTGGCCTGGAACGAGGCCAGCGCCGGGCGCGGCGCCCTCCTCATGGTCTGCTACTGCCTGGGGCTGGGCGCGCCCTTCCTCGTCACCGCACTCGCCTTCCGGCGGGCCCTGCGCGCCTTCCGATGGGTCAGGAACCACCACGGGACCGTCATGCGGGCCGGCGGCGCGCTTCTGGTCGTCGTGGGCGTCCTGCTGGTCACCGGCTTGTGGACCGACCTGGTGTACGCGTTGCAGGTGAGACTGCAGGGCACGACCGCGGCCCTGTGAGCACCGGTACCCGAGTGCCACCGCCCCGCGCCCGGCAGGGCCCGGCTCCCCCTGCGCACCGGACGGCTCCGCTCCCCCGTACCCGAGAGGGCCGGTCGCGCCCCCGGCGTGCGGCCCACCTCCCCGAACCCACGAGAAAGACCCGTGAAGACGACATGAGACACCCCATGCCCTCCCCCCACCCGGCCCGCCGCCTGCCCCGCGCCGTGCGCACGCGCCTCGCCTGGGCGGCGGCCGCCCTGCTGGCCGCCGCGTCGCTGACCGGCTGCGGCCAGGAGTCGGCGCCGGCGCGCGCCGCCGCCGTGACGGAGTTCAACGAGAACGGCGTCACCGTCCGGCTGAGCGTGGCCGACTGGACGTCCGACGCGGGGACCCTGGTCGCCACGTTCACGCCCGACGAAGCCGGCTTCCACCTCTACAGCACCGCGCTCCCCGCCGAGGGCGTCGAAGGGGTGGGACGGCCGACCGAGGTCCGTCCCGTCGGTTCGGTCGCCACCGCCGGTGAGGTGACGGTGGACAAGCCGGTCAAGAGCATCACGGTGCCGGGCGTGCGCGCCGCCGTACCGGTCTACCCCGACGGCCCCGTCACGGTGACGCTGCCGATCCGGGCGACCGCGCCGGGCGAGGCGAAGGTGCTGATCGGCTATGCGAGCTGCAGTTCGACCGAGGGGTGTACGATCCCGGTGGCCGACCGGGCGGTGCCCCTGCGCACCGGCGAGGACGGCCTGTCGTTCGGCACCTCCTGACGGCCCGTCGTCCCGGATCACGGGGCCGGTGACGGCATGCGCCGCTCCCGGAGGACGTCGTACCGGGAGACCCTCCGGCGGCCCGTCGCCCGGACCCCGGACCCGCATCCCCCGACCGTGGCGCTCGGCGCACGGCTACCCGTTGGAGCGCCGCACCCGTGAACCCAGGGCCCCGAAGACACCGCGCCGAACCCGGGGCCCCGCGGTGAGGCGCTCCCTCGCGGGGGTGGCCCTGGCCGTCACCTCCATGGTCGCGCTGTCGTTCCTGATCCCGCTGGGGCTGCTCGTGATGTCGCTCGCCCGCGAGCAGAGCATCACGGCGGCCGAGCAGAGCGCGGCGGCGATGGCGCCGATCCTGGCCCTCACCACGGACGCGGCCGAGCTGCGCGAGGCGGGGGCGGGGCTGCGCGCGGCCGAGCACATGGTGATCCATCTGCCGGACCACAGCACGGTCGGCGGCGCGGGGCACGCGCCGCCGGATCTGCTGGGCCGGGCCGAGGAGGAACGCGAGTCCATCTCCCGGGACGTGCCCGGCGGCTGGATCTACCTGCAGCCGGTGATCCTGCCCCAGGACCGGGTCGCGGTGGTGGAGAACTTCGTGCCCGACGACGACCTGACCCGCGGCGTCGTCCTGTCGTGGAGCGTCATGGCCGGTCTCGCGGTCGCCTTGCTCGGCGGCTCCGTCCTGGTCGCGGACCGCCTCGGCTCCGCCGTCGTCACGGCGGCCAAGCGGCTGGCCGAGGCGTCACGCCGGCTCGGCACGGGCAACCTCGACACCCGCGTGCAGCCGAAGGGGCCGCCGGAGCTGAAGGAGGCGGGCGCGGCCTTCAACACCATGGCCGACCGCATGACGGATCTGCTCGCCGTCGAACGGGAACTGGTCGCGGACCTGTCCCACCGGCTCCGCACCCCGCTGACCGCCCTGCACCTGGCGGTCGAGCGGATCGCGCCGAGCGCCGACACCGGACGCATCCAGACGGCCGTCGCCGAACTGGAGCGGGAGCTCAACGCGATCATCGCCGAGGCCCGCACGCCGCTCGCCGTCGGCCCGATGGGCCGGGCGCTGCGGGGCGAGGAGTCGCCCGACGGGCCGCGGGAGGGCGGGGACCGCTGCGAGGTCGCCGACGTGGTGCGTCGGCGCGCGGCCTTCTGGGCCGTGCTCGCGGGTCAGCAGGACCGTCCCTGCAGCCTGCAGATCACGGACGAGACGACCCCCGTCTGCCTCCCCGAGGCGGACATCACGGCCGTCGTGGACGCGCTCGTGGGCAACGTCTTCCGGTACACCTCCCGGGGCACCGCCCTGGAGGTCTCCGTGTGCCGCACCGCCCACACCGTGGAACTGACCGTTCATGACGCGGGCCCCGGCATCGCCGACCCGGACGGAGCCCTCGCCCGCGGCGGGAGTACGGGTTCCACCGGCCTCGGTCTCGACATCGCCCGTCGCGCGGCGCTCGCCGCCCGGGGCGCCGTCCGCATCACGCGCGGCCCCCTGGGCGGTGCCCGCGTGGCGGTCACGTTCCGGCTGTCGACGAGCCCGGCGCCGGGCCGTCCGCGCTCGCGCCGCAGGGGCCGAAGGACGGCCGCGGCTCGGACGGCGCCGGGCGCGGCGGGCGACTGACGGCCCGGGGAGTTGCCGCTCGCCACGGTGGCCGCCGGGCGCGGGAGAAGGCTTGTGCCATGGGGACATTGCCGAGGTCCGCCCGCCGGGAGGACGGCCTCCGTCGCCGTCGTCGCGGGGACCCCACGGGGCGCCGGAGACTGACGGAATCCGCCCCTGCGCCGGCGCACCACCGGGTCGGCTGAGCACGAGCTGCAACCGTCCAGCGGCTTCTCGCGTCGCGTCACAGTGTGAACTCCCCCCAGACGAACCGGCGTAGGGCGGCGGGACGGCCGGGCCTGCGCCTGTGGCCCGTCGGCCTTGTGCTCGTCCTCGCGTTCCTCACCGCCATCACCGTGGCCGGCTCCGTGTTCTACTCGGGATGGCACCTACTCGGCGTGCAGGGCATCAAGACCGAGCGGCGCCTCGACTCCACGACGCTCTTCGACCTGGTGAAGCTGTCCTTCGGCGTCGTCGCCGGAGCCGGGGCGCTGGTCGCTCTCATCGTTGCCTACCGTCGCCAACGGGTTGACGAGGAAGGCGCCGTCCGCGACGCCACCCGTCTGCACAACGAGCGATTCACGACCGCCGTCTCACAACTCGGGGAGGTGTCCCCTGCCGTACGCCTGGGTGGCGTCCACGCCCTCGCCGGCCTCGCAGACGACGCTCCCTCCCCCGAGCTGCGTCAGACGTGCATCGACGTCCTGTGCGCGTATCTCCGTCTCCCCTACACCCCCGAGGGGCAACTTCCCGACGGCGATACCGCCGCCCGGCACGAGTACCTCGCCTTGCGAGAGGTCCGGCACACCATCATCCGTCTCATCCGCGACCATCTCCGCCTCGACACCGGCCACCCGCACTCCTGGCAAGGTCATGACCTCGACCTCACCAGCACCGTGTTCGACGGCAGGTATGTGAGCTTCGCGGGCGCCGTGTTCAGCGGCGGCAACATCAGCTTCACCGACACCGCGTTCGACACCGGAGGGATCGACTTCGGCGACTGCTCCTTCCGGGGCGCCAACGTCTCCTTCGAGCGCTGCGCCTTCGCCACCAGCCCGGTCAGTTTCGCCGGCGCGACGTTCAGCGGAGGGTTCGTCAGCTTCGAGGAGGCGGCCTTCGCCGGCAGCTCGGTCGACTTCGCACGCACCACGTTCAGCGGAGGAGACGTCTCGTTCGTGGGAGCAGCCTTTTCCGGAAGCGCGGTGGGCTTCGTCTCCAGCACGTTCCGCAGCGGCCGAATCGACTTCCAGGACGCCGCCTTCAGCGGCGGTCAGCTGCATTTCGGCCAGGCGCGCTTCGAGGGTGCCCTCGTCGGCCTCCTCGCACACTTCACCGACTGTCCGGTGATCTTCGAGGGTGCCACTTTCGCCGACGTCAGCGACCTCGGCCGCATGACCGCGGGCGCGCCGACCGCGTAGCTCGATCCGGACACCGGACGGAACTGCCGCACCGCGCCCTGACTCGTCCGGCGCGGGATGACGTACTCAGCCGGGCCCGTGCGCCGGAGAGCGCGCCCTCATCGCCGGGAGGGAGGCCGGACGGAACTGCCGGACCGGGAAGAAGAGCCCCTCGCGATCAGTCGGCCAGCAGGGCGGAGAGCTGGGGCGAGTACGTCGAGTGCAGTACGAGGGCGGCGCCACCCACGACGGCGGCGTCCGTACAGAGCGGGGACGCCGTGACCTCGACGACGCGGATACCGCGGGACAGCGGCCTGGTCGCCAGGGCCGAGGCGACGACGTCGACGTACCGCGACTCCACGTGCTGGATGCCGTGGCCCCCGAGCACGATGAGATCCACGTCGATGAAGTTGGCGATGCTGACGGCGACCGAGGCGACGTGCTCCGCGGCCTCGTCGACGACGGCCGCGGCGACGGGGTCGCCGGCCGCGGCGGCGAGCCGGATCGAGGCGTGGTCGACCGATGCCGGATCCCGGTCGAAGGCCTGCGTCAGCTCGCTCTCGCCGCGCGGCCGGGCGGAGAGCCGGCGGTGCACCTCGGCGACGATCGCCGAGGGATTGACCAGCCGCTCCAGGCAGCCCCTGTTGCCGCAGTAGCACTCCGGCCCGTCGGGCAGCACGGACGAGTGGCCGAACTCTCCCGCGTTCAGCGAACCACCCCTGTACACCTGGTGGTTGAGGATCAGACCGCCGCCGATGCCGGTACCGAAGAAGAAGTACGCGAAGTTCGCGACCCCCTTGCCCGCTCCGGACCAGCGCTCGCCGACCGCGGCGGCGGTGGCGTCGTTGTCGAGGGTCACCGGGAGGCCCGTGGCATCACTCAGCATCCGCTTCAGGGGTACCCGCGTCCAGTGCGCGAGTTGCGGCGGGGTGACGATGGTGCCGTGTTCCTGGTCGATCGGCCCCGGGGCCGCGAGGCCCAGGCCGAGCACCTTCTCGCGCGGCACGGCGGCCTCGTCCAGCACGTCGGCGACCAGCTCGGCCATCGCCGTCACCACGCGGGACGGGTCGTTGCTGGGCGGGGTGGGGCGCTTCCTGACCACCAGCGGGCGTCCGCCCAGGTCGACCACGGAGCAGGTCAGTTCGATGGGGTCGAAGTGCAGCCCGACCGCGCTGCCCGCCTCCGCGTTGAGCCGCAGCGTGGTGCGGGGCTTCCCACCGCTGGAGACCCGGCTGGCCCCGTCTTCCCTGACGATGCCCTCGTCGAGGAGGCGGCGCACGATGCCGGAGACCGTCTGCGGGGTGAGGCCGGTCAGCTCGGCGATCTCCACCCGGCTGATCCCGTCGGCCAGCTGGATCTGGTCGAGGACGACCGCCTGGTTGTAACGCCCCACCTTCGGGAGGTTGGTTCCTGCCTGCCGCACGCACGGTCCTCTCTGCATTACCCCTGACCAACATTCTCCTGGGCAACATTCTCCTGGGCGTTGACTAAGTAAAACAAATGGATTTAGTGTCCGGGTCACACATCCGTCACCCCGCACACGAGGCACCGCGCAGTGCCATCGGAGGCAAGGTAGATGTCCACGAAACCCCGTATTCCGGAAGGCCCGGCCGCGTGCGCTCGGCGCGGCCCGTGCAGTGCCGAGGTCGGCCCGTGACCGAGACCCCGGCCGTTCTGGAGATGCGGTCGATCACCAAGACCTTCCCCGGCGTCAGCGCGCTCACCGATGTCAGCCTGGTCGTCCGGGACGGCGAGATCCACGCGATCTGCGGGGAGAACGGCGCCGGCAAGTCCACCCTCATGAAGGTGCTGAGCGCCGTTCACCCGTACGGCAGTTACTCGGGCGAGATCGTCTACCGCGGCGAGCGGATGCGCTTCGACGACATCCGGGCCGGCGAGGATGCCGGGATCGTCATCATCCACCAGGAGCTGGCACTGGTGCCGGGCATGTCGATCACCGAGAACATCTTCCTCGGCAACGAGCCGCGCAGGCGCGGGGGCATCGACTGGAAGGCCGCCCGGAGCCGCGCGCTCGCACTGATGGAGCGGGTCGGACTCCGGGAGGACCCCGACACGCTGATCAAGGACATCGGCGTCGGCAAGCAGCAACTCGTGGAGATCGCGAAGGCGTTCGCGAAGGACGTGAAGCTGCTCATCCTCGACGAGCCGACCGCGGCCCTCAACGAGGACGATTCCCGGCACCTGCTCGACCTGCTGCGCGGCTTCCGGGAGCGGGGCGTCACCTCGATCATCATCTCGCACAAGCTGAACGAGATCGAGGCGATCGCCGACAGCATCACGATCCTGCGTGACGGCCGCACCATCGAGACGCTCGACGTCAGGGCGGACGGCGTCGACGAGGACCGGATCGTGCGCGGCATGGTCGGCCGCGAGCTGAGCAGCCGGTTCCCCGACCGCACGCCCGAGATCGGCGAGATCTTCTTCGAGGTCCGCGACTGGACGGTGCGGCACCCGAGTTCGGACGAACGGCTCGTGTGCAAGGGGTCGACCTTCCATGTCCGGCGCGGCGAGATCGTCGGCTTCGCCGGCCTCATGGGAGCCGGGCGCACGGAACTCGCGATGAGTCTGTTCGGGCGCTCCTACGGGACCTACCTGTCCGGACGGGTCTTCAAGGACGGCGAGGAGATCCGGCTGAAGTCGGTGGCGGATGCCATCCGGCACGGTCTGGCGTACGTCAGCGAGGACCGCAAGTCCGTCGGCCTCAACCTGCTGGACGACATCAAGACCTCGATCGTGGCCGCCAAGCCGTCGAAGGTCGCCGGCCGCGGGGTCATCGATCCGGTGCGCGAGTACCGCGTCGCCGAGGAGTACCGCACGAGCCTGCGGATCAAGACCCCCAGCGTCGACGAGGGTGTCGTCAAGCTGTCCGGCGGCAACCAGCAGAAGGTCGTCCTGGCGAAGTGGATGTTCACGGACCCGGACCTCCTGATCCTCGACGAGCCGACCCGCGGCATCGACGTGGGCGCCAAGTACGAGATCTACGGGATCATCCAGCGGCTCGTGAGCGAGGGGAAGGGCGTGATCGTCATCTCCTCGGAGCTGCCCGAACTCATCGGCCTGTGCGACCGCGTCTACACGGTGTTCGAAGGCGCGATCACCGGCGAGGTCCCGCGCCGCGACGCCGACCCCGAAGTGCTGATGAAGCAGATGACCGCGACGAAGAAGAGCCCGAGCTCATGAACCGAATCCAAGACCTGCGGAAGAACCTCTTCGGAGGAACCGCCTCCCACAGCCGCCAGTTCGGGATGATCTTCACCCTAGTGGCGATCGTCCTGCTGTTCCAGATCTGGACCGGCGGATTGACCCTGACGTCCGGGAACCTCATCGCGGTCGTCAGTCAGTACTCCTACATCCTCATCCTCTCCATTGGCATGCTCATGGTGATCGTGGCCGGGCACATCGACCTGTCGGTCGGCTCGGTCGCGGCGTTCACCGGCATCGTGGTCGCCAAGGCGATGGAGGCGTACGCGCTGCCGTGGCCCGTGGGCGTCGCGCTCGGCCTGCTCGTCGGCGCGTTGATCGGCGCCTGGCAGGGCTTCTGGGTCGCCTACGTGGGAGTGCCCGCCTTCATCGTCACCCTGGCCGGGATGATGCTCTTCCGCGGCGGCAACCAGTACATCGGAAACGCCGACACGGTCCCGGTCCCCGAGGGCTTCCGGGCGATCGGGGCGGGCTTCCTGCCCGAGGTCGGACCGGACACCGGGTACAACAACCTGACCCTGCTGCTCGGTCTCGCCGCCTGCGCGGGCATGGTGTGGCGCGAGGCGACGGCTCGGCGGACCCGCCGCGAGATGAACGCCGGCGTGGCTCCCCCGTGGATCACGGGCATCCGCCTCGCGGTGATGCTGGGGGTCATCGTCCTCGCGACGCTGCGCTTCGCGGGCGGCCGCATCGGCACCAGCCTGCCGGTCTCCGGCATCATCCTGATCGTCCTCGTGCTCGCGTACTCGTACTACACCCGCAACGCCATCGGCGGCCGGCACATCTACGCCGTCGGCGGCAACGCCCGCGCGGCCGAGCTGTCCGGCGTCAAGCTGAAGCGGGTCAACTTCGTCGTCATGATGAACATGTCCGTACTGGCCGCCCTGGCAGGCATGATCTTCGTGGCACGGTCCGCGGCGTCCGGCCCGCAGGACGGCCTGAGCTGGGAACTCGACGCCATCGCGGCCGTCTTCATCGGTGGCGCGGCAGTCTCCGGCGGCCTCGGCACCGTCAGCGGCTCGATCGTCGGCGGCCTGGTGATGGCGCTGCTCAACAACGGGCTCCAGCTGGAGGGCGTCGGCTCCGACATGGTCCAGATCATCAAGGGCCTCGTCCTCCTTCTCGCGGTCGCCTTCGACGTCTACAACAAGCGCCGGGGCCGCTTCTCCATCACCGGGGCGCTCCTGCGCCCCTTCCGCCGCGAGAATCCGGCCGCACCGGCGTCCGGCCCCGACAAGACGCTGGTCGCCGGCTGACCGCGCCACGCCCGCGCGGGCCGGAGCCCGCGGCGCACCGCACCACTCCCCGTAGAGGCAACACCGCACGAAAGGCTCCCGTCACCATGCGCAGAGTCACCAGCCGAAGCATCGCCGCGGTCGGCGCCGTCGCCCTGCTCGCCCTGGGCACCGCCTGCTCCAACGAACGCGAGGGCTCCACCGGCACCGCCGGCACCGAGGCCAAGGGCTTCGCGGAGGGCTCCCTCGTCGGGGTCGCCCTGCCGTCGAAGACCTCGGAGAACTGGGTGCTCGCCGGTGACCTGTTCACCGACGGCCTGAAGTCGGCGGGTTTCAAGGCCGACGTGCAGTACGCGGGTGCCTCGACCACCGTCGCGGACCAGCAGTCACAGATCTCCGCCATGGTCACCAAGGGCGCCAAGGTGATCGTCGTCGGCGCCACCGACGCCTCGCAGCTCGCCACCCAGGTGGCCCAGGCCAAGCAGGCCGGCGCGACCGTCATCGCCTACGACCGCCTCATCACCCACACCCGTGACGTCGACTACTACATCGCCTTCGACAACTTCAAGGTCGGCCGCCTGCAGGGACAGGCCCTCGTCGACGGCATGAAGGCCAGGAAGCCGAAGGGCCCGTGGACGATCGAGCTGTTCTCCGGCTCGCCCGACGACAACAACTCGAAGGTCTTCTTCGACGGCGCGATGAGTGTCCTCAAGCCCTTCGTCGACAAGGGTGACATCGTTGTCGGCTCCGGCCAGAAGGACATCAAGCAGACCGCCGTCCAGGGCTGGAAGGCCGAGAACGCCCAGCAACGCATGGACTCGCTGCTGACCTCCACGTACAACGGCGACAGGCAGCTCGACGGCGTCCTGTCGCCGAACGACACGCTCGCCCGCGCGATCCTCACCTCCGTGAAGGGCGCCGGCAAGCCGGTCCCGGTCGTCACCGGCCAGGACTCCGAGGCCGAGTCGGTGAAGTCGATCATGGCCGGAGTGCAGTACTCCACCATCAACAAGGACACGCGCAAGCTCGTCGCGGAGACCGTCAACATGATCAAGGCGCTGCAGAAGGGCGACAAACCGCAGATCAACGACACGAAGTCGTACGACAACGGCTCCAAGATCGTCCCGGCCTACCTGCTCCCGCCGGTCATCGTGACCAAGGAGAACGCGGCCGAGTCCTACGCCAACGACCCGAAGCTGGCCCCGCTCACCCAGTAGGACACCCGCCCGTGGCGTCGCGCCCCGGCGGCATCCCTCTGGGCGCGACGCCACGGCATGCCATGCGGGCGGACCAGGTGCAGCGCCGACGAACCCCGGCGCGGGATGCCCGCCCGCCCGAGGCCCGCGAGAAGAAGGGATGCGCTCGCCGTCCCGGCCACGGTGTCGACCGGGCCGGCGCTGCGCCGCCCGCCGGTTTCGCACCGACGGCCGCGGCCGCCACGGTCGCCGCCCGTGCGGGTGACCCGCGGGCCGCCGCGGCGTACGACCGTGCCGGACGCGCCCTCGCCGCCGCGATCGCCGGGACGTCCCTCAGCGGCGAACTCACCGCGGCGGGCTGACAGCGACGGCGCAGGTGGCCCGGCATCGTCGCGGTCGGCGGCGGGGAAGGCATGCCGTTGACGTGACGCCACGCGGGGGACTGAGCCCATGGCAGAGCATGTCGACGCCATCGACCGGGTCGGCACGTACGAGCCCCGACGGGCTCATCCCGCACCGCGGAAACCCGTGAACGGCCCGCCCGAGGCCACGGCCACGGGGTTGACGCCCACCCCGCTTCAGGGGCGTCTGATGGCGGGCGACCGCCCGCGGTCGTGCGAAGCCCTCTGCACCACGCCTCAGGTGCTCGCGACGGTCAGCTGTCCCCTCCAGTGCCGGGATTCGAAGAGGGGTGTGTCGGCGCCGCCGATGGGCTCGTACGACAGCTTCCGCCTGTTCTTGTCCCCGCTGTCCCAGATGGACAGCGAGGGGGCGCTCTCGACGCAGGCCAAGGGCTGCTCGCTGTCGGCGAGCTCCGCGGGCGCGGTGCGGATCCGGGCCGGATCCTGGGAGAACACCGGCGCCTTGTACACGCACCTCTCCCCCATCACGCTGATGGACACGAGACGGATGTCGCGTTTCGTCGCGCCCTCGCCGATCGTGAACTCGAAGCGGTAGGTGTCGTCCTCCCCCCGCCCGCCCCATGAGCCCCGGTAGATCTCCGGCAGCGCGCCCTCGGCGGACGGTGCCTTCATGAACGTGTCGGGCTGGTAGGCGGTCTTCCCGTCGTTGCCGTGGTCGTAGTAGCCCGTGTCGTCCTCCCACTCGTACGTTCCGTTCCACGAGGCCACGAACGCCCCGGTACCGTCCGGGGCGGAAGGGCCGTAGTCATCGGTGTTGTCCTCGCAGCGCTCCGCCTCGGACCTGGGGCTCGCGCTCTTCAGCCGACTCGTACCGAGCCTGATCGCGTCGCTCCGGGAGTCGGTGATGGTGCTGTCCCAGACACACAGCCGGTCCTTGCTGAGCAGGAGGTACTCGGCGGTGCCCTTGGCGTCGATGAGCGGGCGCGCGGTCACCCCCTCTATGCGCAGGCCGTCCTTGTCCCTCAGATCGAGAGCCGCCTCCCAGTTCCCCTGGAGCACCTTCGGAGCGGTCAGCGACGGTGATTCCGCCTGCCCGAGCCAGCCGTCCCGCCACGGGCGGAGCGCGAGCAGTCCGCCGACGGTGACGAGCACCACGACGGCTGCCACCCCCGCCACGACGGCCGGGCGACGCGGCCGGCCCGGGGGCTGCGCCGGACCGAAGGAGCCTGCCGGTTCGGCGCGTCCCGGTCCCACCGTTGGCGCTTGCGCGAGCGCGTCCCGCGGGGATGCTTCAGACGCTTGGACGGGCGGAGGTGATGCGGGAGCCGGCACGGGCTGGGGTGCGGCGGACGGACGCGCGCGGCGCGGTGCGGCGGGCGTCTGTGCGGGCTGCGGTGCCGTGGGCGTCTGCGCGGGGTGTGGCGCGGCGGGCGTCTGTGCGGGCTGCGGTGCCGCGGGCGTCTGTGCGGGCTGCGGTGCCGCGGGCGCGGGCCGGGCAGGCGTCGGTGGAGCGGGGGCCTGGCCCGGCACGAGGGCCGTGTGCGGGCGCAGCGGGTCGAAGTCCAGCAGCTGTGCGGCGTGTCGCCCCAGACGCCCCAGCAACGCGCCCGGCAGCCATTCGCCGGCGCCGTCCGTGGCGGTGCGGGCGGCGACCTGCTCCGGCGTGGGGCGTCGGGCCGGGTCCTTGCTCAGGCATTCCCGTACGAGTGGGAGGAGCGCCTCCGGCAGCCCCTCCAGGTCCGGCTCCTCCTCGGCGACCCGGAACAGCTGGGCGTGCAGCCCGTGGCCGGTCGCCCCGAAGGGCTGGCGCCCCGTGGCCGCGTAGGCGAGGACGGAGCCCAGGCAGAACACATCGGAGGCTGCGGTGACATGGAGCCCGCGCACCTGCTCCGGAGACATGAAGCCCGGCGAGCCGATCACCATGCCGGTGCGGGTCTGCAGGCTGTCCCCGCTGATGCTGTCCAGCGCCCGGGCGATGCCGAAGTCGATGACCCGGGGCCCGTCCACGGTGACCAGGACGTTCGACGGCTTGAGGTCGCGGTGGACGAGGCCCGCCTCGTGGACGGCCCGCAGGGCGAGCGCGAGCCGGTTGGCCAGGACGCGCACCGACTGCTCGGGCAAGGGCCCGTGCTGCTCGGCCACGACGGCGTGCAGATCGGGTCCGGGAATGTACTGCGTCGCGACCCAGGGCGTCTCCGCGTCCGTGTCCGCGTCGAGCACGGCCGCGGTCCAGAGCCCACCGACCCGCTTCGCCGCGGTGACCTCGCGGGCGAACCGCGAGCGGAATTCGGCGTGTTGGGCGAACTCGGTCTGCACGACCTTGACCGCGACCGTGCGCCCGCCTTCGGAGCGGGCGAGGTAGACGCGGCCCATGCCGCCGGCGCCTAAGCGGGCGATGAGGCGGTAGGGGCCTATGCGCGGCGGGTCTTCGGCGGTCAACTGATCCACGAGGAAGGAGGGTAGCCCAACCGCCCCGCAGCGATGGGCCGGACGGTTTCGATCGGCGACCGATCCTCCCGTCGACGCTCACCTGGTGCCCGCTACGGCGGCGAGGCGGGGCCACCCGGGGCCGTGGCGGCGCTGCGCCGGGCGAGCAGATCGGTCATCAGGGCGAGCGGGGGCCACGCGAGGCGGCCCTGGCGTGCGACGGCGTGGGCCCGGAGCACGACCTGGGGGTCCACAAGCGGAAGCAGGCGGACCGCGGGGAAGGTGGGTGTGCCGATCGGCAGCAGTCCCACGCCGAGCCCGGCGGTGATCATGCCCTGGACGAGGTCGAGGCTGTCCGCCCGGTGGGTGACGCGGGGTGTGAACCCTGCCATCGAGGCGAGGGTGCGGATGGCCGTCTCGTCCGCGGTGTGACGCGAGTTGACGATCCAGTCCTGGTCGCGAAAGCGGGCGAAGACCTCCGGGCTCACCGCCGTGTCGGGCACGTCGGCGCCTGCCGGGACGCCGAGACCCCACGGCGCCGTCCACAGGGCGGTGGCGTGCACCGAGGGGTCGGGGACCGCCGGGGCGAGGTTGTAGTCGTAGGTGAGCGCGAGGTCCGTCTCGTCCGCGGCCAGCAGGGCCAGGGCCTCGGGGGGCTCGTGCTCGCGGACCAGGACGTGCAGCCGGGCATGGCTGGTGGCCAGCTCGGTGACCAGAGGCAGGAGGTGGAGGCGGATGGCGGTGGCGAATCCGGCCACGCGCAGGGTTCCGTTCGGCTCCGCACCGGGGGCCAGGTCCAGTCGGGCGGTGTCCACGGCCGCGAGAATCACCGCGGCGTGCTCGGCCAGGCGGCGGCCCGCCGGGGTGAGCCTGACCCGCCGCCCGTCCGGCTCGATCAGGTCCACGCCCATCTCCCGGGCCAGGACGCCGAGCTGCTGCGAGACGGTCGAGGTGGTGGTGCCCACCGCGTCCGCCACCTCGCGCATCGACCCGAGCCGGGACAGTTCCCTCAGCAGACGCAGGCGCCGTGTCTCCATGGCCTCATTGTCCAGGATCATCGAAGGGAATGTTCATGATCGGCACGTGGACACGAACGGTGTAGGGGGCATTCACTGGGCCCATGCGTTCGCCGAAGCCTTCACCCCGACCGCGCCCGAGCGATACCCGGACGGGGTTCCTCATGGCGGTCACGTCCATGTCCACCGTCCAGCTCGGTTCGGCACTCACCGTTCCCCTGTTCGGCCAGCTCGGCGCGTCGGGCACGGCGGGACTGCGTCTGGGGTGGGCCGGCGTGCTTCTGCTCGTTCTCGTCCGGCCCCGGCGCCGCGACTTCAGCCGACAGGACCTGGTCGCCTGCGGCGTGCTCGGCGCGGCGACCGCGGGCATGATGCTCTTCTTCATGCTGGCCCTCTCCCGCCTGCCGCTGGGCACCGCGAGCGCCCTGGAGTTCCTCGGTCCGCTGGCGGTGTCCCTGTACGGGCCCGGGCGCGGCCGCACGGTGTGGACGGCGGCGGCAGCGATCGGCGTGGTGCTGCTGACCGAGCCCTGGCGCGGTGCTCTCGATCCGCTGGGCGTGGCATTCGCGCTGGCTGCCGCGGCCTGCTGGGCGGCGTACATCCTGCTGACCCAGCGCGTCGGCGACCGTGTCACCGGCCTGAAGGGGCTGGCCGTGTCGATGCCCGTCGCCGGAGTCCTGGGCATGCTCATCGCCGCACCCGCCCTTTCGACCCGCGTCACGTGGCCGGCCCTCTGGGTGATGCTCGCCCTGGCCGCCCTGAGCCCGGTCCTGCCCTTCGTCCTCGAGTTCCTCGCCCTGCGCCGCCTGACCACCTCGGCCTTCGGCACCCTGATGAGCCTGGAACCGGCCATCGCCATGCTCGTCGGTCTCTTCGTGCTCGGTCAGGAGCCCGGCCTGGCGTCGGCCACCGGCGTCGTCTTCGTGGTCGTCGCCGGCATCGGAGCCACCCGCACCGGCGCCCGCCCCACGGCGACACCGGCGGCCACGGCGCCGCACGGGACGCGGACCCCCGTCCAGGAAGCGTCCTGACCGGAGTGCTTCGGCCCGCCGCAGTACGGCGCCCGCAACAGCCGGGGGCAGGGACGGCCACCACGACCGAAGACCGTGCATCCGGCGGAGCCAGTGCCGGGGAAGCGAGGAACAGGAAGGTGTAGGTGATCCCAAAGGTGCAGGTGATCCCATGAGCCAGGCCCAGCCACGGCACGATCCGGCCGAGTCCGTCTGGGACTATCCCCGGCCTCCCCGTGTCGTTCCCGACGCCCGTCGGGTCGTCGTCCGCCATGGGGGAGTCGTCCTCGCCGACTCCCGCCGGTGCGTCCGCGTCCTGGAGACGAGTCATCCGCCTGTCTTCTACGTGCCGTGGCAGGACGTCCGCACGGACCTGCTCACGCCCTCGGCCACGCTCACGCACTGCGAGTGGAAGGGGGTCGCGTCGTACTGGACCCTGACGGGCCCCGGGAGGACCGTGGAGGACGTGGCCTGGAGTTACGAGGAGCCCGAAGCCGCCTATGCCGCGCTCTCCGGCCGCCTGGCCTTCTACCCCGGTCGGGTCGACAGCTGCACCGTGGACGGAGAGCGCGTGCGGCCACAGCCCGGTGGCTTCTACGGAGGCTGGATCACCGAGGAGATCGTCGGCCCGTTCAAGGGACCGCACGGCAGCGACGGCTGGTGAGCCCGCGCCGCGCGCCCTCAGGGTCTCCACCGCCCCGCGGCCGGGGCGTCGCCGCCGTGCCCGCACGAGTCACCGGCCGGCCGCCACGAGGAGCGGGACGAGCGTGCGGCCCTGCAAGACCTGCCGGTACGCCCCGCGCCGCTCGGCGTGAACACTGCGGCGGGCCCTGCACAGCGCCCCGGCCGGCACCCGGCACGTCGGGCAGGGGACACCGAACGCGCCGTGCCGGTAGAGACGCTGCGTCTCGTACGCGGCGTCCAGGACCGCGTCGGCGATCCGGTCTCCGACGGACGCCGCACGGCGCGGCGTGAGGGTCGTGGTCATGGCAGGACGATCTCCAGGGTTCAGCGGGGTGCGGCGCAGACCCGTCGTCCCGGGGCTCCGTCCCGCCGCCGTTCGCCCGTCGGCGCAGGCGGGAGCCCCGGTCACGACCGGACCGCGATGAGTTCCGTTCTACGGGGTGGGTCTGACATTGATGCGCGTGGCGGGTTCCGGTGGTCGTGGATCCCCGCAGCGGCACATGACATGACAGTCCGGGTTCACACTCCCCTCGCGGATCGCCCGGCCGGGGAGTTCGGAGTGCGTCACCCACACGGCAGCGCGGAGCATGCGACGGCGTCGGGGTCGTGATGGCATCGGCGTAGGTGGGGCCACCGGCCACCGCCACTCCCGCCGGCCGCCCCTGGAGGCGCCACCATGGCAGCTGAAGAGCCTGGCTCGTGCCCGTACTGCAAGGAACAGATCGACCCCGAGGCCACCCGGTGTCCGTCGTGCGGTTCGCGGATCACACCGACCGGACCCGGCCACGGCGGAACGTGCCCGTACTGCAAGGAAGCCATCCATCCCGAAGCCGTCGTGTGCAAGCACTGCCGTTCGGGCCTCCGCCCGGGAGGCGGCGCCCATGGGGCAGGTCCCGGTGGGTGCACCTGCTCCGGTCGGCACGGCGGCCCGCTCGCGACGGCCCTCCCCCGGTCCGCCGGTGATCCGCCGTTCGACCTCGCCGGCCTCATGGGCGGCTTCGCCGAGGCGGGCGGTCCCGCCCCCGGCGGTCCCGCCCCCGGCGGTCCGTCCACCGGCGCGGCCGCCCGCGCGCCCCAGTGCACCACGTGGTGCCGGGGTTCCACGCTCATGTGCGCCTGTCCGGTGCACATCCCGGGCTTCGGGACCGGGATCCTCATCTACGCCTGCGGCACCTGCATCAACGACCCGGTCCTCACCGCCGCGTCGTCGCCCGGCCCGCAGGGCCGCCCCTCAGGCGGCTGCTGCTGAGCAACCGTCCACACACGGAAGGGAGATGTCCCATGGGTGACGCCGAATCCCTGCTGAGTCCCGCAGAAGCCCTGGTGCGCGGCGGGCGCGCCGTCGTCTCCGCCGACGACGGCACCGTCGTCGGCCTGGTCCTCGACACCCTGGCGAAGGGCCGGACCGCCACGTTCTACGTGAGCCCCGCCCAGGCCCAGGCCGTCATGCGCCTGTACTGGACGCCCAGGCGGATCAAGGAGATCGGGTACGAGCGGGTGTCCCAGGAGGAGCGCGACAAGATCGAATCCGAGCTCGACGTGAGGGACATGGGCCCGTGGTTCTCGAACCGCGTGGAGTGTCCGTGCGGCGGCGTCTACGGGGCCTTCGAATTCATCGAGCAGGGGCTGCGCCGGCACGGGCGCGAGTGGGTGGGCGCCGTCCTGGAGCTGCAGGGGGCCGCGGTCCTGCGGATCAATCCCGTCCAGGACGCGTTCTGCCCCCGCTGCGACCTGGTCCTGGCCACCGGGCACTGGTACGGCATGTACGACCTCAGGGGAACGCTCATCTACGGGTGTTGCCGAGGCGAGATCCCCATCCTCACGTGAGGACCTGACCCGCCCGGCTCGGTGAACGATCCGGGCATCACCGGCCACGCACCACGCACCCTTCCCCTTTACGGCGAGTGCACCCGCGTGATCCACTCCACCCTGTCGTGAACACATCCGCCGCATCCGGCGGAGGCAACAGGGGGAGCACACCCGTGCGCACCACAACGGGGCCGTCCGCCCAGCAGCAGTCCGTGGAACCGTGCCCCGAGTGCGGAGCCGACGTCCCGGTCGACGAGCGGTTCGTCCGCTGGTGCGCCGCCTGCGACTGGAACGTCGACCCGCACCCGCCCGAGCCGCCGAAGGGCCGCATCGAGGAGACAAGGCGCGCCCTGGCCCGCCGGCACGGCGAACGCCTCCTCGCCGAGATGACGGACGCCGGCGAGCCGCCGCGTCCCCGCCGGGACCCCTCCGCCCTCCTCGCGTACGGACTCGCGCTCGCCGTCCACGGGCTCACCGTCGCTGTCCTCGTGGCCGGAGTCTGGCTGACCGTGGCGGGACCGGCACCCGGTGGGAAGGTCGTGGGCGTGCTCCTGCTCCTGATCGCCTGGTCCCTGCGGCCCCGGCGGCGCAAGCTGCCCGAGGACGCCCACCTCCTGCACCGGCCGGACGCGCCCGAGCTGTACGCACTCGTCGACCAGGTCGCCGCGACCGTCGGGACCCGGAGCGTGGACGTGATCGCCGTCGACGCCGACGTGAACGCGAGCGTGACCACGTACGGCATCCGCGGCCGGCGGCTGCTGACGCTGGGCCTGCCCCTGTGGGAGTCGCTCACCCCTCAGGAGCGGATCGCGCTGCTCGGCCACGAGCTCGGCCACTACTCCCACGGCGACGTCCGCCAGGGGCGTGTCCTCACGTCCGCCTATCGGTCGCTGTCCCTGTGGGCCTACTACACGGCCCCCACGGCCGATCCCACCCTCGTGGAGATGGCGGTCAACCTCTTCTACCTGGTCCCCCGCACGCTGGTCAACGGCCTGACCCTGCTGCTCGACCAGCTCACCCTGCGCGCCACCCAGCGCGCCGAGTACCTCGCCGACGCGGCGGCCGCCCGGACCGCCTCCACCGAGGCGGCCGTCGGTCTGATGGACCGGCTCCTCGTGGGCTCCGCGGCGCACACGGTCCTGCGGCGCGAGGTCAACCGGGCCGCGACCCGGACGACGGCCCACCGCTCCGGCCCCCGCCGCGCCGCGGAAGAGCGGCCGGAGCGCCTCTGGGAGGCGGTCGCCGCGCATGTGGCGTCCATACCCGAGTCCGAGTACGCCCGCCGGCGGCGCGCGGGGGCGATCCGCGGGCACGCCGTCGACGCCACCCACCCGCCGACCCATCTCCGCCGCGCGGCCCTGCTCGCCGGGCCCGCGAGCCCGGCCGCGGTGACGGCCGACGCGGCCCGCACGCACCGGCTCGACGCCGAACTCGCCCCTCTCCGCACGGCCGTGGCCCAAGGGGTGATCAGGGACGTCGTCCGCTAGGGGGTGTTTCGAAAGTCCTGTGCGGTGCCCGCGGTGTCCGGTGCGTGCCCTCGGCGTGCCGGACGAAGGCCCTCGTAGCGGAGCTACTCG
>NZ_JBEOST010000025.1:0-107878 GCF_040303145.1 Streptomyces sp. NPDC096079
GCCGACGCCTTCGGCCCAGGCGGTGCCGTCGGCGTCCGCGGAGAACGACTTGCAGCGGCCGTCCGCCGCCAGGCCCCGCTGCCGCGAGAACTCGACGAAGATGCCGGGTGTCGACATGACCGTCACACCGCCGGCGAGGGCCAGCGAACACTCCCCGGACCGCAGGGCGTTGACCGCGAGGTGCAGGGCCACGAGCGAGGACGAACAGGCCGTGTCGACGGTGAGGGCCGGGCCCTGGAGACCCAGCGTGTACGCGACGCGGCCGGAGGTGACACTCGGCGTCGTCCCCGTCAGACCGAACCCGGCGGCGCCCGCCCCCGCCTCGCCGAGGCGCGGACCGTACTCCTGGGCCATCACGCCGGCGAACACGCCGGCCTGGGTACCGCGCAGGGAGTCAGGAGCGATGCCCGCGCGCTCCAGCGCCTCCCAGCACACCTCCAGGTAGGCACGCTGCTGCGGGTCCATCGCGAGCGCCTCGCGCGGCGATATCCCGAACAGTTCGGCGTCGAACTCCGCGGCGCCTTCGAGGAATCCGCCGTTGCGGACGTAGGTGGTGCCCACGTGGGCGGGATCGGGGTGGTAGAGCCCGTCGAGGTCCCAGCCCCGGTCGGCGGGGAAGCCGGAGATGACGTCGCGCTGTTCGGCGACGACCCGCCACAGCGCCTCGGGCGAGTCGATCCCGCCGGGGAAGCGGCAGCCGATGCCGACGATCACGACGGGGTCGTCCTCGTCGGTACGGGCCTCGGGCGCCGCCACGGCCTCGTCCGGCGCGTCGGCGAGCAGCGCGGCGAGCCGGGCGGGGCTGGGGTGGTCGTACACGACGGTGGTGGGGAGCCCCCGCCCGGTGGCGGTGACGAGCCGGTTGCGGAGCTCGACGACCATGGCCGAGTCGATGCCCAACTCCTTGAAGGTGCGCCGGGGTTCGACCTCGGCGACGGAGTCGTGGCCGAGTACGGCGGCGGTGTGTGCCCGTACGAGGTCCAGGGCGGCCGGGCCGGTCAGCGAGCGGCCGGGCTCGGTGCCGGGCGCGTCCGCGGCGTCCTCCGGGAGCGCGTCGGCCGGCGGTGTCGGGGCGGCGGGCGCGAGGGCCCGGGCGGCGTGGGGCTGCCCGGAGATCCAGTGGCGCCGCCGCTGGAAGGCGTACGTCGGGAGTTCGGCGCGGGCGGTGCCGGTGGGCAGGAGCGTCGACCAGTCCACCTCGGCGCCGTGGCAGAACGCCTCGCCGAACGCGAGCAGCAGGCGGCGGGGTCCGCCCTCGCCGCGGCGCAGGGTCCCCAGCGCGGCGACGGGCAGGTCGGCGGCCTCCGCGGTCTGCTGGACCGCGAGCGCCAGGACCGGGTGCGGGCTCATCTCGATGAACAGTTCGTGCCCCGCCTCAAGGAGGGCGCGTACGGCGGGTTCGAAGCCGACGGGTTCACGGAGGTTGCGGTACCAGTAGTCGACGTCCAGCTCGGAACCGTCGAGGGCCGTACCGGTCACGGTGGAGTGCAGCGGCACCGTTCCGGCGCGCGGCGCGATCCCGGCGAGCTCGGCGGGGAGCGTGTCGCGGACGGCGTCGACGTGCGGGCTGTGCGAGGCGTAGGCGACCGGGACGCGACGGGTGCGGACGTCCTCGCCGTAGTGCGCGGCCAGGGCGTCCAGGGCGTCGCCGTCGCCGGCGACCACGGTCATGCCGGGCGAGTTGACCGCGGCCACGCTGAGGCCGGGGCGTCCGGCCAGGTCCTCGCGGACCCGGTCGGCGGGGAGCGCGACGGTGAGCATGCCGCCGCCGCGCCCGGCGAGCGCGCCGAGTGCGGTGCTGCGCACGGCGATCAGCCGGGCCGCGTCGTCCAGGGTGAGCGCGCCGCTGACGGTGGCGGCGGCGATCTCGCCCTGCGAGTGGCCCACGACCGCTGCCGGTTCGACCCCCGCCGCCCGCCAGAGGGCGGCGAGTCCGACCATCACGGCCCACAGGGCGGGCTGCACGACGTCGTCGCGGTCGAGGGCGGGGGCGTCGGGGCGGCCGCGCAGGACGTCGGTCAGCGACCAGTCGCGGTACGGGCGGAGCGCGCGCTCGCAGTCCTGGACGGCCTGGGCGAACACGGGTGCGCTGTCGAGGAGTCCGGCGGCCATGCCGGCCCACTGGGAGCCCTGACCGGGGAAGACGAAGACCGCGCGCCGCGGGGCGCCGGGGGTGCTGCCGGAGACCGTGTCCGGCGAGACGCCGGCGTCGGCGACCGCGTCCAGGGCGGCGAGCAGTCCGGCCCGGTCGGTGCCGGTCAGGACGGCGCGGTGGGAGAAGGCGGTGCGGTCCTGGACGAGGGACCGGGCGACCTCGGCGGGGTCGAGGTCCGGGTGGGCGGTGAGGTGCTCGCGGAGCCGGGCGGCCTGGGCGCGGAGCGCCGTGTCGCCGCGGCCGGACAGGACCCACGGAAGGAGAGCGGAGGCGTTTCGGCCCGGCGCCGATTCCGGCTGGTCCTCATCGGGCGAGGCGGTGGTGCGCGGCCATTCGCCGAGGACGAGATGGCAGTTCGTGCCGCCCATTCCGACCGATGTCACACCGGCGTAGAGCGGGCCGTCGGGATTCGGCCACGGACCCGTTTCGGTGGCGGCGGCGAGGCGCAGTTCCGCGAAGGGGATCTGCGGATTGGGGGTGCGATAGTTGAGGGTTGGAACGATTTCTCGTTCCTTGACGCAGAGAATCGTCTTGACGAGTCCTGCGATGCCCGCGGCCCCTTCGAGGTGGCCGATGTTCGTCTTGACGGATCCGAGCAGGAGCGGATTGTCCGGCGTGCGGGAGGAGGCGAATACGGCGCCCAGAGCAGAGGCTTCGATGGGATCGCCGACCCGGGTGCCCGACCCGTGAATTTCGATGTACTGGGCTTGCTCCGGAGTTAATCCGGAGTTTTCCCAGGCGTCACGTATGACGCGTTCCTGGGCTTTCCCGTCAGGGGTGGGGAGGGTGTCGCTCGCACCGTCGCTGCCCACGGCCCCGCCGTGCAGCAGACAGTGGATGCGGTCCCCGTCGGCGATGGCCCGACTGAGGAGTTTCAGCGCCACGACGCCGCCGCCCTCACCTCGCACATACCCGTTCGCCCGGGCGTCCAACGAGTAACATCGCCCGTCGGGCGAGAGACTGCCGAAGGCCGCCAGGGCCTGGGTGCTCTCCGGCGCGAGGTTGAGGTTGACGCCGCCGACGAGCGCGGTCACGGACTCGCCGCGCCGCAGGCTCTCACAGGCCAGATGTACCGCGACCAGCGACGACGACTGCGCGCTGTCCACCACCATGCTGGGGCCCTGGAGCCCGAGGACGTAGGACACGCGGTTGGCGATGATGCTCCGGTGCAGGCCCGTCACCGTGTGCGCGGAGGTGGCCTCGGGGCCCGCCGCGTGGGTGAGGGCCGCGTAGTCGTCGGCGATCGCGCCGACGAAGACGCCGGTCGCCGTGCCGGCGAGGGCGGCCGGGACGATGCCGGCGTCCTCGAGTGCCTCCCAGGCGAGCTCGAGGACGAGCCGCTGCTGCGGGTCCATGGCGGCCGCTTCACGCGGGGATATGCCGAAGAACTCGGCGTCGAAGGTGTCGACGCGCGGCAGAAAACCGCCGGGCCGCGGTAAACCGTCGTCCCGGACACCGAGGTGCGCGCGATCGGCGGGCGGTTCCGCTATGGCGTCCTGGCCGTTCCTGAGGAGATTCCAGAATTCGGCGGGGTTGGCACCGCCGGGAAAACGGCAGGAAAGGCCCACGACGGCGACGGTGTGCTCATCGATCTGTTCGGACGCCGGGCGTGGCTGTGCGTCCCTGACCGATTCTTCCCGGTTCTGGGAATGGCGGATCATGGTGTTGTTGCTCCCCCCGTGAAGCACGATCAACGGCGTTGCCGACTCGGCGGCCCTGCCGGACTCAATCTCGATGCGGACCCTAGCACCGAGGCGCCGGTCCGTAAACCAATGGCTAGAACGGGGGTTTGGTAGGCAAAACGAATGTGACGGATAAAGCAGAATGCTCTTGTGCGGCGTTCTTGAGACGGTCGTCTCACGGCTGTTTCGGGGCATGGCCGCAGCCTCCCGGCCCGGTGACACCACCCTCCGGGACGGACTGCGGGAGGGTGGGGGTCAGGCCGGGGCAGGAGGCCGGTGGGGCTGGGGGTTCAGTCGTTCTTCGCTCCCGTCTGCGCCTTGGTCAGGGTGCAGACGCCGTCCACGCACTGGCGCTCCAGACGGCCCCGGGAGATGGTCTGCGCCAGGCCGACCATCCAGCAGGTCGGGCAGCCGCGGAAGGCGATGAGCGCGAGCGGCGCCGCGAGGAGCGTGGCCGGGCCGGCCACGGGCACCATGGCGATCGAGCCGATGATCAGCCCGAAACCGATGACGCCGCGCGCCAGGTGGCGCGGGACGGACTTGCTCGCGAAGTTCGGCGCCGCGGACGGCGCGCCGGTCCGGTCCGCGGACGGCGCGGTGACCGGGGCCTTCACGCCCTCGGGGGGCTTCACGATGTTCACGGTGTTCATGGTCGTGGGTCTCCTTCGACTGGTCGGTCGATGGCTTGATCGGACGGCTGGTCGGTCGCCTCCAGCGCGAGACGCAGTGCCGCACGTGCGCGGTGCAGCCGCGACTTCATCGCCGCGCTGCTCAGGCCGAGCGTGTGAGCCACGGTCTTGCCGGGCAGGCCCTGGACGTCGCGCATGATCAGGACCTGCCGCTGGTCGCGCGGAAGGGCGCTGACCGCGGCCGCGATCCGCTCCACTTCCAGCCTGTACAGCACGGCCTCCTCGGCCGACGGCTCCGTGTACGCCCCCGGTTCGTCGGTCACTTCGTCACGTCGTGCGACGAGTAGCCGTAGCGACCGGAGGCATTCGTTGCGCACGATCCGGAACATCCACGAGGCGAGCGCGCCGGTGGCCCGCAAGGTGCCGATCTTCCGGTACAGGATGATCAGCGCCTCCTGTGCCGCGTCCTCCGCGTCCTGCGGCGAGGCGCACAGCGATATGGCGAACTTGCGCACATGCGGCTGCGATTCCATGACGACGGTGGTGAGCGACGTGACGTCGCCGTCCTGAGCGGCCTTGATCAGCCGCTCGTCAGGCCAGGGGAAGCGTTGATTCATGTGCTACTCATACCGGAAGGCACCCCGCGCGCAGGCGCAGGTCAGCTTCGGCTCTTGTTGAAGCGCCGCATCAGGTGCCAGCTGCACGCACCCACGAGCACCACGCCGATCACGATGATGGCAGTCACCATTTTGCTGTTTCCTCCCGGTTACGCCGGCCCCGTTCGGCCGGTACACACATAAGAGACGGCGAGGTGCCGAGAGGATTCGCGTTCCGCCGAAGTTTTTTTCCGCACGTCCCGGAGAGGTGGGTCACCGCCCCCCGAGCGGCCCCGGGAGGCGCGACGGGTGGATAGCGTCGGCGGGTGACCAAGATGCTCAACTCCCCAGCGGAGGGCGCCGGTTCACGGCCGCCCCTGGTGACGCGGCCCCTGCTGCTGCGTTTCGTCTCGATCATCGGCGCCTCGACGAGCTTCTACCTGCTCCTGTCGGTCGTCCCCCTCTACGCCGAGGACGCCGCCGGCGGCCACGGCGCCGCCGCCGGGCTCGCCACGGGCGCGCTGATGCTGGCCACGGTCGCGGGCGAGCTGGCCACGCCCCGGCTCGTCGCGCGCTTCGGCTACCGCTTCGCGCTGGTGGCGGGGCTCGTCCTCCTCGGCGCGCCCGCGTTCGCTCTCTCCGCGTCGGGGAGCGCGCCGTGGATCGCGGCGGTCTGCGTCCTGCGCGGTCTCGGCTTCGCGTTCACCGTGGTCGCGGGCGGCGCCCTGAGCGCCTCGCTCATACCGGCGGAGCGCCGCGGCGAGGGTCTCGCCCTGGTCGGCATCGTCACCGGGGTCCCGTCCGTGGTGGCGCTGCCCCTGGGAGTGTGGCTGGTGTCGCACGTGGGGTACGGCCCGGTGTTCGCCGCCGGAGCGGTGGCCGCCCTGGCCGCCGTCGCCTCGATCCCGGGCCTGCCGGACCGCGAGCGGGACGCGGGGACGGCCCGCGCACGGCCCGCCGCGACGACGGACGGCGCACGGCGCGAGGAGGCGATGGACGGTGTACGGCGCGAGGAGGCGATGGACGGCGCGCGGCGCGAGGAAGCGGCAGCTGGTGACCGGCCCCCGGGCGTGGTCGACGGTTTCCGGAGCCCCGCGCTGTCGCGGCCCGCGCTCGTCTTCGGGGTCACCGCCCTCGCCGCCGGGATCCTCGTCACCTTCCTCCCGCTCGCCGTCCCCAGGGCCTCGGCGGGCGTCGTCGCCACCGCCCTCTTCGCCCAGACCGCTGCCGCCACCGCGGCCCGCTGGGTCGCGGGCCGGCAGGGAGACCGGCACGGGCAGGCCCGCCTGCTCGTGCCCGGCCTCCTCGCCGCGGCCGGGGGAACGCTGCTCACCGCCCTGACGCACAGCCCGGTCGCCGTCGTGATCGGCGTGACCCTGTTCGGCATCGGGTTCGGCATCACCCAGAACGCCACCCTGACGCTGATGTACGCGCGGGTCCCCGCCTCGGGCTACGGCACGGTCAGCGCCCTCTGGAACTTCGCCTTCGACGCCGGCATGGGCGTCGGGGCCGTGGGCTTCGGGATCCTCGCGGCCCGGACCGGCTACCCGGCCGCCTTCGCGCTCACCGCCGCCCTGATGCTCACCGCCCTCGTCCCGGCCCGGCGCGACCGGCGGACGGCCGGCGCCGCGGCCTGACGGACACGGCGCCTACAGGGGCGGCTGCGCGGGGGCCGGGCCCAGGGTGGTGGTGCCGGCCGTGCGGTGCCCGAGCCCCGTGCGGTACGCGTCGAGCGCCGCCTCCACCCGTCCCGTACGGCGCAGCAGGTCGCCGAGGAGGCGGCACAGGTCGGCGAGGTCGCCTGCCGCGCCCGCCCGCTCCAGGAGGCTGAGGGCCCGCACGTAGTGCTCTTCGGCGGTCTCGGTGTCGTCCGCGTCCTCGGCGATGATGCCGAGGAGCCGGTGCGCGGCGGCGGCGTGGACGGCGCCGCGCTCCGGGGAGAGGGCGCCGAGCACCCCCCGCAGCAGCTCGGCGGCCTCGTCGGAGGTGCCTCGCCGGTGCAGCACGTCGGCCAGCTCGACGGCGACCTGACTGCTGTAGAGCGTGGCGCGGTGCGAGGCGAGCATGGCCCGGGCGGCGCGCAGTTCCTCCTCGGCGCGGGCGAGGTCGCCGTTCTGGGCGTACACGTAGCCGCGCATCCAGCGGCAGTTGGCCAGCTCGGTACGGATCTTCAGCTGACGGTACATCTCGGCCGCCTTGCCGAGCGAGGCGTCGGCCTCGGCGATCCGGCCCTCGGCGAGCAGGGTGCGCGCGACCGAGCGGTGCATCCGGGCGATCAGCGCGGGATCCTCGGCCCGTGGGGCGAGTGCGAGCGCCAGCTCGGCCGCCTGGGCGGCGCGGGCCTGGGCGCCCATGTCCATGTAGGGGCCGATCACGGCGGTGTAGAGCAGGAGCAGCGCGTCGGGGTCGTGGAGCCCGGCGAGGTTGAGCTCGTCGAGGGTGGACTCCAGGAGGTAGACCGCGTAGCGGAGTTCACCGGCCAGGTAGTGGGCCACGGCGCGCCCCCGCCGGGCCGGGACGCGGGCGGGCAGGGACGCCTCGGCGAGGGTCCGCTCGGCGTGCTCGAAGTGCTCGCGGGCGGCCACCAGGTCCCCGGTGTCGAGGCGGCACTCGCCGAGTCCGAGCAGCGCCGTGGCCTGCTCCTCGACGAGCCCGTGGGCCACGGCCTCGTCGAGGAGTCCCGCGTACCGGACGGCGGCCTCCTCGGCCTCGCCGTCGGCGAGGGTGCGCTGGGCCCCGGTGAGCCGGAGGCGCAGGTCGGTGGCGAGGTGGGCGGGCCGTCCCGTGGCGAGTTCCTCGAAGGCGACGCCGAGCCGGTCGGCGAGGTGGCGCAGCGCCTCGTCGGACGGGCGGACGCGTCCGGCCTCCAGGGTGGAGACGTAGGCGGGCGTGTACGCGGGCTCGGCGAGCTGGCGCTGTGTCAGGCCGCGCCGGAGCCGCAGGGCCTGCACCCTGCGCCCGATCGTCCCGGGGTCGTCCCGCTTCGCCATGCGCCCCATCATGCCAGTGCCCACCTCGCCCCTTTCGTGTCCCGCACGCCGAGGGCTTGTGCCCTCTCCTCCCAACCCCCTAGCTTAAGCGGCTACTTAAGCACATTTAACTCATCGGTTGAGAGAGGTCGTCGTGCCCGGACACGGAACTGCCCGCACACGCTGGATCACCTCCGTCGGATCCGTCGCCATCGCCGCCGCCCTGCTCGCGGGCGCGCACACGGCGGGAGCGGCCCCGGCTCCCGCCGCCGGGACCGGCGCGGTGGCGACCCACGAGGTCGAGTACTTCGACGGACCGGGCGCCACACCCCGGCACAAGCGGGTCCCGGCCGAGCCCCCGGCCCGGATCGCCCGCCGCCAGGCACCGGGTTCGGCCGCCGTCCCGGCCGCCTCGGTCACGCCCGTCCAGGAGACGGGACCGGTCTCCGGGCGCCTCGACCTCGTGATCATGGGCGACGGCTACACGGCCGCCCAGCAGGCCGACTTCCGCGCGGACGCGCAGGCCACCCTCGACCACGTCTTCGCCATCGAGCCGTACGCCAGTTACCGCGGCCTGTTCAACATCTGGCTCGTGGACACCGCCTCGGCCGAGTCCGGCGTCTCCGGCGACCCGACCGCCGGCGTGGTGAGGAACACCGCGCTCGGCTCGTACTTCTTCTGCGAGGACACCGAGCGGCTGCTCTGCCTGGACACGGACAAGGTCACCGCGTACGCGAACCAGGCGCCGGCCTCCGACATCGTCTTCGTCATCGCCAACTCCGCCAAGTACGGCGGCGCGGGCTACAGCTTCCCCACCCCGCCGACCGGTGCCTCGTACCACGGCGTGGCGACGATGTCCTCGGACAACCCGCAGTCGTACCTGATCGGCGCCCATGAACTCGGCCACTCCATAGGCAACCTGGCCGACGAGTACCAGTACGCCGGCTACGGCGCCTACCCGTACCCCTCGTCCGAGAGCGCCAACATCTCGGTCACCCCCGACCTCGGCACGGGCAAGTGGTCCCGCTGGCTCGGCGAGCAGGACCCGACCGGCTCGGTCATCGGCACGTACGAGGGCGGCGACTACTACGAGACGGGCGTCTACCGTCCCACCAGCACCTCCCTCATGCGCACCCTGGCGTCCACGGAGTTCAACCACGTCGGCCGCGAGGCGATGATCAAGGGCTTCTACGCGTACGCGGACGGCCTCACCTCGACGGTGCCGTCCGGCACCCGGGTCCGACCGGGCCAGAAGATCGCCGTGAGCCTCGCCCCGGTGAACGGCCTGTCCGCCCTGAGGCTGACCTGGTACGTCGACGGCAAGCAGGTCGCCCGGGCCGCGGGCGACCGCGCCGTGACCCCCGCGGCGCTCGGCGCCACCCGCAGCGGCCAGCGCGTCACGGCCACGGTCACCGACACCACCTCGGCCGTCCGCGACCCGGCCGTCCGCGCGGCGACGGGCAACTCGCTCACGTGGCGCGTGCGCTGACCGTCACCGGCCCGGGAGGGCGGCCCGGCGCGGGCCCGGCCGCCCTCACATGTGCGGCTGGCCGTAGTACCGGGCGAACTGCTCCAGATACGTGGGCTCGCCGCCGTACCTCGCCTCGTCGAAGTCCGGGGCGTCCTTGATCTGGTCCTTCGTGCGGTCGACGTACACCTTCTCCTCGACGGTGTCGATCAGCTCGATCGTGCCGGCGGGGAGGAGCACGCGCCGTCCGAAGATCCACGCGCCGACGTCGACGACCAGATACGAGGAGCCGACGTCCTCGGAATGCCTGTCGATCTTCCCGATGCCGCCGTCCGTGGCCTCGACCTTGTACCCGACGAGATCGACGCCCTGCCGGTACCCGGCGGCGGGGCGGTAGTTCCAGATGTCGAACTCACTCATGGCGGCACCTCTCCTCCCTCCCATGGTCCGCTGGGCCACCGGCACCCGCACGTCGTCGCCCCGGTGATCCGAACGGGTGAGGCGCGGGTCCGCGCGACCTCTCGTCCCGTGCCGTCGCCGACGGGGGATGCAGGGTGTGGGCGTGAGAGTCCCCCCGCTCCTCGGAGTGACGACGGCCGTGATCGTCCTGGGCGCCTGTGGTGCCCCGCAGGCCCGCCAGGACGAAGCGGCCCGGGCGGGCCGCTTCTTCGAGGAGTCGCTGGCCGCCGGCGACTTCCGTGCCGCGTGCGCGCTGCTCGCGCCCGAGAGCCGTGAGCAGCTCGCGGAGGGGGAGGAGAAGCCGTGTGCGGAGGCGCTGGCGGGGCAGGCCTGCCCCGCGGCGGCGGGGTACGGAGCGTGGACGTCTACGGCAGGCAGGCGCTGCTCGGCCTCCGCGGCGACACCCTGTTCCTCTCCGAGTTCGACGAGGGGTGGCGGGTCGTCGCCGCCGGCTGTGTGGCCGAACCGGGCGACACGCCGTACCACTGCGTGCTGAAGGGGGCGTGAGGTGCGGGCCCTCTTCGTGGTGTGCGTGGTGACCATCGTGGGCGGGCTCGCCTACTTCACGGCGATCGGAGCGATGCACCGGTGACGGACGACCGGGCCGCGAAGGGAGCGTTCTGGCGGTCGAACAGCCTCACGCTCGGCTTCGGCGCGGCCTTCCTGGTGGTCCTGGGCGCCCAGGCGGTCGCAGGACGCGCGGAGTTCAACGAGCAACTCGCCGTCGAGGGGCTGCAGCAGATCGGCCTCGGCGCGTACCTGACGTCCTCGGACTTCGCCGTCGACGTGACCGAGAACTGGCAGTCGGAGTTCCTGCAGTTCTTCCTGTACGTCTTCGGCACGGTCCATCTGCTCCAGCGTGGTTCGCCGGAGTCCAAACCGCTGCACAAGGCGGGCACGGAGAGCGAGCGCGACCAGCGCATGGGTGATCACGCCCGGGTCGACTCGCCGCGCTGGGCAGGGACGAAGGACTGGCGGCAGGCCGTGTACTCCCGTTCCCTCGGCCTCGTCATGGCCGTCTTCTTCCTGCTGTCCTGGCTGGCGCAGTCGATCGCCGGCACCGCCGCCTTCAACGAACTGCGCCTGCGGCAGCTCCAGGCCCCCGTCGGCTGGGCCTCCTACCTCGCCTCCGCCGACTTCTGGAACCGGTCCCTGCAGAACTGGCAGTCGGAGCTGCTGGCCGTCGCGGCGATGGCCGTCCTCTCCGTCTACCTCCGTCAACGGGGCTCACCCGAGTCCAAGCCCGTCGGTGCCGCTCACGAGGCCACGGGCGTCGAGGGCTGACGCCGCCCGACCCGTTGGTCGCCCCGGCGCCGCGGTTCTACCGTGGAGGGATGGTCACCCGTCCCACCGGGCGATGGTTCCGGGCCGGGCGGATCCGCAGCGCGATCCGCCGGGTCCGGGCCGGACACCGGTGGGCACCGGTGCGGGACCTGGGGCTGTGGCAGCGTTCGCTGGGTTTCGCCGCGCTCGGCTTCCTCACGCTGGTGCCGTTGCTGATCGTCGTGTCGGCGGCGGGCGCGGGCAGCGGGAAGGGGTTCGCGCAGTGGCTGGGGGACGGCATCGGGGTCTCCGAGGCGGCCAGGGCGGAGATCGAGCGGCTGTTCGCGCTGCCGGGTCAGGTGCGGCGGACCACGACGGCGTTCGGCCTCGCCCTGCTCGCCGTCTTCGGTCTGACGTTCGGCACGGTCGTCCAGAGCGGCTACGAGAAGGTCTGGGACCTCCCTCCGGCGCACTGGCGGAACCGCTGGCGTCACGTGCTGTGGCTCGCCGTGCTCATCGGGGTCCTCTACGCGTTCGCGGTCGCCCCCTTCTGGCACGGGGTGCCGGCGAGTGGGGCCATCAGCCTGCTGAGCGGCACCCTGTTCTTCTGGTGGTCGCAGTGGCTGCTGCTCGCCGGCCGCGTCGGATGGCGGGCCCTGCTGCCGGGAGCCGTGTGCACCGCGCTCGGGCTGCTGGGGCTGAGGGTCTTCTCCGAGCTGGTCTTCTCCCCGCTGATCGCGTCCAGCGCCGTCACGTACGGCCCGTTCGGGGCGTTCCTCGTCATCGAGACCTGGCTCGTCGCCGTGGGCGTCGTCGTCTTCGGGGGCGCGCTCACGGGGCGCCTGGTCCACGAGGAGCTGCCCCGGGTGACGCGGGCGCGCGAGCGGCGCGGACGCCGTCGGGGGCCGCCACCGCCGTGACGGAGCGGTGGCGGGGCGTGCACGCGAGTCATGGATCCGGGTGCAACTCCCCTACGTGCAAGGGTGGTTGACTAAAGGTCTGGACCAACCTACGGTCTGCTGGAGCGCGCGCCACGACCAGGACCCATCCCCCCACGTCCCCAGGAGCACGCATGCCAGGCCCCCGGATCACCCGTGTCCTCGGAGCGGGGCTCGCCGCCCTGCTCGCCGCCGCCGTCCTCACCGGCACCGCCGCCGCCGAAGGCGCGCCGCCCGAGCGGTCCCCGTCCTCCGCCGCCGCCGACACCTGTGCCCTCAAACCGAGGCCCACCGGGAAGGTGCTCCAGGGCTACTGGGAGAACTGGGACGGCGCGGCCAACGGCGTCCACCCGCCGTTCGGCTGGGCGCCCATCGACGACCCGCGCTTCGCGGCCCACGGCTACAACGTCATCAACGCCGCCTTCCCCGTGATCCGCTCGGACGGGACGGTGCTGTGGCAGGACGGCATGGACAGCACCGTCCGGGTCGCCACCCCGGCGGAGATGTGCCGGGCCAAGGCGGCCGGGGCGACGATCCTGATGTCCATCGGAGGCGCCGCCGCCGGGATCGACCTCAGCTCCCGCGCCGTCGCCGACCGCTTCGTCGAGACCATCGTGCCGATCCTGAAGACGTACAACTTCGACGGGATCGACATCGACATCGAGACCGGCCTCGTCGGCAGCGGCAGCATCGGCACCCTGTCCGCCTCGCAGGCCAACCTGGTGCACATCATCGACGGGGTCCTCGCCCGCATGCCCGCCGGCTTCGGGCTCACCATGGCGCCGGAGACGGCGTACGTCACCGGCGGCAGCGTGGCCTACGGCTCGATCTGGGGCGCGTACCTGCCGATCGTCAAGAAGTACGCGGACAACGGGCGCCTCTGGTGGCTCAACATGCAGTACTACAACGGCAGCATGTACGGCTGCTCCGGAGACTCGTACGCCGCCGGCACCGTCGCCGGATTCGTCGCCCAGACGGACTGTCTGAACCGCGGGCTCGTGATCCAGGGCACCACCGTCAAGGTCCCGTACGACAAGCAGGTCCCCGGCCTCCCGGCCCAGCCCGGCGCCGGCGGCGGACACATGACGCCGTCCGCCGTGGCCCAGGCCTGGAACCACTACGGAGGCTCGCTCAAGGGCCTGATGACCTGGTCGGCCAACTGGGACGGCTCGAAGGGCTGGACCTTCGGCGACAACGTCAAGGCGCTCCAGGGGCGCTGATCCGCTCCGCCCCCTCGCCTGTTACCCGCTGGTAGGCAATGATGGCGGGAGACCATCCACACGGGCCGGGGGCTGAGGCGACGGTGACGACGTTCGACGAGAAGACCAGGGTGCACGCGTTCCGGGACGACGCCCTGGGAGAGCACGACGCCGTCGGGCTCGCCGACGCCATCCGGCGCGGCGAGGTCGGCGCCGCCGAGGCCGCCCGGGACGCGGCCGAGCGGGTACGGGACGTCGAGGAACGGCTCCACGCCGTCCAGGCGCACGCCGAAGCCCCGGCGCCCGGCACCGGCGGCGCCTTCGCGGGCGTCCCGTCCTTCGTCAAGGACAACACCGACCACCGGGGGCTGCCCACTGGCCACGGCAGCGCGGCGTTCACGCCCGGACCGGCCCGACGGGACGCCCCCTTCACCCGGCAGTTCCTCGGCAACGGCTTCACCGTGCTGGGCAAGACCCGGCTGCCCGAGTTCGGCTTCAGCCCGACCACGGAGTACGAGAACGCCGAACCCGTCCGCAACCCCTGGAACACCGGTCACTCCGCCGGCGGTTCCTCCGGCGGCAGCGCGGCGCTCGTCGCCGCCGGAGCGGTGCCGATCGCGCACGCCAACGACGGCGGCGGATCCATACGGATACCCGCCGCCTGCTGCGGGCTCGTCGGCCTCAAGCCGACCCGCGGCCGGATGGTGCCGAACGAGCAGAGCCGCCGGCTGCCCCTGGACCTCGTGGTCGACGGCGTCGTGAGCCGCTCCGTACGGGACACCGCCGCGTTCCTCGCCGGCGCCGAGACGTACCGGCGCAACCCGAAGCTGCCGCCCGTGGGCCTCGTCGAAGGGCCGTCCGGGCGACGCCTGCGCATCGGACTCCTCCTCGACTCGCCCAACGGCGTCGCCACCGACGCCGTCACCCGCGAGGCCGTCACCGAGACCGCGACGACGCTCGAACGGCTCGGCCACACCGTCGAACCCGTCGAGATCGCCATCGACCCGCGCTTCACCGACGACTTCCTCACCTACTGGGGCATGCTCTCCTTCCTCCTCGGCACCACCGGCCGCACCCTCGGCGCGGACTTCGACCGGCACCGCATGGACGGCCTCAGCCGCGGGCTGCGCGCCACGTACCTGGAGAACTGGCACCGCACCCCGGGCGTCCTGCGGCGCCTGAAGCGCACGAAGGTGGCGTACGCGGCCGCCTTCCGCGGCCTCGACCTGCTCCTCAGCCCCGTCCTCGCGCACCCCGCCCCGCCGCTCGGCCACCTGGCGCCGACCGTCCCCTACCCGACGCTCATCGAGCGGATCCTCGCGTACGTCGCGTTCACCCCGGTCGACAACGTCGTCGGCACCCCGTCGATCTCCCTCCCCAGCACCCGGGCCACCGCCGACGGACTGCCCGTCGGCGTCATGTTCGCCGGCCGCCCCGGAAGCGAACGGACCCTCCTGGACGTGGCGTTCACCCTGGAGGCGGAGCGGCCGTTCCGGCGGATCCAGGACCTCTGACCGCACCGCGACGCGCCCCCACGGATTGGGGCATCAGGTCGAATTCCCGCCGCCGGCCGAGGCGCCGCCACGTCCGGCGGCCCCCCGTCCCCTAGCGTCGGCCGAAACCACCACCCGGCCGACGAAGGGGAACCCATGCCCTCCCGCCTCAACCCGTACATCAGCTTCGACGGCGACGCCCGGCAAGCCATGGAGTTCTACAAGGAGGTCTTCGGCGGCACCCTGGCGCTCAACACCTTCGGCGCCTTCGGCGCGGACAAGGCGGGGGAGGCCGCCGACAAGATCATGCACGGCATGCTGGAGACCGACAACGGCTTCACCCTCATGGCCGCGGACGTCCCCCCGGGCATGTCGCACAACCCCGGGGACAACATCTCCGTGAGCGTGAGCGGCGAGGACGCCGACGAACTCCGCCGCTACTGGGACAAGCTCTCCGGGACCGGCACGGTCGCCGTCCCGCTGGAGAAGCAGATGTGGGGCGACGTCTTCGGCATGTGCAAGGACCGCTTCGGCATCACCTGGATGGTCAACATCACCAGCCCGCAGAACGCGTCCTAGCCGCCCACCCGTTCGGCCAGGCGCGCCATGGCCTCCTCCAGTTCACGGCGCGCCCCGAACGGGACCAGCGCGGCCCGCCCCGGGACGCGGACGCCGCCGGTCAGCGCCACCCGGGTCCGGCCGCCCTCGTCCACCGCCGCCATCCCGACGATCAGGAACCGGCTCTGCAGCCAGCACCAGCCCGGCCGCAGGACACCGTGGAAACGGGCCCGGAAGCCGTACCGGCTGCGGGCGAGGGCCTCCACCCGGTCGCCGTCCCGGCGCAGGACCCGCACCGACCGCATGTCGGGCTGGAACTCCCCGAAGCCTCCCTCCAGGTCGCCCATGACGCCCCACACGGCGTCGAACGGCGCGGCCAGCACCCGCTCCACGATCCGCGCACCGGGAACACCGGCACCCAGCACCCGCAGCCGTCCCACCTCGTCGATCCCGGGGCCGAACGCCTCGCGGGTCGTCTTCTCGTCACTCACGCGGACCACGCCTTCCGGAAGCTCTGCCGTGCCCGGTGCAACCGGGATTTCGCCGTGCCGGCCGGCACCCCGAGGAGCGCCGCCGCGGACTCCTCGTCCATCCCCTCGACGTCCCGCAGCACGAGCACCGCCCGATGCCCGGGCGACAGCCGGGCCAGGACGTCCCCGATGTCGGCGGCCAGCTGCGGATCACCGCGCTCGGGTACGTCGGGGAGCTCGGCGGGCCGCGCCCGCGCCGCCCGCCTGGCGACCCGTACCGCCTCCCGTACGGAGATCGCCCGCACCCATCCGTACAGCGCCTCGGGTTCCCGCAGCGACCGCAGCGAGGTGAAGACGGCGACCAGTGCCTCCTGGGTGGCGTCCGGCCCGTCGTCGAGCGCGATGGGGCCGCAGATCCGGGTGATGTACGGGGTGAGGTGATCGAGCAGGTCGTGCAGGGCCAGCGTGTCGCCGCGCCGGGCGGCCCGGACGAGCGCGACACCCCGGTCCACGGGACCGGCGGCCTCAGCGGGCGGCACGCAGGGCCGTCCAGCCGAAGACCAGGCTCAGCGGGGTGTAGAGGAGCGCGTTCAGCCACGGGAAGGCCGCCCCTGACCCGTCCCGGCCCAGCACGATCCACACCAGACCGACGGCCCCGCGCAGCAGCATGCCCGCGGCCACCGCGTACGTGACGAGGCGCGGCACCCGGCCGGCGACCCCGCGCGCGTGGGCGGCCACCGCCAGCGCGGCGCCCCCCTCCAGCACCGCGAGCGGCAGCACCACCCCGGGACCGAAGGACACGACACCGCCGAGGACCGCGAGCGAGAGACTCCGTTCGTCGGCGGCGGGCCAGGTCAGCCCCGTCGCCCAGTACACGTGCGTCAGCGCGAGAACGGCGAGCAGCACGGCGACGGCCCGCCCGCCGCCGCCCGCGCGGGGCCGCTCGAAGCCGATGTCCGCCATGGGTTCCCTCCTTGTCGGTGCCCGGTGCCGGAGCATCACCGCCCCGACACCTGAAGGAGGACCCGGCCCCCGCGAACGTTCCCTGTGACCCGGCTCACGTCCCGCCGTGGCCGTCTAGTGCTGTGACCGGAAAGGTTCACCGGGTCGCGACGCCCGGCACGGCACCTCGCCGCGTTGTCGGCCCTCGCGAGTACGTCCAGTACGAGCCGAGGCCCTCCGCCTTGCGATGCACCGGACCGGACGCCGCGACCCGGCAAACCCTTCCGGCCACAGCACTAGCCGAGGAGGCCCTCGCGGGCCCGGGCGCACTGGCCGGGATGGTCCTCGGCGTCGGGGAGGGAGAGGGCGGCGCGGAACTCGCGGGCGGCGTCCGCCCGGCGGCCCGCCGCCGCGTAGGTGGCGCCGAGCCGGATGCGCACCTCCATCTCCAGCCAGCTGCTGGTGTGTTCGGTGAGCGTCGAGAGGGCCTCCCGGTGGGTGTCGACGGCCGCTCCCAGCCGCCCCAGGGCGTGCTCCGCGGAGGCGAGCCGGGACAGGGCCGCCGTGCGGAGCGGCACGTCGTCCGCCTCGTGGGCCAGGCCCGCCGCACGGCGCAGCAGGCCGATGGCGTCCTCGGTCCGGCCGAGCGCCAGGTGGGCGTCGGCGACGAAACAGAGGCTGCTGCCGATCGTGCGGGGCCGGCCGCTCCTCTCCGCGAGCGCGAGGGCCGAGGAGTACAGTTCGAGCGCCCGCCCGTGAAGTCCCCGCTGGTGGTGGATCGCGCCGAGGTTGCAGGTCACGACGCCGGTGAGCCAGTCGTCGCCGATGCCCGCAGCCAGCTCCGCGGCCTCCTCCAGGTGCCCGGTGCCCTGCTCGACGCGGCCCTGCGTCCACTCGGCGACGCCGATCCCCGCGAGGGCCCGGGCCCGGTCACGGTCCCGCGGGCCGCCGCGGCCGTCCTCGCCGGGGCTGAGGCGCAGCGCGTCGGCGAACCAGGCGTGCGCCTGCCGGAACCGCCCCTGATGGACGTCGACGAAGCCCATGCAGTTGCGCAGCGAGGCCGGCATCCGCCGGTCGTGGGCCCGGTCGGCGCAGGACAGGGCGAGTTCCAGAGCCGTCCGGCACTCGTGGTGGTGGCCGATGCGGAGCAGGTGGTCGACCAGGCCCTCGGCGATCCAGCAGGCGTGGTCGAACTCCCCGGCCGCCACCGCGTACGCCACGACGTCGACCAGCTCCCCGCCCGCCGCGTCCAGCCACGCCGAGGCGTCCCGCCAGTCGGCGAACGGAGCGCCGGCGGCGTCGGGGCCGGTGGGGAAGGCGTCCGTGCCCCAGTCGCCGGCCATCCGACCCGCCACCGCGTACAGCCGCAGCACCGCCACCCGGTCCGCGGCCGCCTCCGACGCCGCCGAGGCGGCGAGCTGCCGCGCGTGCACCCGGACGAGGTCGTGCAAGCGGTAGCGGCCCGGATGCGGCTCCTGGAGCAGACTCGCGTCGACCAGGTCCTCCAGGATCCCCTCGGCGTCGGCACGGGGCCGGTCCAGTACGGCGGCGAGAGCGGTCCCGTCGAATCGGATCGTCGGAATGGCCCCCAAGGCCCTGAAACCACGCCGGAGTTCGGGTTCGAGCCGATCGTACGAGAGCCCGAAGGCGGCCTCCACGCTGCGGTCCTCCGCGCGCAGCTCGCCGAGACCCCGCGCGTCGTCGGACATCCGCCCGGCCAGGAAGGCCAGGGTCCACGACGGGCGGTTCTGCAGCCGGGCGCTCGCGATCCGCAGGGCGAGCGGCAGCCCGCCGCAGCGCCGCGCCAGCTCCAGGGCCGCGGCCGGCTCCCGGTCCGCCCGCGCCTCCCCGAGCAGGGCGCGGAGCAGCCCGAGCGCGTCGTCCGTGGCCAGCGGCTCCACGGTCAGCCGCACGTCGGCGTCGAGGCCGGGCAGACGCTGCCGACCCGCCACGAGCACCCGGCTCCCCGGTCCCGCGGGCAGCAGGGGACGGACCTGCTCGGCGCTGCGGGCGCCGTCCACGACGAGGAGCAGCCGCAGCCCGCTCGTGGCCGCCCGCCAGGCCGCGACCAGGTCGTCCGCGCCGTCGCCGTCCCCGGGGAGCTCCTCGCCGCCGCCCCGCACCGCGCGGAGCAGCCTGCGCAGCGCCCGGTGAGGGCCGGCGCCGTGCGCCTCCAGGTCCACGAACAGACACCCGTCCGGGTGCTCGGCGGCGAGCGTCCACGCGGCGCGCACGACGAGCGCGGTCTTCCCGACGCCCGCCGTCCCGTCCACGGTCAGGACCGACACGGCGTCCGGGGCGACGGGAGCGGTGAGCCGCACGAGTTCCCTCGCGCGCCCGACCAGGCGTGCGGTGTCCCCGGGCAGTTCGTTGCGCCCGGGGACGGCGAGAGCGACGTCGTCACGGCGGCGCGGCGAACGGCCGGCGGCCGAACCCGTGCGGCCGGGGGAGCCGTCGGAGGTGGCGTTGCGGCCGGGTGAGCCGTCGTGCGCGTGGGCGTCGCCGGGTGAGCCGTAGTGCGCGTGGGTGCCGTCGTGCGGCTTGCCGTCGCCGGGGCCCGTGGAACCGCCCGGCCCGGCGGTGGGCGCCGGGGCCCAGCGGTCTCGGCCCAGCAGCAGCACGTCGTCCCGGCGCAGGACGGCCTGGTGCACCCGGCGCAGGTCCTCGCCGGGCTCCACGCCCAGTTCGTCGAGGAGCCGGTCGCGGGTCTCCCGGTAGACGGCCAGCGCCTCGGCCTGCCGGCCGCTGCCGTACAGCGCGCGCATCCGCAGGGCGGCGAGGGGTTCGTCGTACGGCAGGGCCAGGGGCGCCGCCATCAGGCCGTCCAGCGCCTCCGGGTGCCGCCCCAGCAGGACGAGGCACTCCGCCCGCTCCTGGTGCAGGGCCCGGCGCAGCCGGGTGAGCCGCTGCCGCTCGGTGTCGGCGAGCGGCCCCGGCAGACCGGGGAGGGGCTCGCCGCGGAGCAGCGCGAGCGCCCGGCCGCCCGCGTCGAGGGCGGCCGCGAGGTCGCCGGCGGCTTTCGCGTGGCGGCCGAGCGCCGTCTGTTCGGCGAGTTCGGCGAGGTCGGTGCGGGTGCCGCCGGGTTCGAAGCGGTAGCCGCCGCGCACGCCGCCGATCACCGACCGGTCCGGCCCGGCGCCCGCCGGGTCCAGGGCCCTGCGGAGCGCGTACACGTAACTCGGCAGGACGCGGTGGCCGGTGCCCGGCGGTTCGACGCCCCAGACGTCGTCGAGGAGCCGGCGGTACGTCACGAAGCCCGGGGCGCGCAGCACCAGGGCGGCGAGCACCGCCTGCCGCCGGACCGGCCCGAGGGGCAGGGGGACGTCGCCGCGCAGCGCCCGGACGGGCCCGAGCAGTTCGATCCGCAGGGGACAGCTCGTCGCGGCCGGTCCCCTGCCCCGGCCCTCCGGTTCCACCCTCACGTCCACGCCCCCACGTCCCCCCGTGCGCGGTGCCCGCACCGCTGCCCATGACCTTCGGTTCAGCAGCATTTCATCGGCCTTGCAGCGGGCCGCGTCAGGGTGGGCGCCGTCGGGTCGGCTGCCGCCGTGGGGGCGGCAGCCGGCCCGCGTCGTCGAGCGAGGGAGAGACCGTCATGGCACAGGCCGGCAGCACGCCCGGGGCGCGGCCCACCCGCCGCGCCGCCCGTTGGGAGCGCTACCGGGTCACCCGTCCGTTCTCCGCGGGGGCCCAGGCGGGCCTGTGGGGAGCGATCGCGGGTGCCGTCGGACTCGCCGTCCTGCTGGGGTGGGCGCTCGACATGAAGGGCGGCGTGGTGCTCGTCGCCGCCGTCCCCTTCATCGTCTCCTGGTACGAGAACAGGCGTACGGCCTTCCAGTTCGACGCGGCGGGCGTCAGGTTCGGCACCGTGCCGCTGCCCTGGGGCGACGTCACCGAGCTCGTCGTGGCGACGCCGGAGGGCGCCGCGCACGCGCTGATCGGGGCGCGGCTGCGGCCCGGCGCCTCCCTGCCGGCGGGCGCCGTCCCGGCCGCGCACGACCCGGCCATGCCCGCGCCGATCCATGTCGCCGTCCCGCGCGACAAGTTCGACCTGCGGAAGATGGTGGGCAAGGCCCGGAAGTACGCCCCCGCGCACCTGCGGATCGTCGTCGTGGACGGGGCCGGCGAGCGCGCCGCGGTGTAGGAGCCAGGTCAGGAGCAGCCCGTCCACGGGGGTGGCGGGCTGCCCGCGCGAGGACCCGGTGACGGGCGGAGAAGACGAAGGGAGGCGGGACGTGGCCGAGGGTTCGGGCGATCCCGCACGGGGCGGGGTTCCGCTCAACTATGTTGCTCTCGTGGACGAGTTGATCACCGAAGACCCGGCGCGCATCGGACCGTACCGCCTCATCGGCCGTCTCGGCGCGGGCGGAATGGGCCTCGTGTACCTCGGCCGGTCCGAGGCCGGGCGGACGGTCGCCGTGAAGGTCGTGCAGGCCGAGTACGCCAGGGAGCCCGAGTTCCGCCGGCGCTTCGCGCGCGAGGTGGAGGCCGCCCGGCGGGTGGGCGGTGAGTGGACGGCGGCGGTCCTCGACGCCGACACCGAGGCGCCGGTGCCGTGGGTGGCGACCCAGTACATCCCCGGCCCCGACCTGACCGCCGTGGTGGCGAGGGACTTCGGTCCGCTGCCCGAGCACTCGGTGCGCGTCCTCGCCCACCGGCTCGCCGTGGCCCTGGGGTCCGTGCACGCGGCGGGGCTGATCCACCGCGACCTGAAGCCGTCCAACGTGCTGGTCACGGTGGACGGGCCGCGCGTCATCGACTTCGGCATCGCGCGGGCCATGGACGGTCTCGGCGGGGACAGCCTCCACACCCGGACGGGCATGCTCATCGGCTCGCCGGGCTTCATGTCGCCCGAGCAGGTGCGCGGGCGCGAACTCACCCCGGCCAGCGACGTGTTCTGTCTGGGCGCCGTCCTCGTGTACGCCGCCACCGGAAGGCTGCTCTTCGGCGCCACGGACACCGGCCTCAGCGCGCACCTCTTCCGGATCGCGGAGGAGGAGCCGGACCTCACGGGCGTGCCGGACTCGCTGGCCGGTCTCGTACGGGAGTGCCTGGACAAGGACCCGGCGCGGAGGCCGACGCCCGCCGAGGTGGCGGCGCGCACGGCGACGGGGCACGCGGAGGAGTGGCTGCCCGGTTCCGTACTGGCTCAACTCGGCCGTCGTGCCGCGCGGTTGCTGGACTTCACGCCGGAGACGCGCGCGGCGGCGCCGGCGGACCCGCGGATCCCGGCACAGTACGCCGCCCCGCAGCAGCCCCCGTCCCTCCCTCCGCACCCCGCGTACGGCCCGACCGCTCCGGTCGGGGGGAACCCGGTGCCGCCCGGTTTCGGGCCGGCCGTCGACGCCGTGCCCGGCGCGTGGGCGGCGCCCACCGCCCCGGACGGGCAGCCCGGCGGGTCGCCCCGGCGATGGGCGGGCCTCGCGGTCGCCGTGCTGGCGCAGTTCGTCGTCCTCGTCGGCACCGCGGGCACGAACGCGGCGCTGCCCGTCATCCAGGCCGACCTCGGGCTCTCGGTCGACGAGCTGCAGTCGCTGTCCCTCGCCTACGGCCTCGCCTTCGGCGCGCTGCTCCTGCTCGGCGGGCACCTGACGGACCTCCTCGGCCGCAAGCGGGCGGCGATCATCGGCCTCGCCGGTTTCGCCGCCGCCTCCGTGCTCGGCGGTCTCGCTCCCGCCGCCGGTGTGTTCATCGCGGCGCTCGCCCTCCAGGGCGGGTGCGCCGCCCTGCTGTCCACGGCCGCGCTCGCCCTGGTCGCCGGCGGCTTCACCGATCCGAAGGAGCGCGGCAAGGCCTTCGCGATCTACGCCGTGCTCGCCGGCGGAGGCCTGGCCGTCGGCGCGTTCACGGGCGGCTGGCTGGTCGAGGCGCTCAGCTGGCGCTGGTCCCTGTACGGCACGGTCCCGCTCGTGCTCGTCGCCGTGATCCCGGCCGCCCGGCTGCGCGACGACCGGTCCGAGCGCGCCTCCGTCCGCCCCGACGTGCCGGGTCTGCTGCTCGGCACCGGCGCACTGGCCGCCCTGCTCCTCGGCTTCCACCGGATCGCAGGGGTGTACGACGCGGCGGGCCCCGACGGCAGCGGCTGGACCTCGCCGCCGACCGTGATCCTGCTGCTGGCCGGCGCGGCGCTCCTGGCGGCCTTCGTCGGGTGGCAGTCCCGGTCGAGCGGCCTGCTCGTCCCGCAGGGGCTCTTCCGGGACCGTGACCGCGCCGGATCGCTCGCCGCCCTCGTCCTGGTCGGCGCGTGTACGCCCACGGTGCTCCTGATCCTGACCCTGTTCCTCCAGGCCGTCCTGCGCGACACCCCGCACTGGACCGGCCTCGCCCTGCTGCCCATGGCCGGCGCGGTCCTCGTGGCCGCCCTCGTCTCCGGTCCCCTCCAGGCCCGCCTCGCCCCCCGCCACCTGATCGTGCCCGGGCTGGTCCTCGCTGCGGTCGGCACAGGGCTCCTGGCCGGCCTGGAGGTCGACAGCTCGTACGCCGCGGTGGTGCTGCCCGGGCTGATCCTCCTCGGGCTCGGCCTCGGTCTCGCCCTGGGTCCGCTCCTCGGCACCGTGACCGGCGCGACCGGCCCCCGGGGTTCCGGGGGCACGGCGGGGACCGTCCTGGCCGCCCAGACCGTCGGTGCCGGACTGGCCGTCCCGCTCTTCGGCAGCGTCCTCGCCTCGATGATCTCGGGCAGCAGGACGGGTGCCGAGCTGCCGCCGCTCGTGGCGGAGGTGGCCAGGAGCGGCGTCCTTCTCGACCCGTACAACCTCCCGGCCTCCATGGCCGACGCCGTCGAACGCGCGAACGCGGTCGTCCTGGACGGCTACTCCGTCGTCCTCTGGTCGGTGACCGGCCTCCTGGCCCTCGCGGCGCTCCTCTCGGGCCTTCTGGTCACGACGAGGCCGACGGAACAGGTCCGGTGACGGGCGGCCGGGCCGCCCCGGGAAGGAACGTCGCCGACTTCTCCGCGAGCACGCCCGCCAGGTAGTCGGCGGCGTCGTCCGGCCGCATCCGGGCCAGGGCCACCATCCCGGTGATCACGGCGTCGGCGACCTCCTCCTGGACGTGCTCCCAGGTGTGGCTGCGGCCCTTGCGGGGATTCGTCGCCCGGACGCCGATGACGGCCTGAGCGGCCTCGCCGACCTCCTCGGAGAGCTTGAGGACCTGAAGCGTCCACTGCTCCTCCGTCGTCAGCCCCCGCTCGGAGTCGAGCCGCGCGAACAGCGCGGCGAGCGAACCGATCGTGTCCCACGGGGTGTCGTCCTTCATGAGCCCTCCCTCGTCCGTCCGTCACCGGACCAACGAACGGGCGCCCAGGTCGGACACCCGTGACCAGGACACGGGAGGGCCCCCGGCCGGCCGGAGGGTTCCCGCCGCTCAGCCGCCCCGGCGGACCTTCGCGGCACGTCGCGCCTCGGCCGTCTTGCGGGCCTCGGCGGCGCGGCGGGACTCGTTCTTCGCGCGTCCCGGGCGGCCGGGGACGGTGCCCATGCCCCGGAAGGCCGCGCCGCGCTGGGGACGCTCCTGGCTGGGCGCGCTGCCGTCGACCGGTACGCCCGAGGGCTTCCGCGCGCCCGTGATACGGGTCAGCTCGGCCTCCCCGGAGCGGACCCGGGTGACCTGGGGCCGGATGCCGGCCTCCGCCATGAGCCGGGCGACGTCCTTGCGCTCCTCCTCCGTGACCAGCGTGACGACGACTCCGGACTCCCCGGCGCGCGCGGTGCGTCCGCCGCGGTGCAGGTAGCCCTTGGCGTCGGCGGGCGGGTCGACGTTGACGACGAGGTCGAGCTCGTCGACGTGGATGCCGCGCGCCGCCACGTCCGTGACGACCAGGACGGGGACCTCGCCGCTCCGGAAGCGCTCCAGGGTCCTGGCCCGCAGCGGCTGCGACTTGCCGCCGTGCAGGGCCGCTGCCCGCACGCCGCTGCCGAGGAGGTGCTTGGCGAAGCGGTCGACGGAGGCCTTGGTGCGCAGGAACATGATCACGCGCCCGTCGCGGGCGGCGATCTCCGTGGCGGTGGCGAACTTGTCGGCGCCGTGCACGTGCAGCACGTGGTGCTCCATCGTGGAGACGGCGGCGGCCGAGGGGTCCACGGAGTGCCCGGCCGGGTCCTGGAGGTAGCGCTCGACCAGCTCGTCGACGTCACCGTCGAGGGTGGCCGAGAACAGCATCCGCTGGCCGTCCCGCGGCACCTGGTCGAGGACCTCGGTGACCTGCGGCAGGAAGCCCAGGTCGGCCATCCGGTCGGCCTCGTCGAGGACGGTGACGGCCACGCGGTCGAGGCGGCAGTCCTTGCGCTCGACGAGGTCGAGGAGTCGGCCGGGGGTGGCGATCAGGACCTCGGCCCCGTCGCGCAGCGCGGTGGCCTGCCGTCCCATCGACAGGCCACCGACCACGGTGGCCAGGCGCAGCCGCAGGGCGTCGGCGTAGGGGGCGAGGGCGTCGGTGACCTGCTGGGCCAGCTCGCGGGTGGGGACCAGGACCAGGGCGAGGGGCTTGCGGGCCTCGGCTCGGCGGCCGTCGGTGCGGGCGAGCAGCGGCAGCCCGAACGCGAGCGTCTTGCCGGAGCCGGTCCGGCCGCGTCCGAGGACGTCGCGGCCCGCGAGGGCGTCCGGCAGCGTCGCCGCCTGGATCGGGAAGGGCGCGACGACACCGTGGCGGGTGAGCTCCGCGAGCAGCTCGGCCGGCAGGCCGGATCCGGCGAAGGTCACGGCCGCCGGGGCGGCGTCCTGCGGGGGCGGGGTGGTCATGCGGCACCTGGTCCGTGGGAAAGGGCGGGAAAATGCGACGGGCCGGAGCCCGCACCACGAGGGTGGGGCTCCGGCCGCGTCGGACGTGTCAACGTCAGGCGGGGAGGATGTTCTCCGCCTGCGGGCCCTTCTGGCCCTGCGTGACGTCGAAGGTCACCTTCTGGCCTTCCTGGAGCTCACGGAAGCCGGAGGTGGCGATGTTGGAGTAGTGGGCGAACACGTCCGGGCCGCCACCCTCCTGCTCGATGAAGCCGAAGCCCTTTTCCGAGTTGAACCACTTCACGGTGCCATTAGCCATGTCAGATCTCCTTCGGGGCGTAGCCCTGGAATCCGCACTGTGCGGATCCCGGCGTCGCCGTGATGATTGCCCCGTCCGGAAAACTGCACCGAAAACACATCAAGTGCCTGACGATGTCGAATCGTCGAAGGCACTTGTCAGCTCAATGGGAACCACGACTGCAACTGATCTCGACTGTAGCACGGTGTCCCCGGTCGCGCACGAAGAATGTCCGATTCTTCCGTGTCGCCGAGCGTGGATTCCTTCCGGACGCACCGTGAGCGTGCCCCTGGCCGCCGCGTACGGTCAGGACGAAGGTGACCGTGACGAGCAGCGCCCAGGCCCCGAACTTCGCGAGGGAGACCGGCTGCCAGCCGTCCAGCTGGTCCGGGTAGCTCCAGGCGCCGACGTAGGTGGCCGCGTTCTCGGCGACCCAGAGGAAGAAGCCGATCAGCACGAAGGCCAGGGCCAGGGGCATCCGGTGGTCGCTCCCGCCGACCCGGAAGCGGACCCAGGTCCCCGCCGTCGCGGCGAGCAGCAGCGCCGCGAGCACCCAGCGGGCGTCGGGCAGCCAGTGGTGGCTGAAGAAGTTCACGTAGACGGCTCCGGCGAGCACCGCCGTGGTCCGGGGCCGGTAGCCGCTGAGCCGCAGGTCGAGCAGGTGCCAGGCGCGGCAGACGTAGCTGCCGAGCGCCGCGTACAGGAACCCGCCGTAGAGCGGCACCCCGCCGAACTTCGTCAGGGCGTCCTCGGGGTAGCTCCAGGAGCCCATCCGTACCTTGACCAGCTCGAAGAGGAGCCCGATGGCATGGCATCCGGCGATCACGGCCACGTCCCGGCCGGAGTCCCAGCCGAGCCGCCACGCCAGGACGGTGAGCCCGACCCCGTACAGGAGCAGCAGGTCGTAGCGGGCGACCGGCAGCCCGGGCAGCAGCTTCGAGACGGCGATGCCGCCGACGAGCGCGACGGCGAAGGCGCAGCAGCGCGCCTCCAGGACCGCGAAGCGCAGCAGCTGGCGCATCCCCTTCTTGAACGTGTTCATAACGGCAGGGACGTCGGAGGCCCGCGTTCGGTTCGCCGGAAACGGCGGCGCGCCGCACCTCCGGAGGGAGGTGCGGCGCGCCGCCGTGCTGTGCGTGGGAGATCAGACCGCCGGGGACGGGAAGGTCGGGTACTCCACGCCGGAGACGTGCTGGACGACCCGGATGACCTGGCACGAGTAGCCGAACTCGTTGTCGTACCACAGGTACAGGATCGCGTTGTCGCCGTCGACCTTGGTCGCGCCGGCGTCGACGATGGACGCGTGGCGCGAGCCGACGAAGTCCATCGAGACGGCGTCGGGGGCCGTGGTGAAGTCGATCTGGCGCTTCAGCGGCGAGTGCAGCGAGACGTCGCGGAGGTACTCCAGGACCTCCTCGCGGGTGGTCTCGCGGCCCAGGCGCAGGCTCAGGATCGCGATCGAGACGTCCGGGACGGGGACGCGGATCGAGCTGCCGGTGATCGGGGCCTTCAGGTCCGGCAGCGCCTTGGCGACGGCCGAGGCGGCACCGGTCTCGGTGATCACCATGTTGAGCGGCGCGGAACGACCGCGACGGTCCGCCTTGTGGTAGTTGTCGAGCAGGTTCTGGTCGTTCGTGAACGAGTGGACCGTCTCCACGTGACCGCGCAGCACGCCGTACTCGTCGTCCATGGCCTTCAGCGGCGGGACGATCGCGTTGGTGGTGCAGGAGGCGCAGGAGAGGATCTGCTCGTCCGGCTTGACCGTGTCGTGGTTGACGCCGTGCACGATGTTCGGCACGTCGCCCTTGCCGGGCGCGGTCAGGACGACCTTGTCGATGCCGGGGCGCAGGTGCTTGGAGAGGCCCTCGCGGTCCCGCCACTTGCCGGTGTTGTCGATCAGGATGGCGTTCTCGATGCCGTACGCCGTGTAGTCGACCTCGGAGGGGTCGTTGGCGTAGATCACCTTGATCGTGTTGCCGTTGGCGACGATCGTGCTGTTCGCCTCGTCGACCGTGATCGTGCCCTGGAACTGGCCGTGGATGGAGTCGCGGCGCAGCAGCGAGGCGCGCTTCACGAGGTCCTGGTCGCCGCCGCCGCGGACGACGATCGCGCGCAGGCGCAGACCGTTGCCCGAACCGGCCTTCTCGATGAGGAGGCGGGCGACGAGGCGGCCGATGCGGCCGAAGCCGTAGAGGACGACGTCGCGGCCGTCACGGCGCTCGATCTTGTTCTCACCGGTGGCGCCGGCGACGGCCTCGGCGGTGAACTCCGCGACCGTGAGACCGCGGTCGTCGGTCTTGTAGTCGGCGGCGAGCACGCCGATGTCGATCTGGCAGGGGCCCAGGTCGAGGGTCGTGAGCGTCTGGAGGAACGGCAGCGTCTCGGTGACCGAGAGCTCCTCGCCGTCGATCTGCCGGGCGAAGCGGTGGGTCTTGAGGATGCTGACCACCGACTTGTTCACCAGGGAGCGGCTGTGGACCAGGACGGTGACGTCCTGCTCCCGGTGCAGCTTCCCGATGATCGGGATCATCGACTCCGCGATCTCCTCGCGGTTCTTCCAACTGGTGAACGAGTCGTCATTGACAGTCACAAGATTATCTTTCGAGCTAGGCGGCGCTCATATGGTAACCCCCGGCCGGTTTGATCAATCAAGGGGTGCCGAACCGTACGATGGGCCCGTCGGGATCCGCCGCAGGCGGGCGGACCCGCCTACCTTGATGCGGGGGCATGGTGGTGGTGAAGTTCGGGCTGCTCGGATCACTCGTCGTCCACGACGGGACGGAACCGCGGCCGGTGACCGGCCCCAAGGTCCGCGTCCTCCTCGCCGCCCTGCTCCTCCAGGCCAACCGCACGGTCTCCCGGGACGCCCTCAAGGAAGCCCTCTGGGGCGACGCGGTCCCCGCCAGCGCCGACGCGGCCCTCGCCAACCACCTCACCCGGCTCCGCCGCGTCCTGGCCGCGGCCGACGGCGGGGGCGACGAGCGCCTGCGCACCGTCGCCCCCGGCTACCAGCTGACCGTCCACGAGGGCGAGCTGGACGCCGACGCCTTCGAGGCCCGGGTCCGCGCCGTCCGCCAGGCGCACCACGAGGAGGACTGGGAGGCGGTCCGCCGCGAGACCGACCTCGCCCTGCGCCTCTGGCGCGGCACCCCCCTCGCCGACCTCGCCCCCTTCTCCGACACCGAGGCGCCCGCGCTCCGCGTCCACCAGCTGACGGAGGCGCGCCTCCAGGCCCTGGAGTGGAGCCACGACGCCGAACTGTGCCTCGGCCGGCACCACGAGGCCGTCGCCCCGCTCACCGCGCTGGCGGGCGAGCACCCGCTGCGGGAGGGCTTCCACCGGCGGCTGATGCTCGCCCTGCACCGCTCGGGCCGCCAGGCCGAGGCCTTCTCCGTCTATCACCGGCTGCGCCGGAACCTGGTCGAGGAACTCGGCACGGAACCCGGATCCGCCGTCCGGGCGGCCTACGAGGAGGTGCTCGCGGGGGAACCGGCCCCGCGCCCCCGCCCCCGGCCCGCCGCGGTCCGCCCGCCCTTCCAACTGCCCTGCGAGGGCGACGCCTTCACGGGCCGCGAGGCCGAGGTGGCGACCGTGCGGGCCCTGCTCGGGGCGGGGAGCGGGGACGCCGGGTCGGGCGCCGGCACGGGGCACGCCGGTACGGGGCGCGCCGGCACCGCGCACGACGGTACGGCGCACGACGGCACGGGGCGCGCCGGTACGGCGCACGACGCCACGGGGCACGCCGGCACGGGGCGCGACGGCACCGCGCACGACGGTACGGCGCACGACGGCACCGCGCACGACGCCACGGCGCATGCCGGCATGGGGCACGACGGCATGGGGCACGCCGGCATGGGGCACGCCGGTACGGGGCGCGACGGTACGGGGCGCGACCGGGGCACGCGCCCCGCGCGGGCCGTCGTCATCTCCGGCATGGGAGGCGTCGGCAAGACCGCCCTCGCGGTGCACGTCGCGCACCGGGTGCGCGAGGCCTTCCCCGACGGCGCCCTCTACGCCGACCTGCGCGGCTACTGCGTGGGCGGGGCGCGCACGGCCCACGAACTGCTCGCCCGCTTCCTGTCCGACCTCGGCGTCCACCAGGACACCCTGCCCGAGGACACCGACGACCGGGCCCTCCTCCTCAGGTCGGCGCTCGCCGAACGCCGGGTCCTCCTGGTCCTCGACAACGCGCGCAACGCCGCCCACGTCGCCCCGCTGCTGCCCGCCGCGGGCGACAGCGCCGCGCTGATCACCAGCCGCCAGCTGCTCGCCGACCTGCCGGGCTCCGCCACGGTGCCGCTCTCCCCGCTGCCCGAGTCCGACCAGCGCGCGCTGCTCGCCACGCTCGCCGGGCCCGCCCGCGTCCGGAGCGAACCCGAGGCGCTGGCCGACATCATGGCCGCCTGCGGGGGCCTGCCGCTCGCCCTGCGCATCGTCGGCGGCCGACTGGCCTCCCGGCCCTCCTGGCCGCTCGCGCTCCTGGCGAAACGGCTCACCCCGCACCGGGGCCGGCTCGACACCCTCGCCATGGGCCACTTCGACGTCCGGCGCACCTTCGCCATGAGCTACGTCGCCATCCGGGACAGCGACCAGCCCCTGGAGCGCGAGGCCGCACGGGCCTTCCGGCTGCTGGGCCGGGTGTGGTCGGCGCACGCCGTCACCCCGCAGTCCGCCGCGGCGCTCCTCGACGTGACGGAGGCCCGCGCGGCCGCCGTCCTCGACGTCCTCGCCGACGCCCACCTCGTCCTCAACCCGGAGCCCGACCGCTACCGGCTGCACGACCTGCTCGGCGAGTACGCGGCGCAGCGGGACGAGGAGGACACCGAGCAGGAGCGCACCGCCGCCCTCGTCCGGCTGCTCTCCTGGTACGCCGCCGCCCTGGGCGCCGCGACCCAGGCGGCCACCCGCGAGACGCAGTCCCCGCCCCCGCTCTCCGGGGACGCCGTGCGGCACCTGGTGCTGCCCGAGTTCGCCGACGACGACGAGGCGATCCGGTGGACCGCGCGGGAGCTGCCGGCCGTCCGGGACGCCCTCACCCGCGCCGCGGAGCTCGGCCGCTCCGACATCGCCTGGCGGATCGCCGTCGGCCTCTTCGGCCACGCGAGCACGCACTGGTGGACGGGGGAGTGGGACGCCTGCCTGGAGCAGGCCATGGACGTCGCGCGGCGCCACGGCGACCGGCTCGGGCAGGCCTGGCTGCACCGGCGCACGGCCGTCGCCCACGGCATGGCCTTCCGGAACGAGGCCTGCCTGGAACACCTGCGGATCGCCCTCGGCCTCTTCACCGAGCGCGCGGACCTCACGGCCCAGGCGTCCATCCTGGGCAACATGTCGGCGGTGTACCTGCAGATCGGGGACGCCGACCAGGCGCTCGTCCACGCCGAGCGCTCCCGCGATCTGTACCGCGCGACCCGGAACGCCCGCGGCGAGGCGCTCCTCCTCAGCAGGATCGCGGACGTCCACAAGATGCGCGGCGAGCCGGACCTCGCGGCCGTGGACTACCGCCGGGTCATCGAGCTGGTCAGGGGCACGGGCCACGGGGTGTTCCTGGCCACCGCGCTCACCAACTACGGCGACGTGCTGCGCCTCCTCGGGGAGCGCGACGCGGCGTTCGAGTCGCTGGCGGAGGCGCTCGCCATCCGGCGCCGGATGGACGACCAGGGCGGTACGGCCGACTGCCTGGTCTTCACGGCGCGCGCCCACCACCACTTCGGGGAACGGGACGCGGCCCGGGAGACCTGGGAGTCGTGCCTGGAGCTGGCGCGCCGGCACGACCTGGCCAAGCGGGTCGACGAGTGCCTGGAGGGCCTGAAGGCCCTGGCGGCCCAGCCTTTCGGCGACACGTAGGGGGTTCACCGAGCCCGGCCCTCTCGGCCCCTCGGGGACGCCGGGAGCGGCCGGGGCCGGACCGGCACCCGGACTCCGCGTGCCGGTCAGCGGAAGGCGAGGGTCCGGAAGGTGTCCCTCACCCGGGCCAGCGGGCCGGGGTCGCGGGTGAGGCGGAGCCGGTTGGTGAGCAGGACGGCCCAGCGGCCCCGCGTGGGCGACACCCACAGGGCCGTGCCCGTGAAGCCGAAGTGCGCCCAGACGTCCTCCGCGGGTGCGGTGCCCGGCGCCGGATGCCAGAACAGGCCGCGCGGCGGGACGAGCCGGCCGGTGTGGACCCGCAGCGAGGCGGCGGTCCACTCGGCGGAGAAGGTGCCGGGCACCGGGTCGAGCAGATGGCGCAGGAACAGGCCGATGTCCGCGGTGGTGGTGAAGACCCCCGCGATCCCGCAGGCGCCCCCGAGGAGCCGGGCCGAGAAGTCGTGGACGGTGCCCCGGAGCGGCGCCCCGCTCTCCTCGTCGTACTCGGTGGGCGCGCAACGCTCCGTGAGCCCGGCGGGCAGCGGACCGTACCGGGTGTCGGTCATGGCCAGCGGCGTCCAGATCCGCTCCACGGCGAGCCGGGGGAGCGGCCGGCGGCTGAGGTGCTCGGCGAGGTAGCCGAGGACCAGCGCCGCCCGGTCGGTGTACGCGACGGCCTCCCCGGGCCGGTGCCGGAGCCGCTCGGCGAGGACGCCGTCACGGACGTCCTGCGGATCGGAGCCGTACAGGTGCCGGAGGTTGGCCCGCAGCGGCAGGCCGGCGGTGTGGGTGAGGAGGTGGTGCGCCGTGACGCCGGCGAGGGGCCGGCCGGCGGCCTCCGGCCAGTACGAGCCGAGCGGGGCGGTGAGATCGAGCTTCCCGGAGTCGACGAGCGTGCCGACGACCGCCCAGACCGCGAGGATCTTGGTGAGGCTCGCGACGTCGAACAGGGTGTCGTGGCGGGCCGGTTCGGCCGGGCGCGCGGGGTCGAGGAGCCCGACGGCCCCCGACGAGAGGGTCGTGCGGGCGTCGCCCACGGCCCAGGTGGCCCCCGGGTACGTGCCCGCGCGCGCGGCCTCGCCGAGGAGTCGTCCGAAGGGGTCGCCGAACTGTGCCAAGGGGTGCCTCCGACGGTCCGGGGAGGTGCGGGGCGGCCCGTCGGAGGGGACGGCGGGCCGCGCTCCGAAGACATGCCCCGGCCGTACGGGAAGACACCCTTCCGTCAGCGGCGGTCGCCGCCCTGCCCGGTGTCCTGGGCGCGGTCCTGCCCCGCGTCCTTGTCGACCGGCTTGCAGGTCACCTCGTCGCGCGGGGTGTAGTGCGTCTTGTACGTCTCGCGCTTGACCTCGGTGCCGCCGTTCTTGAAGACCCGGTCCACCGAGATGTCGAAGCCCTCCAGGGGCGGCTGCGGCACACAGGCCTCGCCGGTGCCCTCGCGCTTGGTGGGCTGCGTGAGGTGGGTGCGCGGACCGGCCACCGCCTCCACCGAGTCGTACTTCTTGGTGCCGAGGAAGCTCACGGTCACCGAGGAGTCCGTGGCGCTCGCCTTGATGTAGATCGGCTTGCCCGTGTCGTTGCGGAACTTCAGGTCGAGCGAGCCCCAGGCGACGGTGGCCTCGCGGCCCGCCGGGTAGCGCTCGATGTAGAAGGAGTGCGCGCCGTGCTCGACGGGCTGCACGCCCGCGAAGAACATGGCGTTGTAGACGGTGGTGGCCATGGCCGACACGCCGCCGCCGGGCGCCGAGCGGTACTGGCCGTCGAGGATCATCGTGCCGTCGACGAAGCCGTTGTCCGGGGTCCGCTCGCCGACGGTCTCGTTGAAGCTCCACACCTCGCCGGGCCGCACCAGCGAGCCGTTGATCAGCTCGGCGGCCCGGCCGATGTTGGTCGTCCGGTACGGAGCGGTGGGGAAGTTCACGGTGAACGTCGACATCTGCTCCTTGATGCCCAGTCGGGCCAGGGAGCCGGAGGTCAGCTCGGGCTCGGTGACCGTGGTGGCCACCGGAGCCGTGCGGGCCGCGTCGCCGGACCTGGTCAGCAGCGGACGCACGGCGTCGCCGAGGGCCTTGGCGGTCACCTCGTGGCCCGGCCGGCCCTCCGACTCCACGACGACCTTGCCGTCGCGCACCCCGAGGCTCGCCTCCGTCGGCGCGCCCGTCAGCGCGGCGAGCGGGCGGGCCACGTCCGGGTCGCGCAGCAGCGCGTCCTCGTCGAGGGAAGCGGAGAGACGGCCGCCGTCGTTCTTCACGGTGAGGTGGTCGCCGAGGGTGGCGGCGGAGATCCGCACCCGCTGGTTGCCGGCGGTCAGCGTCACCGGGCCGGAGACGGCGGGCTTCGCGTACGCGTCGAGGAACCGGTTCACCTCGCCGACGGGCAGCTTCGGCTCCGTCACCGAGACCGGGAGCGTCACCGCGGCGGCGCCGGTGCCGGCCGGGTAGGCGGCGCGCAGGTTCTCGGCGGCCCGTCCCGTGTCCAGCGCCCGGCCCGTCACCGGCTGGGTCGCGACGGCCCGGCCCTCGCGGAAGGCGACGGACCCCTCGCGGACCGTGCGGTCGTTCTGCCGCGCCAGCTCGGCCACCGCGGCACGGGTCTTGCCCTCGTCGTACGCGAGGACGGGGCGGACCTCGCGCTCGCCGGAGGAGAAGAGCCGTCCGATGACGGTGAAGGGGTCCCGGGACGGGTCGGCCGCCTCGTCGGCGGTCTTCGCCACGTCCACGGTCAGACCGGCGGCGGCCGGGTCCACGGTGGCGGCGCGGTCGCCGACCTTCACGGGTATCGGCGCCTTCCAGGACGCGGGGGCCGCGGCCGTCAGCTTCGCCTCGGCCTCCGCGCGGCTCATGCCGCCGATGTCGACGCCGTCGACCCGGGTGCCGGCGGATATGTCGTCCCCGGTGGCGAGCAGCCCCGCCACGTACAGGCCGCCCGCGGCGACGGCGACCACACCCGTAGCGATCGCCGCCGTCCGGAGCCGTGGACGGCGCCCCTCGCGGGGCGTCGGGTCAAGGTCGGTCCTGGAGCGGGGCACACGCTCTCCCGGGGCGTCGAGGAAAGGGGAACCACACGACGGTACGCCGAAAGAGTGTCTTATGCACATAAGGGTGGTTTGACCTGCGGAGATACGGAGCGGGGCGAACCGGACACAGACGGTGCGCGCCGGGTGCCCGGCCCGGCACGGACCCGGGGCCGGGCCCCGCCCCGCGTAGGGTGGGGCGATGTCCGTCACCCCCGGGCCCCAGTCCGTCGACCGGGCCCTCGCCGTGCTCGACGCCGTCGCCGACGCCGACCGGCCCGTCGGGGCGAAGGCGCTCGCCCGGCGGCTCGGCTGCGCCCTCTCGACCGTCTACCACCTGACCGGACCCCTGCTCGCCCGCGGCTACCTCGTCCGGACCGCCGAAGGGTACGCGCCCGGGCCCCGCGTCCCCGCCCTGCACCGCTCCCACCAGCGCCACCACGGGCTCGGCACCGGGACCGGCGACCTCCTCGGACGGCTCCGGCGGGCCACCGGCGCCGAGGCCTACCACACCGCCTACCGCGACGGCCTGATCACCGTCGTCGACACCACCGCCCCCGTGACCGACGCGGACCACCCCTTCACCCCCGGCCCCGAGGCCCGCGCCCACGCGACCGCCCACGGCAAGGCGCTGCTCGCCGCGCTGCCGCGCCCCCTGCGCCGCCGCTACCTCGCGGAGCACGGCATGGCCCGCTTCACCGAGCGGACGATCACCAGCGGCGAGCGGTTCGAGGCCGAGGTGGACCGGGTGCGCGGCCAGGGCTTCGCCGTGTCCGTCGGCGAGGCCGACCTCGCGTACACCTGTCTCGCCGTCGCCCTGCCCGAGCGCGGTGACGGCATCGTGCACGCCCTGTCCGTCTCCCTGCCCACCGCGGACTTCGCCCGGCGGCAGGGCGACATCCGGGTCGCGCTCGCGCGGGCCGTACCGGAGTTTCCGGCCCTGCCGGAATCCTGACCGGCCCGGCTGGCCGGGGCCGCCGACGCCCCGCAGTCTTGACCCATGATCTTCATCGCCGTTCGGTTCACCGCCCGCCCCGACCAGGCCGACCGCTGGCTCGACCTGGTCGACGACTTCACCCGCGCCACCCGCGCGGAACCCGGCAACCTCTTCTTCGACTGGTCCCGCAGCGTCGACGACCCGAACGTCTTCGTCCTCCTGGAGGCCTTCGCCGACGCCGAGGCCGGCGCCGCGCACGTCGCCTCCCCGCACTTCACGGCCGGGCTCGCCGCCATGGCCGGCGCCATCGCCACCACCCCCGAGATCATCAACGTCGAGGTCCCGCAGCAGGGCTGGGGCGCCATGGCCGAACTCTCCCCGACCGCCCCCTGAGCCCGGCTCCGGCGGCCCCGGGGGCCCGCCGTCCCGCCTGATAGGTTCGCGTGCACACGCAGGCGGGGCGGCGGCCCGAGGGGAGAAGCGGCACATGGCGGCGAGCGGGCGACAGACCGGCAGGCCCACCCTCGAGGAGGTCGCGGCGCGGGCCGGAGTCGGCCGCGGCACCGTCTCCCGGGTCATCAACGGCTCCCCGAAGGTGAGCGAACAGGCCAAGGCCGCCGTCGAGCGGGCCGTTGCCGAACTCGGCTACGTCCCCAACCGGGCCGCCCGCGCCCTCGCCGGCAGCCGTACCGACGCCGTGGCCCTGGTGATCCCCGAGACCGAGGCGCGCCTCTTCGCGGAGCCGTACTTCCTCGACATCATCCGCGGGGTCAGCACCGAGCTCGCCGACGCCGACAAGCAGCTGCTCCTCACCCTCATCCGCAGCGAACAGGAGCGGCAGCGCTTCGAGCAGTACCTCGCCGCGCAGCGCGTCGACGGCGTCCTGCTCGTCTCCGTGCACGGCGACGACCCGCTGCCCGACCAGGTCCGGGCCCTCGGCCTGCCCGCCGTCCTCAACGGCCGGCGCACCGAGGCCGAGAGCGTCGCCTTCGTCGACTCCGACAACACCGGCGCGGGCCGGACCGCCGTCGCCCACCTCGCCGCCCGCGGCCGCCGGACGATCGCCACCGTCACCGGCCCCCTCGACATGTACGTGGCCCGCTGCCGCCTCGACGGCTACCGGGAGGGCCTGACGGAGGCCGGACTCACCCCCGACGAGACGCTCGTCGCCACCGGGGACTTCACCGAGGACGGCGGCCGGCGCGCCATGCGGGAACTGCTGGACCGCCGCCCCGACCTGGACGCCGTCTTCGCGGCCTCCGACGTCATGGCGGCCGGTGCCCGGAGCGTGCTGCGCGAGGCGGGCCGCCGCGTCCCCGAGGACGTGGCCCTCGTCGGCGTCGACGACTCGGCCGTCGCCCGCCACATGGACCCGCCCCTGACGAGCGTGCGCCAGCCCATCGAGGAGATGGGCCGCACCATGGCGCGTCTCCTCCTCCAGGAGATCGCCGCCCCGAGCGACCCGGACGAACAGCCCCGCCGGATGCTCCCCACCGAACTCGTGGTGCGCGCCTCGTCCTGAGTCCGGCCGGCGCCGAGATGCAGCGGTGCCGGGCGCCCCCGAGAATGGACACCGTACGGGGTCCCTATCCGCGACCAGGGCGCACGGCGTCCGACCCGGCAAGGGGGCGGTGGACGATGTCGCTGAGCCGGACGAACCGGCAGCCCACCGCGTCACGGGCACTGCGCGCCTGGACCCTCGTGTACCTCCTGATCGTGACCCTGCTGACCGTCGCGTACCTGGAGCTCCCCGCCCGCCACACCACCCTGTGGGCGCTCATCGGGCTCAGCGGCGTCATCGCCATCCTGGTCGGCGTGCGCCTGCACCGGCCCTCCCGGCGCTGGCCCTGGCTGGTCCTCGCGGCGGCCAACCTCGCCTTCGTCGGCGGCGACACCGCCTACAACGCCCTGGAGGCCTTCTTCGGCCAGACCCGGCCCTTCCCGTCCGTCGCCGACGCCCTCTACCTCGTCACCTATCCGCTGTTCGCGGTCGGCCTGTTCGGGTTCATCCGCTACCGGGCGGTGGGCCGGGACCTCGCCGTCGTGCTCGACGCGCTGATCCTCACCTCGGGCCTCGCGCTGCTCTGCTGGGTCAACCTGATCAACCCGCTCGCCAGGAGCGAGGAGATGACCTGGACCGAGAAGGCCATCTCCATCGCCTACCCGCTCGGCGACGTGCTGATGCTCGCGATGCTGGCGCGGCTCCTGGTGCCCGGCGGGCTGCGCTCCCGGTCCGTCCAGCTCCTCACCATCGGCACCTGCGGCATCCTCGCGTCCGACGTCATCTACGGCATCCTCCAGCTGAAGGGCACCTGGCAGGTCGGCACGCCCTGGGACCTCGGCTGGGTGGTGTTCTTCACCGCCTGGGGCCTCGCCGCGCTCCACCCGTCCATGACCGGCCTCACCGAGCGCGCCCCCGAACCGACCCGGCGCGTCGCCGAGCGGCGGCTCGCGCTGCTCGCCGGCGCCTCCCTGGTCGCCCCGGGCCTGCTGCTCCTCCAGTCCCTGCGCCACGACGAGAGCAAGGACATCGCCGTCATCGCGATCTTCTCGGCGCTGATGTTCCTGCTGGTCCTCGCACGGCTCTGGGGCATGATGAACGACCACGGCAAGGCCGAGGCCCGCGAGCGCAGCCTCCGGGTCGCCTCCGCCTCCCTCGTCGCCGCCCTCAGCCCCCGCGAGGTCGCGGGAGCCGTCGAGACGGCCTCCGCGACCCTCTTCGGCCCCGGCACCTCGCACCGCGTGCTCCTGATGACCCGGGACCGCCGGGGCGGCCTCACCGCCGTGGCCACCGCCGAACACCCCTGGAGCTGCCGCACCGACGAACTGATCCGGCCCCGCGGGACCTCCTGGTCCGAGCTCGTCGCGGAGGGCGCCCGGCTCCTTCCGCTGACCCGGCTCGACCCGTCCGTCGCCGCCGAGATCACGCCCGAGACCCACGCGCTGCTCTGCCCCCTGGAGCTCCAGGCCCCCGCCGGCGGCGAACCGGTGCTCGGCGTGCTGCTCTTCGCGGGAGAGGAGAAGAAGCTCGCGGAGATCTCCGGCCCCGCCCAGTCCCTCGCCTCCCAGGCGGCCCTGGCCCTCGAACGCTTCGGGCTGAGCGAGGAGGTCAACCGCCGCACCAGCGAGGCCTACTTCCGTACCCTCGTGCACAACACCTCGGACGTCATCCTGATCGTCGACGACGACGACACCATCCGGTACGCGAGCCCCTCCGCCGAGACCATGTTCGGCCGCTCCCTGCTGCCCGGCACCCCGCTCACCGACCTCCTCGCCCCCTCCGACACGGCGAGCGCCCTGCGCCTCGTCGCCGACGCGCGCGCCCGCGGCGCGGCCGACGCCCGGGACGACTGGAAGCTGCTGCACGGCGGCGCCGACGAGCTGGAGGTCGAGGTCCGGTGCAGCAACCTGCGCGACGAGCACACCGTCCACGGCCTCGTCCTCACCCTGCGGGACGTGACCGAGCAGCGGAAGCTGGAACGGGAGCTGACCCACCGGGCCTTCCACGACTCCCTCACCGGACTGCCCAACCGGGTCCTGCTCCTCGAACGGATCGAGCGTGCGCTGCTCCGCGGCCGCCGCGAGTCCACCCTGACCTGCATGCTCTTCGTCGACCTCGACGACTTCAAGGTCGTCAACGACACGATGGGGCACTCCGTCGGCGACGAACTCCTCGTCGCCGTCGCCCGCCGCCTCACCTCGGTCCTGCGGCTCACCGACACCGCCGCCCGGCTCGGCGGCGACGAGTTCGCCGTCCTCATCGAGGGCGCGCGCGAGCCCCGGGACGCCGAGGCCCTCGCGGCCGAGATCGTGCACACCCTCAGCCAGCCGTTCCACCTGACCGACGGCGCCGTCTCCGTGTCCACCAGCGTCGGCATCGCGACCGTGCTCGACAGCGCCCACGCGGAGGAGCTCCTCGGCCACGCCGACCTGGCCCTCTACGCGGCGAAGGCCGCGGGAAAGAAGCGGTGGCGGCTCTTCCACCCGGAGCTGCACTCCCGGCTCGTCGCCCGCCACGAACTCCAGGCGGGCATGGACACCGCCATCGCCGACCACTCCTTCGCCCTGCGCTACCAGCCCATCGTCGAGGTGGACGGCGGCGCCCCGGCCGGTCTCGAAGCGCTCATCCGCTGGCCGCACGCCCGCCGCGGCATGGTGCCGCCCGACCAGTTCATCACCCTCGCCGAGGAGAGCGGCCACATCATGCCGCTGGGCGCCTGGGTCCTCGAACACGCGGCGCTCGACATCGCCCGCTGGCAGCGGGCCCACCCGCGCGCCACCCCGCTGCGGGCCAACGTGAACGTCTCCGCGCGGCAGTTCCGCGACCCCGGGTTCCTCGACGAGGTGCGCCGCGCCCTCCACTCCTCCGGGCTCGCGCCCGGCTCCCTCGTCCTGGAGCTCACCGAGACCGTCCTCATGCGCAAGGACGCCCAGATCAGGACCACGATGGCCGCCCTCAAGGACCTGGGCGTCGGCATCGCCATCGACGACTTCGGCACCGGGTTCTCCTCGCTGAGCTACCTCCGTGAGTTCCCCATCGACGTCCTCAAGGTCGACAAGTCGTTCATCGACGACATCACCACCGACCCGCAGCAGGTGGCCCTCGTGGAGGGCATCGTGCGCATCGCCGACGTCCTCGGCCTCCAGGTCGTCGCCGAGGGCATCGAGCACGAGGAACAGCTGGCGCTGCTCGCCGAGATGGGCTGCCGGTACGGGCAGGGCTATCTCTTCGCCCGCCCCATGACCGCCCACCAGGCCGAGTCCTATCTGCACCGGGCCCCGGCCGCCGGCCGTGCCGTCGAGCGTCGCGGCGCCGGGTCCGCCGCGCGCGCCTCCCGGCTCTCGGGCCCCGCGCCGCCGCCGGCCCCCACCGTCCGGGCGCCGCGCGAGTCGCGCTGGCGGGACCTGGAGCACCTCCAGCGCAACACCCTGATGTGCGACGCCGTCATCGACGAGGTGGAGGGCCGCCGCATCCGCGTCGGCGACGACTGGCTGGTGGACTTCGCCTCCTGCAACTACCTCGGCTTCGACCTCGAACCGGCGATCATCGACGCCATCGAGCCCGAGGTACGGCGGTGGGGCACCCACCCCAGCTGGTCCAGGCTCATCGGAAGCCCCCGGCTGTACCCCCGCATCGAGGAGCGGCTCACCGAACTCCTCGGCGCCCCCGACACCCTGCTGCTGCCCACCATCACCCTCATCCACCAGTCCGTCATCCCGCTCCTCGCCGGCACCGGACAGGTCTTCGTCGAGGCGCAGGCCCACCGCACCGTGTACGACGGCTGCGTCGGCGCACGCGGCCAGGGCGCGGAGATCCACCGCTTCCGCGCCGACCGGCCGGACGAGCTGGCGGCGCTGCTGCGCGGCGCGCCCGCCGACGCCGGACGGCTCGTGTGCATGGACGGCGTCAACAGCATGACCGGCAACTTCCCCGACCTGCCGGTCCTGGCACGGATCTGCCGGGAGAACGGCGCCCTGCTGTACGTCGACGACGCCCACGGCTTCGGCGTCATCGGGGAGCGCCGGGCCGGGGAGAGCAGCCCGTACGGCTCGCGCGGCAACAGCATCGTCCGCCATCTCGGCGAGACCTACGACAACCTGGTCCTCGTCGGCGGCTTCTCCAAGGCCTTCTCCTCGCTCCTCGCCTTCCTCGCCGTACCGAGCTGGCTCAAGGACCACCTCAAGGTGGCGGCGGCCCCCTATCTGTACTCGGGCCCCTCGCCGACCGCCTCGCTCGCCACCGCCCTCGCCGGACTCGACCTCAACGACGAGCGCGGCGACGAGATCAGGGCACGGCTGTACCGGATGACGGCCCGCGTCCTCGCCCGCGTGCGCGGCCTCGGCATCGCCACCCCCAACACGGACGGCCTGCCGATCGTCGAGATCCCGCTCGGCGACCCCGCGGACCTCGACGCCGTCGCCGCCTTCCTCTGGGAGCACGGCATCTACGTCACGCTCGCGTCCTACCCGCTCGTCCCGCGCGACCGGGTCGGCTTCCGCATCCAGATCACCGCAGCCAACACCGACGAGGAGATCGAGCAGCTGTGCGCCGCACTCACGGAACTCGCCGCGCGCTTCACCCTGCAGCCCGCCGGATCCACCCGTACCGTCACCGCGGGAAGGCCGGCGGCCGAGTGACGCCCCCGCCCCCGCCCGGCCCGCCCCCGCCGGGCCCGGAACCGACGGACCGGGTCCGCCGCAACCGGGACGCCGACTGGAACGCCTGGCCCGTCGACGACTACCTCGCCGAGAACTACCGCAGGCTCCACCCCTGCGACATCGGCGTGATCCGGCACCACGCCGCCGTCTACCGCCGCCTCGCGCCCGCCGGCCTCGCCCGGACCCTGGAACTCGGCGCCGGCCCCAACCTGTACCCGCTGATGCTCGCCGGGGCCGCGAGCCGCGCCGTCGACGCCGTCGAACCCAGCGCCGCCAGCGTGCGCTATCTGCGCGGACAGCTCACCCACGGCGTCGACGACAGCTGGCGGCCCTTCTACGCCCTCTGCCGCTCCCTCGACCCCGCGCTCCCGGAAAGCCCCGCCGAGGCGCTCCGCGGGGTGCGGGTCGTCCGCGGCACGGCGGACGACCTCGTGCCCGGCACCTACGACCTCGCCTCGATGAACTTCGTCGCCGAGAGCGTCACCGAGGACTTCGACGAGTTCACCGCCCTCTGCGCCGCCTTCGTCCGGGCCGTGCGCCCCGGCGGCACGCTCCTCGCCGCCTTCATGGAACGCATGCCCAGCTACCGGATCGGCACCGGACCGGTCTGGCCCGCCTGCCCCGTGGACGAGCCCGCCCTGCGCGCCGTGTTCGTCCCCCGCACCACCGGCCTGCGGATCACCCGGCTCGCGAAGGACCTCACCCTGCCCGAGTACGGGGACACGGGCGTCCTGCTGCTCACCGCCCGCCGGCCGGACGGTGGGCCCCCGCCGGCTCAGGGGTGACGCCGTATCGTCTCCGCGTACGCGTCGAGGGAGGAACCGGGCGTCCCGTCGTAGAGGTTCCGGTCGAAGGCCCACATCATGCCCTCCAGGCCGCAGGACGCCATCTGCCGGTACGCCGTCTCCGTCACCCCGTCGTGGTACGGGGCGACCTGGGGCCCCGCGCTCTCCCCGGCCAGCCGGTCGAAGCCCGCGCTCCGGGCCACCGCCGCCACCCAGCGCGCCGAGGACCAGTCGCGCACCGCCCCGTCGTCCGGTGACGACACGTCGACGCGGGCGTCGCCGGGCGCGCAGCCGTTGTCCACGGGAGTGCCCGTGCCGTCCACCAGGGCGGTCGTCACGATCCGTACCGAGTCCCGGTGCTCGATCAGCCCGAGCGTCAGGAAGAAGCCCGCGGCGCGCCCGACGAGCCGGATCGACGGAGAGCCGGTCAGCCGGGCGTCGACGGCGGCCCGCAGGTCGGACGGGTAGAACCCGGAGCCGGGCACCAGGACCTTGAGCCGGCCCCCGTACCCGAGGGAGGAGTACAGGTCGAGCTGCCAGTTCACGGCCCCGGCGAGGGCGCCCGCGTACCAGTCGTACCAGCGGCGCACGTCCTCCCGGGTGAACGGCCGCCCGTGGTAGGTGCGCTCACCGGGCCGCCACCCGGGGAACGGCGACTCGGCCTGGGCGTGGCTGTCGTACGCCCAGAACTCGGCCGGTCCTCCGCTCTCGGACAGCGGCGTGGGATAGGCGAACTCGCCGCTCTCGTTCACGCCGACGCGGACGGCCCAGAAGGCGTCGAGGCCGATCAGCCGGTCCACCGCGCGCACGTAGTCGGCGACCTGCTCCCGCACCGGCTCGCTGAACACGATGTTCGGGGTGCTCGATGACCGCTCGCCGAACTGGTTCACCCAGACCGACTCCGGATAGGCGTCCGGCAGCCAGGACGGCGGATGGTTGAGCCCGAGCCCCGCCTCCACGAGCAGTCCCGCGTCCCGGAAGGCGCCGAGCCGGTCCCGTACCTCGCGCGCGTACGCCTCGTCGTACACCCCTTGCTCCGGTTCGAGCCTGCCCCAGTCGATCTGCAGGTGGGCGACCCGGATGCCGTGCTCGTACTCGGTGAGCGCGCGGTCCTGATCGGTCTGGAGCGTGCCGTACCAGTACGGTTCCGGGCGCGGGTCCTCGCGCCCCGGCCCTCCGAGCGCGCCCCCGAGCAGCAGGACCACCGCGAGCGCCACGAGCGTGCCGGGCACGCCCCGGCCCCCCGTCCACCACGGCGCCGTCATGGCAGCAACTCCCGGTAGAGCGCCGCGTACCGGGCGGCGAAGGGCTCAGGCCCGAAGTGCTCCTCGACCAGGGCGCGTCCCCGCTCCGCCAGCATCTCCCAGGACCGCGGCTGGCCGAGCAGCCAGGCCAGCTGCTGCCCGGTGCGGCGCCCGTCGCCCGCCGGGGCGCGCAGCACGGCATGGCCGAAGTCCGCGAACTGGGGCAGGTCGCTGAGGATCGACGGCCGCCCCGAGGCCAGCGCCTGGAGCACGGTGAGCGGGATGTCCGCCTTCCCGCCGAGCACCGCCGGCGGGAACAGCAGCACCTGGACGGAGGCCAGCAGGGCGTGCATGTCGTCGACGTACCCGCGCACCTCGACGTCGGGCAGCCCCGCCGCGCCGGCCCGTTCCCGCAGCGCCTCGTCGAGGGCCCCGGCGTCCTGTCCCGGCCGCCCCCGCATCGCGAGCACGAGACGGAACCTGGCTCCCTCGCGATGGGCCTCGGCCGCCGCCTCGATTGCGGTTTCGGCCCCGCCGTGCGGATCGTGGTGCCCGGCGAAGAGGACCGTGGGGATCCCCTCGGGGCGCGGCAGGTACGGCCACTCGTCGAGACCGATCATGGGCGGCACGACCCGGACGTCGCCGAGGCCGGCGGCCCGCAGCCGACGGGCCATCGACTCGGACAGGGCGACCGTCGTGCCGAGCGGACGGGTGCGCCGGAGGTAGCGGTGGTCCATCACCCCGGGCACGGTGTGGAGCACCGGGCGCCCCCCGAGGAGCAGCGGGCGCAGCCGCGAGTAGGCCGGGAAGGTGCGGCCGACGGTCAGGAAGGCGTGGACGAGGTCGACCCGGCGGGCGAACAGCGCCCCGGCACAGGCCGCCTGGAGCCGCTCGGGGACGTGCGGCACGCCGTCCCGGGAGAGGATGCGGACCGGCCTGCCTCGTGCCGGCGGGGCCTGCCGGCCCTTCGGCCACTGGCTGAACCACACGAAGTCCACGCCGGGCAGCGCCCCCAGGACGTCGGCGGCCAGCCGCACGTCGCAGCCCTCCGACCCGTCCAGCGGACTGCTGGTCAGGAGCAGGACGCGCGGCCGGCGCTCACCGTGGCGCATCGGGCACCTCCGCCGGGAGCAGCGGCCCCGGGAGGCCGGAGCCGGACACGGCGAGGCGGGTGAGGTCGGGGCCGGGCAGCGGCGACGGCAGCCGGTAGAGGGCGAGGGTGCCGTAGGTGGGCCCGTGATAGGCGACCACGGGCCGCAGCCCGTCCGTCAGCCGCCGCACCTCGGCGAGGGAGGCACGGCCGTATCCCTGCTCGATGACGCGCCACGGCACGATCAGGTAGCCGGCTCCGGCGGCGGTGCGTTCGCCGGGTGTCATCCAGTGACCGAGCCGGTACGTGTCCTCGAACACCCAGGTCGTCACCCCCTGGGTGCGCTGGCCGTCGACCGTGACGATGCCGCTGCCCGCCGGGACGTGCGCGAGCATGTACCCGCGCAGGCGCTGCAGGCCGTCGTCGGGTGTCCAGCGGTTCTGGGCGTACACGGCGGCGGGCGTGGCCAGCACGGCCAGCAGGGCGCCGGCCGCCACGAGGCGCAGCCCGCGCCGGTGCCGGGACGGCACCGGTACGGTCACCGCGAGGGCCACCAGGTTCGGTACGAACAGCAGGTACAGGGCCTGCTCCTCCAGCGTCCCGATGCCCAGGGCGTATCCGAGGGTGACGATCGCGGAGGCGTGGAAGAGCGTGAGGAGCCGGTACACGGGCTCCTTGCGCCGCCAGAGCAGCACCAGGGCCACCGGAGTGAGCGCGAGCAGCAGGTACGTGGTGGCGTAGTCCGGGAGTTCGTCGAGGAGCCGGCCCGAGAGCGAGGGCGTGCCCGCCGCGTTGAAGCCGGTCTCCTGCACCACCCCGAGGAGCCGCCGCACTCCGGAGGTCTTCGCCTCCCAGAACTCGTCGAAGTGCCCGAAGCCGGCGACGAGGGCCACGTACACGGCGTACGAGAGCGCCGTCACCGACAGCGTCAGCGCCACCAGGCGCCGGGGCGGCCCCCAGCCGAGGAGCAGCGCGGCGAGCAGCGGGAGCACGGTGATCAGAGCGGCGTGGTCCTTCGTCAGGACCGCGACGCCGAGGAGGAGTCCGGCGAGCAGGGCCCGTGCGCGGGGCCGGCCCGGCGGTTCGGGGCGGGCGAGACCCACCAGGACCAGGTACCCGGCGAGGACCCACATCATCGTGGCGGTCTCCAGGAGCACCCGGTCGTTCTGCCGGATGCAGAACTGGTCCAGGGCGAACACCAGCCCGGCGACCGCGCCCGCACCGCGTGACCGCACCCGGGCGACCAGGAAGACGATCAGGGCCGCCGTGACGCCCGCGAGCAGGGCGTTGAGCACCCGGGAGGAGTGCACGCCCGCGATGATGTCCGTGTGCTCCCCGACGAGCTTCGTCCAGCCCGCCTCGACGTAGAAGTAGCCGGGCGGGTGCAGGAAGAACAGCCCCTCGTCGGTGCGGGGGAAGCCGCCCGCGGCGGCGCTGTCGCCGAGACGCCGGTAGATCGGCTCGTCGATGAACACGTCTCCGGCCCGGCTGGACTCCACCAGACGCAGCACCACCGTGAGCAGCGCCGTCAGAGCCGCGTACACCCAGGTGGGGACCGTGCCGTGCCGCAGGCGCGCGGACGGCGGGGCCGTCGGCGCGGTACCGGCGGACGGGGCGGCGGTGTGCGGGAGGGTCACGGCACACCCCCGGCGGTCCGGGCCCTGGTCCCGGGCAGCCGGCCGGCGCTCCGGGGCGCGGTCTCGGCGCCCGCGGCGGGCAGCAGGTACACCTCGGGCGCGCGCGGCACGCGGCCCCCGGGGAACAGCGCGTCGGCCTGGGTCCGGTAGCCCCGGACCAGCTCCGCCTTCCTGTCGAGGCCCCGCTCCCAGGCGCGGGCCACCAGACGGTGCCGACGGGTGAACTCGGCGTCGGCGGGCGCGTTCTGGTTGTACGGGAAGTCGCTGTAGTAAACGACCCGGCGACCGCTCCGCTCGGCGGCGGTGCGGACCAGGACGTGGTCGGCGTGCCCGCCGACCCCCAGGGGCGCGAGGACCAGGCCGCCGGAGCGGGCGGGCAGCAGCGCCTCGATGGCCTCCCCGACCGCGCGCAGGGTCCCGGCGTCGCGCGCGGAGACCCGCCCCCGGGCCAGATGCAGCCGGTACGTCGGATACACGTGCGCCAGCTCGGGCAGCAGCCGGGCCAGCCGCGCCGTGCCGGGACGGGGCGCCGGCAGTCGCCGGAACAGCCCGTCGACCAGGCCCGCGTGGTGCGGGACGACGCCCAGCGCCTCCAGGACCGCGAGGTCCTCCGCGCGCCGCTCGGCGAACAGCTCCTCCGCGTCCACGGCGCCGGTCTGCCTCAGGTACTGCCGGGCGGAGAGGGTGTACGGCGGCGGTGCGGCCTCCGTGAACAGCGAGGCGACCGTCACCGGAGCCCGCCGGCCCGCCCAGCCGAGCAGCGCGCCGCAGGACAGGACGGCGTCGTCCAGGTGCGGCGAGAGCACGAGCATCGGGACGCCGGAGCCGACGACGGTGCGGACGAAACCGGTCAGCGGGTCGTCTGCCATGACGTTCCCCTCCTCCTCGGCCGCCGTGCGGCGGCGGGCGCGTCCAGAAGCCGGTGGGCCAGGGCCAGGTAGCGGCCCGTCATCTCGTCCCACGTGTAGTGCCGTGCCGCGATCCCGGCACGGTGGCCGAGGCGGCGGCGGAGAGCGGTGTCCGTGGCCAGCTCGGTCATGCGCGCCCCGAGCGCCGCCACGTCGAAGGGCCGCACCGCCACGTCTCCGCCGTCGCGCATCCAGCGCAGCGCGGGCAGGTCGAAGTGCAGGACGGGCTTGCCGTACGACATGCCCTCCAGGGCCACCAGGCCGAAGGTCTCGTGCCGCGAGGGCATCACCAGGAAGGCGCTGTCGCGCAGCAGCTGACGCTTGCGCTCCTCCTCGGCGAAGCCCACCCAGTGGATCCGGGACCGCGGGCCGCCGCCGCGCGCCGCGACGAGCGCGGCGAGACGGCGCTCCTCGGCGGGGGTGCCGCTGCCCGCGAGCAGCAGGTCGAGCGGGGGCCGGGCCCGGTCGTAGGCGTCGAGCAGCAGGTCGAGGCCCTTGACCCAGGTGTCGATCCGGCCCAGGAAGAGGATGAACTGCCCGGCCCCGAGCAGGGTCTCGTCGAGGCCCCGCTGTTCCACCCCGTTGGGGATGACCTGGACGGCGGCGCGGGGGCTCAGCCTCCGGAGCGAGGATCCGTCCGCGGCATTCAGTGCGACGAGGTGCCGGTAGCAGCGCAGCCCGAGGCGCTCGACCAGGAAGAACGGCAGGTGGTAGCGGTGCCACAGCGCCTCCGCGCTGCGCCCTTGGTCGATTCCGACCACGGGCGCGGCGGTCGCCAGGGGCAGGAAGCTCGTCGAGAACGGGGGAGTGAAGCTCTCCAGCCACAGGTCGTGCGGGATCCGGCGGGCCACGAACGGCAGCGCGGCGAGGAACAGCAGCTGCCCGGCGCGCGGCCCGGCCCGGCCCACCGGCAGCCGGACGTACCGGACGCCGTCCCGGTCCTCGGTGGCGCCGCGCCGGCCCGCCGTCACCACCGTCACCCGGAAGTCCGCCGACAGCCGTCGCGCCACCTTCCCGATCACGAGCGCCCCGCCGCCCCGGTAGGCGGGGTTGTCCGCGTCGTCGTAGATCGACAGCACCACATGCCGCCGGTCGTCCGCGGGGCCGGGCGGCTGCACGGTTGCCGCCCGGTCCCGCTCCCGGACCCCGTCGAGGATCCGTTCCAGGGCCGTGGCCGCCACCAGGGACGGGGCGCGCTCGCCGTCGAGCCGCTCGATCCCCGGAAGCCGCCGCGACCAGCTCCGGTAGCGGGCCCACCACACGGTGGGGGGTCCCGCGATCTCCTCCCAGCCCCGGCCGCGCAGCGTCTCGGGGCCGGTCTCCATCAGCAGCGTCAGGCCGTAGCCGTCGGCGATCCGGCGGAAGACGGCCGCCGCCCCGGAGGAAGCCGGCAGGTCGAACTTCACCAGGCCGTCCAGCGGCCCCCGGTCGGTCACGACCACCGCCGGCGCGGCGCGCCCGCGCCTGCGCGCCCGCGCTCGCGCGAGCAGCCGGGCCGTGGTGATCCGGGCGGTGAGCTCGCCCGCGTCCAGGAACGCGTGGGCACGGCGCAGCCGGGATCCCCGGCGCTCGGGATCCGAGGCGCGCCGTGCCCACTCGTCCCCGCCCGGTCCGTCCGTCTCGCTCGCGCGGGGCGGGACCGGGAACCGGCGGCACAGGAAGCAGCCGTAGCTGTGGGTGGTGACGACGGTGACCCCGCGCTCGCGGAGCAGCGTGGAGAGCCGGCGGACCAGCGAGGACTTGCCCGCGCCGTCCGGTCCCGACACCGCGACGAGCAGAGGGCCCCGGGTGTTCGTCATGGCACCCGCCCCCTCAGCTTCTTGGTCATCACCAGGGGGACGCGCAGGGACGCCTCACGGGTCGCGGCCCGGACCCGGCCCGCGCCGAGGAGGTGCCCGGAGTGCTCGGCCCCGGCCCGGAGCGAGGTCCCGACGGGCAGCGGCAGCGGCAGCGGGACGCACTCGCCCCGGTCGAGCCGCGCCATCGCCGCGACGGCGACGGCCAGGGTCGCGCGGCCGCCCGCGCTCCAGCCTTCGCGGGCGGCCTCGCGGAAGGCCTCCGCGATCACCTCGGGGCGCAGCAGCGGCCGCAGCGCGAGGAGTTCGGAGAGGTCCAGAGTGAGGTTCTGGAAGAGGGCGTGCGCCAGCCAGATCCGCAGGCGGTCCGACGGGCAGGGCGTCAGCCAGGCGTATCCGTCGGCCTCGCCGGCGGCGTGGACGGGCCGCTCGGCGCGCGCGAAGAGCCGCTCGTTCGGCACCACCGGCACGCCGAACCAGGAGACCGAGCCGTGCAGGTGCGCCGCCGGGCCGTCCGGGGGCTCCAGGAGCACCTTGCTGGTGCGTTCCAGCCAGTACGTCGTGCGGTGCGCGTACCAGCCGTCGAGCGCGGACTGCGCCGCCCGCAGCCGTCCCGGCGGCACCACCAGGTCGAAGTTGCCGTACACGTAGTCGCCCGCGAGGTCCGCCTTGATCAGGACGGTGGGGATGCCCGCCGTCCGCAGCCGGTCCGTGGACTCCACCAGGTTCCGCCGGAACAGCCCGGTCGCGCTCTTCACCTCGTCGAGCGTCGCCGCGAGCTGCCGGGGATACGCGCGGGCCAGCCGGCCCTCGACCTGGTTGCGCCGGGCCGCGGCCAGCGCGTCGCGCAGCTCCTCGTCGTCGGCGGGCCGGACCCGGCCCCGCCACACGGCGTCGACGAGCAGCGGCGCGCCCCGCTCGTCGTGGGCCGCGGCCCGTTCCGTCGGCCGTGCCTCCCCCGCCGGTGTCCCGGGCCGGTCGAGGCCGGAGACGGTGGCGGTGTCCGGGGCCGCGGCAGCCGTACCGGAATCGGCCTCGGCCGCCCCGACGGGCGAGCCGCGCCGTCCGAAGAAGCGCCACAGGGCGACGGCCGTCACGACCACGGCGGCGGCGAACCAGGCGTGGGCGTACGGCCGGAGCAGGGCCATCGCGGCGGCCAGCGCGAGCACGGGCAGCACCACCCGGCCGAAGGGGCGTTCCGCCGTCCCGAAGCCGTGCCGCCGGGCGTGCCGGACGGCGAGCAGCACCAGCGCGGTGACCGTCCCGCACAGCCCGCCGACCGCCATGCCGAGCACCCCGCCGACGGCCCAGCCGGTCACCAGGGCCGTCACGTACACGGTGAGACCGGCGAGGAGGGTCCGCAGGCAGGCGTAGTCGTTGACCGCCTGCGCGAAGGTCACGAGCAGGGCGAGCGCGCCGAGCGCCAGGCCCGAGGCGGCCGTGCAGGCCATCAGGGTGGCGACCATCGAGTAACCCGGCGGGAAGATCACGCCGAGCACCGCGCCGGGCGCCGTCGCGGCCACCACGGTCAGCGGCAGTGCCACCGTGAGGTACATCCGCAGGGCGCTCGCGGTCAGAGGGTCGCCCGCCCGCCGCCGTGACAGCGCGGGCAGGAAGGCGATGGAGACGGCCCCGGCGAGGAAGAGCGGCACCCGCCCCAGCATCACGGCCGCCTGGTAACTGGCGGCCGCCGCACGGTCGGTGGGCAGCATCGCGACGAGCACGATGTCCACGGCGGCGAGCATCGCGACCACGCCCTGGAGCGAGGCGACGCCCATGGCCCGCCGCCACAGCTGCCGGTCGGCGCTCACGGCCCGCCAGGGGCGGCGCGGGACGCCGGGGATCCGACGGGGCCGGAAGAAGACGTACGGCAGGACGGCGATCCCGAAGGCCGCGAGGGCGCCCGTCTCGCCCATGCCGAGCGCCGTGACGAAGAACAGCCCCACGCCGAACTTGAGTGCGGCCTCCAGGGCGGTGAGGACGGCGAGGGTCCGCAGCCGTTCGGTGCCCTGGAGCCAGCCCGCGCTGACCCGGGTGACGTACACGGCCATGGTGCCGCCCGCGATGACCAGCGTCGTCGCGGCGCTCGCGAACTCCAGGGACACGGCGGCCACCACGATCGCGGCGACGGTGCCGCCGGCGAACGCCGTGACCACGGCGAAGCGGACCGCCTCGCCCCGCTCGGCGTCCGAGCGGGCGCGGGCCAGGGCCTGCGCGAGCATCCAGGGAACGGTCACCACGGCCACCGCGGCGGTGCACACGATGAGCCCCTGACCGGCGGCGAAGGTGGCGTATCCGGCGACGTCGAGGAGCCGGGTGAGGACCAGGGAGTACGCGTAGTTCAGCGCGCCGACCACGACCACGGCCGTGCCGATCCAGCGTGCGCCGTGTACCGCCGTGACCTCGTCCTGGGGTACGGCGGGCCGGGAGGCGACGGAGCCGGCGGCCTTCACGGCCGCCTCCCCGGGGCCTGCCCCGTGGCGGATCCGTCACCGGGCTCCGCCGTACCGAGCAGGACGTCGTGGCCGTTCGCCAGGGAGACGTCGGCCTCGGCGACGTCGAGCCGCCGCAGGGCGGTCAGCGCCCGCACCTCGTCGCAGCCGTGGAGGAGCAGCCGGAAGGCCTCGCCGTCGCGCTTCCAGACGTCGGTCTCGCGCAGGGAGCGCCGCACCGCCCGTTCGGTCGCGTCGGGGTCGGCGGAGGTGAAGCGGGTGAGCACCGAGAGGTCGCTCGCGCGGCGCCGGGAGCGCCGGTGGCGGTGGATGCGCTGCAGGTCCTCCAGGACGACCTGGGCGAGGCGTTCGGCGCTGGCGTCCCAGGAGAAGGCGTCGGCCCAGGCCCGGCAGCGGAGCGCGGTCAGGCGCCGCGCCTCGGGCGTGGACTGCGCGTCGAGCGCGGCGGCCACGCCGTCCGCGAGGTCGGCCCCGGGGTCGAGCAGCCAGCCGTTGACACCGGGCCTGATCGCGTCCCGCAGCCCCGGCACGTCGAAGGCGAGCGCGGGGGTGCCGACGGTGTTCGCCTCGATGACGGCGAGTCCCCAGCCCTCGGCGACGGAGGGCACGACCGTCAGCCACCCGTGGTGGAACAGCTCCTGCCGGCGCTCGTCGCTCACGTGTCCGTGGAACACGACGGCCGCGCCCACCCCGAGTTCGGCGGCGAGCTTCCGCAGTCGCTCCGCCTCCGGTCCGTCCCCGCAGACGTCCACCCGCAGCTCGGGTCGGCGGCGCAGCAGCGCGGGCACGGCCCGGAGGATCAGGTCGACCCGCTTCTGCGGGACGAGCCGGCTGACCACGGTCAGCGCGGGCAGCTCGGAGCGGTGCCCGGCCGGGGCGGCGGGCGCGGGGCCCGGACGCCCGTTGGGGACGATGTGGATCGGATTGCCGAAGCCGAGTTCCCTGCGGGTGCCCTCGCGGGTGGAGGGCGAGACGACCACCACCGGCCGCCCCCGGTAGACCCGGCGGCTGACCTGCTTCTCCAGGACCCGCCCCACGGAGTTCAGGGGCCAGTGGAACCGGGTGTCGAACTGCTGCTGGTGGACGTGGTGGATGACGCAGATGTCGGCGGTCCACCGGGGGGTGAAGAGCGGGGAGAAGAACGGGATCCCGTTCTGGAAGTCGACCACGGCGTCGTACGCGTGACGGTTCCGCAGCAGATGGGCCGCGGCCGCCCCGTACACGCCGAAGGTGCCGCCCCCGCGGACGACGCGGATGCCGTCGCGGTACTCCCACGCCCGCGAGCCGGGGTGGCGCGAGGAGAAGAGGGTGACGTGGGCGCCGGCCGCCGCGAACCGCCGGGCGATCTCCCAGCAGTACGCCTCGGCCCCGCCCGCCTCCGGGTGGGAGGGGTCGCGCCAGTTGAGGAAGGCGAGGTCGGTGCGGGCGAGCCCTTCGAGTGCGGTCACGGCGATCACCGGGCCAGCGAGATCCGCAGCAGGTCGGCCATCGAGCGCAGTCCGTCGCGCCGTGCCGAGAACGTCGAGCCGGGCACGTCGTGCCAGACCACCGGCACCTCCACGACGTCCCGCCCGGCCCGTACGACCCGGGCGAGCAGTTCGACGTCGAAGGCGAAGCCGTCGATGCGGCAGTCCCGCACGACGGCCCGGGCCAGCGGGCCGGGGAAGAACTTGAAGCCGCACTGGGTGTCGGCCACTCCGGGCAGCGACAGGTGCGCGAGCGTCCGGAAGAGCAGGCCGCCGCCGCGCCGCAGGAACGGCTGTTCCACGTCGAGGTGCGCGCCGGGCGCGTGGCGGGAGGCGATGACGGCGCCGTGGCCGGCCCGGAGCAGTCGCATGACCCGGTCCAGGGTGTCGACGGGGGTGGCGTTGTCGGCGTCGGCGAAGCCGACGAACCGGGCCGACGAGGTCTCGATCCCGCGCCGCACCGCCGCGCCCTTGCCCTGGTCGCTGCAGCCGATGGCATGGACGGGTACGGGGGAGTCGGCGAAGCGCCGGAGGACGTCGAGCGTGCCGTCGGCGCTGTTGTTGTCGACGACGACGACCGCCGACGACCAGGGCCTCGTCGTCAGGTAGTCGACGGTGGCGGCCACGGTGGACGGCAGCCGGCGCCGCTCGTTGAACGCGGGGATCAGGAGTTCCAGTTCCACCGGCGGGCGGACGAGCCGGCGGGGGAGCGGTGCGTGGGTGCGTGCGGCGGCCATCACGCCTCGCCTCCTCGGGGGAAGGCGCGGCGCGCGGGGCGCACGGTCGCGCGGGGGGTCAGGGCGGGCACCGGGGTGCGGCGGGCGCTCCCGTCAGCCGCGCCGGACGAGCCTGGTGAACCGGGTGAACCGGGTGAACCGGGTGAACAGGACGAGCCGGACGATCGGCCCGAGCCGCGCCCTCGGCGCGCGGTGCGCGTGTGGGTCGTACGGGCCCGCCGCCGGCGCGGGGTGCCGCGCGGCCTGCACGCCCGGCTCCGGGGCGGCGGGGCGGTGCCGAGGCCGATCCGGTCGGAGGCCCGGCGGGCCGGGTGGGCGGTCGGGGGCTGCGGGGGACGGCAGAGCGAGCGGCGCCGGGCAGCGGCGAGGGGCCAGTCGGTCACGCGTCGCAACGGGTGCGGAACGGGTGCCACCGGCGTTCGGCTGAGGGGATGTGAGGTCACGACGAGCCTCTTCCGTCAACCGACCCTGCCGAGGGTGTGCGCTCAGGGTCTGGTTTGTCCTGAAATGTTGCTTCTCCTACCGTTAGCACCCTTTGACTGGGTTCGTCAACCGGAAGGGGTGCGGGAACCGCGGAAGGGGCCGTGCGCGAGGCGCGAGAGGGCGTTGTGCGGCCGCTCGTGGAGGAGCGTGCCGAGGATGCGGGCGCCGTCGCGGACCGTGCGGGGGTGTGGCGGGCCGTGACGGCGCGGCAGTTCGAGGCTCGGCACCTCGGCCACGCGCAGCCCGTAGTGCAGCGCGTGCGTGACGAGTTCGGCACCGAGCTCGACGCCGTCCTCCCGCAGGTCGAGCAGGTCCACGAAGGGCCGCCGGAACGCGCAGAATCCGTACCAGAGATCCGTGAGGTGCTGACCGTAGAGACGGCGGGCGACCCGCAGCAGGGCGCGGTGCCCGAGGCGCCGCGACAGCGGATAGTCGGCGTAATCGCCGCCCGCGATGAAACGCGAGCCCTTCACGAAGTCGTAACCGCTTTCCAGGTAATGCAGGTAATGCGGGATCTCGTGCGGTGACATGCTCCCGTCGGCGTTCATCAGGACCACCAGGTCCCCGGTCGCCGCGAGCAGTGCCGCGTGCGGGATGTCGCCCCGCGTGAAGTCCCAGTCCCCGAGCCGCCGCACGTCGATCCCCTCGCGGGCGGCGCCCCGCCCGGCGGGGCCGCCGATCAGCACGACCTCCCGCACGCTCGCCGGCACCTGGTCGAGGAGAAGGCCGAGCGCCGCTCCCGGTTGCCCGTCACCGGGGCGGACGGTCAGGACGAGGGTCACCGTCCGGGTGCCGGAACGGGGCGTCCGGTCGGTCGACCGCCGCAGGGGGTGCGAATCGCTGCTCATCGTCCGTTCAGAATCCTGCGCCCGGGGTGATGACGTCAAGAATTGCGGAAGAATATGCGGTCGTCCGTGAAGGGATGAAGGCCGTCCTTTCCGTCGACTTCTGCGCGCGCGCTCCGACGGGAATACAATCCCGTCATGGCAGGGCGAATTGAGGACTACGCCCTCGTCGGTGACCTGGAGACCGCCGCGCTCGTGGGGACCGACGGGTCCGTCGACTGGTGGTGCGCGCCCCGCTTCGACTCGCCCGCCTGTCTGGCCGCCCTCCTCGGGGACCGGGACCACGGCCGCTGGATCCTCGCCCCAGTCGGCAAGGGGCGCTGTGCGCGCAGGAGTTACCGGGGCGACACGCTCGTCCTCGACACCCTGTGGGAGACCCTCTCCGGCAGCGTCCGGGTCACCGACTTCATGCCGCCGCGCCGCCCGGGCGAGAGCGGTCCGAGGATCGTCCGCGTCGTCGAGGGGATCGCCGGACGGGTCGCCGTCCGGGGGGAGTTGAGGGTCCGCTTCCACCACGGCAGCATCGTCCCCTGGACCCGCTCGACGGACCGGCGCACCGTCGTCTCCGTCGCCGGACCCGACGCCGCCCACCTCTCCTGCGGGCCCGGCGTCGAACTGGACGTCACCCCGGACCGCACGAGCTGCGAGTTCACCGTCACGGCCGGCCTGCGGGTCGCCTTCGTCCTCGGCTGGAGCCCCTCGCACGCCCCCGCCCCGCCGCCCGCGTCACCCGCCGACCTCGCCGCCGCCCTCGACCGCACCCTCGCCTTCTGGAGCGACTGGGCCGCCACCCTCCGCTACGAAGGACCCGAACGCCCGGCCGTGATCCGCTCGCTCCTCACCCTCAAGGCCCTCACCTACGCCCCCTCCGGCGGCATCGTCGCCGCCGCCACCACCTCCCTCCCCGAGGCCATCGGCGGCGGCCGCAACTGGGACTACCGCTTCTGCTGGCTGCGCGACTCCACCTTCACCCTCTCCTGTCTGCTCCGCGGCGGATACCGCAGGGAGGCGCAGGCCTGGACGGACTGGCTGCTGCGCGCCGTCGCGGGCGACCCCGCCGACCTCCAGCCGCTGTACGGGGTCGAGGGCCAGCGACGGCTCCCCGAGACGAACGCCGACTGGCTGCCCGGCTACGAGAACTCACGTCCCGTCAGATTCGGCAACGCGGCCGTCGGCCAGTTCCAGCTCGACGTCTACGGCGAGGTGCTCAGCACCGTCTACTCGGCCGTGCGCGCCGGCGTCTCCCTCGATCCCGCGGCCTGGGCGCTGGTGGCCTCGCTCCTGGAGTACCTCGGCGAGCGCTGGCGGGAGCCCGACGAGGGGATCTGGGAAGTCCGGGGCCCGCGCCGCCACTTCGTCCACTCCAAGGTCATGGCCTGGGTCGCCGCCGACCGGGCCGTCCGCCTCGCCCGCGTCGCCGGACTGCGCGGCTCGCTCGCCCGCTGGCAGGCGCTCCGCGCCGAACTGCACGCGGAGATCTGCGCCCGGGGGTGGAGCGAGGAACAGGGCTCCTTCACCCAGTACTACGGGAGCCGGCAGGTCGACGCCACGGCCCTGCTGATCCCCCGGCTCGGCTTCCTCCCGGCCGCCGACCCGCGCGTCCTCGGCACGGTCCGGGCCATGGACCGGCTCACGGACCACGGCTTCCTGCGGCGGTACGGCGACGTCCGCGACGGCGGCACACACGAGCTCGACGACCTCGGCGGCACCGAGGGCAGCTTCGTCGCCTGCACGTTCTGGTACGCCGACGCCCTCGCCATGACCGGCCGCGCCGACGAGGCCCGGACCGTCTTCGAGCGGCTCCTCGACGTCCGCAACGACGTCGGGCTGCTCGCCGAGGAGTGGGACCCGGTGGCCGGCCGCCAGCTCGGCAACATGCCCCAGGCGCTCAGTCATGTCGCCCTCGTGAACACGGCGTTCACCCTGTACGGCACCCGCCGCCGCGAGCGCGCGCGGCACCTCGCCGTGGCATGATCGCCGCGTCCTCCGGCGGCGTGCCGGAGAGGCGGGGGGGGAACCGTGTCCTGGTATCTCGCGATCCCGAGCGCCGTGCTGCTCGCCGCCCGCGGCGCGAGTTCCGCGTTCCCGGGGATCGCCCCGGGCCTGCTCCTCGTCGGACGCGTCGTCCTGTCCCTGTCCCAGCGCCCGCGCCAGGACGGCTGAGGCGCGGCGGGAACCGCGCCGGGCCGCCCGCACCCCGCGGGCGTCACACGGCCCGGCGGGGCCCCGGCCCGGGCCCGGCCGGCCGGGCCCCGCCGCCCGGCGTGTCGTTCGGGTGCCTCCAGCGGGCGCCACGGCCGCGCGTGGGTTCGAATCGGGGCATGGCTTCCTACGACAGGCTCCGCGCCGGCGGCTCCCCGAGGCCGCCGAAGACCCGTGACACCTGGTGGTACGCCGCCGTGGCCGGCGAAGCCGCCGGCTCGTTCAGCACCCGGGTCCGCACCCGCACCCGCCGTGCCTGCCTCGGGGCCGTCCTCGTCCTCACGGTCGTCTACGCGGGACTCGTCCTCACCGCGACCGGCCGCCGCTGGGGCGACGCCGCCGTCACCGGCCGCCGCGCCGACCCCGCCGCCGTCACGGTGCTCCGGGAACACCCCTCGCTCGCCGGGCTCACCACCCTCTCCCTGGTCCTCGGCGGCGTCGCCCTCCTCGCCGTCGGCCTGATACGCAAGCGGTACGCCCTCACCGGCGCCGCCGCCGGAGGGGTCGTCACCGCCCTCGCCGTCACCGGACTCCTCCAGCGCTACGCACCCCGCCCCCGGCTCGTCGACACCGCGGGCGCCCTCGTCCCGAGCGGCTTCCCCAGCGTCCAGACCACCCTGGCCCTCGGCATCGCCCTCGGCCTGGTCCTCGTCGTCCCCTACCGGTCACGGGCCCTCGCCGTCGGCGCCGCCACCCTCTGGGCCGCCGCCGTCGGCGCGTACACCATCGCGACCGGGCAGCACCGGCCCGGCGACGTCATCGCCGCCGCCCTCGTCGCCCTCGCCGTGACCACGGGCGTCCTCGCCGTGATCGCCCGCAGGGGCAAGGTCCGCCCCGGCCCGCGCCGCGGACCCGCCCTGCCGGGCCTCCCCGCGACCGTCCCGCTCGCCGTCCTCGCCCTGGCCGGCCTCGGCGCCGGGCTCTGGCTGCTCGGCGGCACCCTCGCGCTGCCCGCGACCGCCCCGTACGACCCGGTCGAGCTCCGGCTCGCCCACCGCTGCGGCCAGGCCCTCGCCGCCGGAGTCGTCGCCGCCGCCGGACTGATCCTGCTCGCCCTGCTCCGCCGCGTCGACGTGGACGGCGGCCCCACCCCGTACCGGCTCGGCGGGCCCTTCGTCGAGGCCGCGGGAGTCCCCGGGGACGGCGAGCTCATGGGGCCCTTTACCGAGGACCGCGATCACGAGATATCTTGATGTCGAGCAATCTCGCATACGCAGACGTGGAGCGGAGCACCTGGTGACTGACTCGACCATCATCTACACCCACACTGACGAGGCGCCTGCCCTGGCGACGTACTCGTTCCTGCCCGTGATCCAGGCGTATGCCTCGCAGGCCGGCGTCACGGTCGAGACGCGTGACATCTCCCTCGCGGGCCGCATCATCGCCGTCTTCCCCGAGTTCCTGGAGGAGGGCCAGCGCATCGCCGACGCCCTCTCCGAGCTCGGTGCCCTGGCCAAGACGCCCGGCGCCAACATCATCAAGCTGCCGAACGTCTCGGCTTCGATCCCGCAGCTCAAGGCCGCGATCGCCGAGCTCCAGGCGCAGGGCTACGCCCTCCCGGACTACCCGGACGACCCGAAGACGGACCAGGACAAGGACGTCCGCGCCCGTTACGACAAGATCAAGGGCTCGGCCGTCAACCCGGTCCTGCGCGAGGGCAACTCCGACCGCCGCGCGCCGGGCTCGGTCAAGAACTACGCCAAGACCCACCCGCACCGCATGGGCGCCTGGACCCCCGAGTCCAAGACGAACGTCGCCACGATGGGCGAGAACGACTTCGCCTCCACGGAGAAGTCCGTCGTCATCGCGAAGGACGACACCCTCCGCTTCGAGTTCACCGCCGCCGACGGCACCGTCAGCGAGCTCCGTGCGCCGCTGAAGGTCATCGCCGGCGAGGTCGTCGACGCCGCCGTCATGCGCGCCGCCGCCCTGCGCACGTTCCTCGGCGAGCAGGTCACCCGCGCCAAGGCCGAGGGCGTGCTCTTCTCCGTGCACCTCAAGGCCACGATGATGAAGGTCTCCGACCCGATCGTCTTCGGTCACGTCGTGCGCGCCTTCTTCCCGAACACCTTCGCGAAGTACGGCGAGGCCCTCGCCGCCGCCGGTCTCTCCCCGAACGACGGCCTCGGCACGGTCCTCGGCGGCCTCGACGCCCTCCCGAACGGCGCCGAGATCAAGGCCTCCTTCGACGCCGAGCTCGCCGAGGGTCCCGCCCTCGCGATGGTCGACTCCGACAAGGGCATCACCAACCTGCACGTGCCGTCCGACGTCATCGTCGACGCCTCGATGCCGGCCATGATCCGCACCTCCGGCCACATGTGGGGCCCGGACGGCCAGGAGGCCGACACCCTCGCCGTCCTCCCGGACCACAGCTACTCCGGCGTGTACCAGGCGGTCATCGAGGACTGCCGCGCCCACGGCGCCTTCGACCCGTCGACCATGGGCTCCGTCCCGAACGTCGGCCTCATGGCGCAGAAGGCCGAGGAGTACGGCTCCCACGACAAGACCTTCGAGATGGCCCAGGCCGGCACCGTCCGCCTGGTCGACTCCGAGGGCGCCGTCGTCCTGGAGCAGGAGGTCGCCGAGGGCGACATCTTCCGTGCCTGCCAGACCAAGGACCTGCCCATCCAGGACTGGGTCAAGCTCGCCGTCACCCGCGCCCGCGCCACCGGCGCCCCGGCCGTCTTCTGGCTGGACGAGAACCGCGCCCACGACGCGCGGCTCATCGCCAAGGTCGAGCAGTACCTGCCGGAGCACGACACCGAGGGCCTGGACATCAAGATCCTGTCCCCGGTCGAGGCCACGAAGTTCTCCCTGGAGCGCATCCGCCGCGGCGAGGACACCATCTCGGTCACCGGCAACGTCCTCCGTGACTACCTGACCGACCTCTTCCCGATCCTGGAGCTGGGCACCAGCGCCAAGATGCTGTCGGTCGTCCCGCTGATGGCGGGCGGCGGCCTCTTCGAGACCGGCGCCGGCGGCTCCGCCCCGAAGCACGTCCAGCAGCTCGTCAAGGAGAACTACCTCCGCTGGGACAGCCTCGGCGAGTTCTTCGCCCTGGCCGCGTCCTTCGAGCACCTCGCGACCAGCACGGGCAACGCCCGCGCCCAGGTCCTCGCCGACACCCTCGACCGCGCCACCGGCACCTTCCTCAACGAGGACAAGTCGCCGACCCGTCGCCTCGGTGGCATCGACAACCGCGGCAGCCACTTCTACCTGGCCCTCTACTGGGCCCAGGAGCTGGCCGCCCAGACCGAGGACGCGGAGCTGGCCAAGGCCTTCGCTCCGTTCGCGGAGACCCTCACCGCGAACGAGCAGAAGATCGTCGACGAGCTCAACGCGGTCCAGGGCTCCCCGGCCGAGATCGGCGGCTACTACCAGCCCGACCCGGCCAAGGCCGCGGCCGTGATGCGCCCGTCCGCCACGTTCAACGAGGCCGTCGCGTCCCTCGCCTGATCCGGCGCGCGGCCGTCGTCCGCGGCGGCACGCGACCCGTACCGCCCCGGCCGGAATCCCTCCGACCGGGGCGGTCCCGTCAGTGGCGCATCTCACGTCCGGGTGTGAACCTGGATGGATGAGCTGGGCATCTTGGACGACCGCCGGTGTCTACACCGGGCGAGGTGGGGTGCTGACCGACGAGGCGGGCGTCGTCACGGGCGATCTGACCGTGCACACGACGTTCGCCGAGCGCGAGGCACGCGTGGCCGTGCAGTACAGCGGCGCATCCGACTGGTTCACCATGTCGGGCAGTCCCGTTCCGTGTGGATCGGAGGAGGAGAGCCGCGACCTGCACGACGCCGTCGTGGCCGCCGTCCGGGAGGGCAACGGGGCCACGGTCCCCACCCTGCCGACGGCGCCACCCGTCTAGGGCCTGTCCGACCGTTCGCGTCGGGTCCGGCCCGCTCGACAGAACCCGCGAGAAACTGTTATCCCTCCCGTGCCCACGGGTCTCCCGATGCGGGGGACTCGGACCAGGGATGAGGGAGCAGACCCATGCACAGCGACGAGCGACGCACCACCGCGCTTGTGGAGGCGGCCAGGGCGGGTGACGCCGACGCCAGGGAAGCGCTGGTCCGCGACCACCTCCCGCTCGTCCACAACATCGTCGGCCGGGCCCTCGACGGCCACGCCGACACGGACGACATCGTCCAGGAGACGATGGTCCGCGCCCTCGACGGCCTCACCGGCCTCCGCGACGCCTCCCGCTTCCGGTCCTGGCTCGTCGCCATCGCCATGAACGGGATACGCCGCCGCTGGCACGAACACCGCCGGGCGCCCCTGCCCGGCCTCGACCGGGCCGCGGACCTCGCCGACCCGGCCGGCGACTTCACCGAACTCACCATCCTCCGCCTCGGCCTCTCCGGGCAGCGCCGCGACGTGGCCCGCGCCACGCGCTGGCTCGACGAGGACGACGCCGAACTCCTCGCCCTGTGGTGGCTGGAAGCAGCGGGCGAACTCACCCGCGCCGAGCTCGCCGAAGGCCTCGGCGTCACCCCGCAGCACGCCGCCGTCCGCGTCCAGCGCATGAAGGAACGCCTGGACACCGGCCGCTCCGTGGTCCGTGCCCTGGACGCCCTCCCGCCGTGCCCCGCGCTGACGGAGACCGTCGCGACCTGGGACGGCCGGCCCTCCCCGCTCTGGCGCAAGCGGATCGCCCGCCATCTGCGCGCCTGCGCCGACTGCGCCTCCCGCGCGTCCGGCCGCCGCGGCCTCGCCCCCGTCGAGGGCCTCCTCGTCGGCATCGGCCTCGTCCCGCCCCTCGTGGTCGCCGCCCCGGTCACCGGGGGACCGGCCGTCGAGCCCACCGCGCACGTCTCCCCGCACCCGGCGTCCCCGCCCGGCGACGCGCCGCGCCCCGGGGCGGGCGACGGAGGGCGGTGGACCCCGCTGCGGCGCGCGTCCGTCGCCGGGGTCGCGGCCGTCGCCGTCCTGGGCGGGGCCGCCCTCCTCGTACCGTCGCACCCGGAGGCACGGGTCAGGCCCGACCGGCCCGTCGCCGCGCCCCCGGTGACGACCGCACCGGCCACCGCCTCCCCGACCCCGGCCGTCACCGTCGCCGCCACCGCGCCGACGACCGCCGCGCCGACACCCCGGCACACCCCGCGCCCGACGCCCGCCGCGGACCCGGGCGAGCGGGTCACCGCGCTCGTCAACCGGCTCCGGGAGGCGGCCGGATGCGCTCCGCTGCGCACCGATCCCCGGCTCGTCGCGGCGGCCCGCACCTACGCCCGGGACATGGCCGCGCGGGGCTACTACGGGCACAGCAGCCCCGAGGGCGACTTCGCCGACGCGCGGATCACCGCCGCCGGATACGACTGGAGCGCCTGGGCCGAGAACCTGGCACGGGGCGCGGCCGACCCGGAGACCGTCGTCGAGGACTGGCGGGACGGGGCGATGCACGAGGAGAACATGCTGGACTGCCGGTACCGGGACACCGGCGTGGCGTCGGTGCCCGGTCCCGACGGCCGGCTCTGGGTGCAGAAGCTGGCCGCCCCCGCCTCCTGACCCCCGGGGCCCTCAGCGTCGGGCGCCGAAGTCCTGCACCCACCAGGGACCGTTGGCGGCGAGCGTCACGCCCACGCCGATGTCCCTGAACGCACAGTTCAGGATGTTCGCCCGGTGGCCGGGGGAGTTCATCCAGTCCTCCATCGCCCGCTCCGGCGTCCTCGGCCCCCGGTGGATGTTCTCCCCCCAGGTCGACCACGCGTACCCGGCGCCGCTGATCCGGTCGCCCGCGTCCCGGCCGTCCGGGCTGTGGTGCTCGTAGTAGTCGCGGGCGGCCATGTCGTCGGCGTGTCCCTGGGCGGCCGCCCGCAGGTGTCCCTCGGAGCGGAGCGGGACGCAACCCGCCTTCTCCCGCTCCGCGTTGGCCAGCTCGACGACGTCCCGGACGAACCCCGCGGCCTTGCCCGCGGCGGCCCGGCCCGGTGCCGCTGCCGGCGTCGCGCCCCGCGTGGTGCCGGTGGCGGGGGTGGCCACGTACATCCCGGTGACCACCGTGAGCACCGCCGCCGCGGATCCGGCCAGCAGGACGGCGGTGCGGAACGAGGGACGGTGCGGGCCCCGCCACCCCGCCCCGCCCGCTCTGCGGTGCCGTCCGCCCGCCCCCGGTGGGGGAGGCGCGAGCGGGTCGGGGTGTGCCGGGCCCTGGGGCGCCGGGGAGTGGCCGGGACGGTCGTGGTGCCGCATGGAGCTCCGCTCTCTCGCCGAGGTCGCCGGACGGTCCGGCGCTGGGAGAGCCACCGGGGCGACGGCGGTAAGACTGTCCGGGCTCCGCCGTCCCGACACTCCTCGTCAACACGGCGCGTCAACCCGTGTCCGAGCCTTTCAGTCCTGGGGGATCACCGCCACCGGGCAGGGCGCGAGGTGCAGCGCCGCGTGCGCGACGGAACCGATCCGCGGTCCGACGGCCCCGCGCCGGGCCCTGCGGCCGACCACCAGGAGCTGGGCCCCGCCCGAGACCGAGAGCAGCACCTGACCCGCGCTGCCCAGCTCGACGTGCTCGCCGACCGGCACGTCGGGGTAGCGCTCGCGCCACGGCGCGAGCGCCTCGCGCAGCGCCTTCTCCTCGTACGGGACGAGCCCGCCGGCCTCGTCCGCGAGCCGCATCGAGGCCGGGCTGTAGGCGTAGAGCGGCGGCAGGCTCCACGCGCGCACGGCCCGCACCGAGGCCCCGCGCGCGGCGGCGGTCCCGAAGGCGAAGCCGAGCGCGGCGGCGCTGTCCTCCGGGCTGCCGTGCTGACCCACGAGCACGTACCCGGCGGGCGGTTCGGCCCCCTCGCCGTCGCGGGAGCGCACGGCGACGACGGGGCGGGTGGCTCCGGCGATGATCTGCTGGCCGTACGAGCCGAGCAGGAAGCCGGCGACGGCGCCGTGGCCGCGCGACCCGATGACGAGCATCTCGGCCCGCTCCTCGGTGCCGAGCAGCGCGGCGACCGGGGTGTCGGGGAGCACCTCGGCCGTGAGCGCGAGACCGGGATGGCGCTCGGCGATGGTGGCCTCGGCCTCGCGCACCACGGCGTACGCCGTGCGCTGCTGCTCCTCGGGGTCCTGGACGAGGGGGAGGTCGAGCGGTTCCCAGCGCCACGCGTGCGCGAGCCGTAGCGGGAGGCCTCGGTTCAGGGCCTCGCGCGCGGCCCAGTCGGCCGCGGCGAGGCTCTCCGGGGAACCGTCCACTCCTGCGACGATCTCACGACTCATCAGGCTGCCTCCGTCGGTGCGGTGACGGGCCCGCCGGACGGCCGGCCCTCCTCCCTCCAGCTTGGGCCCAACGGCCGCTCGACGAGAGGGCCGGACGTCCCGACATGCCGGTTCTTCCGGCCCGTTCCCCGGGCGGGGCCTCAGGCCTGCAGCGTGAGCCGGGCGTGGGTGCCGTTGAGGTAGTGGTCCCCGATGTCCCGGAGCCGGTGGGCCGCCTGCGTGGGCGCGGTCAGCGCGCGGGCGTTGCGCCAGAAGCGGTCGAAGCCCGGCCCGCCGCCCCGGGCGTCGTCGCCCGCCGTGCCGTCGACGAGTTCGAGGACGCGGGTGGTGATGTGGACGGCCGCCCGGCCGGTGACGGTCTCGGCCGCCGCCACGAGGACGGCGATGTCGGCGCGCTCCTCCAGACCGAGCGACCACTCGGCCCGCAGCCCCCGGACGAGCGCGTCCGTGGCCCGCTCCACCACGGCGGCGGCGGCGTGCGCGGCGGTCGCCAGTTCCCCGTAGGCGAGGAGGAGGTACGGGTCGTCGCCCGTGACCGCCGGCGCGGCGCCGTCCGTGACCGACGGCCCTCCCGCGTGGTCGCCGCGGACGGGGCCCGCCTGACCGGCGCGGCTGATGTCCCGGGCCTCGGCGAGGGCGCCCTCGGCGATGCCGAGCCCCACCTGGACGAGGAGCAGGCGCAGGGCGAGTGGGGCGAGCGTGCTGAACGGCGCGACGGTGTGCTCGTCGTGCGGGAGGACTCCCAGGACCTGCCCGGGCTCCACCGGGACGCGCTCGAAGGCGACGGTGCCGGCTCCGGCCAGACGCTGACCGACCCGCTCGGGGCCGGCGTCCGTGAAGACCCCCGGGTGGGCCGGGTCCACGAGGACGACGAGCAGGTCGCCGGTGCCGCCGGGGCGGGCGCCGACGACGAGCCGGTCGGCGACCGTGACCCCGGAGGCGAAGGCGCGGCGTCCGTCGAGGATCCAGCCGCCGCCGGGGCCGTCGGCGGGCGTGAGCACCAGGCCGGGCCCGGAGCCGGCGCGGGGCGGTTCGACGCCGCCGGCGAGCAGCCAGCGCTCCTCCGCCGCACGGACGCCGAGGGAGGGAGCGGGGACGGAGTCGTCGTCGGCGCCCTGGCCGGCGAGGCCGAAGAAGCTGCTGCTCCAGGACAGCGCGTAGTGATGGGCGAGGAGTTCGCCCACCGAGCTGTCGGCGGCGGAGATCTCCCGCACCACCGCGCAGGCGGCCCGCCAGTCCGCGCCCCGGCGGGTCGGTCCCGGTGCCGTGAGGAGGGCGGGCAGCCCGGCCTCCTGGAGCCGCGCGACCTCGTCGAAGGGGGCCTTTCCGGCCCGGTCCCGGGCGAGGGCGTCGACGGCGAGGTCATCGGCCAGCTCGCGGGTGACGCGGGGCCAGATCTCGTCGTCCGCGGGCCGGTCGACGGGTCGGCCGGCCCGCGCGGAGGCGGTGCGTATCGCGGTTCTCTTCGTCGATCTCCTCGGCGTACTCACGTCACCTCACCCGATCCCTAGTATCCCCACTGGAATAGTAGGGATACTGGCAGAGGCGACCCGGCGGCCCCAAGGGGCGTCCACGGGCTGGACAAGGTCGTACCGACCGGCGAGATGGCGTCAGGTTCGCGCAGGCGGCGGGGTGTTGCCCCTCCGGTCAGGGGTTGGTCCACGCCTCCGGGTCGTCCGCGAGCGCGACGATCTCCGCCGGGAGCTGCGCCGCGGCGAGCTCCGCGAGGGACACGCCCAGGACACCCCGGACGCTCGCCCGCAGCGCGATCCAGAGCGTGAGCAGCGACTCGGCGGGCCCCGTGTACGACAGATCCGGCGGGCGCTCCCCGCGCACCGAGACCAGGGGGCCTTCCACGCAGCGGATGACGTCCGCGACCGAGATCGTCCCGGCCGGACGCGCCAGCCAGTACCCGCCGTTGCCGCCGCGCTGGCTCTGCACCAGGCCGCCCCTGCGCATGTCGCCGAGGATGCCCTCCAGGAACTTGTGCGAGATGTCCTGGTCCGCCGCGATGGCCTCGGCCTTCAGCGGCCCCGCGTCCTCGGCCGCCGCGAGCTGGAGGGCGGCCCGCACCGCGTAGTCGGCCCTGGCTGAAATGCGCATGCGCGCATTATTCCGCACGGGCCCGACCGGATCCGCGCGACCGGACCGCGCGACCGGGAGCGAGCCGCACGGCGCCCCGAGGGACGAGCCGTACGACGTCCTCGGGACGAGCCGTACCGCACCCTTGACGGCGCCCGTGACCCGCCGGACACTCAGGGACGGGAAACCGAGCGAACAGGTAGGGAACCATGGGACGCACCGGCCGGAGGGACACCTCACCCGCCGCGCCCCTCCCGCGCTCGCTGCCCCTCACGTCCCGCCGGCACATCGACCTGCTGCGGGTCTGCAGCGCCGCGAGTCGCCGTTCCCGCCCGGACGCGCCCCCGTCCGCTCGGGCCTGACCCCCAGGCCCGGCCCCGGGCGCCCGCCGTGGTCCGCCCGTCTTCTCTTCCCGTACCCCTGCCGCCTCAGGGCCCCGCGTGCCCGGGTCACACCGTCGTGACCCGGACCACCGCACGCCCGCCCGACCCGGCACCGAGCACCCCCGAGGGAGAAGCATGTCCGTCGTCGTCCCGTCCTCGCTCCTGCCCGCCTCCGCCGCGCCCGTCTTCCGCGGCCGGATCGGCCGCGACGCGAGCAGCGGCCACTACGCCGTCCCGCACCGCTACCGCCTCCACGTCGATCCGTCCGACCCCCGGTGTCTGAGCATCGCCCTCACCCACAGCCTGCTCGGACTCGACGACACCCTCCCGCTCACCGTGCTCCCCGGCACCCCCGACACCCCCGACGGCGGGTACGCCGTGCTCCGTCCGCTGTACGAGGCGAGCGCCCACCTCTACACCGGGCCGGCCGCCGCACCCGTGCTCAGCGACGGATGGACCGGACGGATCGTCAGCACCCACGTCCCCGACATCCTGCGGGACCTCGCCCTGCGCTTCCGCGGCGACGGCCCCGACCTGCTCCCCGAGGAGCACCGCGACGCCGTGGACGCCGTCGCCGACCTCTGCGAGCGGAGCGTCAACCGGGCCGCCCAGCACGCCGGCGAGCTCGGACTCGACGGCGAGGCCGCGCACCACGACCCCCTCACCGTGCTGCTCGCCGCCCTCGGCTCCCTGGAACGCCGGCTCGCCGACCGGCCCTACGTCCTCGGCGACGCCCCGACCGCCGCCGACGTGCACGTCTTCGTCACCCTCGTCCAGCTCGACACCGTCCACCGCTGGCACCTCGACGCCGCCGCCCTGGACCGGGTCGCCGGACACCCCGCGCTCTGGGCCTACGCCCGGCGCCTCGCCGCCCGCCCCGCCTTCGCCCGCCACCTCGACATCGACGCCGTCCTGCGCCGCCACCGCGCCCACTGCCGGGGCCGCGAGGCCGCGGGCGCCGGGATACGCCTCGTCGACTGGACCGCCGCGCGAAGCTGACGCACGGGCCCGGCGCCGCACCCCCGGCGTCGTCCGCGCGGTCGCCGCTCAGCCGATGCGGTGCCCCGCGAGAGGGCCCGTGTCGTCGCCCGTGCCCGCGCGGACCCCGCGCAGGAAGGCCTCCAGGGCCTCCAGCGAACTCGACGCCGGCTCCCACCCCAGCTCCCGCCGGGCCCGCTCGGTGGCGAGCAGGGGCAGGTGCCGCATCGCCTCGAACAGCCCCGGGGAGGCCGGGACGAGCCGCAGCCGCCAGGCCGCCGACAGGGCACCCCGTACCGCCCCGGCGGGCACCTTCACCGGCCGGGCCTTCAGCAGCCCGCCCAGCACCCCGGCGTCGATCACCGGCTCGGCGGCGAGGTTGAACGCACCCCGGACGTCCCGCAGGAGCGCCCGCCGGTAGGCGTCCGCGGCGTCCTCGGTGTGCAGGACCTGGAAACGCAGCCCGTCGAACTCCGGCAGCAGCGGCAGCAGATCGGGCCGCACCAGCTGCCCGGGGAAGAACCGTCCCGCGAAGATCCGCCGCTGCCCGCTGGCCGACTCCTCCTTGAACAGGAACGCCGGACGCATCCGGACCACCCGGGTCAGTGGATGGTCCCGCTCGAAGGTGTCCAGGACCCGCTCCAGATAGGCCTTCTCCCGGGTGTACGCGGCGCCCGGCCAGCCGTGCGTCGGCCACGCCTCGGACACCGGCGCACCGCCCTCGGGACCGGGGGAGTACGCACCCACCGAGGAGGCGTGCACCAGCACCGGCACCCGCGCCGCCGCCACCGCGTCGAAGACCCGGACCGCGCCCAGGACGTTGGTCTCCCAGGTCGCCACCGGGTCGTGCGTCGGCCCGAACCGCCACGCCAGGTGCACCACCGCGTCCGCGTCCGCCACGTACTGCGCGAGCCGCGGCGCGTCCCCCTCCCGGGAGAGGTCCAGCTCGGCCCACTCCACCCCGGGAAGCTCCAGGCCGGGCCGGCGGCGCGCGAGACCCAGGACCGAGCCGACGTCCGGATCGCGGGACAGCGCCCGCACCAGGCTCGTGCCCACGTTGCCGGTGGCGCCCGTGACGACGACGCGCGAAAGCGTGCTCGGGTTCATGTCTCCGACCCTCCGCCATGGGCGGCGGAACCGCACTCCGGCGGCCGTCCCGAACCGGTGCGGTCACCCACCGTGTCCGTACGGTTCGCGGGGGTGGCCCGCGGCCGGGAGTATGGAGCGACTCAGGAGACAGGAGGACGGCCATGCTGCTGCCCGACAGGAACACCGTCGACCGGCTGCTCCGGCACTTCCGCGCGCAGGAGCGGACCGTGCTGGACAGGCCGTGCGACCTGTCGGCCCGCCGGCGCTTCGAGGACACGGCGTACACCCTGTGCGTCCTGATGGGAGAGCGCACCGCCCGCGAGGCCGTCCTCGCCGCCGAGCGGTACGTGGGCGCCGGAGGAGATCAGGAATCGAGAAGCGTCGCCATCGTGCCGCCGCTAGCGTGACGGTCATGACCTTCGCGCACGTGCCCGGCGGGCTCGGCCACGGGCGCGGAGGACCACCGACACGTACCGCGCGAGCGCTGGAGACACGATGAGCAAGGCCCTGAGGGCGGACAAGCGGGCGCCGGCACCTCATGCCGCCGACCGGCACGACCTGATCCGTGTGCACGGCGCGCGCGAGAACAACCTCAAGGACGTGAGCATCGAGATCCCGAAGCGCCGGCTCACGGTCTTCACCGGGGTCTCCGGCTCGGGCAAGAGCTCCCTCGTGTTCGACACGATCGCCGCCGAGTCGCAGCGGCTGATCAACGAGACGTACAGCGCCTTCGTCCAGGGCTTCATGCCCACCCTCTCCCGGCCCGAGGTCGACGTCCTCGACGGCCTGACCACCGCCATCATCGTCGACCAGCAGCGCCTCGGCGCCGACCCCCGCTCCACCGTCGGCACCGCCACCGACGCCAACGCGATGCTGCGGATCCTCTTCAGCAGGCTCGGCAAGCCGCACATCGGCCCGCCCAGCGCCTACGCCTTCAACGTCCCCTCGGTCCGCGCCAGCGGCGCGATCACCGTCGAGCGCGGGAGCAAGAAGACCGAGCGGGCGACCTTCGAGCGCACCGGCGGCATGTGTCCGCGCTGCGAGGGCCGGGGCACGGTCTCCGACATCGACCTCACCCAGCTCTACGACGACTCCAAGTCGCTCGCCGAGGGCGCGCTCACCATCCCCGGCTACACCCCCGGCGGCTGGAACTACCGGCTGTACACCGAGTCCGGCCTCGTCGACCCGGACAAGCCGATCCGCAGGTACACCAAGAAGGAACTGCAGAACTTCCTCCACCACGAGCCGGAACGGATGAAGATCGCCGGCATCAACATGACCTACGAGGGCCTGATCCCGCGCATCCAGAAGTCCTTCCTGGCCAAGGACAAGGAGGGCATGCAGCCCCACATCCGCGCGTTCGTCGAGCGGGCCGTCACGTTCACCACCTGCCCCGACTGCGACGGCACCCGGCTCAGCGAGGGCGCCAGGGCCTCGAAGATCAAGCGGGTCGGCATCGCCGACGCCTGCGCGATGCAGATCAGCGATCTCGCCGACTGGGTCCGCGGCCTCGACGAGCCGTCGGTGGCGCCGCTGCTCACCGCGCTCCAGCTGACCCTCGACTCGTTCGTGGAGATCGGCCTCGGCTACCTCTCCCTGGACCGGCCGTCGGGCACGCTCTCCGGCGGCGAGGCCCAGCGCGTCAAGATGATCCGCCACCTCGGCTCCTCGCTCACCGACGTCACGTACGTCTTCGACGAGCCCACCATCGGCCTGCACCCGCACGACATCCAGCGGATGAACGAGCTGCTCCTCCAGCTGCGCGACAAGGGCAACACGGTGCTCGTCGTGGAGCACAAGCCGGAGGCCATCGCGATCGCCGACCACGTCGTCGACCTCGGCCCCGGCGCCGGAACGGCGGGCGGCACGGTCTGCTTCGAGGGCACCGTGGACGGGCTCCGGGCCGCCGGCACCGTCACCGGCCGCCACCTCGACGACCGGGCCGCCGTCAAGGATTCGGTGCGCACGCCCACCGGCGCCCTGGAGATCCGCGGCGCGTCCACCCACAACCTCAGGAACGTCGACGTCGACATCCCGCTCGGGGTGCTGACCGTCGTCACCGGCGTCGCCGGCTCCGGCAAGAGCTCGCTCGTGCACGGATCGATCCCCGCCGGCGAGGAGGTGATCTCCGTCGACCAGGGCGCGATCCGCGGTTCACGGCGCAGCAACCCCGCCACCTACACCGGGCTGCTCGACCCGATCCGCAAGGCCTTCGCCAAGGCCAACGGCGTCAAGCCGGCGCTGTTCAGCGCCAACTCCGAAGGGGCCTGCCCCACCTGCAACGGCGCGGGCGTCATCTACACCGACCTCGGGATGATGGCCGGAGTCTCCTCCACCTGCGAGGACTGCGAGGGGAAGCGGTTCCAGCCCTCGGTCCTCGAATACCTCCTCGGGGGCCGGGACATCAGCGAGGTCCTCGCCATGTCCGTGACCGAGGCGGAGGAGTTCTTCGGCTCCGGCGACGCCCACACCCCGGCCGCGCAGCGCGTCCTCGCCCGGCTCGCCGACGTCGGGCTCGGCTATCTGAGCCTCGGACAGCCGCTCACCACCCTCTCCGGCGGCGAGCGCCAGCGGCTCAAGCTGGCCACGCACATGGCCGACAAGGGCGGCGTCTACGTCCTCGACGAGCCGACCACCGGGCTGCACCTCGCCGACGTCGAGCAGCTCCTCGGCCTCCTCGACCGGCTCGTGGACTCGGGCAAGTCGGTCATCGTCGTCGAACACCACCAGGCGGTCATGGCCCACGCCGACTGGATCATCGACCTCGGTCCCGGGGCGGGCCACGACGGCGGCGCGATCGTCTTCGAGGGCACGCCCGCCGACCTCGTCGCGGCCCGCTCCACCCTCACCGGCGAGCACCTCGCGGCGTACGTCGGCGCCTGACCCGTTCACGCCGGCGACCGCCACCACCCCGGGCCGCAGCTCGGTCCCGCGCCCGGGGAGTGGCCGCCGCTCAGTCCCGCGCTGGGGGAAAGAGCGCCCGGGGTCCACGCAGGTGTCCCGTGAGGTGGGACCGCCGAAACGGAGCCGGTCGTACGCCGTGAACGCCGGCTCCAGGGCGTCGAGCGCGTCCACGCGCGCGTGGAGGGCGGCGCGCCACTCCGGCGAGGGATCGGCCCCGGCCGCGGCGAGCAGCGCGCCGATCTCCGCCGTCAGCTCGTCCTTCCTGCGGATGTTCGCCGGGGTCACCTCCCGCAGACAGACGTACTGGCCGCTCAGGTACGCCGCCCACTCCGCCTCGCCCCGGGCGGCGTCCTCCCAGTGCCCGGTGAACCACGCGCGCAGGCCCTCGACACCCCCCGCCGCGTCGGCGAGCGCGAACAGGTCCCGCGGCACCATCTCGGCACCGTCCGACCGCAGATAGCCGGGCAGCGGCAGCAGCCCCGCGAGCATCAGCAGCCGGACCGCGTCCTCGTCCCGGCCGAGCGCCGCGCAGAGCGTGTCCAGCGGGACGAACACCTCGGTCACGTACGCGTCGTCGTCGGCGGTCATCGGATGCTCGCCGTTCACCTCGCGGAACCGCTCGGCGATCCGTGCGGCGGGTGTCGTGTCCGTCATCGCACCACTCCTCGGGGACGGCCGTCCGGGCCGGTCCCGGACGGTGTTCCCGCAGGCTAGGGGCCGGACCGTGCGGCGTCCGCCGAACCGTCATCGGCACGGCCCGGGGTCCGCGACCGCGCCGCACGGCCGGCGTCCGCGACCGCGCCGCACGGTCGGTGGCCCCGGCGGGGACGTCAGGTCCGGTGAGCCGTCTTGCGCCGCCACCCCCACAGGGCGAGCGCGGCGGCGCAGGCCGAGCCCACCAGGGCCAGCGGCAGACCGGCCGAAGGACCCGTGGCCTCCGCCTCCGCCACGACGGACTTCTTCGCGGGCGGGGCCACCGCCTCCGCGCCCGCGCGAGCCGCCGCCTCGGCCGGCTTCTCCCGGGCCACCGACACGGTCCGCGTTCCCGGATCGGCCGCGGCCTTCGCCCGCACCGGCGCGAGGGAGCCCACCGGCCGCACCCGCCCCGCCGCCTCGAAGCCCCAGTCGAGCAGCTCCCGTGCCTCCTCGTACACGGCGAACCCGCCGCCCTCCTGGGGGTTCATCACCGACACCACGAGCGTCCGGTCCCCGCGCCGGGCCGCCGAGATCAGGGTGTTGCCCGCGTTGCTCGTGTAGCCGTTCTTGATCCCGAGGAGCCCCGGGTAGCGCTCCACTCCGTCCGCACCCGTCAGGAGCCGGTTGGTGTTGGCGATGCCGTACGACCAGGAACCCGCGGGGAACTCCGCGTACGCCGTCGAGCAGTACCGGGCGAACGCGGGGTCCTGGAGCCCGGTCCGCCCGAACACCGCCAGGTCGTACGCCGAGGTCACCTGCCCGGGGGCGTCGTAGCCGTCGGGGGAGACCACATGGGTGTCCTCGGCACCCAGCGAGCGGGCCTTGTCCTGCATCTGCCGGACCATCGACTCCCAGCCGCCGTTCATCTCCGCCAGGACGTGCACGGCGTCGTTGCCCGAGCTGAGGAAGACGCCGTTCCACAGGTCGGACACCCGGTACGTGTACCCCTCCTTGACCCCGACCAGGCTGCTGCCGGCCCCGATCCCGGTCAGCTCCTCGTCGGCCACGGTGTGCCGCTCGGACGGCGCGTGGTGGGGCAGCGCGGTCAGCGCGAACAGCGCCTTGAGGGTGCTGGCCGGAGGCAGCTTCCGGTGCGCGTTCCGCGCGGCGAGCACCTCGCCCGAGGACGCGTCGGCCACCACCCACGAGAGCGCGGACACCGAGGGCACCTCGGGCGCTCCCGCCAGCGGCTGCACCTGGGTGCCCTTCCGGTCGAGCCGCGCCCGGTCGACGTACTGGCGGGCGGGCGGAGTGGGCTCCCCGACCGAGGACGCGACGCGCGGCACGGGGGCGGCGGGAGGGGCGGCGGCCGCCGGAACGGGCAGCACGAACAGCAGCGCCGCGGAACCGGCGGCGGCATGACGGACAGCTGACGTGACGATCATTCAGTCACCGTAGGAAGGACCCGCGGAGCCCGCAGATCGAAGTGCGCCGACCGGCGTAGCGCGCGTGGCGTACGGCGGCGCGTCGCGCGTCCGCCCGGGTGGTTCCGGCGGGATCAGAGGGCCCGGGACCGCTGTCGGTGGCGCAGGGCATCCTGGTGACGTGCCCTCATACCCGCATCACAGCAACGCCGTTCCCGGTGGGAGGACCCCCGCCGTCCCCGCCGAGCCGGCGGCCGGGTCCGTCCCCGGCCCCGCCCGGCCCTCTCCGGCCGGCCCCTTCGGCGCGCCCGCCGTCCGCGCCGAGCGGCCGTCCCGCACCGACCCCGCCGGGCACATGATCGTCTGCGGCGACGACGCCCTCGCCCACCGCCTCGCACGTGAACTCCACGAGGTGTACGGGGAGCGGGTCACCCTCCTGGTGCCGGCCCTGCCCGACAGCCCCCGCGCACCCGCGGCCCGCACCGGCCGGGCGCTCGCCCTCTTCGGTCGGGTGACCGCCGCCGTCACCCGCACCACCGGCGCCGCCGCCGCGGCCGGAGCCGCCGGGGACGGCGCCGAACCCGCCGGAGCCCTGCGGATCGTCGAGTCCGCCGAGGCCGACGACCGGGCCCTGACGGAGGCCGGGGCCGAGCGCGCCGCCGCCCTCGCCCTCGTCCACGAGGACGACGAGACCAACATCCGGGCCGCGCTCACCGCCCGCCGCCTCAACCCCCGGCTGCGCCTGGTCATCCGCCTCTACAACCGCAAGCTCGGCCAGCACCTCGAATCCCTCCTCGACCAGGCCGCGGCCGTCGCCGAACCCGGTCTCGACCCCGAGAAGCTCGACGCGGCCACCACGGTCCTGTCCGACGTCGACACCGCCGCCCCCGGCCTCGCCGCGGCCGCCGTCGCCGGCACCAGCAAGGTCGTCCAGGCCGGGGGACTGCTGCTGCACGCCGTGGACCGGCCGCCCGTCGCGGGCCAGGCCCCCGACCCCGGGCTCTGCACGCTCGCCCTGCTCTCCGCCACGGCCGGAGACCCCGCGGGCTGCGAGGGCTCCGAGCGCAGCGGCGAGGAGGGGCCGCGCCTCCTGCCCGACGACCGCACGGTCGCCGCGGCCACCGGGCGGGCCGCCGTCACCCTCGAAGCGGTCACCCCGGCGGGCCCCGCCCTGCCGTCCGCCCGCCTCGCGGCCTCCGCGCTGCCCGTCGCCTCGCTCTTCTCCCGCCGCCTGCGCTGGTCCCTCGCCGGAGCCGCGGCCGCGGTCCTCGCGCTGGCCCTCGCCTCCACCTTCACCACGGGCGACCACCCCCTGCACGCCGCCTATCTGACCCTCCTCGACGTCTTCGCCATCGGCGACCCGGCCGTCGGCGAGCCGACCGGACGTCAGGTGCTGCAGATCCTCGCCGGGTTCGTCGGGCTCCTGCTGCTCCCGGTGATCGTCGCCGCCCTCCTCGAAGGCCTCGGCACCTTCCGCAGCGCGACCACCCTGCGCCGCCCGCCGCGCGGGCTCTCCGGCCATGTCGTCCTCCTCGGCCTCGGCAAGGTCGGCACCCGCGTGCTGGCCAGGCTCCGCCGGCTCGGCATCCCGGTGGTGTGCGTCGAGTCCGATCCCGAGGCCCGGGGGATCGCCGTCGCCCGCCGGCTCCGCGTCCCCACCGTCATCGGCGACGTCACCGAGGAGGGCGTCCTGGAGGCCGCCCGCATCCACCGCGCCCACGCCCTCCTCGCGCTGACCAGCGTCGACATCACCAACCTGGAGGCCGCGCTCTCCGCCCGCGCCGTCACGCCCGACCTGCGGGTCGTCCTGCGGCTGTACGACGACGACTTCGCCACCGCCGTGTTCCGCACCCTGCGCACCGCCCACCCCGGGGCGCTGACCCGCAGCCGCAGCGTCTCCCACCTCGCCGCGCCCGCCTTCGCCGGCGCCATGATGGGGCGCCAGGTCCTCGGAGCCGTACCGGTCGAGCGGCGCGTCCTCCTCTTTGCCGCCGTGGACGTCGCGGACCATCCGCTCCTGGACGGCCGCACGGTCGCCGAGGCCTTCCGACCCGGCTCCTGGAGGGTCATCGCCCTCGACGGACGCCGCGGGCCCGGCGAGAGCTGGCGCCTGCGCCCGGACCGGCTCCTCGAAGCGCGGGACCGGGTGGTGGTGGCCGCCACCCGCAGGGGTCTCGCCGAACTCCTCGGCCGAAGCGGCCGGGACGACCGAAGCGGCCGGGACGACCGAAGCGGCCGGGACGACCCCGGCGGCCGCCGCGAAGGCCGCGGAGCCCCGTACGACCGCGCAGCTCCCCACGACCGCGAAGCCCCCCACGACCGCGACGACCGGGGCGATCGCGGTCCGCAGGACAACTCCTCACGAAGGGAGCGCGGTTGACCGTAGGATCTGACCGCTCACGCGCCGCCCCGGCCCGCATCCGCAGTCAGGAGCCCCTGCCTTGAACACACCGCACACCACCCCGGACGCCGGCCGGACGCCGCACCGCATGGACCCGGCGGGCGGCTGCCCGCACGCGGCGAACGCCCGGCTGCTCGCCGAGGGCGCCGTGGCTCCCGTGGTCCTGCCCGGCGACATCCAGGGCATGGCGGTGCTGGGCCACGAGGCGCTGCGCGACTTCCTCTCCCACCCCGACGTCGCCAAGGGCCCCCGGCACTTCACCGCCCTGGCCGAGGGCCGGATACCCGACGGCTGGCCTCTCCTGACCTTCGCCACCGTGCCCGGCATGACCACCGCCGACGGCGCCGACCACCGGCGGCTGCGCACCCTGGTCAGCAGCGCGTTCACCGCCCGCAGGGTCGAGGAACTCCGCCCGCGCGTCGAGACGGTGACCGCCGGACTGCTCGACGGACTCGCGGCGGCCGCACGCGCCGGAGACGGCGTCGCCGACCTGCGCCGCCACTACGCCCTGCCCCTGCCCCTCGGCGTCATCTGCGAGCTCCTCGGCGTCGACCCGGCCCACCAGGACCGGCTGCACCACCTCTCCAGCCTGGTCGTCGCCACCGACACCGAGCCGGCCCAGGCCGTCGCCGCGAACCGCGAACTCGTCGAGCTCCTCGGCTCCATCGCCGCCGCCAAGACCACCGCCCCCGGCGACGACCTCACCAGCGCCCTGATCGCCGCTCGTGACGAGGGCGGCGACCGGCTCAGCCAGCCGGAGCTCATCGGCACCCTGCTCCTGATGATCATCGCGGGCCACGAGACCACCCTGAACCTCGTCACCAACGCGGTCCGCGCGCTCTGCGCCCACCGCGACCAGCTCGCCCTCGTCACCGAGGGCCGCGCCGAATGGGCCGACGTCGTGGAGGAGACCCTCCGCTGGGACAGCCCCGTCAGCTACTTCCCGTTCCGCTACCCCACCCGTGACCTCACCGTCGCCGGCACCCTCATCCCCCGGGGCACACCGGTCCTCGCCGGCTACTCGGCGGCCGGCCGCGACACCACGGCGCACGGCCCGGACGCGGACCGCTTCGACATCACCCGCACCTCCTCGGTGAAGCACCTGTCGCTCGGTCACGGCCCCCACTACTGCCTGGGCGCCCCGCTGGCCCGGATGGAGGCCGCGCTCGCCCTGGAGGCGCTCTTCACCCGCTTCCCCGACCTGGACCTGGCGGTTCCCGAGTCCAAGCTGACCCGTCACTCCGGATTCGTCGGCAACAGCGTCCGCGCCCTCCCCGTCCGACCGGGCGTCTGACGGCACACCGCGCCCGCCACGGCCGGGACGCACCCGGCCGCGGTGGGCGCGCCGCCTCAACCGGTGCGCCCCCGGACGGTCGCGGGGGAGGCCCGCAGGGCGGAGACGAGTCGGAGCAGCCGGTCCTCGTTCCCCGAGAGGCCCGCGGCGCGCAGCGCCTCGTCCGCCTCGGCCATGGGATGCGTGAGCATCACCCCCGCGTACGGGGCCAGCTGCGGGTCGGTCAGCACGGCCTGCGTGGACTCGAGCAGCCGCAGGTACGCCTGGGCGGCCGCGCGCTCGGTGGCGGTGATCGTGGTCATGTCGGGCTCCCTCTCGACAGTTCGGCGCTCACCACCCTCTCGTACGGGTCTGACAATCGGGCTCAGGCCCGCCCGTCGAGGTGCGCCACCAGCCGCTCCAGGAAGACCCGCTGCCCCGCGACGAGCAGCGGAGCGGCGACCTCCGGAGGGAACCACCCCACCCGGTCGATCTCCGGGAACTCCTCCCGGTTCCCCGACCGGGGCGGCCACTCCATGACGAAGGTGCCCGGCACCACCCCGGCGGGGTCGAGATCGCCCTCGACGGCCCACACGGTGACGAGCTTTCCGTTCCGCTGCCGTGACTCGCCGAGCGCGAACCACTCGCCCTCGGGCGCCGGGAGCCCCAGCTCCTCCTGGAACTCGCGGCGTGCCGCGGCCTCCGGGGTCTCGTCGGGCTCGTACTCCCCCTTGGGGATCGACCAGGCCGACTCCTGGCGGGAGGACCACAGGGGCCCGCCCATGTGACCGATGAGGACCTCGACGCCGCCGCCCGTGGGGCGGCGGAAGACCAGAAGACCCGCGCTGCGCTTGTCCGGCATGCGCCCAGTCTCCCCGAACGCCCCGGCCGCCGCAGCCCCCGCGGGCGTGAAACCCAGGGACGGGCGGCCGCGTCGCCGGCCCGGAGAGCGCCCCCGCCCCGGCGCCCCGGTGTCCCTACTCCTCGGCGTCGACCGTCACCGGCCCGCCCGCCGGGTCCAGGTCCCGTGTCCACCGCTCCCCGAGCCGTACCGAACGCCAGGGGACCAGCGTCCCGCTCAACCGCTCCCGCCGCAGGGCGGTGCCGTCCTGGGTGACGGTCAGGACCGGGCGCACCAACCGCCGATCCGGCCGGACGAGCAGGGGAGCGGGCTCGGGTCCGAGGAGACCGGGCGTCACCCGGCCCAGCGGTCCCACGGCCGTGACGGTCACCCCGCTCGCCGGCCAGGGGCGGCCGGCGAGCCGTTCGAGCACCGTCTGCGCCACCGCGCGCCCCTCGGCCGCGGCCACGAGCGCCGGCTCCACCCCGCGCAGCAGGTTGCCGACGGCGAAGACCCCCGGCACGGCGGTGCGGAAGCCCCGGTCGGCCACCGGGCCCCGGGTGCCCGGGGCGAGGGGCAGTCCGCGGGCGCGGACGAGCTCGTGGTCCGGGATCCAGTCGCCGGTGAACACCACCGTGTCGCACCGCAGCACGCCCGCCCTCCCGTCCCCGCCGCGCACCGCGACCCCGGTCAGCCGGCCGCGCCCGAGCAGCTCCGTCACGACCGTCCCGGTGAGGACCGGGACCCCGGCGCGTGCGACGGCGTGGGAGGGCAGGTCGGTGACGACGGCCGCCACCTCCACCCCGGCCGACCGCAGGGTCCGTACCGCGCCCCGGGCGACCGGGTCGCCGCCGACGACCACGGCCCGCCGCCCGATCCGCTCCGGTCGGGGACCGAACCGCGCGACGGTCCGCTGGAGTTCGCCCGTGGTCAGCACCCCGGCCGGGCGCGTGCCCGGGACCAGCCGGGCGCTGCGGGGGCGCTCGCGGGCCCCGGTGGCGAGGACCACGGCCCGGGCACGGACGCGTTCGAGTCCGGTCGGGGCGGTCACGTCGACGGTGAGGGGCCCGGCCCAGCCGGTGGCCGAGGCGCCGGTACGGACCGTCGCCCCCGCCCGCAGTGCCTGCCGCACCGCGCGCCGGGCGTAGGCGGGGCCGTCCAGCGGGCGCCCCCGCGGGTCCGCGCCGAACCCCGGCCGTGCGCAGTGGCGGGGGACCCCGCCCGCGGCGGACTCCCGCTCCAGGACCTCGACGAGGCCCGCGCCGGCGGCCGCGAGCCGGGCCGCCGCCGCGAGCCCCGCGGGTCCCGCGCCGACGACGAGGACGTCGACCGTGCGGTTCACCGGGTCCCCTCTCCGTACGTCCGTGTCTCGAACAGGGCCCGTACCTCCGCGCCGCAGTGGTGGCCCTGGCAGCGGCCGCCCCGGGCGCGTGTCCTGCGCCGCAGCCCGTCGAGGCCGCCGGGCGGGATCGTCGAGACGAGTGCGTCCCGGATCTCTCCCCGGGTGACGCGCTCGCAGTGGCAGACGACGGTCCCGAACTCGGGGTCGCGGGCGATGAGGTCGGCGTCGCGGTACGGCCGGGGGAAGGCCTCCCCGAGGTTGGGCATCCGGACCGGGGCGAGCGGGCGGACCGGGCCGGGATCGAGGCCGCAGTCCGCGAGGAGTCCGAGCACGTGCTCGGCGATGGCCAGGGAGGCGGTGAGCCCGGTGGAGCGGATCCCGCCCACCGTCACGTACCGCAGCGCGGGGTGGGCGGCGATCCGGTAGTCCTCCTGACCGGTGGCGGCCCGCAGTCCGGCGTAGACGGCGGTGACCTCCTCGTCGAGCAGCGCGGGAAGGATCCTGCCGCCCTGGGCGCGCAGCCCGGCGAGGCCCTCCGCCGTCGTGCCCGTGGCGGTCTTGTCGTCGAGGTCCTCGGCGGTGGGGCCGAGCAGGACGTTCCCGTACACCGTGGGCGAGATGAGCACGCCCTTGCCGAGCGGCCCGGGGACGGGCAGCAGGATGTGCCGGACCAGGTCGCGGGCGAACTTGTCGAAGACGAGCAGCTGGCCGCGACGCGGGGTGACGGTGAAGTCCTCCCGGCCGACCAGGGCGTCGAAGGCGTCGGCGTACAGACCGCAGGCGTTGACGACCAGACGCGTCCGCAGCACTCCGCGCCGGGTGACGAGCCGGTGGTACGGATCACCCGGACGCACCTTCTCCACACGGCAGTTCAGATGCAGGTCGGCGCCGGAGAGGACGGCCTGGGTCGCGTAGGCGAGCGTGGTCGTCCACGGGCAGATCACCGACTCGCCCGGCACGTCGAGCGCGCCCAGCGCACCGGGACCCAGGTGCGGTTCGCGCGCGGCGAGCTCGGCGGGGGTGAGGATCCGCGTGCCGTGGTGCCCGTTGCGCGCGGCCTTTTCCGCGAGGCGGGGGAGCGCCGCCCGCTGCTGCTCGTCCCAGGCGACGAGCAGTGCGCCGAGCGGCTCCACGGGGATGCCCGCCTCCCGGGCGTACCCGTCGAGCAGGCGGTGTCCCTCGCGCACGAGCCGGGCCTCCAGGGTGCCGGGCGCGGCGTCGAAACCGGTGTGCAGAATGGCCGTGTTGGCCTTCGAGGTCCCGTCGCCGACGTCGTTCGCGGCCTCCACGAGCGCGATCCGCAGAGGGTGCCGGGCCAGCGCGCGGGCGATCGCGGAGCCGACGACGCCCGCGCCGACGACCACGACGTCGTACGCGGCGGCCTCACCGGCGGGGAGCGGCCCGGTCCGCGTGACGCTCATCCCGCCGCGCCGCCGCCGGCACCCGCCCGGGCACCCGCTCCGGACCCGGCACCCGCTCCGGACCCGGCATCAGCCCCGGACCCGGCATCCGCTCCGGCACCCGCCCCGGACGGCGTGGCGTCGCGGCGGTCGGTGTTCCCCGAGCGCTCCACCAGTGCCGCCACCTCCGCGCGGAAGCGGCCCAGGCGGTCCGCCGCCTCGTCGGCCGAGATCCCCGGCTCGTAGACGGCCGAGGGCTTCCACTCCGGCACCGCCTCCCGGAGCGAGAGCCCCGGGTGGTGTCCGAGCCGGGCGACCGCGCCGATCCCGAGCGCCGTGGCGTCGGGCAGCGAGGCCACCTCGACGGGCCGTTGCAGCAGATCGGCCTGGGTCTGCATGAGCAGGGTCGACCGGGTCAGACCGCCGTCGGCGCGCAGAGCGGTCAGCGGCGCGCCGCGGTCGGACGCGGCGGCCGCTGCGAGTTCCACGACCTGGGCGGCGATCCCCTCGCACAGGGCCCGGACCAGGTGGCCGGGTCCGGTGTCGAGGCCGAGGCCGGTCACCGAGCCGCGCACGTCGCCGCGCCACCAGGGCGCGGCGAGCCCGGCGAACGCGGGGACGAACGTGACGCCCCCGCTGTCCGGTACGCCGCCGCCCACAGCGTCCAGTTCCGCGGCGCCGGTGATCACGCCGAGGTCGGTGAGCCAGCGCACGGCCGAGGCGACCGTGTACACCTGGCCGTCCAGGCAGTGGGTGACGCGCCCGCCGAGCCGCCAGGCGACGCAGCTCACCAGGCCGGAGGCGGTGCGCCGGGGCTCTGGTCCGGTCCGGGCGAGGAGGAAGGCGCCGGTGCCGTAGGTGCACTTGGCGGCGGCGGGGTCGTCGGCGCTCTGGGTGAGCAGCGCGGCCTGCTGGTCCACCAGGAGCCCGGTGAGCGGCAGCGCGGGGCCGAACGCGGTGGTGGTGCCGACCGGGGTGTCGCAGTCCACGACCTCGGGGAGCGCCTCGCCGCCGAGTCCGTAGAGGTCGAGGGCGGTCTCCGACCAGGCGACGGTGTCCAGGTCGAGGAGGCCGGTCCGTCCCGCCGTCGCCGCGTCCGTCACGAACGCGCCGGTGAGCCGGCGGACGAGCCAGGCGTCGCTGGTGGTGACCACGCCCGCGCCGGTGGCGTGGCGGCGGATCCAGGCCATCTTCGGCGCGGCGAAGTAGGGGTCGAGGGGGAGACCGGTGATCCGGCGCAACTCCTCGGCGTGGGCGTCGAGGTCCGCGCAGACGGAGGTCGCCCGGCGGTCCTGCCAGACGAGGGCGTCGGTGAGCGGTTCGCCGGTGGCGGGGTCCCAGGCGAGCACCGTCTCGCCCTGGTTGGCCAGACCCACGGCGACGACGCGGGTGTCCGCCTCGGCGAGCGCCGCGCGTCCGGCGGCGACCACAGAGTCGTACAGCTCACGCGGGTCGACCTCGACCAGGCCGCCGGGGAGGTGGCGGGGCCGGACCGGGGCCGTCCCGGTGCCGAGGACTCCGCGCTCGGGGCAGAGGACGAGTGCCTTGGTGCCCGATGTCCCCTGGTCGACGGCGAGTACCGCTCCGCCCGTCATCCCGTAGCTCCCGTCGCTCGTCCGTCTCCGTGATCATCCGATCACCGAAAAGGGTCAGGGTGCCGCCGCCGGACGGGTGCGTCAAGCGTCGGAGGGCGACCACGTCAGGTCGCCCGGCATACCTGACAGTAAGTCAAATTCAGTCGTTGGCTTAATGGTTACGGTCATGAAAGAAAGTGGACCGGTCGCATCCAGAGCGCTCTATAGTGATCGCCGATCAACGGCCGGGACGCCCGCCGGGGGACTGACCACCCCCTCCATCCACCGAGGACCCATGTCATCCACACCACGCCCCACCCCCTGATGGCCGGCCACGGATTCCGGCCCGTCTACCACCCGGCCGGCCACGACCACGCCCTGCGCAACGCCGTCCAGGACTTACGGACCGGCCGCTGGGTCGCCATGGCCCGGCTGCTCGACGAGACCTCCGACTGGGAGGCCTGGACCCGGCGCACCCAGGTCCTCGCCACCGTCGCCGCCGGCACCGACGTCGTCCCCATCTGGCGGGCCGAGCAGCCCGAGAGCCTCGCCGCCGCCGTGATGCACAGCCGGGTCGCCGTCGAGCGCGCCGTCCGCGCCCACCGCGCCGGCCACGCCCGCACCCGGGAACTCTGGCAGGAGGCCTGGACCGCCTGCCGCGAGGCCGCCGACCGCTCGCCCGCCGACCCCGTGCCGTGGGTGGGCCTGATCGCCCTCGCCGCCCTGGACGGGCGCCAGCGCATGGCCGAGCACCGGCTCACCCCGCCGGCCCCCATGCTGCCGCCCGGCCCCTGGGGCCTGCTCGCCGAGGTGGAGAAGCGCGACCCGCACAACCGCGAGGCCCACCACCGGATGCTCCAGTTCGTGTACGCCCGCCGCCCCGGACCCCTCTCCGAGGCCGTCAACTACTCGCACTGGGCCTCCAGCTCGGCACCCGTCGGCTCCGCCCTGCACGCCCTTCCGCTCTACGTCCGCGTCGAGCGCTACCGGCGCGAGCGCGGCCACGAGCGCGCCCTGGACCTGCACTGGGTCGCCGAGGACGCCGTACGCGACGCCCAGCGCGCCCTCGACACCTGGTTCCTCTTCTGCGCCACCGACGAGGCCTCGCTCCTCGACCTCAACCACCTGGCGCACGCCCTCTTCGGGGCCCTCCGCTTCACCGACGCGGCCCGGGTCTTCGAGGCCCTCGGCCCGTACTACACCACCCTCCCCTGGGCCTACCGCACCGCGCACCCGGACGACCGCGCCCTGGCCGAGGAGGTCTTCCTGCGCGCCCGCGCCCGCTGTCTCAGCGGCTGACGCACCCCCGCCCGCGCCCGCTGTCTCAGCGGCTGACGCACCCCCGCCCCCGCCCCCCCCGGCATCCCACCCCCCACCCCCGCTCCCCCGTCTCCCCCCCGGAGGTCCCCATGTCCCGCACCGAGTCCCCGATCGACGCGATACGCAAGCCACCGCCGTCCCAGGACGAGGAGGCGAGACTGAGAGAGCTCGGCTACCAGCCCGTCCTCGCCCGCCGCATGGACGGCTTCGGCAACTTCGCGATCAGCTTCTCGGTGATCTCCGTCCTCTCCGGCTGCATGACCCTCTACGGCTTCGGCCTGGGCACCGGCGGCCCCTCCGTCATGCTCTGGGGCTGGATCGGCGTCGGCCTCTTCGTGCTGTGCGTGGGGCTCGCCCTCGCCGAGGTCACCAGTGCGTACCCGACCTCCGGCGCCCTGTACTACATGGCCGACCGGCTCGGCGGGCGCCGCTGGGGCTGGTACACCGGCTGGCTGAACCTGCTCGGTCTGCTCGGCGCCATCGCCGGCATCGACTACGGCGCCGCCCTGTTCACCGGAGCGTTCCTCAACCTCCAGTGGGGTTTCGTGCCCACCCCGGGCTCCACCTTCCTCATCTTCCTCGCGATCCTGCTGCTGCACGCCGGGCTCAACCTCTTCGGCGTCCGGCTCGTCAGCGTCCTCAACTCGCTGAGCGTCTGGTGGCACCTGATCGGCGTCGCGGTCATCGTCGGCGCCCTCGCCTTCGTCCCCGACCGCCACCAGTCCGTCGAGTTCGTCTTCACCGAGTTCGTCAACGACACCGGCTGGGCGAACCCCTTCTACGTCGGCGCCATCGGCCTGCTGCTCGCCCAGTACACCTTCTCCGGGTACGACGCCTCGGCCCACCTCTCCGAGGAGACCTCGAACGCCTCCGTCACCGCCGCCAAGGGCATCGTCCGGGCCATCTGGGTCTCCTGGCTCGCGGGCTTCGCCCTCCTCGCCGGGCTCACCTTCGCCATCCAGGACTACGCCGCCACCCAGAACAGCGCCACCGGCGTCCCGCCCGCCCAGATCTTCCTGGACGCCCTCGGCTCCGGAGGCGCCGCCGCCCTGCTCCTCGTGGTGATCGTCGCCCAGCTCTTCTGCGGAAACGCCGAGGTGGCCGCCGCGAGCCGCATGGTCTTCGCCTTCAGCCGCGACAACGCCCTGCCGGGCTCCGCGCTCTGGCGGAAGGTCAGCGGCCGCACCCAGACCCCCGTGCCCGCCGTCTGGCTCGCTGTCGGCGTGGCCGCGCTGCTGGCCGTCCCCTCGCTCTACTCGGCCACCGCGTACGGAGCCGTCACCGCGATCAACGTCATCGGCATCACCCCCGCCTATGCCATCCCGATCTACCTGCGGCTGCGCGCGGGCAACCGCTTCGTCCCGGGCCCGTGGAGCCTCGGCCGCTGGAGCAGGCCGATCGGCTGGACCGCCGTCGTCTGGGTGGCGGTCGTGACCGTCCTGTTCTGCCTCCCGCAGAAGTCCCCGGTGAACGTCGACACCATGAACTACGCCGTCATCGCGCTCGCCGTCGTGCTCGTCCTCGCCAGCGTCTGGTGGTACGTCGCCCGCCGCTCGTACGGCACGCCGGCCGCGTACGGAACCGCCCGCGAGGAGGCCGAGATCTCCGAGGGGATCATCTGAACCCCCTCGTTCCCCCCTCCGTCTCCCCTTCGCGGATTCGCCCGGCACACCCGGAAATGCCCTCGCAGTCCCGCTGCGGGGGCATTTCCGCCTCTCGGGCCCGCCGCTCCGGCCGTCAGGCGCTGAACTCGTAGGTCCAGGAGGCCGACTGGGCCGCGAAGTCGATGTCCGTGATCTCCAGGGCGTGCCCGTGCTGGTCGCTGACGACCCGGTGGACGAGCAGCCGGGCCGCGCCGCCGGCCGTCGTCAGGGCCGGTCCCGGCGGGACGCCGACCGATTCGCGGTGGGTGATCCGCAGGCCCGCCTGGTGCATCCAGTGGTAGAGGAGCCGCAGGTCGGGCTGTTGCCGGCAGTCCCGGCCCCGCCGGTAGCGGGAGAGCTGGGGGATCTCGGCGAGGGCCGGCCGGGAGAACCAGGACACCGCCCGCTGGAGCGCCGTGCCGTGCGGTCCGAGGACCGTGTGCCGGTGGACGAGCGTCGGTTCGCCGGGGGTCAGCAGGAGACGGGGGGCCAGGGGAGTGGGCGCCGGTTCCCAGGTGAGCGAGGCCCGCACCAGCGCCTCGGCCGCTCGTGGCCCGCCGGGGAACGTCGGCCGACGGGCCGTCAGGGGCGGCGCGGCGGGCTCGGGTCCGGTGTCGGCGGCGAAGGTGCCGCGCCGGTCGGTGACCACGAGCCGCTCCTCCCTGAGGAGGTGGAGCGCGCTGCGGACGGTCTGGCGGTTGACGTGGTAGCGCTGGGACAGGGATCGCTCCGAGGGGAGCCGGCTGCCGGGGTGGATGCGCCGCTGGGTGAGGTCCTCGCGCAGAGCGGCGGCGACCCGGAGATAGAGCGGCGCGTCCGCGACCGCCTCGGAATCGGGCTCGACCATGATCAACCCTCTCTTTGCTCAGCGTGACAGCAGGGGTCGTGTGGGTGATCAATTCCTATCATTGGTCTAAACCATTTAGCTAGGCCGGTCCGGCAGAGTGGCCGAAACGAACGGCGCGCCATGTAATGAGTTCCAGGTGACAGCGCCGAGAGCACGTCGGCGGAAAGAGGCGGGTGAGGCCTGATGACGACACCGTCGGAGCGCGCCGCGCAGGGCAAGGCGGCTCGCAAACACGTCCCCCGTGCCTCCCACGGCCGCTGGATACCCAGGTCGCAGCGCCCCGACCCGCTGGCCGTCCTGGAGCGCGAGTCCCTGGACCGGCTCCCCGACCTGGTCCCCCTCCGGTACGCCCGGATGGCCGTCTCCCCGTTCGCGTTCCTGCGCGGCGCCGCCGGAGTCATGGCCGCCGACCTCGGCGCCGAGCGCCACACCGGCCTCACCGTCCAGCTCTGCGGCGACGCCCACCTGCTGAACTTCGGCGTCTACGCCTCACCCGAACGGACGCTCCTGTTCGACGTGAACGACTTCGACGAGACCCTCCCGGGCCCGTTCGAATGGGACGTGAAGCGGCTCGCGGCCAGCGTCACCGTCGCCGCCCTCCAGAACGGCAGCACCAAGCCCAAGGCCCACCGTGCCGCGCTCGTCGCGGTCGAGTCGTACCGCACGACGATGCGCCGTCTCGCCGGCCTCGGCGAGCTGGAGGTCTGGTACGAGCGGATCTCCGCCGACGACATCCTGCGGCTGGTACGCCGCGAGGACCGGGGCCGCCTCACCAAGCGGCTCGCCGGGGCGCGCCGGCGCACCAGCCTCCAGGCCCTCGGCAAGCTCACCGAGACCGACAGCGCGGGCCACCGGCACATCGTCGACGACCCGCCGCTCCTCGAACGCGCCACGGACATCGACCGGGTCACGCTCGGCAAGATCTTCAGCGACTACCGCAGCACCCTCGCCGAGGAGCGCCGCGTCCTCCTCGACCGCTACCACTACGTCGACGCGGCCCGCAAGGTCGTCGGCGTCGGCAGCGTCGGCACCCGCTGCTTCGTCCTCCTCCTCGAAGGACGGGACGACGGGGACCCGCTCATCCTCCAGATCAAGGAGGCGGGCCGCTCCGTCCTGGAGCAGTACCTGCCGCCGACCGCCTACCCCCACCAGGGCCGCCGCGTCGTCTCGGGACAGCGGCTCACGCAGGCCGCGAGCGACATCTTCCTCGGCTGGATGACGGGGCCCGAGCAGCGCCACTTCTACTGGCGGCAGCTGCGCGACATGAAGGGCTCCGCCGAGGTGGAGACCATGTCACCGTCCAGGCTGCGGGAGTACGCGCGGCTCTGCGGCCGGGCCCTGGCCCGCGCCCACGCCCGCACCGGCGACCGGATCGCCATCGCCGCCTACCTCGGCGGCTCGGACGTCTTCGACCGCGCCGTGGCCGACTTCGCGCTCGCCTACGCCGGACAGAACGCCGACGACTACGCGGCGCTCGGCGCGGCGATCGCGGCGGGCATGGTGACGGCGGCCCCGAGCGTCTGAACGCTCCGGGACCGACGTGACGGGCGGGCCCCGGCGGCCGGCACCGGAAAGGCCCCGAGCGGCCCCGGGCGGCACCCGGACGTCGCCAGGGCGACCCAACGGCGCCAGGGCGACCCCGGACGGGACCCGCGCGGCGCAGGAGCGGCCCAGGGCGACCCTGGACGGCACCGCGGCGGCCCCGAGTGGCACCCGGGCGGCTCCGGGCGGCACCCGGGCGGCCCCGAGCGGCACCGGAGCCGCCCCCGGCGGCACCCGGGCGGCTCCGGGCGCCGCCCTCACCCGTTCGGTCTAGGCCTCCTGGCGCAGCGGCGGTTCCGCGGGTGTCGGTGCGACCGGCCCGAACAGCACCGCCTTCGCCACGGGCGGGGCGAACAGGGCCGTCAGCGGGGCGGTCAGGCTGAACACCTCGCGGAACGCGGCGCCCACGAGGGGGTCGCCCGCGGCCCGCTCCTGCACCCGGCCCAGGTACCAGCCGACCGCCTTGTCCATCGCCCCGGGGCGCGCCGCGTCCCCCGTGGCCCCGGGCATCTTCTTGTCGGCGCCCGCCGAGATGGCCCAGGCCTGCTTCGAGGCGTCGAACAGCGCCCGCTGGACGTGACGGGTCGTCGGGACGCGCTTCGGGTCGGCCAGCGCCCCGCGCAGCGCGAGCGCGCAGAGCGCGGCGACGGCCATGCCCTGCCCGTAGATCGGGTTGAAGGCGCACAGCGCGTCGCCGGTGGCGAGGAAGCCGGCCGGGCGGCGGCCCGGACGGTCGTACCGTCGCCGGATGTTGGCGGTCTTGCGGAAGCCGTGCACCGGCGACTCCGGCTCGGCCCGGGACAGCCACTCGCTGATCACCGGGTGCGGCAGCCGCTTCGCGTACTCCTCGAACGCGCCCTCGTCGGTGGGCGGTTCGTCGCCGCGCAGCCCCGAGAGCGTGACCAGGTGACGCCCGTCGCCGAGGGGCAGCACCACACCGCCGTACACCTGGCTGGGGTTGGGCACGATGTAGCAGCCGAGGGCGTCGCTGTGCGGGTCCTCGGCGGGGGCGCGGTAGACGCGGGTGGCGTAGGCCAGGCCCGTGTCGAGGGTCTCCTCGTGCGGGGCCTCCGCGCCGATCCCGGCCAGCCAGTCCGCCGCCCTGGTCGAGCGCCCCGAGGCGTCCACGACGAGATCGGCCTCCAGCGTCCGGACCTCAGTCCCGGACCCGGCGCCGCGCTCGCGCAGCCGTACGCCCCGGACGCGTGCGGAGTCGCCGGTCAGGCCGACGGTCTCGGTGCCCTCGACCAGTTCGACGCGCGGATCGGCGAGGACCCGCTGCCGCACCAGCCACTCCAGCTGGGGGCGCCCCCCGGTGGAGAAGTGCGCGGTCGCGGGGTTGCGGCGGTACCACTTGCCGTTCTGCCACTGGACCATGTCCTCCGGCACGCCCACCATGGGCGCGCCGAGTTCGCCGAGCTCCTTCATGAAGCCGGGGAGCAGCTCGTCGAGCGCGTGCTGCCCGCTGCCGATGAGGACGTGGAGGTGGCGGCCCTGCGGGACGCCCGGCCGGGCGTCGGGTCCGTCCGGGTAGCGGTCGCGCTCGACGACCGTGACCTTCTCGGCGTGCTCGGCCAGTACCCGAGCGGCCAGCAGTCCAGCGAGACTTCCCCCGATGACCACCGCGTGACGTGTCGTGCGGCGCCCCAAGTCGTCGGCCATACCCGCCCTTTCGTGTCGTGGAACTACAACTCACCAGTATCCACGTCGGTGCGGGCCTCGTCGCCCGGCCCCAGCTCGGTCAAGGCGCTTGTCAGCCACTGCACCCAGAACCGCTCCAGATCCACTCCGCCCCGCAGCACGAGGTGCCGCAACCGGTCCGGTTCGGTGCGGCGCCGCTCCGGCGGGAAGTCGCGGGCCTCGATCAGGAGGTACTCGTCCAGCTGGGCCCGGTGCAGGGTCAGGTGGCGCGCGAGCTCGGACCGCAGGCCCTCCGAGCCCACCATCGCGGCCGCCCGCATCCGCAGGAGCAGCGAGGAGCGCAGGGGCTTGGGGTCCTCGGACCGCGCGACCCAGCCGCTCAGCTCCGCCCGGCCGGCGGGCAGCACCTCGTACTCCTTCTTCTGTCCCCGCGCGGGCACCGGAGCGGGCAGGGCGCGGATGTGCCCCGCCTGCTCCAGCTTCCCGAGCTCGCGGTAGATCTGCTGGTGCGTGGCCGACCAGAAGTAGCCGATCGACTTGTCGAAGCGGCGCGTCAGTTCGAGGCCGGAGGACGGCTTTTCGAGCAGCGCGGTGAGGATCGCGTGCGGGAGGGACATGCTCGCATCCTAGGTTCGGCCGGCCACGGTGATCACGGGGCGAGGGTCACAGGGTGGCGGCGAGCCGGGTGCCCTGGTCGATGGCCCGCTTCGCGTCCAGCTCGGCGGCGACGTCGGCGCCGCCGATGAGGTGCGCCGAGCGGCCGGCCGCCACCAGCTCCTCGTACAGGCCGCGGCGCGGCTCCTGGCCCGCGCAGAGCACGACGGTGTCGACGGGCAGGACCTGCGGCTCGCCGTCGATCGTGACGTGCAGGCCGGCGTCGTCGATCCGCTCGTAGGAGACACCGGCGACCATGGTGACGCCCCGGTGCTTGAGCTCGGTGCGGTGGATCCAGCCGGTGGTCTTGCCGAGTCCCGCGCCGACCTTGGTGGCCTTGCGCTGGAGCAGGTGCACCTGGCGCGGCGGCGCGTTCCGCTCGGGCGCGCGCAGTCCGCCGCGGTTCTCGTACGAGGTGTCGACGCCCCACTGGCGGAAGTACGTCTCGGGGTCCTGGCTCGCGCCCTCGCCGCCGTCCGTGAGGAACTCGGCGACGTCGAAGCCGATGCCGCCCGCGCCGATGATCGCGACCCGGTCGCCGACCGGCGCGCCGTCGCGGAGCACGTCGAGGTAGCTGAGGACGCTCGGGTGGTCCTCGCCCGCGATGCCGGGGGTGCGGGGGGTGACGCCGGTCGCGACGACGACCTCGTCGAATCCCTCCAGGTCGGCCGCGGTGACGTACGTGTTCAGGCGGACGTCGATGCCGCGCTCGGCGAGCTGGACGCGGAAGTAGCGCAGGGTCTCGTCGAACTCCTCCTTGCCGGGGACCCGCTTGGCGATGTTCAGCTGGCCGCCGATCTCGGCGGCGCCGTCGAAGAGGGTGACGGAGTGGCCGCGCTCGGCCGCGGAGACCGCGCAGGACAGTCCGGCGGGGCCCGCGCCGACGACCGCGACGCGCTTGGCGAGTCGGGTGGGGGAGAGGACCAGTTCGGTCTCGTGGCAGGCGCGCGGGTTGACCAGGCAGGAGGTGATCTTCAGGCTGAAGGTGTGGTCGAGGCAGGCCTGGTTGCAGCCGATGCAGGTGTTGATGGTGTCCGCCCGGCCGGCCGTGGCCTTGGCGACGAAGGCGGGGTCCGCGAGGAACGGGCGGGCCAGCGACACCAGGTCGGCGCGGCCGTCGGCGAGGATCTCCTCGGCGACCTCGGGGGTGTTGATGCGGTTGGAGGTGACGAGCGGCACGGAGACCTCGCCCATCAGCCTCTTCGTCACCCAGGTGTAGGCGCCGCGCGGCACGGAGGTGGCGATGGTGGGGATGCGCGCCTCGTGCCAGCCGATGCCGGTGTTGATGATCGTCGCGCCGGCGGCCTCGATCTCCTTGGCGAGCCGGACGACCTCCTCCAGGGTGGAGCCACCGGGGACGAGGTCCAGCATGGACAGGCGGTAGACCAGGATGAAGTCCTCGCCGACGCGCTCGCGGATCCGGCGGACGATCTCCAGCGGGAAGCGGACCCGGTTCTCGTAGGAGCCGCCCCAGCGGTCGGTGCGCTGATTGGTGGCGGAGGCGATGAACTCGTTGATGAGGTAGCCCTCGGAACCCATCACCTCGACGCCGTCGTACCCGGCCTCCCTGGCGAGCTCGGCGCAGCGCGCGTAGTCCTCGACCGTCTGCTCGACCTCGGCGTCGGTCAGCTCGTTGGGCACGAAGGGGCTGATGGGCGCCTTGATCGGGCTGGGGCCGACAAGGCCGGGGTGGTAGGCGTACCGGCCGAAGTGCAGGATCTGCATCGCGATCCGGCCGCCCTCGGCGTGCACGGCGTCGGTGATCAGCCGGTGCTCGGCGACCTCCTCGGCGGTGGTGAGCTTGGCGCCGCCGTCCCAGGGCCGGCCGGCCTCGTTGGGCGCGATGCCGCCGGTGACGATGAGGCCGACGCCGCCACGGGCGCGCTCGGCGTAGAAGGCGGCCATGCGCGCGAACCCGTGCTCGGTCTCCTCCAGGCCCACGTGCATGGAGCCCATGATCACCCGGTTGGGCAGGGTGGTGAACCCGAGGTCGAGCGGGCTCAGCAGGTGCGGGTACGGGGTCATGGGGCGTCTCCTCGCGCAGGGGTCGTCGACCTCAGTTCTAGGCGACCCCGCGCGCCTTCTGCAACTAGTTGCAGAAGAATCGGGGAGTGATGTCTACTACTCGGTAGCAAAGAGCCCCGGGACTCAGACCGGGCGGCCCGGCCCCGTCACCCCGGCGGCGGCCCACACGTCGAGCTCCTCCGGCGTACGGGGCTCCGCCGCGCCCGCGCCCAGCAGACCGTGCGCCCGCAGAAGACGGGCCACCGAGGTGCCCCAAGGGCGGCGCAGCCGGGCCGCCGCCAGCAGGTCGTCATCCGCCAGCAGCTCGGCGACCGGGCCGGTGCGCAGCCCGGCCGGGGAGAGCACTGCCGCGTCGTCGGCCCAGCGCAGCGCCAGGTCCACGTCGTGCGTGGCCATCACCACCGTCGTCCCCGCCTCCCGCAGCCGGGCGAGGGCGTCGAGCAGCCGCTCCTGCCCGTGCGGGTCGAGACCGGCCGTCGGCTCGTCCATGATCAGCACCCGGGGACGCATCGCCACGGCGCCCGCGATCGCCGCCCGCTTCCGCTGCCCGTACGACAGCAGATGCGTCGGCCGGTCCTCCAGGGCCACGATGTCCAGCGCCTCCAGGGCCTCCCGCACCCGGAGCCGCACCTCCTCCTCCGGCAGCCCCAGATTCATCGGACCGAACGACACGTCCTGCCCGACCGAGGCCGCGAACAGCTGGTCGTCCGGGTCCTGCACGACCAGCTGCACCGTGGTCCGCAGCCGGGTCAGCCCCTTCCGGTCGTACGCCACCTCCGCCCCGTCCAGCAGCAGCGCCCCGCTCCCGCACCGCAGGCCCCCGCTGAGGAGCCGCAGCAGCGTCGTCTTGCCCCCGCCGTTGCGGCCGAGCAGCGCGATCGCCCGCCCCTCCGCCACGGCGAAGTCCACACCGGACAGGACCGCGGGCCCGTCCTCGTAGGCGAAACCCGCCTTCACCAGCTCCACGACGGGGGTCGGAGACGTCACGGAAGGAACCTTTCCGATACGAGGGTGAGGGCGACGAGCCCCGCGAGGAGCGCGCCCGTCGCCGAGAGGAACCGCCGGGACACCGCGCAGGCCGGCACCAGGACCCGCAGCGTCCCGTCGTAGCCGCGCCCGGCGAGCCCCGACTGCAGGCGCTGTGCCCGGTCGAAGGCCCGGACGAAGGCGGTCGCGCCGAGCCCGGCGAGCGAACGCCAGGTCGCGGCCCTGGTGGTGTGGCCGAGCCGGGAAGCCTGGGCCTGCCGGATCTTCGTCAGCGCGTCGAGCAGCAGGAAGATGATCCGGTACATCACGAGCGCCACGTCCACCACCGGCGCCGGCACGCCCGCCCGGACGAGCCGGGGCAGCACGTCGGACACCGGCGTCGTGAAGGCGAAGAGCAGCACCCCCAGGGAGGCCGAGGCGGTCCGCAGCAGCAACTCGCCCGCGTGCGCGGGGCCGTCGGGCGCCAGGGCCACCAGCCCCCTCGTACCGCCCACCTCGAAGAGCAGCGGCACCGCGCCCGTGACGCAGAAGCCCAGCGGGATGCGGAAGGCCCGCCACAGCTGACGGCCCGGCACACCGGCCGGGCCGAGCAGCACCGCGAGCGTCGCCGCCGCGACGAGCACAGCGCCCGGCCACGGCGGCAGGGACACCGCGCACAGGGTCAGACCGAAGCCGAGGACCGCCTTCTCCACGGGATGGCGGCGGCGCCAGCGACTGCTGTGCGCCGCCGCGTCGATCGGCAGCATCGGCGGCTACGCGCCCGTGCCGTCGATCGGACCCGGACCGGCCTCGGACGCCCCCGCGGCCCCGGCCGCGTCGGAGCCCCCGGCCGACTCGGCGGTCTCCGCCGCCGCGCGGGCCGCGCCCTGCCGGCGGCCGCGACGGAGACCGAAGTAGTACGCCAGGACACCGGCGCCCAGCGCCGCCTGGAGGGCGAAGAGCGCCGACTCGATCTCACCGGAGGGCGGCTCGTACAGCGGGCTGAACCACGGCTCGTAGTCCGGCTGGAGCTCCGTGATCGCGGTCTCCGCCTCCGCGTCCGCCCCCGTGAACGGCTCCTCCTTGTGGTCGCCGAGGCCCAGCGCGAGCGGCAGGACCGCCAGCGCGGCGACCAGGAGCAGCAGCAGCGCGTTGATCTTCGTGTTGCGGCTCATCGCGCGGCCACCTCCTCCTGGCGCTCCGCCGCCGGCCGGCCCAGGACGCCGAGCCGCATCAGGTCGCCCTTGCTGGACTGCGTGAGCAGCCGCATCACCAGCACCGTGAGCAGGCCCTCGCTCACCGCCAGCGGAATCTGGGTCACGGCGAAGATCCCGCCGAACTTGGCCAGCGCGCCGGGCACACCGCTGCCGGGGTCCGGGAAGGCGAGCGCCAGCTGCACGCTGGTGACGCAGTACGTGGACAGGTCGGCGACGAACGCGCCGAAGAAGACGGCCACCATCAGCGGCGTGCCGAACCGCCGCAGCAGCCGGTACGTCCCGTACCCGGCCCAGGGCCCGACGATCGCCATCGAGAAGGCGTTCGCGCCGAGCGTGGTGAGCCCCCCGTGCGCGAGCAACAGGGCCTGGAACAGCAGGGTGATCGTCCCCAGGACCGCCATGATCGGCGGCCGGAACAGGATCGCGCCCAGCCCCGTACCGGTCGGATGGGAACAACTGCCGGTGACGGAAGGCAACTTGAGTGCCGACAGGACGAACGTGAAGGCGCCGGAGGCGCCGAGCAGCAGGGTGGACTCGGGGTTCGACCGTACTTCGCGGGTGAGCGCGCGCACCCCGTGGGCGACGAACGGAGCGGCCGCGACGCCCCAGGCCGCGGCGTGCACAGGGGGCAGGTAGCCCTCGGCTATATGCATGGTGGGGAAACCCTCTCCAGCACCTCGTGGATGGACAACGCACCCCGGCCGGTCTCCTGGCTGACGGTCATACGGCCCGACTCCGCCTTCCCACACCGCCGCGGTCTCCCGCGTCGGTCCAGTGGCTTCCCCGAGGTGTTCCCCCCGGGGGTGGAGCCGGACCTCCCGATCACAGTGGCGAGGGCCGCACCGGTACCGCACCGGTTTCCCGTACACCAAGGCCCTGCGACATTAGTGTGTTGACCTGCTGGATCACAACACGGTCGCCACCCGGCGCGGCCCCCCGCTCACTCCACGCACACGGCGCGCGGGCTCACTCCTTGCGGTAGGAGTACGCCTCCGAGGCCGCCGCCACCACCGCGTCCAGGTCCCCGCCGGCGCTCGCCGTCACCAGCGCGGCGACCGCTCCCTCGACGAACGGCGCGTCCACCAGGCGGGCGCCCTCGGGCAGTTCGTCGCCCTCGGCGAGCAGCGCCTTCACGGTGAGGACCGCGCTGCCCAGGTCGGCCAGCAGCGCCACCCCCGCACCCCGGTCGACGGACTCCGCCGCCCGGCGGATCAGCTCGGAACTCGTCCCGAACCCGCCGTCCGGCGCGCCGCCCGCGGGCAGCAGCGGCGCCAGGTCGCCACCGCCCGCGAGCCCCCGCGCCAGCTCGGCCACCGCCGCCGCGACCGCCGCGCTGTGCGAGACGAGCACGATGCCCACGGGGGACCCGCTCATGCCGCACCCTCCGCCCCGGCCGTGTCGGCGAGCGCCGCGAACAGCAGCGCCGACGACGTCGCCCCCGGATCCTGATGCCCGACCGAACGCTCCCCGAGATAACTCGCCCTGCCCTTGCGCGCCCGGAGCGGCACGGTCGCGAGGGCGCCCTCCTCGGCGGCGGCCCGCGCCGCCCCGCACGAGCCCCGCAGCGCCTCCACGGCCGGCACGAGCGCGTCCACCATCGTCTTGTCGCCCACCTGCGCGCCGCCCAGCTGCGACACGGCGGCCACCCCGGCGCCCAGCGCCTCCGCCAACCGCTCCCGGGTCACCTCGCCCTCCTCGCCCAGGGCCTTGCCCGCGCGCCGCAGCAGCGTCCCGTACAGCGGTCCCGAAGCGCCGCCCACGGTGGAGATCAGCTGACGCCCGGCCGCGATGAGCACGGCGCCCGGGTTCTCCGGCGCCTCCTTCGCGAGGACGTCCGCCACGGCGGCGAAGCCCCGCCGCAGATTGGCCCCGTGGTCGGCGTCGCCGATCGCCGAGTCCAGCTCGGTCAGCCGGTCCGCCTCGCGGTCGACGAGCTCGGCCACCGCCGTCATCCAGCGCACCAGGAAGGCGGCGTCGAAGGTCTCCGTCACGAACTCGCTCCCTCGTCCCATCCCCGGCTCACCGGCCCCAGCGCAGCGCGGGCGTCCGCACCGGGGCGTCCCACAGGCGCAGCAGCTCCTCGTCGACCTCGCACAGGGTCACCGAGCACCCCGCCATGTCCAGCGACGTCACGTAGTTCCCGACCAGGGTCCGGGCGACCGGCACGTGCCGCTCGGCGAGCACCCGCTGCACCTCCGCGTTGAAGCCGTACAGCTCCAGGAGCGGTGTCGCCCCCATCCCGTTGACGAGGGCGATGACCGGTCCGGACGGCCGGAGGTCCTCGACGACGGCGTCGACGGCGAAGTCCGCGATCTCCCGGGAGGTCATCATGGCCCGCCGCTCCCGGCCCGGCTCGCCGTGGATGCCGATGCCCAACTCCAGCTCCCCCTCCGGGAGATCGAAGGTCGGACTGCCCTTCGCGGGGGTCGTGCAGGCACTCAGCGCCACCCCGAAGGACCGGGACCGCTCGTCGACCCGGCGGGCGATCGACTCCACCCGCTCCAGCGGGGCGCCCTCCTCGGCGGCGGCGCCCGCGATCTTCTCCACGAACAGCGTGGCCCCGGTGCCGCGCCGGCCGGCGGTGTACAGGCTGTCCGTCACGGCCACGTCGTCGTCCACGAGGACCTTGGCGACCTGGATGCCCTCGTCCTCGGCGAGCTCCGCCGCCATCTCGAAGTTCAGCACGTCGCCGGTGTAGTTCTTGATGATGAACAGCACCCCGGCACCGCTGTCGACGGCGGCCGCGGCACGCACCATCTGCTGGGGAACCGGCGACGTGAAAACGGCCCCGGGGCACGCGGCGTCGAGCATCCCGGGCCCCACGAACCCCGCGTGCAGGGGCTCGTGCCCGGACCCGCCGCCGGACACCAGCGCGACCTTGCCGGCCACGGGCGCGTCCCGGCGGACCACGACCCGCTCCTCGACGTCCACGGTCAGTTCGGGGTGCGCGGCGGCCATCCCCCGCAGGGCGTCGGAGACGACGGTCTCCGGAACGTTGATCAACATGCGCATCGGAACCTCCAGGGTCAGACGGGCGGCATCAGATCGCTCTCGCTGATGGTGTACGTCAGCGGGGGGTAGACGAAGTCCGTTTCCTGGTTCTCGCGGCGGCGGAGTCGGAAGAATTCACGCCTCTGCTCGTCGTCGGCCGGCGTCAGGCGCGTGCCCTCGGGAAGGAGCGCCCGGCCTTCGTGGAAACGGAGGACGGTCCTGGACGTCCGGAACGTGACGCCCAGCCACCGGTTGTCCGCCGGCCCGCCGGGCGCGTCCAGGACGATCCTGTGCCGGAAGCACCGGTTCGCCGCGACGGAGAACACGACGGCACTGTGGTGGGAGAGAGGGATCTCGAACGTCTCGCCGACGGACTCCTTCGACTCGACGACCAGCTTTCTCGGCGGGCCCGCCTCGGGGTACCGGTAGCAGGAGAAGACCGCGATGTGGGAGTCGCCGGCCAGGTCGAGGGCCTGGTCGCAGTGGCCGCCCATGGTGGTGTAGGCGTTCGTGTAGTTCTCGATGAGCGCGTTGTCGAAGCCGAGGGGAAGCGCCGCGCGTTCCTGGATCCGGCGCGCCAGCCGCTCGTGCACCGGCCGGAACCGCTGCGCCGGGCTGCCGTACGTCGTGGTCGTGCGGACCAGCGGCACCCCGCCCGTCGCGTCCGGCCTCGTGAGCACGGCGCCCTGCCGGCCCTTGCCGACGGCCTCCAGCACGGCCGACCCGGAGAGCTCCGCGAAGACGTCCCCCTCGATCTCCAGGGAGTACGAGCGGAACGCGTCCGAGACCCTAGACCCGGGGCGCACGGTAGTCCCCCGTGTTCATGCTGAACAGGAACTCGTCGCCGTAGTCGATGGACGACGAGGTCCTGTTCTCCTCGGCGTACAGGCCCCGCAGCGCGTCCATGCCGTCGGGGGTGGGCGGCTCAAGCCGCACCAGCTCCCCGGCCTTCTTGAGGTACGTGTGGCCGTCCTTGTGAACCGCCTCGGCGCTCGAACAGCGCACCACGTATCCCAGGCGGGTCGGGAGCACGTCGGCGTCCAGCGCCGAGGGCCGGACCTCGTGCGTGTACAGCCGGTTGGTGGACAGCGGCATGAAGAACACGGATCCGGGGTGGAGGGTCACCGTGAATCCCTGGGGGAGCGTGCCCCCCTCCCCGTCTCCGGCCGGGTCCTTGAGGCGGAACCGGAGCCGGGTCAGCGCGCTGGCCCCCTTCACACCGCGGTCGAAGGCGTCGCCGGCCAGCGGCCCCAGCTCGTCCAGCCCCTCGTAGAAGGTGCAGAAGGCCATGATGCCGTCGGCCGGCATGTCCTTGGTCTTGTCGGCGTGCGCCGAGATCCTGGCCTTGGACTGCTTGCGCTCCGCCGTGGCGCGGGTGTTGTGGTAGATCTGCGCGAGGACGTGATTCAGCGGCGCGTGGTCCCGGAGGACCGCGGCGGCCTCCAGGTTCAGGGCGTCGACGATGGCCGTGTCCGTCGGACCGAAGCCCTCGGTCGGCCCCGAGAGGTTCGTCGAGCACCGGAGCAGACGGAAGTGCAGCTCGTCGCCGTCCCGCACGACGGGCGTCAGATAGATGCCGCTGCGCAGCGCCGTGCCGGGCTTGGTGGACTCCGTCAGGGACTGGAACGCGTGCTCGGCGCGGATCCGTCCGAAGTGATCGTCGTCGAGCCCGAAGAAGCGGCGGTAGTACACGCCGACGCCGTGGACGCGGAGGGGGAGCCGGCCGACGCCGACGACGGGCCAGGACTCCCCGGTGTCGTCGCGGTCCCCGTCCGACAGCTCCCGGACGACACGCACCCGGGCGGCCGCTGCCAGCCGCCGGCCGCTGATCCCGGATATGTCGCCGCACAGGTAGACGTGCTTCCCCGCGAGGTCGTACGAGCCGGAGGCGAGGTCCTCCGGCGTGACGGTGGACCCGAGGAAGTCCTTGAGCAGGTCGTGTCCCCGCAACGCCGGAGGCGCGACCAGGAGGGTGCTCGTGTCGTCGACGCGGGCTTCCGCGGGACCGGTCGGTTTCATCAAGGAGCACCTCGTTCGCGGAACTTGACGTTTCGCTCACTCTACGGGTGAGTGCCCGTCCGCGGTCGGCCGCGCCGCACGGCTCAGGCGCGGGCGGCCGCCAGGGCGTCCTTGACCTCCTGCACCACGCGGACCGCGTCCGCGGGGTTGTTCACCACGTCGGTGCTGTTCATGTCCACGACGAGGACCTCACTGGCCGAGTAGTGCTTGTGCACCCAGTCGTCGTAGCCGGACCACAGCGTCCGGTAGTAGTCGACCAGGCTCTCGTCCTGCTCGAAGTCGCGCCCCCGCAGTCCGATGCGGTGCAGCACCGTCTCGAAGTCCGCCTTGAGGTAGATCATGAGGTCGGGTGCCTTGCGGTAGGGCAGGCCGTCGATCTCGCGCATCATCTCGTCGAGCAGGCCCTCGTACACCTGCATCTCGAGGGAGCTGATCCGGCCCAGGTCGTGATTGACCTTGGCGAAGTACCAGTCCTCGTAGATCGAGCGGTCGAGCACGTTGTCGCCCCGCTTGTACGCCTCCTTGATCGCGGCGAACCGCGTCTGCAGGAAGTAGAGCTGGAGCAGGAAGGGGTAGCGCTTCGCCTGGATCTCCTCGGGGCTCGCCGAGTAGAAGAGGGGGAGGATCGGGTTGTCGTCCACGCTCTCGTAGAAGACGTCACTGCCCAGTTCCTTGGCGAGCAGCTCGGCCACACTCGTCTTGCCGATTCCGATCATGCCTCCGACGCAGATCACCGGCATACCTCGCTTCTCCCTGGGGTCTTCTGTACGTGGACGGGGGCGGACCCTCGCGTACCACTGAGACGCGTGTCGATGGGAAGCAGCCCCGTGGCCGGGCATGAATCTTAGATGACGATCGGCGTCCCGGGCTCCGCCAGGGCGACCGCGAGGACCGTGGACAGCAGACCGGGCAGCACCCCGGACAGGGTCCGGTTCAGCCGTGCAGCGCGGGCAGGACCCGCTCCCGGTAGGCGTCGAAGAAGGCCTCCTGCTCGGGGCCGATCTGCCCGACGTACACCTCGTCGAACCCGGCCCGTGCGTACGGGCGCACCGCCTCCACGTGCTCCTCCACGTCGTCGCCGCAGGTCACCGAGGAGGCGACCATCTCCGGGGTGACCAGCTCGGAGGCCTGCTCGAAGTGCGCGGGGGTGGGCAGGATCTGGGCGAGCTCCCCGGGCAGCAGCTCGGTCGGCCACAGTCGGTGCACCCGGGCGACGGCCTTGTCCCGGTCGCCGCTCCAGCACACTTTGACCCCGCCGACCACCCGCTTCCCCGCGCCCCCGTTCTCCCGGAAGGAACCCACCAGCTCGGTGTCGGGCGTCATGGTGACGAACCCGTCCCCGACGCGTCCGGCCAGCTCGGCCGCCTTCGGACCGAACGCGGACACGTACACCGGCACGCGCTCCTCGGGCGCCGTGTAGAGACGGGCGTTGTCGACGGTGTAGTGCCGGCCGTCATGGCTGACCAGGGCGCCGGTGAACAGCTCGCGCATCACCCCGACGGCCTCCTCCAGCATCTCGGCGCGCGTCTCGAACGACGGCCACGCGTCGCCGTGCACGTGCTCGTTCAGCGCCTCTCCGGTGCCCACGCCGAGGGCGAAGCGCCCGCCGAGCAGCACGCTGGACGTGGCCGCCGCCTGCGCGGTGACGGCGGGGTGCAGGCGCACCGTCGGACAGGTCACGAGCGTGGTCACCGGCAGGTCCACCGCCTGGGACAGCGCGCCGATCACGGACCAGACGAACGCGCTGTTGCCCTGCGCCTCGTTCCACGGGTGGTAGTGGTCGGAGATCGCCAGCCTCGTGAACCCGGCCCGGCGTGCCTGCCGGGCCTGATCGATCAGCTCCCCGGGCGTGAACTCCTCACACGAAAGGAAGTAGCCGTACTCGGTCATCGCGATCCCGTTCCTCTCCCGCCCCCCTACTGCCCCCTGGGTGCGCACGGCCCGCAGCTGTCGGCCTCAGGCCTCATGGCGCGGCTGACCGCCGGCGCCGGGACGAGACGCGGGCACGGCGAGCGGGAGGTGGTAGAGGGCGAAGGCCCGGCCGATGACGGGCTGGGCGACGTTGCGGACGCGCACCCCGCCCGCGGTCATGCCGTGCTCGGTCCCGAGATGGGCGTGGCCGTGTACGGCGAGGTCGGCGCCCCCCTCGTCGATGGCCTCGGCGAGCAGGTAGCTGCCGAGGAAGGGATAGATCTCGACCGGCTCGCCCGCGAGCGTGTCGGGCACCGGCGCGAAATGGGTCAGGGCGATCACGGCGCCGCAGCCGTCCTCGGACACCGCGGCCAGCGCCCGGTGCAGACCCTCGGCGCTCCGGCGGGCGGTGCGGACGAAGTCCTTCATCTCGCGCTCGCCGAACTCCCCGGCGCTGCGCCCCGAGAAGCCGCCGCAGAAGCCCTTCGCGCCGGCGATCCCGACCGTGCCGCCCGCCACCGGCAGCACCACCCGTTCCCCCTCCAGGACGGTCACCCCGGCGTCGGTGAGGACACGGGTGACGTCGGCCTCCCGCTCGGAGTGGTAGTCGTGGTTGCCGAGGACCGCGACCACGGGCACGCCGAGGTCGCGGACCTCCCCCGCGACCACCTCCGCCTCCTGGACGGTGCCGTGCCGGGTGAGGTCGCCGGCGAGGAGGAGCAGGTCCGCGCAGAGCGGCAGGGTCTCGAAGGAAGGACGCAGCAGGCCCCGGCAGTCCTCGCTCAGATGGATGTCGCCCACGGCGGCCACCCGGACGACTCCGTTCCGCTCGCCGCGGGAGGTCACGACAGTTCCTCGGGCCGCTCGGGAGGGTCGGGGCAGGCGACCAGGAGGTCCGCGCGGACCGGGACGCCGGCCAGCTCCGCGTCCGCGAGCCGGAGGATCTCCTCGCGCCGGCCGGCCGTCGGGAGCGTGCCCGTCAGGAGCACGGCGTCGCCGCGGGCCTCGACGCGCACACCGAGTTCGGCCACGTCCTCGCGGGCGAGCCGGTCCCTGAACCGGGCGATCCGGTACTCGCTCTCCTCGGCGCGCATCGGGCTCCTCCTCGGATCGGCATGTCCCCGCTCTGCGAGGTGCGGTGCCCGGAGCGCGTCCCCGCAAACGTCCGCCAGAACCGGCCGGGGCGGCGGCACGGTGGAGGGACGCGGCTCAGGACGAGAGATCCGGACCGGTCGTGAACGGGCTGGTCCGCAGCCGGGCGAGGAGGTCGGCGGGGTCCTCGTACACGGCGGACGCCCCCGCGCGGGTGAGATCGGCGGCGGGAATCCCGCCGCACAGCAGGCCGGCACACACCACGCCGGCGCGGCGCGCCGCCTTCATGTCCCAGACGCTGTCGCCGACGAAGACGGCCCGCTCGGCGGGCACGCCGACCAGCGACAGGGCGTGTTCGAGGGGATCCGGAGCGGGTTTCCCCGCGTCGACGTCGTCGGCGGTGGCGGTGTCCGAGAGGGCGTCGTCGGCGTCGACGGCCCCGCGCAGGGCGGTCAGCTCCCGGTCCTTCGCCGAGGTGACCAGGACGACCTCCCAGCCGTCGCCCGCGAGCGTCCGCAACAGGTCACCGGCCCGGTCGAAGGCCTCCAGGCGATCGAAGAAGGTGGCGTAGAGGGTGTCGTGGGCGGCACCGAGCCGCTCGTCGTCCGAGCGGTCGCGGGACGGGCCGAGCAGGTGGTCGACGAGCTGCTCGCCCGGCAGCCCGATGGCGCGGTGGACGGCATGGGTCGAGACCCGGTGACCGTGCTGCCGGAACGCCTCCCACCAGGAGACGACGTGCAGATGATTGGTGTCGACGAGGGTTCCGTCGATGTCGAAGAGCGCGGCGCGGTCCATGTCGTGGCTCCCCTCGGGTCGCGGAGGTCGGGTCGCGGACGTCAGGTACTGGAGCTCGGGCGGCGGGAGCGTCCCCCTCGTGCGGGCCGAACCGCCTACACGCGCGCGTGTGCCCGCCGCGCACCGGCCGAAACGGTCCGCCGGGCAAGCCGAGCCAGACCGCGCGGACCGGGCAGGCCGCGCGGACCGGGCCGCACGGCCCCGGCATGGCGGGCCCGGGGGCGGGTAGTCGCGTCCTGAGGCGAGGAGCCCGCGATGGAGATCCTGACGATGGGTGTCGAGGAAGAGTTCGTGCTGGTCGACCGTGTGACACGGGCCCCGGTCAACCGGGCGCCGGAGGTCATCCGACGAGCGGTGCGCGCACTCGGCGACCAGGTACAGACCGAGTTCTTCAACGCCCAGGTCGAGGTCTGCACCCGGGCCACGGCGCACCGCACCGACCTGCGCGAGGAACTCTCCCGGCTGCGCGCGGCCGTCGGCGCCGCCGCCCGGGACGCACGCTGCATGCCGGTCGCCTGCGGCACCCCCGTACTGCCGCCCGAGGAACCGCTGACGGTGACGGACACCGAGCGCTACCGGCTGATGGCCCGCCACTTCGCCTCCCTGGTCACCCGCGAGGACGGGGCCGCGCGCGACGACGGTCTCGTCTGCGGATGCCACGTCCACATCGGGACGCTCGACCGCGTGCGCGCCCTCGGGCTCGCCCAGCACATGCGGCCCTGGCTGCCCACCCTCCAGGCGCTCGCCGGGAACTCGCCCTACGCCGGCCGGCACGACACCGGCTACCAGAGCTGGCGGGCCGTCGAGCACGCCCGGTGGCCGACCGTCGGCCCGACCCCGGTCCTCGACGAGGCCCAGTACCTCGCCCACGTCGCCCGCCTCGTCAGCGACGGGACGCTGCTGGACAAGCGCATGGTGTACTGGCACGCCCGCCCCTCGGAGCACGTGCCGACCCTGGAGATCAGGGTCGCCGACGCCAACGCGGACCTCGACACGGTGGTCCTGCTCGCCCTCCTCGTCCGCGGTCTCGCCGCCACGCTGCTGCCCCGCGTCGACGCCTCGGTCCCCCCGCCGCGCGTCCCCGGCCCGCACCTCCTCCGCGCCCACCGGTTCGCCGCCGCGCAGGGCATCACCGGGATCGGACTCGACCCGGTGGACGGCCGGGAGCGGCCGGCCGTGGCGCTCCTCGACGAGCTGATCGACCTCGCCCGGCCCGGCCTCGACGCGGCCGGCGACACCGAATGGGTGCGCGAGCAGTGGCAACGGATCCGCGCGGACGGCGGCGGCGCCGCGCGTCAGCGCGCCGTCTTCCGCCGCCACGGCCGGCTCACGGCCGTGGTCGACGCCCTCGCCGCCGCCACGCTGCGGGGCTGACGTCATGAGTTCCGCCGTCCGCACGGGACAGCACCCGGCGGCCCTGCGGGTCTGCCGCCTGCCCGGCGTGTACGCACCGCAGGCGGACACCGTCCTCCTGGCGGCGCAGCTGGGGCACGAGGAGGTGCGGCCAGGGACCCGCTCCCTGGACCTGTGCACCGGCACCGGCGTCCTCGCGGTCCTCGCCGCCCTCCGGGGCGCGCGGGCCACGGCCGTCGACATCTCCCGCTCCGCGATCGCCGCCTCCCGGCTCAACGCCCTGCTGCACGGCTGCCGGATCCGGGCCCTGCGCGGCGACCTGGACGCGCCGGTCGCGCCCGAACGCTTCGACCTGGTGACCGTGAACCCGCCCTACGTGCCCAGCGAGAACCCGGCCGCGCCCGCCCGCGGCGCGCGGCGCGGCTGGGACGCCGGCACGGACGGCCGACTGCTCCTCGACCGCGTCTGCGCCCGCGCGCCGGGTCTCACCCCCGCCGGAGTGCTGCTCCTGGTCCAGTCCTCGCTCTCCGGTGTCGCCGCCACCCTCGACGCGCTCGCGCGCGGCGGTCTGCGGGCCCGTGTCGTACAGCGGCGCACCGAGCCGTTCGGCGCCGTGATGACGGCCCGCGCGGACTGGTTCGCCGCCCGGGGACTGATCGCTCCGGGGACGCGCTCGGAGGAGCTCGTCGTGATCCGCGCGTGCCGGGCGTGATTCGAGTCCGGACACGCGGGCAGTCGCGCGGTACCGACGCAGTCCGACGCGATGGGCGGTGTGTGTGATGTCAGTTTCGCCGAACGAGGACGCGCCACGGCCGCGGGCCGCGGGGAACGCCGCCCCGCCCCGTCTCCGGCCGCTCCCCGAGGGACCGCTGCTCGTCGAGGGTCCCGCGGAGATCGTCATGCCGGACGGGTCGGTGGTCCTCTGCGAGCGGCCCGTGATGGCGCTCTGCACCTGCCGGCGGACCCTCCGGGCGCCTTTCTGCGACACGAGCCACCGCCCGCGCACCCGCCGCCGCGGCGGCGGCCAGGCCCGGGAGGCGGGGGCGTCATGACCCTGCTGGTGACGCACCACGCGGCAGCGCCCGAGGCGCCCGAGCCGCGCGGCGAGGTCTCCCGGGCGGTGCGGGGCAGGCTGTTCGGCGGCGGCCCCGCACGGCTGCCCCGGGCGGCGGACATCGCGCGCTGCTCCCCGTACGGCGAGGACCTCCAGCTCGCCCTCCACCTCTGCTACGAGCTCCACTACCGGGGCTTCGCCGGGGTCCCCGACACCCTGGAGTGGGACCCCGACCTGCTCAGGGTCCGGGCCCTGCTGGAGCACCGGTTCGAGAGCGCGCTCCGCCACGACTGCCGGCACCTCCCGGACGTCGACGAGGGCCTGGCCGCCCTGCTCGTCGAACCGGTCGACGGCACCGGCGTCTCGCACTTCCTCAGCTCCCGGGGCGAGCCGTGGCACCTCCGCGAGTACGCGGCCCTGCGCTCGGTGCACCAGCTGCGCGAGGCCGATCCGCACCTGTGGGTCGTACCCCGGCTGCGCGGGCGCGCCAAGGCGGCCATGGTGGCCGTCGAGTACGACGAGTACGGCTGCGGGCGGGCGGAGCGGATGCACTCCCGGCTCTACGCGGACCTCATGACCGATCTGGGCCTCGACCCCTCGTACGGCCGCCACACCGACGTCGCCGGCGCCGAACTCCTCGCGGTCTCCAACCTGATGACGCTGTTCGGCCTGCACCGGAGGCTGCGCGGGGCGCTCGTGGGGCACTTCGCCGTCCTGGAGACGACCTCGCCGCCCGCCTCCTCCCGCATCGCCGCGGCGATGCGCCGCACCGGGGCGGGACCCGCCGCCCAGCGGTACTTCGACGAGCACGTGGAGGCCGACGCCGTCCACGAACAGCTGGTGCGCCGTGAGGTCGTCGGCGGACTCCTGGAGGAGGAGCCCGCCCTCGCGCCCGAGGTCGCCTTCGGCATCGCCGCGACGTGCCTCGTGGAGGACCGGCTCGGCGACCACGTGCTGCGGGCCTGGTCCCGGGGCGAGAGCGCCCTGCGCGCGCCCCTGCCGCAGCCGCCGGGAGGCGAGCGGTGAGCGCGCGGGAGAGGAGCGCACGATGAAGCTCGCGGAAGACCCGGCCGCGCGGCCGCCGGTGAACGGATCGGCACCCTCCCCGTACGCCTCGCGGGCCGGGGACGGCGACTCACCGACCGTCGACCTGCCGCCCGACCACACGCAGGCGATCCTGGAGACGACCAAGGAGGTCGGGGCCGTACTGAAGGCCTCGGGATGTCCGTTCGCCCTGGTGGGCAGCGTCGCCGCGTACGCGCACGGCATCCCCGTCCGGCTCCAGCACGACACGGACTTCGCGCTCCTGCGCGAGGACGCCGACGCCGTCACGGCGTCCCTGAGGGAGCGCGGGATACGGATCGTCGACCCGCCCGAGGACTGGCTCGTGAAGGCCCGTGCGGGCGGCGAGGAGATCGACCTGATCTTCTCGCTCGCCGGGCGGCCGGTCACGCCCGAACTCCTCGCCCGCGCCCAGACGCTCCCGGTGGACTCCGTCCACATGCCGGTGCTCGCCCCGACCGACCTCATGGCCTGCCGTCTCCTCGCGCTGTCCGAGCACCACTGCGACTTCGGCCCCCTGCTGCCGATGGCACGGGGCCTGCGCGAACGGATCGCCTGGGAGCGGGTGCGGGAGGAGACCGTCGGAGCCCCGATGGCCGAGGCCTTCCTGTACCTGCTGGAACTGCTCGACGTCCTTCCCCGGCGGAACGCCCCGTGAACGCCCGCGCCCGTCCGCGGCGGAACGTGACCTCGTGAACGCCCCCGCACGCCGGCGGCGGCCGTCCCCGGGACGGCATGGGGAAAAACCTTCAAACCGCTGAGCGCGTGAGGCTCAGGCCGGTG
>NZ_JBEOST010000026.1:0-79802 GCF_040303145.1 Streptomyces sp. NPDC096079
CGTGTCCGAGACCTCCACCACCAGGCGGTCGCCGCGCAGCAGCCGGATGCTGCCGGGTCCGTTGCCGTAGCGCAGGGCGTTGCCGACGAGTTCGGCCGCTTCGTCGTGTCAGCCCCGGCGCAGGGCGGAGCGGCCGGCGAAGCGCGCGGCCTCGCCCAGCTCCTCCTCGATGCGGATCAGCTGGTTGTACTTGGCCGTGCGGTCCGAGCGGGAGAGGGAGCCGGTCTTGATCTGACCGCATCCGGTGGCGACGGCGAGGTCGGCGATGGTGGTGTCCTCCGTCTCGCCCGAGCGGTGCGACATCACGGCCGTCCAGCCCGCCCGGTGCGCCGTGGCGACGGTGGCGAGCGCCTCGGTCAGGGTCCCGATCTGGTTGACCTTGACGAGGACGGAGTTGCCGACGCCGGTGCGGATGCCCTCGCTCAGCAGCTTCTCGTCGGTGCAGAACACGTCGTCGCCGGTGAGCTGGCAGCGGTCGCCGACGCGGGCGGTCAGTTCGCGCCAGCCCTCCAGGTCGTTCTCCGCCATCGGGTCCTCGATGGAGACGATCGGGTAGGCGTCGATGAGCTTGGCCAGGTAGTCCGCGTTCTCGGAGGGGGTGCGGCGCACCCCTTCGCCCGCGTAGTCGTACACCCCGTCGCGGAAGAACTCCGAGGAGGCCGGGTCCATGATGAGGCCGATGTCCGTGCCGGGCCGGTAGCCGGTGCGCTCGATGGCGGACATCACGAAGTCCAGCGCCTCCTCGGCGGTGCGCAGGGCCGGCGCGAAGCCGCCCTCGTCGCCGACGCCCGTGGAGTGCCCGGCGGCGAGCAGGTCGCGGCGCAGGGTGTGGAAGACCTCGCTGCCCATGCGGACGGCCTCGGCGAAGGTGTCCGCGCCGACGGGCGCGATCATGAACTCCTGGAAGTCCAGCGGATTGTCGGCGTGGGCGCCGCCGTTGACGATGTTCATCATCGGCAGCGGCAGGAGGTGGGCGTCCGGGCCGCCGAGGTAGCGGTAGAGGGGCAGGCCGTGGGCGACCGCGGCGGCCCTGGCGGTGGCGAGGGAGACGCCGAGGAGGGCGTTGGCGCCGAGCCGGGACTTCGTGGCGGTGCCGTCGAGGGCGACGAGGGCGGCGTCGAGGCCCGCCTGGTCCGCCGCGTCCCGGCCGCGCACGGCGGCCGCGATCTCGCCGTCGACGTGGGCGACCGCGCGGTCGACGCCCTTGCCGTGCCAGCGCGCGGGGTCGCCGTCCCGCAGTTCGACGGCCTCGCGGGCGCCGGTGGAGGCGCCGGAGGGAACGGCCGCGCGTCCCAGGGAGCCGTCGGTCAGGACGACGTCGACCTCGACGGTCGGGTTGCCGCGGCTGTCGATGATCCGGCGGGCGGTGACGGTCTCGATGGCGGCGTCGACGGTCCCGGCTTCGGTGGTGGTCATGGTGGTGGTTCCTCCCCGTGGTGGTGTGCCGCGGCTCCGGCTGCGACGGCGACGGCGCTGAGCCCGACGAGCAAGACTCTACAGCAATGCTGTGCAGTTCTGCTGAACAGTATTGCTGTAGAGATCTGCGGTACGGGGAACCCGACGGGGTAAAGTGCCGTATGCCCACCCCGGAAGCCGCCGCCATCGCCACCGAACTGCGCACCGCGATGGGCAAGCTCACCCGACGCGTCAAGGACGAGGACCGCATCCCGCTCGGCCAGGCCGCCGTGCTCGGCGCCCTCGACCGGAACGGCGCGATGACCACCAGCGACCTCGCCGCCGATCAGCGCGTGCGCCCCCAGTCGATGGCCCGGGCGGTGGGGTTGCTCATGGAACAGAACCTGGTCACGCGCCGGGCCCACCCCACGGACGGCCGCAAGTCACTGGTGGAGCTGACCGACGCGGGCCGGTCCGCGCTCGAGGCGGAGCGCGGCCGCAGGGCCGGCTGGCTGGCGCAGGCCATCGAGGCCGAACTCACCGACGAGGAGCGGGCGCTGCTGGCCCACAGCACCGCCCTGCTCGACCGGCTGGCCGCCCGCTAGGCGGGTGACCGGAGGGACCCCTCCCGGCTCTACTCTCCGGACACGCCCCGGGGCCGGGGCGCGCCGAGCACCCGTACGGCCTCGACGATCAGGTCCCAGAAGCCGTCCGTGTCGACCTCCATGCCGACCTCGGTGTCGGCGGGCCGGCCCGTCACCCCGTGCAGGTCCACCACGGTCGCGCCCCGCGTGTGCGTGCCGTTCAGCTCCACGCTCACGGCCGCCCGCACCAGGCTGACCAGGGACGGGTCGATGAGGTGGGCGACGGTGAGCGGATCGTGCAGCGGGGGCGCGTCGAAGCCGTACACCTCGCGGTAGGTGGACGCGAAGTAGGTGAGCAGGTCGACGCAGAGCGCGCTCAGCGGGGTGCCGAGGGCGGCGATCCGGGCGACGACCTCGGGGGTGGCCCGGACCTGGTGGGTCGCGTTGAGGCCGAACATCGTGACCGGGAGGCCGCTGCGGAAGACGATGTCGGCCGCCTCCGGATCGCACAGGACGTTGAACTCGGCGGCGGGCGTGGTGTTGCCCCGGTCCACCGAACCGCCCATGAGGACGATCCGGTCGATCCGCGCGGCGAGCTCGGGGTGGGCGAGCAGGAGGACCGCGATGTTGGTGAGCGGTCCCGTCGGGACGAGCGTGACCGGTGCCGGGTGGGCGAGGAGGGTGTCCCGGACGAGGGCGAGCGCGTCCCTCGGGTCCTGCGGCACGTCCGGCTCGCCGTGGGCGAAGCCGGGGCCGTCCAGGCCCGTGTCGCCGTGGATGTTCTCGGCGATCCTGCGCGGACCGTGCAGCGGACGGTCGCGGCCCGCCGCGACGGGCACGCCGCGGATCCCTGCCGCCGAGCAGACCCGGCGGGCGTTGAGCGTGGTCTTCTCCAGCGTCTGGTTGCCCGCGACGGTGGTGATCGCGAGCAGGTCGATCGCGGGATGCGCGGCGGCCAGGAGGATGTTGAAGGCGTCGTCGTGACCGGGATCGCAGTCGAGAATCACGGGGACCGGCATGTCCCCACCGTCCCACACGAGGCCCGGCGGGCGAAGGACCCGGACGTCGCCCCGCCGTGCCCGCCCCGTGCCCGGAACGCCCCCGTCCGGGCGTACGGGTGTTCTAGCGTGCTCGGCATGACCTCGCTCAGGTACCGGCGAGCACCGTTGCTCGCCCTCGTGGCCGTGCTGCTGTTCCCCCCGGCGGCCGAGGCGCAGGACCCGGTGGACCCGGTCACCACGGTGGCGGCGGCGACACCGGACCGGCCCTCGTACGACGTGTCGCTGCGCGCCGACGCCGACGGCTCGCACTGGACCGGCCGGGAGACGGTGTCGTTCCGCAACGCCTCCCGCACCCCGCTGCGCTCGGTCGACGTACGGCTCTGGGGCAACGGCACCGACGGCTGCGGCTCCCCGGACGCGCCGTCGCCGGTGCGGGTGAGCGGGGTCGTCGGCGGCACCCCGCGACCGCTCACCGTCGGGTGCACGGCGCTGCGGATCGACCTGCCGGCACCGCTCCCGCGCGGGGCGCGCGCGAGCGTCTCCTTCGACCTCGCGATCACCGTCCCCGACCGGGTCCACCGCTTCGGGCGGGACGGGGCGCACCGCTACCTGGGGAACGCGCTGCCGCTGCTGTCCGTACGCGACGCGGGGGGCCGGCACCTGGACCCGGACGTCGGTTTCGGCGAGAGCTTCCACACCCTGGCCGGTGACTTCCGGGTGGTGCTCGACCACCCGGACGCGCTGCTCGTCCCGGCGACCGGCACCACGACCCGCCGCACGGGGGCGCCCGGACGGACGGTCAGCACCAGTGTCGCGCACGGGGTGCGGGACTTCGCGTGGGCGGCGGGCCCCTTCCGGTCGAGGACGGTGACCACACCGGGCGGGGTGCGGCTCCACGCGTACTGGACCGCCACCACGTCCGCCGAGGGGGTGGCCGTCGACCTGAGGGACGCCGCCGGCTCGGTCGACGCGTTCGGGAAGCGCTTCGGGCGCTATCCGGGCGGCGAGCTCGACCTCGTCATGAGCGACGCCCTCGACGACTTCGGGAGCATGGAGTTCCCGGGCCTCGTCCTGCTGTGGACCGAGCCGGAGGGTTCGGCCGTCGTGCACGAGATCGCCCACCAGTGGTTCTACGGAGTCGTCGGCAACGACCAGTACACAGCTCCCTGGCTGGACGAGTCGTTCGCCCAGTACGCCAACCAGTCGTACTACGGGGACGACACCACCGGCTGCTGGGAGGACCAGGGAGAGTGGCCCAGCGACACGGCCGCCCTCACCCGGACCATGGGCTACTACGCCGACGGGCACCGCTCGGAGTACGTCCGGGTCGTGTACGGACGCGGGGCCTGCGCCCTGCACGATCTGGAGCGCGTCCTGGGCGGACCGGCGATGGCGGCGATGCTGCGCGGCTACGTGCGGGACCACTGGCTGGGCGTCGCCACCACCGCGGACTTCAAGCGCGCGGCGCAGGCGGCGACGGCGCGGGACCTCGGCCCGTTCTGGGCGGAGCACCGGATCGACTGAGGACGGGACGGGCGCCGGGGCCGGGCCTCAGGGCCCGACCCCGCTCGCGGTCAGGCGTCCCAGGTGACCGGGAGGCTCTTCACGCCGTAGATGTCCGCGGTCTCCGGGCGCAGCGCGACCTCCTCGGCCGGGACGGCCAGCCGCAGCGTGGGGAAGCGCTTGAGGAGCGCGGCGAACGCGACCCGCATCTCGACGCGGGCCAGTTGCGCCCCGAGGCACAGGTGGACGCCGTGGCCGAAGGCCAGGTGCCCGCCGTCGTCCCGGGTGAGGTCGAGCGCGTGGGGGTCGGGGAAGCGCTCGGGGTCGCGGTTGGCCGTGTGGTACGAGAGGACGACCGTCGTGCCCGCCTCGATGACCTGGCCGCCGATCTCGACGTCCTCCAGGGCCGTCCGCATGAAGGACTTGGCGACGCTCAGGTACCGGAGCAGTTCCTCCACCGCCTGGTCGGTGAGGGAGGGATCGGCGCGCAGGGCGTCGAGCTGGTCGGGGTTCCGCAGGAGGGCGAAGGTGCCGAGGGCCAGCATGTTGGCGGTGGTGTCGAAGCCGGCCGCCAGCAGGATCAGGCTGATCCCCTTCAGTTCCTCGTCGGTCAGGTCGCTGTCCGTGAGTTCGCTGAGGACGTCGTCGGTGGGGTGGGCGCGCTTGGCGGCGACGAGCCGGGCGAGGTACTCCTGCGTGGCGGTGTAGGCCGCGATCAGGTCCTCGTCGCTCGTCTCCCCGTTCATGAACGTGTCGATCTGCTCCTGGAAGGAGTCGCGGTCCTCGTACGGCACTCCGAGGATCTCGCAGATGATGATGGTGGGGATGGGCTTGGCGAACGCGGTCACCAGGTCCGCCGTCGGACCGGCCTGTTCCATGGCGTCCAGGCAGTCGGCGGTGATCTGCTCGACGCGCTCGGCGAGCAGGCGCATCCGCCGTGCGGTGAACTTGCCGACCAGCGGCTTCCGGTAGCGCCCGTGCTGCGGTTCGTCCATGAGGAGGAACTCACCGGGCGGAGCCGGGGGCAGCTCGAAGTCGACCACGTTCATGAGGTCCTTGCGCGAGCTGAACCTCGGGTCGGCCAGGACCGCCCGGACCAGCTCGTATCCGGTGATCATCCAGCCGGGCTTCCCGCCGGGGTGGGTGTAGCGGCTGAGGGGGCCGTGGGCGCGGGCCTCGGTCAGCTCCGCCGGCGGGTCGAAGGGGCAGCCGGAGGGGCGCTCGGTCGGCAGCGCGGTGACGGTGTGGACGGACTCGCTCATGACCATTCCTCGATCTCGCGACATCGGATGTTCCAAGTAGGGGAAAGCTACGTTGCGTTCAGACTTCCGTCAATCAACGGATCACCATAAGTGCTGGTAGAAGCAGCGAAATTGATGCAATGACCCTGAGCCTTAACGCAACGGAGCGTTGCAATGGATCGCCGGTTCGGGGTCTTCGGGGAGACCGGTCCCCGGAGCGCCCGCTCTTGACCGCCGTGATCGCGGGGCATTAATTTGCGGGTCTGCGTCGGCCCATGACGACCGAGAGGAGGCGACCGGCGGATGAACACCAGCTCCGACCTGAGCCGCCTCGCCCACGTGACGGTCTGGGTTCCGGGTCGCATCGCGCACGGCTCCTGACGACGCCGCTCTCCTGTGCCCGTCCCGTACCGGGCACCTCACGGGTTTCCCTTCACCCCTTCCCGGCACGCCGCCTCCGCGTGCCGTCGCGCGCCCGCTCCTCCGACGCGGCGCGTCCGAGCACAGAAAGCTGCCCGACATTGGCGAACATGTGGAATCGACCCATCGCGCACCGAAACGAGGGCCCGTCATGGTAGCGGCGCACATCACCGTCAACGGCGTGGAGACGCCCCTCGCGCCCGCCGCCCCGCACACCACGGTGCTGGACTTCCTGCGCGAGCGCGGCCTCACCGGCACCAAGGAGGGCTGCGCCGAGGGCGAGTGCGGAGCCTGTTCCGTCCTGGTGGCCAGGCCCGGCGTGGACAGGCCCACCGACTGGGTGGCGGTCAACGCCTGCCTGGTGCCGGCCGCCTCCCTCGACGGTCAGGAGATCGTCACCTCCGAGGGCCTCGCCACCGCCGGGGCGACCGGCACCCCGCCCGTCCTGCACCCCGTCCAGCGGGAGATGGCCGTCCGGGGCGGCTCCCAGTGCGGCTACTGCACCCCGGGGTTCGTGTGCAGCATGGCCGCCGAGTACTACCGGCCCGGCCGCTGCGCCCACGAGGACGGCGGCCCCGACGCCGAGCACGGCCCGAACGGCTTCGACCTGCACGCGCTGAGCGGAAACCTGTGCCGCTGCACCGGCTACCGCCCGATCCGCGACGCCGCGTTCGCCGTCGGGACGCCCGACGGCGAGGACCCCCTCGCGCGGCGCCGCGACGAGGCCCCGCCCGCGCCCGTCGCCACCGCGTACACCCGGGACGACAGCTCCTTCGTCCGGAAGGGGACCCTGGCCGAGACGCTGCGGCTGCTGCGCGAGCGGCCCGACGCGGTCGTGGTCGCCGGGTCCACCGACTGGGGCGTCGAGGTGAACATCCGCTCCCGGCGCGCCGGTTGCGCGGTGGCCGTCGACCGCCTCGCCGAACTCAGGGAGCTGCGGGTCGAGTCCGGCTTCGTCGAGATCGGCGCGGCACTGACCCTCACCGAGATCGAGCGCCGTCTCGACGGGGACGTACCGCTCCTCGCCGAGCTGTTCCCCCAGTTCGCCTCCCGGCTCATCCGCAACAGCGCCACCCTCGGCGGCAACCTCGGCACCGGCTCCCCGATCGGCGACAGCCCGCCGGCGCTGCTCGCCCTCGACGCGTCGGTGGTGCTCGCCGACGCGGACGGCGAGCGCGAGGTGCCCCTCTCCGCGTACTTCACCGGCTACCGGCAGAGCGTCCGCAGGCCCGGCGAGCTGATCCGCGCCGTGCGCGTCCCGCTGCCGCTGTCTCCGGTCGTGGCCTTCCACAAGATCGCCAAGCGGCGCTTCGACGACATCTCCAGCGTGGCGGTCGCGTTCGCGCTCGACGTCGAGGACGGGATCGTCCGCACGGCGCGGATCGGCCTGGGCGGAGTCGCCGCCACCCCGATCCGCGCGCTCGCCACCGAGGCGGCCCTGGAGGGCAGGCCGTGGACGGCGGAGACCGTCGGGGCGGTGGCGCCGGTGCTGCGCGACGAGGGCACGCCGATGGACGACCACCGGGCCAGCGCCGCCTACCGCGCCGCGATGCTCGGCCAGAGCCTGCTGAAGCTGTACACGCGAACCACCGAGGCGGTGCCGTCATGAGCCAGTTGTCCGAACGTCCCGAGAAGCCCGTCGTCGGCCTCGCCCTGCCGCACGAGAGCGCCGCCCAGCACGTCACCGGCACCGCGCTCTACACCGACGACCTCGTCCACCGCACCAAGGACGTCCTGCACGCCTACCCGGTCCAGGTCATGAAGGCCCACGGCACGATCACCGCGCTGCGCACCGGGCCCGCGCTCGCCGTGCCCGGTGTGGTGCGCGTGCTCACCGGCGCCGACGTGCCGGGCGTCAACGACGCCGGGATGAAGCACGACGAGCCGCTCTTCCCCGACGAGGTCATGTTCCACGGGCACGCGGTCGCCTGGGTCCTCGGCGAGACGCTGGAGGCGGCGCGTCTGGGTGCCGGGGCCGTCCAGGTGGAACTCGACGAGAAGCCCTCCGTGATCACGCTCCAGGAGGCGATCGCCGCGGACAGCTTCCACGGCGCCCGGCCCGTGATGACGACCGGCGACGTCGACGCCGGTTTCGCCGACTCCGCCCATGTCTTCACCGGGGAGCTGCAGTTCTCCGACCAGGAGCACTTCTACCTGGAGACGCACGCGGCGCTGGCCCACATCGACGAGTCCGAGCAGGTGTTCGTCCAGAGCAGCACCCAGCACCCCTCCGAGACCCAGGAGATCGTCGCGCACGTGCTCGGTCTGCACAGTCACGAGGTGACCGTGCAGTGTCTGCGGATGGGCGGCGGCTTCGGCGGCAAGGAGATGCAGCCGCACGGCTTCGCGGCCGTCGCCGCGCTCGGCGCCAAGCTGACCGGACGGCCCGTCCGGGTCCGGCTCAACCGGACCCAGGACCTCACCATGTCCGGCAAGCGGCACGGCTTCCACGCCGCCTGGAGGATCGGCTTCGACACCGAGGGCCGCATCCAGGCGCTCGACGCGACCCTGACCGCCGACGGCGGCTGGAGCCTGGACCTGTCCGAGCCGGTGGTGGCCCGCGCGCTGTGCCACATCGACAACACGTACTGGCTCCCCAACGCCCGCGTCACCGGCCGGATCGCCCGGACCAACAAGGTCTCCAACACGGCCTTCCGCGGCTTCGGCGGCCCCCAGGGCATGCTGGTGATCGAGGACATCATGGGCCGGTGCGCGCCGCTGCTCGGCCTCGACCCGGCGGAGCTGCGGGAGCGCAACTTCTACCGGCCGGGCCAGTCGACACCGTACGGACAGCCGGTCGTCCAGCCGGAGCGGATCTCCGCCGTCTGGGAGCAGGTCAAGGAGAGCGGCGGCATCGCCGACCGGCGGCGCGAGATCGCCGCGTTCAACGCCGCGCACCCGCACACCAAGCGGGCCCTCGCGCTCACCGGCCTCAAGTTCGGCATCTCGTTCAACCTCACCGCCTTCAACCAGGGCGGCGCGCTGGTGCTGATCTACAAGGACGGCTCCGTCCTGATCAACCACGGCGGCACCGAGATGGGCCAGGGCCTGCACACCAAGATGCTCCAGGTGGCGGCGACCACCCTCGGCATCCCGCTGCACAAGGTGCGCCTCGCCCCGACGCGTACGGACAAGGTGCCCAACACCTCCGCCACCGCCGCGAGCGCGGGTACGGACCTCAACGGCGCGGCGGTGAAGAACGCCTGCGAGCAGCTGCGCGGGCGGCTGCTCCAGGTCGCGGCGACCCAGCTCGGGGTGAACGCCTCGGACGTACGCGTCGTCGAGGGCGTCGCGCGCGGCCTCGGCAGCGACCGGGAGCTGGCCTGGGACGACCTGGTGCGCGCCGCGTACTTCCAGCGGGTGCAGCTGTCGGCGGCCGGTTTCTACCGGACCGAGGGGCTGCACTGGGACGCGAAGTCCTTCCACGGCTCGCCGTTCAAGTACTTCGCGCACGGCGCCGCCGCGGCCGAGGTGGAGGTCGACGGCTTCACCGGCGCGTACCGCGTCCGGCGGGTGGACATCGTGCACGACGTCGGCGACAGCCTGTCCCCCCTGATCGACATCGGTCAGGTCGAGGGCGGCTTCGTGCAGGGCGCGGGGTGGCTGACGCTGGAGGACCTGCGCTGGGACGCCGGCGAGGGGCCGAACCGGGGCCGTCTCCTCACGCAGGCCGCGAGCACGTACAAGCTGCCGAGCTTCTCCGAGATGCCCGAGGAGTTCCACGTCACGCTCCTGGAGAACGCCGGCGAGGAGGGCGCGGTGTACGGCTCCAAGGCGGTGGGCGAGCCGCCGCTGATGCTGGCCTTCTCCGTACGCGAGGCGCTGCGGCAGGCCGCCGCGGCGTTCGGGCCGAGCGGGGTCAGCGTCGAACTGGCCTCGCCCGCGACACCGGAGGCGGTGTACTGGGCGGTCGAGGCGGCCCGCGCCAGGCTCCGCACGGGCACGGAAGTCCTGAGCGGTGCCTGACATGACCTGGTTCGCCGCGGTCGCGCGGCTGCGGGCACGCCGGGAGGCCGGCGTGCTCGTGACCGTCGCGACCGTGCGCGGCCACGCCCCGCGCGACGCCGGCGCGAAGCTCGTGGTCGGCGGGACCGAGACCTGGGGCTCGATCGGCGGCGGCAACGTGGAGGCCGTCGCGATCGACCGGGCCCGGGAGATGATCGCCGCGTCCGCAGCGGTGCCGGAGCTCCTCGACTTCGCCCTGAACGACAAGGTGTCGAACCGGCACGGCGTGCAGTGCTGCGGGGGCACGGTGTCGGTGCTGCTCGAACCCCTGCCGGTGGTACGGGCGGTGGCGGTCTTCGGCGTCGGGCACGTCGGCCTCGAACTGGCGCGGATCCTGGCCCGCCAGGACCTGGACCTCCATCTGGTCGACAGCCGCGGCGACGCCCTCGCGGCGGAGCGGCTCGCCGTGCTGGCGGACGCGGTGGCGCAGGTGCGGGTGCACCACACGCCGCTGCTGCCCGAGGAGGTCCTGGAGGAGCTGCCGCTCGGCACCCATGTCCTGATCATGACCCATGACCACGCCGAGGACGCCGCGCTCTGCGACGCGGCCCTGCGGTCGAGCCATCTGGGTTCCATCGGGCTGATCGGGTCGGCGGCGAAGTGGGCGCGGTTCCGCAAGCGCCTCGCCACCGAGGGCGGCCACGCCGATGCCGACATCGACCGGATCAAGACGCCGATCGGCCTGGGCGACATCACCGGCAAGGAGCCCGCGACGATCGCGGTGAGCGTGGCCGCCGATCTGCTCCGCACCTTCGAGTCCACCGGCGGACCCCCGTTCGGGTGAGGGGCGGTCGACACTGGCGCCGGGCGGGGGAGTTGTGTTCTGCTGGGGTCATGAGCCTTCTCGTGACGCGCCGACACGTGGACTACGTGCGCGTCACGACCATGGCGTGTCCCCGCTGACACCGAGGCCTCGACCCGGCGTCCGGACACCGACGCGCTCGCCCCGACGGCTCCTGGGCGCCTCCTGACGGTCTCGTCCCACCCCGCGCTCCGCGATGCCCCGCCTACGCCGTACCCCGGCGCGGCGGGACCGGGCGCGCGCTCACGACCCCGCCATCCACTCCCGCAGGAGGAGACGCATGACCGCCCACGGCACCACCAGCACGTCCGAAGGCATCGACGTCGACCCGGAGCTCTTCGCCGCGGAATGGAAGGCGTGGCACGTCGGCAAGGACGCCGGGCTCGCCTCGGAGCACGGCTTCCTCGCGATCACCGGTCTGCACTGGCTCTCCGCCGAGCCGCAGGCCTTCCCCGGCGCGCCCGGGACCTGGTCGACCGGGCCCGAAGGGGTCGTCGTGGAGCTCGACGAGGGCGCGGAACTCGTCGTCGGCGGCTCCCCGGTCAGGGGCCGGTACGTCTTCGGCGTCATCCCGGAGCGCGGCGGCATCGACGCCGTCTGGGGCGACACCGTGATCGAGGTCGCCAAGCGCGGCGGCAACGACGTGATCCGGCCCCGCCACCCCGACCACCCGCTGCGGGCCGCGTTCACCGGCACGCCCGCGTACGAGCCCGATCCGCGCTGGGTGGTGACGGGCCGGTACGAGGCCTTCGACGAGCCGCGTCCGACGACGGTGGGCGCCACCGTCGAGGGTCTCCAGCACGTGTACGACGCTCCCGGCCGTGTCGTCTTCCGGCTGGCCGGGCAGGAGTTGAGCCTGACCGCGTTCAACGGGCACGCGCCCGGCAGCCTCACCCTGCTGTTCACCGACGAGACCTCGGGCGTCACGACGTACGCGGCCAACCGGAACCTCACGGTGGACTCCCCCGGACCCGGGGGCGCGGTCGTCCTGGACTTCAACCGGGCGACCAATCTGCCGTGCGCCTACACGGACTTCGCGACCTGCCCGCTGCCCCCGGCCGAGAACCGGCTGCCGGTCGCGGTCGAGGCCGGGGAGCGGATCCCCCACGAGCGCGGCCCGGTCGCCTAGGTCGTCCGGTACGGCGCTCACTCCCGCGCGGGCGGAACCGGCCGGGCGGGTGCGCGGCCCGTCCGGCCGAGCAGGGCTCCGAGGAGCACCGCGGTCAGGGTTCCGGCGACGACTCCGCTGCCCAGGATCGTCCGGGCCCAGCCGGGGAAGCCGGCGTACAGGTCGGGGGTGAGCAGGGGCAGCAGTCCCGCGGTGAGCGCGAGCGCGGCCGTCAGCGAGCCGGGCCCCGTGCCGGACAGGTCCGCCCGGCGGAGCATCTCGACGCCCATGACCGCGATCACCGCGTACACGACGAGCGCCGAGCCGCCCACGACGGCCTCGGGGATCCCCGCAAGGGCCCGGGAGACGGGCGCGGCCAGGCCCAGGACGACCAGGAGCGCTCCGGCGCCGGCGGTCACGAAGCGGCTGCGGACCCCAGTGAGGCGGCCGATGCCGATGTTCTCGGCACTGGTGACCATGAGGGAGGTGCCGAAGAGGCCGCCGGCCAGGGACACCAGGGCGTCGGCCCGGGCCACGCGGGGGACGTCCCGCTCGGGGGCCGGGCTGCGGCCGACGGTCTCGCTGTTGAGCACGGTCTGCCCGGTGATCTCGGCGAGCGTGGTGAGGCTGAAGACGAGCAGCGGCAGCGCGGCCACCAGGTCGAACCGCGGTGCCCCGAAGGGCAGGAACACGGGCAGCGCGAAGCCGTCGCCGGCGGCGGGGCTGAACGTGCCGAGGCCGGTCCCCACCGCGACGAGCGTGCCCGCCGCCATCCCGAGGAGCACGGAGGTCTGACGCCAGACTCCGCGAAGGAACACGTACGCGGCGAGGGTCGCCGCGACGGTGAGCGCGGCGAGGAGCACCGCGCGCGGCTCCCCCGTGCCGTCCGGACCGGTGACGAGCCGGGCCGCGACCCGGATCATCGCGACGCCGATGAGCAGCACCGTCACCCCCATGACGAGGGGCGGGAAGAGCCGCACGACACGGGCGTACAGGGGCAGGACGGCGAGCAGCAGGGCGGCCGCGAGGAGGACGGCGCCGGTGGCGGTCGCGGGTCCGTGGTCCTGGGCGATCTGGAGGAACAGCGCGGTCGCGGCACCGCCGGGCAGCATCACGAAGGGGAGCCTGCCGCCGATCCGCCACACGCCGAGGGACTGGAGCAGGGCGCCGGCGCCGCAGAGCAGCAGGACGGTGCTGAGCAGCGAGGCGGTCGCTCCGGGCGTCATCCTCAGGCCGCCGGCGACGAGGAAGACGGTGGAGACCGGGGCGGCGATCATCGCCAGGACGTGCTGGGCCGCCAGCGGGACCAGGCGCCGCCAGGGCACGCGGGCGTCGACGGCTTCGTCGGGTCCGGCGGTGGCGGGCTCGGTGGGGGCGGTGGTCATGCCGAGGCCTCCAGCCACGGGATCTCGGCGGCGGTGTAACGGTAGGCGCGGAAGACCGCGTTGGGCTCGGACGGGAAGAGGCCGCGGACCTCGCTCTCGCCGTAGCCGGCGAAGTAGGGGACGACGTACTCCCAGCAGAGGTAGCCGTCCTTCGTCACCTCGAACAGGCGGCCGGACGGGGAGTCGGTGACGAGGGTGTTGCCGTTGGGCAGGCGCTGTGCGGAGCCCATGAAGGGGGCGAAGAAGAACTCGCGGGCCGGGTCGTGGTACTCCCACGCGATCGTGCCGTCGGTCCGGTCGATCTCGATGACGCGGGAGTACGGGACGTCGTGGCCGGGCCGGAAGACGCCGTTGTCGAAGACGAGGATGCGCCCGTCGTCGAGTTCGGTGGGCGCGTGCTGCTGGCTGACCGTGCCGGGGTGGCTGCGCCAGAGGATCTCGCCGGTCGCGCGGCTGATGACGACGACGGCCGAGACGCTCCGCAGGCTGGCCAGGACGTTGCCGTCCCGCAGGGGGGTCACGCTGTTGATGAGCGGCCAGTGCTCGCGGGCGTAGGCCTCGTGCAGCGGGAAGGACGCGCGGTCGAGGTGTTCCGCGGCGCGCCAGGACCAGAGGAGTTCCCCGTCGGGACCGACCTCCTTGATGGTGTCGGCCCAGACGACACCCGCGGCCTCGGAGCGGGGCACACCGCCGCGTACGGCCGCGGCCTCCTCCCCGGTGAGGGGCTCCAGGGCGGTGTAGAGGATGCGGCCGTCGTCGAGGTGGTGGGCGTCGTGGTGCTGGAGGGGGTCGCGGTGCTCGCGCAGCACGGTTCCGTCGGGGGCGGCCTGGAGCATGACGCCGCCGCGGTACTTGTGCCACATCGGGAAGAGGGCCTTCTCGCCCGGGAGGACCCCGTTGTAGGCGAGGGTTCCGTCGGCGAGCAGCCGGGCGTGGCGGCCGGGACGGTACGGGAGGTCCCAGCGGTGGACCGTGCGGCCGCGGAGGTCGACGAGGTGGACCTCTCCGGTGCCGGTGAGCGGGGCGTACAGGGTGTAGCCCTCGGACGCGGCCGTCTCGTCGAGGGCGATGAGGCCGGTGGGACGGCGACGGCGTGAGTTCTGGTCGATCGTGGGCACGTCGGAGCTCCTTCAAACTTTCTTTGATGAGAACAACCGACTTTGACGGTAGGGGCGTCGTGTGACGGGCGTGTGTCGGGAGTACGAAACCGTTTCCGGGCTCCGGCCCGTCGCCGCGTAGGGTGCCGTCAGGCGCCATCGGGCGCCGGAGGGAAAGGAGGGGACGTTCCATGGAGGCCGCCGACACACCGCGGGTGGGCGCCGCCGTGCGCCGCCGGCGCCGGGCACTGGACCTGACGCTCGCCGAGGTCGCGAAGGGCAGCGGGCTCTCCTCCCCGTTCCTCAGCCAGATCGAGAACGACCGGGCGCGCCCCAGCATGCGCTCTTTGCAGCGGATCGCGGACGCGCTGGGGACGACGGCGGTCCAGCTGCTCGCCGCCTCCGACGAGACCCGCACGGTCGACGTGGTGCGCGCGGACGACGACAGCGGGCTCGACCGGGAGGCGCGCGTGCGGCCGCTGGTCCGCGGCCGTCATCAGCTGCACGCCCTGGAGTTCGTCGGCGCGCACGAGGCGGACCGCGAGTTCCGGCACCGCAACGACGAGCTGCTGTACGTGGCGGACGGCTCCGTGGAGGTGGAGGCCGACGGCCGGGTCCACCGGCTCGGCCGCGGGGACACCCTGCTGCTGTCCGGCGGCGTCCGGCACCGCTGGCGGACCACCGAACCCGGCTCGCGGGTCCTCGCCGTCGCGATCGGCGACCACGTGGAGGTACTGGAGACCTGAGCCGTACGGTTCGGTGATCGGAGGTCAGGCCTCGCGCGCGCCCTCGTACATCGCCTCGACGAGTTCGGCGTACGCGCGCTCCACGACGGGTCGCTTCACCTTGAGGCTCGGGGTCAACTCGCCGTGCTCGATGTCGAGATCGCGCGGCAGGACCGCGAACCTCTTGATGGTCTGCCACCGTTGCAGGTCCTTGTTGACCCGCTGGACGAAGCCGTCGACCAGGTTCCGCACCTCGGGCGTGGCGACGACCTCGGCGTAGGACCGGCCCGCGAGGCCGTTCGAGGCCGCCCAGGGCAGGAGGACGCTCTCGTCGAGGGCGATCAGGGCGGTGCAGTAGTTGCGGCCGTCGCCGACGACCAGGATGTTGCTGACGAACGGGCAGGCGGCCTTGAACCGGCTCTCGATCTCCGTGGGCGCGATGTACTTGCCGCCGGAGGTCTTGAACAGGTCCTTCTTGCGGTCGGTGATCCGGAGGAAGCCCTCCCGGTCGAGCTCCCCGATGTCGCCGGTGCGGAACCAGCCGTCGGGCTCCAGGACTTCGGCGGTCTTCTCCGGGAGGTTGTGGTAGCCGCGCATGATCCCGGGCCCCCTCAGGAGGATCTCCCCGTCCTCGGCGACACGGACCTCGGTGCCGGGCAGGGGTCTGCCGACGGTGCCCACCCGGAAGTCGTCCGCCGGGTTGACGGTGCAGCCGGCGCTGGTCTCCGTCAGACCGTATCCCTCCAGGACGGGGACGCCCGCACCGGCGAAGAAGTAGCCGATGTCGGGGGCGAGCGCGGCGCTGCCCGAGGCGCTGCCGCGGAGCTCGCCGCCGAACGCCGCCCGGATCTTGCCGTAGACCAGTCGGTCGGCGAGGGCGTGCTGCGCGGCGAGGGCGAAGGGGATCTTGCGCGTCCCCGTCGCCACCAGGCTCTCCTGGCCGGTCCTGGCGTGCTCGCGGGCGACCTTGGCCGCCCACCGGAAGATCTTGTACGTGGCGCCGCCCTCGGCCCTCGCCTTCGCGGCGATGCCGTTGTAGACCTTCTCGAAGACCCGGGGCGCCGAGGCCATCACGGTGGGCCGCACGACGGGCAGGTTGGTGACGATGCGGTCGATGCGCCCGTCCACCGCGATCACGTGCCCGGTCCGCACCTGACCGGAGATCAGGGCCTTGCCGAAGACATGGGACAGCGGCAGCCACAGGAACTGCACGTCGTCCGGTTCGAGGAGTCCGCTGACCTCCTGCGCGACGCCCTGGTAGGACCAGCAGTCGTGCACCAGGCGCACGCCCTTGGGGCGGCCGGTGGTCCCGGAGGTGTAGATCAGGGTGGCGAGCTGTTCCCGCTCGTTGGCCCCGACCGCCGCCTCGACCGCGTCCGGGTGTTCCTTGAGGTACGCCGCGCCGCGCCGTTCGAGATCGGCGAGGCTCAGCACCTCCAGGCCGTCGGCCCGCGGGAGTTCGGTGTCCGGGTCGAAGACGACCGCGTGGCCGAGCCCGGGCAGCCGGTCCGCGTGCTCGACGACCTTGGCCAACTGTGCGGCGTCCTCGACGAAGATCGCCCGGCTGTCGGAGTCGGCGAGGATGTACGCCGTCTCGTCGGCGTCGGTGCTCGGGTAGACCGCGGTCGAGGCGGCGCCCGCGCACATCACCCCCAGATCGGCGAGGATCCACTCCACCCGGGTCGAGGAGGAGATCGCCACCCGTTCCTCGGGCAGCAGCCCGAGGGCGAGCAGCCCGGCCGCGATCGCCTTCACCCGCTCCGCGGTCTGGGCCCAGGTCAGCGACCGCCACTCCTCGGCGCCGGGCGCTCCCTGTGCGGCCGGCACGGGGTAGCGGTAGGCCTCCCGGTCGGGGGTGGCGCCGACGCGCGAGAGGAAGAGGTGCGCGACCGAACGCGGCCGGTTGTCGAGCTGGTGCTGCGCGGAACTCATGGCGACCTCCGGGCCCGGGGCGCCGGTCGGCGGCATGGACCGGCGGGTGACGTGCGCGCACCGCGAGGCTAAGGGGAAAGCCCGTCGGCGCGTAAGGGGTCGGACGCCCACCGGTTCCCGGTCGCCGTCGGCGCGTCAGGGGGTCGGACGGCCACCGGTCCCGGGCCGTGTGCCGGAGCGGCCGCGGTAGCCGAGGGTGACCAGGCCCGTGGCGACCAGGACGACCACGCCCACCGTGCGCAGCGCGGGGCTCATCGCGTCGGCGAAGGACCCGGCGCGGGCGTCGGCGGCGTGGGCCGCGAGCACGGTCCCGGTGACGGCCACACCGAGCGCGGCGCCGATCTCCCGGGCCGAGGTGCCGAGCCCGGAGCCGAGACCCGCCTGGTCCGTGGGAAGGGAGGTGACGACGCCGACGGTCAGGGCCGGCATGCACAGGCCGGTGCCCGCCGAGATGACGAGCAGCCAGCAGGCGTACAGCGCGTACGGCGTGCCCGCGTCGGCCGTGGAGGCGCCGAGGAGTCCGCCGCCGATCAGCAGGAGCCCGGTGGCGACGGCGGGGCGCGGTCCCGAGGCGGCCTGCCAGCGCGTCGCGACCTTGGGGAACAGGGCCATGCCGATCGTGAGCGGGACGATCGCGAGTCCGGTGAGGGCGGGGCCGTACCCCTTGACGTACTGGAGGTACTGCGAGTTGGCGTAGAACAGCGCGAAGAGGCCGAAGAAGCCGGTGGCGGTGCCCAGTACGGCGGCGCGCAGCCGCCGGGAGCGGAAGACCCGCGGGTCGAACAGGGCGGCCGGGGAGCGGAGCGCGTACCAGGCGAAGAGGCCGGTCAGGACCGCGCCCACGGCGAAGAGGACGAGGATGCGGGGCGAGTTCCAGCCGTACGCCGGGCCTTCGATGATGCCCGCGAGGAGGGCGACCAGGGCCGCGACGAGCAGCAGGGTGCCGCGGGGGTCGGGGCGGCCGTGCGGATTGCGGCCGGTGCGGGGGACGGCGACCGCGACGGCCCAGGCCAGGACCGCGGCGAGCGGCACCATCAGCCAGAACAGGGCGCGCCAGGTGAGGAACTCGCCGACCGCTCCCCCGCCGACGTTGCCCGCGAGACCGCCGAGCCCGGCGGAGAGGGTCCAGGAGGCGAGGGCCCCGGCCCTGCGTTCCGGTCCGGCGAGCCGCACGAGGATCGACATGGTCGCGGGCATGACGCAGGCGGCTCCGGCGCCGGACACACCGCGTCCGGCGATCAGCAGCGCCGGCGTGGCGGCGAGGGCGCTCAGCGCCGCCCCCGCGGCGAACAGCGCGAGTCCGGCGAGCAGGACGCCCTTGCGGCCCCGGCGGTCGCCCAGCGCTCCGGCGGGGATCAGCAGTCCGGCGAAGACGATGACGTACGCGTCCACCGTCCACAACAGCTCGGTGGAGGACGGGTGGAGGGTGGAGGCGGCCAGTTGCGGGATGAGGAGGTTGATGGCGGCGACCATGCTCTGCGCGACGACGACGCAGGCGCACAGGACGAGCAGGGTCGACCGCTTCAGGGCGTCCGGCGGCGCCGTGGCCGGGACGGAGGGCGGCGAGAGGGCAGGCGAGGACATGGCTCCTCCGGGGAGCGTCGTGGTGAGGGGATGCGCGCCCACCGTAGGCTCGGCCCGTGGATTACTTCCAGTGCATCTTTCGCAAGGGGTGAGTGCGTGTGACGCAATCCGTGGGGGCCACCGGCCTCGACCTCAATCTTCTGCTCGCCCTCGACGTCCTCCTGGAGGAGCAGAGCGTGCGGGGAGCGGCCCGGCGGCTCCATCTGTCCGAGCCGGCCACCAGCCGCACCCTGGGCCGCATCCGCAAGGCGCTCGGCGATCCGATCCTGGTGCGGGCGGGCCGCGCGATGGTGCCGACGCCCTACGCGCTCTCCGTACGGGCCGAGGTCGGCGCGGTCGTGGAGCGGGCCAGGGCCCTCTTCGCGGCCTCGGGCCCGACCGATCTCCGCACCGTCACGCGTACGTTCACCGTGCTCGGCCAGGACTCCCATCCCGCCCTCCTGGGCCCCTCCCTGCTCGCCCGGGCCGCCCGCGAGGCGCCGCTCACGCGGCTGCGGTTCCTCAACGAGAGCCACGTCGACGTGCCGACGCTGCGGGAGGGCGTCGCCGACCTGGAGATCGGTGTCATCGACACCGTGCACCCCGAGGTGCGCACCGAGCACGTCCTGGACGACCGGATGCTCGGCGTCGCCCGGGCGGGACACCCGCTGCTCCGGGGACGTCTGACGCGACGGCGGTTCGCGACGGAGGCGGACCACCTGGTCGTGTCGCGCCGGGGCCGGCTGCACGGCCCGGTCGACACCGCGCTGGCCGAGCACGGCCTGCGGCGGCGGGTCGTCCTCGGTGTCGGCACGTACCCGGCGTCGCTGTTCCTCCTGCGCGACACCGACCTCGTCGGCCTGATCAGCGCGCGGAGCGGCGCGCTCGCCGAGTCCCTCGGCCTGGTCCTCTTCGACGTCCCGCTCGACCTGCCGCCGCTGCCCGTGGGCCTCGCCTGGCATCCGCGGCACGACGCCGACCCGGCGCACGCCTGGCTGCGCGGCTGCGTGCGGGACCTCCTCCTGGACGGGCCCGGCTGACCGCCGCCTGGGTCCCGTCGAGGCCTCCGCCCGACGCGCGGGGGACGGTGTCCGGTGCCAGGCTGGGGGCCTACTGGAACCGCGAAAGGGAATCGCCATGCTCACCACCGCCTTCGTGCCGGGCTCCCCCTGCTGGCTCGACCTCGGCGCGCCCGACGTGCCGGCCGCCGCGGCCTTCTACGGCGCCGTCCTCGGCTGGGAGTACGAGCCCATGGGCGGAGGAGAGGACGCGGAGGGCGGGATGTTCCGGAAGGACGGGAAGGTCGTCGCCGGGCTCGGGAAGCTGACCGAGGCGGGCGCGCGCTCGGCCTGGATGATCTACTACGCCGTCACCGACGCCGATGCCACGACCCGCGCGGTGCAGAGCGCGGGCGGCACGGTCCGGGTGGCGCCGAGGAGCTTCGGCGACGAGGGCCGGATGGCGCAGTACAGCGACCCTCTCGGGGGACAGTTCGCCGTCTGGCAGGCGGGCGACACCAAGGGCGCCGAGCTGATGGACGAGCCGGGCTCCCTGAGCTGGACCGAGCTGTACACGACGGACGCGGCGGCCGCGAAGGAGTTCTACGGCGGGGTGCTGGGCTGGCGGTTCGCCGCCATGGAACTGCCCGGCGACGCGGGCACGTACAGCCTCATCACCCCCGCGGGGCTGCCCGACGAGCGCATGCACGGCGGCCTCATGCAGCTGTCCGCGGCGGACCTCGACATCGCCGGGGGCCGGCCGTACTGGCACCCCGTCTTCGCCGTCGCCGACTGCGACGCCACGGTCGCCGAGGTCACCCGGAACGGCGGGAGCGTGCAGATGGGACCGGTGGACATGGAGGGCGTCGGCCGGCTCGCCGTCTGCCTCGACCCGTCGAACGCCGACTTCGTGGTCCTCACCCCGCCCGCGGGCTGATCCCGGGCTGGAATCCGGGCCGCCGCCCCCGGAGAATGCCCCCATGACCGATGCAGCAGCGACGACGGCCGAGCAGGACGCGGTGCGCGTCGAGCGGGACGGGGCCGTGACCACGGTGATCCTCTCGCGGCCCGCCGCCCGCAACGCCGTGGACGGGCCGACCGCCGGGCGGCTGGCCGATGCCTTCCGTGCGTTCGAGGCCGACGAGGACGCCGCCGTCGCCGTGCTGTGGGGCGACGGGGGCACCTTCTGCGCGGGCGCCGACCTCAAGGCCGTCGGGACCGGGCGCGGGAACCGGGTGGCGCCCGACGGCGACGGCCCCATGGGGCCGACCCGGCTGCGGCTGACCAAGCCCGTCATCGCGGCCGTGAGCGGTCATGCCGTGGCGGGGGGCCTCGAACTGGCCCTCTGGTGCGACCTGCGCGTGGTCGAGGAGGACGCGGTCCTCGGGGTGTTCTGCCGCCGCTGGGGCGTACCGCTGATCGACGGCGGCACGGTCCGGCTGCCGCGGCTGATCGGCGAGAGCCGGGCCATGGACCTGATCCTGACCGGTCGCCCGGTCCCGGCCCCGGAGGCGTACGCGATCGGGCTCGCCAACCGCCTCGTGCCGCCGGGCCGGGCCCGGGCGGCGGCGGAGGAACTCGCCCACGAGATCGCCGGGTTCCCCCAGCTGTGCCTGCGCCACGACCGCCTCTCCGTCCGGGAACAGCACGGCCTGCCCGAACCCGAGGCCCTCGCCGCCGAACTGCGGCACGGCATGGTGCCGCTCTCGGCGGGAGAGACCGCGTCGGGCGCGGCCCGCTTCGCGGCCGGGGCGGGACGGCACGGGTCGTTCACCGGCTGAGTTCCCGCCGGAGCCGGGTTCCCGCCCGGCCGGCCCTCCGCTTCACGTGGGAGAGGCCGGTTCCACCGGAGGGTGTCCGCTGAGGGCACACCCGCCGACCACTTTCCGGCGAACGCCTCCTGGTCGATCCTCCAGGCCGCCGCCTTCCCGAGGGGCGATTTCCAGCCTCCGCACCAGTCGTTCGACCCCCCTCCCCCGGGCTTCACTGGCGGAAAAGCAGTGACCGGGAGGCGTGGGGAGACATGGACCTGAACACGGTGACGGACGTACGGGACGGGCGGCTCCACGAGCCGTGGCGTCCCGGCGACGCCTGGCTCGGCGGGGGCACCTACCTGTTCTCGGAGCCGCAGCCGCACCTGCGCCGGCTGATCGATCTCAGCCGCATGGGCTGGGAACCGCTCACGTCCCACGAGGACGGCTCCCTGGAGATCGCCGCGACGTGCACGGTCGCCCGGCTGTCCCGGTACGGCCGGACGCTGGACGCGCCGGCGGCGCCGCTGTTCGAGCAGTGCTGCCGGGCGTTCCTCGCCTCCTTCAAGATCTGGAACATGGCCACCGTCGGCGGGAACCTGTGCAACGGGCTCCCCGCCGGACCGCTGATCTCGCTGACCGCGGCCCTCGACGGCAGCTGTCTGCTGCGGGCGCAGGACGGCTCATCGCGCCGGGTGAAGGTCGTGGACTTCATCACGGGCGCCGGGCGCAAGGACCTCGGGCCGGGCGAGCTGCTGCGTTCGGTCACCCTTCCGGCGCGCGCCCTGGGATTCCGCACCGCGTTCCGGCAGGCCTCGCTGTACGGCCTCGGCCGCTCGGGCGCGCTGGTCATCGGGACGCTCGACCCGGTCGACGGCTCGATGGCGGTGAACATCACCGCGGCGACGGTGCGGCCGTTCCGGCTGTGGTTCCCGCTCCCGCCGACGCGCGAGGGCCTCCGGGCGGCGATCGCCGCCGCCGTCCGGGACGACGACTGGTTCGACGACATCCACGGACTGCCCGAGTGGCGGCGGCACATGGGCTTCCGCCTCGCCGAGGAAGTGCGCCGCGAACTGATCCGTACCGCCGAGGAGGACGCCCGATGAGCTTCCACATCCGTGTCAACGACCGCCCGTTCGCCGAGGAGCCGCGCGCCGGTCAGTGCCTGCGCACCTATCTGCGGGAGCGCGGCTGGTTCGGCGTGAAGAAGGGCTGCGACGCCGGGGACTGCGGCGCCTGCACCGTGCACGTCGACGGGGAGCCGGTCCACAGCTGCCTGTATCCGGCGGCGCGGGCCGAGGGGCGGTCCGTCACGACCGTCGAGGGGCTCGCCTCGCCGGACGGCGAACTCCACCCCGTCCAGCAGAGGTTCCTGGACGCGCAGGGCTACCAGTGCGGCTTCTGCACGGCCGGCTTCCTGATGACGACCGCCGCCCTGGAGGCCGAGCAGGGCACCGCCCACGACGACGGCAAGCTGGACGACCTGCCTCGTGCCTTCAAGGGCAACATCTGCCGCTGCACCGGATACCGGGCGATCGAGGACTCCGTGCGGGGCGTGAAGCACCTCGAACGGCCCTGCGCGGGCAAGGCGGTCGGGAAGAACGTGGGGGCGCCCGCCGGGCCCCTGGTCGTCACGGGGCGGGCCCGCTACACCTTCGACGTCGAGGTCCCGGGGCTGCTGCACATGAAGCTGCTGCGCTCCCCGCACCCGCACGCCCGGATCGTCTCGATCGACACGTCCGCGGCCCTCCGCGTCCCCGGCGTCCACGCGGTCCTCACCCACGAGGACGCCCCGGAGACCCTGTACTCCAGCGCGCGCCACGAGCACCCCACGGAGGACCCCGACGACACCCGGGTCCTGGACGACGTCGTCCGGTACGTGGGGCAGCGGGTCGCGGCGGTGGTCGCGGACAGCGAGCGGGCCGCCGAGGAGGGCTGCCGCCGGATCGAGGTGACGTACGAGGAACTCCCCCACGTCATCGACCCGGAGGAGGCCATGCGGCCCGGCGCTCCCGTCCTGCACGCGGGCAAGGGTCCCGAGGTGCGCATCGCCCGGGTGGAGAACAACGTCGCGGGCGAGGTGCACGGGGAGATCGGCGACGTCGAGCGGGGCTTCGCCGAGGCGGACGTCGTGTACGAGGAGACCTTCCGCACCCAGCGGGTGCAGCACGCCAGCCTGGAGACGCACGGCTGCGTCGCGTACTTCGAGCCGAAGGAGGACGGCACGGGCGAGCGGCTGACCGTGCGCTCCTCCACGCAGACCCCGTTCCTGACCCGGCGTGCGCTGTGCGCGCTGTACGGCCTGCCGGAGGACGAGGTCCGGGTCGTCGCGGGCCGCGTGGGCGGCGGCTTCGGCGGCAAGCAGGAGATGCTCACCGAGGACATCGTGACGCTGGCCGCGCTGAGGCTGCGGCGGCCGGTGAAGCTGGAGTACACCCGCGCCGAGCAGTTCTACGGGGCGACCACCCGGCATCCGTTCACCATCGGCATCAAGGTGGGCGCCCGCGCCGACGGCACGCTGACGGCCGTGCGGATGCGGGTGGTGGCCAACACCGGGGCGTACGGCAACCACGGTCCCGCGGTGATGTTCCACAGCGTCGGCGAGTCCTTCGCCGTCTACCGCGCCCCGCACAAGAAGGTCGACGCGTTCTCCGTCTACACCAACGCCGTTCCGGCCGGCGCCTTCCGGGGCTACGGCCTCGGGCAGGTCACGTTCGCGGTCGAGTCCGTGATGGACGAACTCGCCCGCCGTCTGGGCATGGACCCGCTGGTGTTCCGCGAGCGGAACATCATCGGCCCCGGCGAGGCCATGCACAGCCCGATCGGCGAGGAGGAGGACCTCCACATCGCCTCGTACGGCCTCGACCAGTGCCTGTCGGTGGTGCGCGACGCCCTCGCCGAGGACCGCAGCGCCGAGGACGCCCCGGAGGGCTGGCTGGTCGGCCAGGGCACGGCGATGGCGATGATCGCGACCGGTCCGCCCGGCGGCCACTACGCCGACGCCCGGGTCTCGCTCCTGGAGGACGGGACGTACGACATCGCCGTCGGCACCGCCGAGTTCGGCAACGGCACGACCACCGTGCACAAGCAGATCACCGCGGGCGCGCTGAACACCACCGAGGACCGGCTCACGGTCCGGCAGTCGGACACGGACGTCGTCCGCCACGACACGGGGGCCTTCGGCTCGGCCGGCACCGTCGTCGCCGGCAAGGCCGTGCTGCTGGCCGCCACCTCCCTCGCCGAGCGGCTGCGCACCCTCGCCGCCCGCCACACGGGTGTGGCCCGGCACCTGTGCGTGCTGGGCGCCGAGGCCTTCGACTGCGCGGGCCGTACGGTGCCCCTGAAGGAGCTGTACGAGGCGGGGCACGCGCTCGGCGCGGCGCAGGAGCTGGGAGCGGACGGGCACTGGGGCGGTTCGCCGCGCTCGGTGGCCTTCAACGCCCAGTGGTTCCGGGTCGCGGTCGACCCGGACAGCGGGGAGATCCGGATCCTGCGGAGCGTGCACGCCGCGGACGCGGGCAAGGTGATGAACCCGATGCAGTGCCGGGGCCAGGTCGAGGGCGGGGTCGCGCAGGCGCTGGGGGCCACCCTCTTCGAGAACGTGCTGCTCGACGGGCGGGGCGAGGTCACCACGGCCGCGTTCCGCCGGTACCGGCTTCCCCAGTACGCCGACGTACCGCGCACCGAGGTGCACTTCACGGAGACGACCGACGCGATCGGCCCGCTCGGCGCCAAGTCCATGAGCGAGAGCCCCTTCAACCCGGTGGGGCCGGCCTTCGCCAACGCCCTGCGGGACGCGACCGGCATCCGTTTCACGGAGCTGCCCGTCACCCGGGACCGGGTCTGGCTCGCCCTCGACCGGCAGGCACACGCCCTTGGCGGATGAGCCTGGCGGATGCGCATGCCCGTCTCGTAGCAAGCTCACAATTGCACGGAGAGGAGGCCGATTCCTCGGGCAATCACGGTTCCCGCCCGGTGGCGTCGGGTATCACTGGGCGCAGTCGCCGCACCGGACGCCCGAGGGAGATTGACGATGAGTCGCCGCACCGGAGCCTTCGCCATCTGGGGAGACGTGGCCCTCCCGGCCACGCTCACCGTCGCGGACCTGCGCAGGGACTGGGTCCAGCACCGCGCGGAGGTGGTCTTCGACTGCGCGACGGCCGGTCCGCAGCGGCACGCCTTCGAGGGACCGCTGCTGCGCGACGTCGTGGCGGCGGCCCGCCCCGGGTTCGATCCGGCGCGCCGCAAGGAGCGGTCCCGCTTCCTGCTCCATGTGAGCGGGGGCGACGGGCACCACGCGCTGATGTCCTGGGCGGAGATCGACTCCGACTTCGGTGACGCCCCGGTCCTGCTCGCGACCCGGATGGACGAGGAGTGGCTCGACGGGCCGGGCACGCAGCTCGTCGTCCCCTCGGACCGCTGCGGCGCCCGGTACGTGAGTGCCGTCACCGGCATCTGGATCGGCGCCCTCACGACACCGGGCGCGCGGCCCGAGCCCGCGGGGGATTCCCGCGCAGTGCGGCGAGCCTGAGGAGGTTGGCCTCGGCCTCGGTGGTCAGGGTCCGGGCCTCGGCGGTGTAGTGGTCGTCCAGCAGGGCGGCGAGTTCGGTGTCGTCCATGACGGGCGAGAGGCGGGCCGTGATCTTGTTCATGGTCCGGTACGAGCCCTGGAGCCTGAACGGCGGTTCGGTGCGGGCCTCTTCGGCGACGGCAGCGGAGGCGATGTACTCCGCGTTGACGGCGAGGACCGTCTCGCGGGCGGTCAGGAGGTGCCGGAGGACGGCGAGGACCTCGTCGAGTTCCGCCGGGGCGTAGGGGTGGGCGAGCCGGTCGCGGCGGGCGGCCTGATCCCCGGACGCGAGGCGGGTCAGCAGCTCCAGGTCGGCACGGTCGCGTCCGGCGAGCGGGGCGAGGACCGGGTGGGAGGTGAGGGCGTTCTCGACGAAGCTGAACGCGAAGGCCTCCTCCTTGCCGGTGAGGACGTCGCCGAGGTTCCACACGTCGGCGCGGTCGGCGAGCATGTCCGGCACGCGGAAGGCGCGCCCGGACTCGGTGTACGGGTTCCCGGCCATGCAGACGGCGAAGCGCTTGCCGCGCAGGTCGTGCCCGTTCAGGGTCCGGGTGGCGTCGCAGAGGGGGATGAACCTCTGCAGGAACTCCGACGCGACGTGCTGGATGTCGTCCACGTACAGCAGCACGTTGTTGGCGGCGGTCAGGGCGAAGTCGATCTTCTCCAGCTCCCGGCGGGCGGCGGCGTCGGGTGCGGCGGCGGGGTCGAGTGAGGTGGTGTGCCGGCCCAGGGCCGGACCGTCGACCTTGACGAGGAGCAGCCCGAGGCGTTCGGCGACGTACTCGACCAGGGTGGTCTTGCCGTAGCCGGGCGGCGAGAGGAGCAGCAGCAGCCCGTGGGAGTCGCCGCGCCGGGCGTCACCGGCGGCGCCGAGCTGCTTGGCGAGGTTGCCGCCGACCAGGGGGAGGTAGACCTCGTCGACGAGCCGGTTGCGGACGAAGGACGCCATGACCCGGGGGCGGTACTCGTCCAGGCGGAGCCGGGTGCGCTCACGGGCGAGGAGCTCGGCCCGCTGCCGCTGGTAGGCGCGGAAGGCGGGCACGTCGTGCGCCGCGAACTGCCGTGTCCTGGTCAGGAACTCGTCGAGCCGCAGCTCCAGCGAGCGGGCCCGCACCCGGGGGTGGCCGCCGAGGAGGCCGGTGACCGTCGCCGTGGTCGGGGCGGTGACCTCATAGCGGTCGAGTCCGGGGCACAGTTCGACGGCGACGGCCTCGGCGAGCACGCCCGCGTCGTGCGGCTCCCCGGACGCCGAGGCGTACGCGCCGAGCCAGGCCTCGACGAGCTGACGGCGCGCGCCGGGCCCGGTCAGTGCGGCGAGGGCGTCGTCGTAGGCGGAGGAGCCGACGGCACGGTCGGGGCGGGACGAGGAGCCGAGGGTGCGGTGGAACTTCTCCAGCAGCGTGCGGGCCGCGGCCGAGACGGCGAACCCCGGCGGTCCGGAGGCGAGTTCGGCGATGAGGTAGGCGGCTGCCGCCGGGTCGCCGAGCTCCTCGGCCAGGTCCGTCCGCAGCCCGTCGAGGGCGGAGTCGCTGCCGAAGAGGTCCCGGGCCCGGGTCAGCGCGACCGCCCGGTGGGTCCACTGCTCCCGGGCCTCGGGGGTGGTGGCGTGGGCCCAGTGGAGCTGGGCGGCGGCGCGGGCCGCCGCGGGGTGGGCGAGGAGTCCGGCGCCCTCGCCGAGTGCCAGGACGGCTTCCAGGATCAGCGCCGCGTCGTGGTCGTGGACGCCGCGCTCGTGGCCCTCGTCGGGGGCGTCCTCGGCGGCGCGCCGGGCGAGCGCGGCGAGGTCCGCGCCGGCCAGGGCGTCGGGCCCGTGCTCGGCGAGGAGGCGGGCGGCGAGGTGTTCGGCGCGGTAGACCTCGGGCGACTCGGAGGGCAGGGTACGGCCCCAGAAGCGGCGGGTCGCGGCGAAGTCCGGGTCGGTGACGGGGGCGCGGTGGTCCGTTCCGGTCAGGGCGAGGAGGAGGGTCTCCTCGTTTGGTACGAGGGTCAGCTCGGGGGCCTGCCGGGTGACGGCGAAGCGGTGGCGGCCGAGCCGGATCGTGTCGCCGCCGTCGGAGAACAGCTCGGTGCGGTCCCGCAGCGCGCGGCCGGCCTCCTGCCGGGCGGCGGCGAGCCGGTTCTCCAGCTCCTCGGCCCGTACCGGGTCACCGAGCGCGCGCAGCTCGGCCGCGGTGCGCCGGACCCTGGCCGCCATGGGGTCGGAGGTGAAGTACGTGTGCACCTCGTCGAGGTCGGCCAGGCGCGCGGCCCGGCGGGCGACGGCCTCCAGGACCCGTGCGGCCGAGTGGGCGAGCCGTTCGGCACGGTGGGCGCGGGCGTCCTGGAGGGACTGCCGGCGCGCGGTGAAGGCGTCGTGGATCCCGGTGCGCCGCTCGGCGACGGCGGCGAGGAAGCCGTCGTGGTCGGCGAAGCGGGATTCCAGGTTCTCCAGCTGGAGCAGGAGCCGGCCGAGCTGCTCGTCGCAGCCCTCGGGGGTGTCGGCGGCGGCGAGCCCGTCCGTGACGGTCTGGCCGAGGAGGGCGAGTTCGGCGGCGAACGCGGCGCGTCCCTCCCGGTCGAGGAGTTCGGCACGGCGGGCGGTGAGGAGCGCGCGGGCGCGGTTGAGCGCGCCGAGGACGTCGGCGATCCGCGCCAGGACGGCGGCGCGGACGGTGGCGTCGCCGATGTCGAGTCCGGCGACGACCTCGCTGAGCGTGCGCAGTTCACGGGTGCGCGCGTCGAGCCGTTCGGCGACCGGGCCCGTGTCGGTCACGGTGGTCACGGCCTCGGCCGCGGCGGCGAGGTGCTCCGCCTCGGCGTGGTGGGCGGTGAAGGCGTCGTCGCCCTTGAGGAAGGCGACGGCCCGCCGGGCGGTCGCGGCGATGTCGGCCTCGACGTCGGCGGCGAGGGCGTCGATGCCGTCCGTGTCGGCGTACCGCATGTCCCGCAGGGTCACCAGGTGGCCCTGGGCACGGCGGAGTTCGGTGATGCGGGAGGTCCACTCGGCCGCGGTGGCGGGCGCCTCGCCGCGGATGCGCCGGACGAGGCGGCTGATCTCCTGGGCGGACTCGGCGAGGGCCTCGGCGGCCCGCCGGGTGAGGGCCGTGACGGTGGCGTGCGCGTCGAGGACCTGTTCGGCGGCGGTCCGCAGGGCGGCCAGGGGCGTGCCCAGGTCGCCTGCCTCCGGGTCGCCGAGCCAGTGGTGGACGTCGCCGGCGCGGACGCAGGCGGCGACGAGCGCCTGGTACGTCCCGCCGGCGGGGTCCGGTTCGCCCGCCTGCCGGGCGATCGCCAGGCAGTCGGCGATCCCCCGGACGAGGTCCGCGTTGCCGATGCGGGCCAGCGGACCGTCCCCGGCGGGGCGCGCGCGGGTGTCGGAGACGTACGGCGTGCGCCAGATCTGCACCGGGTGGACCCGGCCCGGTTCGCCGGACCCGTCGCGCAGCACGGCCATCGTCCCGTCGTCGAGCAGCGCGTATCCGCGGCAGACGACCGGCGCCGCGATCTCCTTGCCGATCACGTCGTACGGGAGGAGCAGGGTCCTGCCCTCCGCCCGGGAGCGGAAGACGAAGAGGAGCTGCCCTCCGTCGGGCGAGCGGACCGTACGGTCGAGGACGAGTCCCGTCGTGTCGGTGTCGAAGGTCTTCACGGTGCCGGCGGCGAGGCAGTAGCCGCCGGGGAAGACGACGCCCTCGTCCCCGGGCAGTCGCAGGCAGGCCTGCCCGATGCCGTCGAGCCGGACGACGGCGCCGGTGAGGGTGTTGAAGACGAGGTGGCGGCGGGCCTCCTCCTTGTACGGGCGGATCCGCACCAGGATCAGGGCGCCGACGACCGCGTACGCCACCTCGGCGTCGGCGAGGGACTGGAGCGGCTCGTCGACGGGCTCGGTGTGGACGGCTCCGGCCTCCTCGGTGTCGTCGTCGGTCCTGACCGTCAGCGTCCCGCCGACGGTGGAGACGTACAGGCGGCCGCCGAGCGAGACGCGGGGGTGGCGGCCGGTCACGTGGTCCTCGCGGCTCGTCTCCACCCAGCCGAGGTCGTCGGAGGCCGGCAGGACGTGGTCGCGCTCGCCCCGCGCGTCCAGGAACCGCGTCTCGCCGGACGGGCCGACGGACCAGCGCAGCACCCGCAGGTCCTCGCCCTGGTCCCCCGTCCGGAAGACGGCGAGGAGCCGTCCCTCCGTCCGCCGCAGCCGGAGCAGGCGCGCGCGCCGGTAGTAGCGGTGGAGCGCGGAGAACTCCCGGACGAAGTCGGGGTCGTCGAGGAGTCCGGGCACCGCGTGCGCGGGCAGCGGGTTCAGGTCGCGGTCGTGGAGGGTGAGGACGTCGGAGACCGGGACCTCGGCGGGGCCCGCGCCGGAGGGGCACGAGCCGAGGAGCAGCCGGTCGTCGCCGACGGCGACGAGGTCCTGGGGCAGGTGGGCGCGCTCGGTGGTGAGATGCCGTGTGCCGGCGAGTGCGAGGTCGCCGGAGCCGAAGGCGGCCATTCGTGCCTCGTTGAGTGCCGTGGTCCGCCGGGCCAGTTCGGCGGCCCGCGCGGTGAGCCGGTCCCGCAGCACCGCGTACGTGTCCTGGTCGATTCCGGCACCCATCGTGTCCCGCTCCTTGTACGGTGGTGTGTACGGGTCCGGTGCCGCCAACTCCCCCGTTTGCCGGCACCGGACCCTCTGAGACCGCTCCCCCGGGGGCGGTCAGCTCTTGGCGGCGCCGTTCAGCGCGACCGTCTCGGCGGGGGTCACCGAAACCGCAGTCGCCGAAGCCGGGGTCACGTGCCCCGGGGCCGCGGGCGTCCGGCCGGGGACGTGGGCGTCGAGGACGCCGGAGGCCATGACCTTCGCGAGGAGCGCGGAGACGCTCAGGTCCCGCACGTCGGACGTGGACAGCGAGCCGAGCACCTTCGTCAGGTCCTCGGTGAAGGACTCCGTGCCGTTCAGCCACGGTCCGGCCAGGGTGCGCGCGGTGGTGGAGTGGTCCATGAACCCGTCGACCGACCGGCCGAGCGCGATCGACTGCACGAGACGGTCGAGGAAGACCGACTCCCCGCCCACGATGCTGATGTCGGCCTGTTCCAGGCCGGTCGCGAGGACGGTGGCCTGGGCCTGGGCGACCTGCCGCTGGACGTCGAGACCGGCGAGGCGGATCTCCTTCTCGGCGGCGAGGCGCAGCCGGTACTCCTCGTGGGTGCGCGACGCCTCGTCGAGGGCGGCCATCGCGGCGGCCTTCTCGGTCAGACCGGCCGCCTCCGCCTTGAGCTTCTCGCCGATGGCCGTGGCCTCGGCGAGCGCGTTCTCCCGCGTGCCGGCCGCCTCGGCGAGCCCCTTCTCGCGGACGCCCGCCGCCTCGGCGCGCAGCCGTGCCTCGGTGGCCTCGGCCTCGGCGCGGCCGGTCTTCTCGATGACCTCGGCCTCCATGTCCCGCACCCGCACGGCCGCGAGGCCGGCGGCGGCGGCCTCGGCCTGGACGCCCTCGGCGAGCCGGATCTTCGCGCGGGCGTCCATGTCGGCCGCCTTGGTGCGGGCCTCCGCCAGCGTGAGCTCCTGCGCGGCCCGGTGGACGGCGGCCTGCTCGGCCGCCTCCGCCGCCTTGATGTCCTTGACCAGCTTCTCCTGCGCCTCCGCCTCGGCGGCGATGACGACGGCCTGCCGGGTCCGCTCGGCCTCCTCGACCACGCGGAGCCGCTTGATGGACTCCTCCTGCTCGGCGACCGTGCGGTCCACCGCGACCCGCTCCCTGACCACCTCGGCGATCTCCCGGCGCTGGGCCTCGACCTCCTTGTCGGCGGCGATCCGAGTCAGCTCGGTCTCCCGGTCGCGGGCGATGACCTCCAGGAGGCGGTCCTTCTCGATCCGCTCGTTCTCGACGGCGATGACCCGCTCGCGGTTCTTCTGCGCGACCGCCACCTCGCGCGCCTGGTTCTCGCGCTGGACGCCGAGCTGCTCCTCGGTCCTGAGGAAGGCGCTCTGCGCCCGCAGCCGCTCCTCCTCCACCACGCGCGCGGTCTCCGCCTCCTCACGGGCCCGCGCGGTGTCGATCTCCCGGCGCTGCTTGATCTCCGCGTCGGCCTGGCGGCGCTCCAGCTCCAGGATGGCCTCGCGGGCGTCGACGTTCTGCCGGGTGATCTCCTTCTGTTCGTTCTGCCGGTACTCGTTCGTCCGGATGTTCTCCACGGCCGTGAGTTCGGTGATCTTGCGAATGCCCTGGGCGTCGAGGATGTTGCCGGGGTCGAGCTGGCTCAGCGGCGTCTGCTCGACGTGGTCGATGGCGGCGTCCTCCAGGTGGTAGCCGTTGAGGTCGATGCCGATGAGCTCGATGATCCGGAACCGCAGTTCCTCGCGCTTGGTGTAGAGGTCGGTGAAGTCGAGCTGCTTGCCGACGGTCTTGACGGCCTCGGAGAACTTGGCGTGGAACAGCTCCTCCAGGGTCTCCTGGTGGCTGGCCCGGGCGGTCCCGATGGACTGCGCGACCTTGATGACGTCCTCGACGGTCTTGTTGACCCGGACGAAGAACGAGATCCGGATGTCGGCGCGGATGTTGTCCCGGCAGATCAGCCCGTCCCGGCCCATCCGCGAGATCTCGAAGGTCTTCACCGAGATGTCCATGACCTCGGCCTTGTGCACGACGGGCAGCACGATCTGTCCCGTGAAGGTGACGTCGACCCTGCGCGTCCTGGACACGATCAGCGCCTTGCCCTGCTCCACCTTGCGGAAGAGCCGGCCGGCGACCAGCAGCGCGGCGACGACGACGAGCAGGACCACGGCGACCAGCACGCCGATGCCCCCGGTGATGGCAGCCATGAGAAACCCCGTGTCCCTGTGTCGTGACGTCGACGGAAGGGGCGGCGGCCGCCCGCTGTTTCCGTCCCCCGGCACCGGATCCCCACCCGTGCCGTCCCTTGCGCCCATCCTGGCCCGTGATCACGGGCGGGGCATTGCCGTGATCCGGCAGTCTTCGACGCCTCCTCCATGCCGGTGACGAACCCGGGCGAACGGCATGCGACTCTTGATCACCGCGCGTCAAGGACGCGTCAGGACACGGCGGGAAGGGGAGGGACCGTGGCGGAGAGGGAGCCGGCGCAGGAGTACCTGGAGGGGTACGCGGAGATCCTCGCGGGCGTGTGCGCGACCCGCCGCAGGCTCACCCGGGAGGAGCGCGACACGCTCGGCTCGCTCGGGGAGCGCGCGGCCGAGGCCGGGCTCGGACTGCGCACCCTGGTCCGGGCCCACCTCGCGGCCGCCCAGCGGGTGCGGCCCGGCCTGTCGCAGTCCGCCGCCGACCACCTCCTGACCGCCGTCGAGCAGGCCGTGGACGCCTTCGCCGAGGGCCACGAGCGGGCCCAGCACCTGGCGGTGCGCCAGGAGGAGGCGGCACGAAGGGAGTTCATCGACGACCTGCTGTACGGCCGGAGCGACCTCGGCCGGCTCGCTGAGCGGGCCGAGCACTTCGGACTGCTCCTCTCCCACGCGCACACCGTGGCCGTCGCCCAGGGACTGGAGCCGTACAGCGACGGCTACGCGGTCACCCGTACCGTCGAGTCCTCGCTTGTCGCCCGCTTCGGCGACCGCCGGATCCTGCTCACCACCAAGGACGGACGGCTGATCTGCGTCGCGCCGGCCGACGAGCCCGAGGTGCTCGCGCACTTCGCCAAGCAGGCGTACGCGGCGACCGACGGCGGACAGGTGGCCGTCGGCCGCCCGCATCCGGGCGCGGGCGGGGTCGTCCACTCCTACGAGGAGGCCCTCAACGCCCTGGCGCTCGCGGCCCGCATGGACCTGCGCGACCCGGTCCTGCACGCCTCCGACCTCCTCGTCTATCCCGTCCTGACCCGCGACCGGCAGGCCATGGCCGACCTGGTCCGGACCGTGCTCGGGCCGCTGAGACAGGCGCGGGGCGGTGCGAGGCCCCTCCTGGACACGCTCACGGCGTACTTCGACTCGGGCTGCGTCACCGCGCAGGCGGCCCGCGGCCTCAGCCTCAGCGTGCGGGCCATGACGTACCGGCTCGACCGCATCCACCGGCTGACCGGAGCGGACCCCGCCGATCCCGTCCAGCGCTACACCCTCCAGACGGCCGTCATCGGCGCCCGTCTCCTGGACTGGCCGGACCAGCCGCTGTGATGTCCCCTCCAGCGGCTCCCACCCGGCACAGGGGGATCGTTCCTTTACGCACGTGCCCCTGAACTGATCGTCAAGAGTGGGCAGTTGTCGGTTTCCGGTCGTCCCTGGCGGGCAGGTTTGGAGAGCCGCAGGGCGGGCAGCGCCCGCCCACGCGGCACTCCGGCGCGGACCGAGGACAGAAGGAGGTCGGTCCCCATGTCAGTGCGTGCCGTCGAAGCCCCGCTGTTGTGGATGCCCTACGCGCTGCGGGTGAACCCGCATCTGCCGGCCCTGCACGAGGAGAACGAGACCTGGGCGCGCGCCATGGGCATGCTGGACGGCCACCGCCGGCCGGCGGCCCGCTCCGCGATCTGGACCCGTTCCGCCTTCCACGCCATGACCGTCGACCAGCTGACCGCCTGGACCCTTCCGGACGCCTCGCTCGCCGCCCTCCGGCTCAACCACCGGTTCAACATCTGGGCCCTGGCCTGGGACGACTACTTCGCCTCCGCCTTCAAGCAGACCGGCGACCTGGCCGGGGCACAGGCCTTCACCACCCGGCTGCACGCCTTCCTCCGGACGGACCGCGGCGCCCGGCCGCCCGAGCCGGCGAACCCCGTCGAGCGGGGCATCGCCGATCTCCAGCAGCACCTCTTCCCGCCCCGGCTCGCGCACTGGCGGACCGAGTTCAACCGCGCCCTCGCGCGCTACGTCGACGCCGGCGTCGAGGAGCTGGCCAACAGCCGCAGCGGCCGCATCCCCCATCTCATCGACTACGCCCCCTTCCGGCGGGAGAGCTTCGCCGCCTACACCGCCCCGTACTCCGTCGAACTGGCCACCGGCGCCCGCATACCCGAGCCGATACGACACTCCCGGACGGTCCGCGCCCTGCTCGACGCCTTCATGGACTTCATGGGGCTCGCGAACGACATCGCCTCGTACGAGAGGGAGGTGCACGAGGAGAAGGACGTCAACAACCTGGTGGTCGTCGTCGGCACGTCCCTGGGCATCTCGCTCCGCGACGCCGTGCCCGCCGCGCTCCACCTGGTGAACGCCCGCCTGAGGGACTTCGAGCACCTCAGGCAGAGCGAACTCCCGCTGCTCGTACGCCGGTCCGGACTCGACCACGACGAGCGGACCGAGCTGGAGACCTGGCTCCGGGGAGCCTGCGGCTTCCTGTCCGGCCTGCACGCCTGGTACACCGGGGCACCCCGCTACGCCTCCGCGGACCTCTCGTTCCCGGAGTGAGCGCGGCGGGGACGCCCAGGCCTCTCCTGGCTCCCTGCGCCCGTCCCGCCGGCTCCCCGCCGCTCCCGCTGCCTCCCGCTACCTCCCGCGCAGGAAGCGCCTGATCCGGGTCAGCCAGGAGACCCGGGGCCCGGGCCCCCCGGCCGTCACCGGTTCCGCCACCGGAGCCGGGCCCTGCGCGGGCCTCCCGTCGCTCCGGGCCGGCGGGACCGGCAGCGGGGCCGGAGAGTCGTCGGCCTGCGGAGGACGGGGGGCGAAGGTCACGGGCAGCGCCGTCAGGTGCCGGGCCCAGGTGGAGGAGCGCCAGGTGAGGCTCTCCTCGGGAACGGCCAGCGCGATGTCCGGGAGCCGGGTGAGCAGGATGTCGATGCCCGCGTCGGCGATGATGCGGCCGATGTCCTGGCCGGGGCATTCGTGCGTGCCGGCGCTGAAGGACAGGTGCGCGCGGTTGTGGTGCACGGGCGTGTCGGCGGACGGCCGGATGGCCTGGTCGACGTTGCCCGCGGCCAGACCGAGGAGCAGCATGTCCCCCGCCTTGATCTGCTGTCCCCCGAGGGTGGTGTCGTCGTTGGCCCAGCGGCCGGGGCACACCATCAGCGGCGGCTCGTCCCAGAGGACCTGCTCCACCGCCTCGGGCAGGGTCATCTGACCGCCCGCCAGCGAGCCGCGGAACCGGGGGTCGGTGACGACCATCCGCAGGACGTTGGACATGAGGTTGGCGGTCGTCTCGTAGCCGGCGAGCAGGATCAGCCGCAGGTGGTGCTGGACCTCCTCGTCGGTCAGGCCCGCGGGGTGGGCCATCAGCGCGGACGCGACGTCCAGGCCCGGGTGGGCGCGCTTGCGCACCACGAGCTGTTCCAGGCACTCCAGCACGTAGGCGTTGCTGGCCAGCGAGGTCTCGGTCGCCTTGAACAGGTCGCGGGCGGCGTGCACCAGCTTGGGGGCGTCCTCGTCCGTCATCCCGAGCAGATGGGTGAGCGTGAGCATCGGCAGGTGCTCGGAGAACCGCTCGACCAGCTCCACCTCCCCGCTTTCGCAGAAGCCGTCGATCAGCTCGTGCGCGAAGCGGGTGATGAGGCGCCGGACGCCCCGGTGGTCGAACTGGCTGAGGCCGGCCGTGACGGCGCCGCGCAGACGCTGGTGCTCCTCGCCGTCCGCGCAGACGCAGTCGGGGCGCCAGCCGATCATCGGGATGAGCGGCGAGGTCTCGGGGTCGATCTCCCCGCTCCGCCAGCCGTGCCAGACGCGGGGGTCGCGGGAGAACTGGGTCGGGCGGCTGGCCACGTCCCGGTTCTCCAGGTACCCGAGGACCAGCCAGGCGCGGACGTCGCCGTCGAGCAGGACGGGGGCCACCGGGCCGTGGGCGGCGCGCAGCTCCTCGTACAGGCCCATCGGGTCCGTCGTCGCGGCCGGGCCGTAGAGGCGGGTGGCCCCGTCGGGGCCGTTGTGGAGGTGGGCCGGGCAGCCCGGGGGCGGGACCTGCCCGGACGGGGTCGTGCCGGATGCGGTGGGCGGGACGGTCATGCGGTCTCCTGGGCGGCGGCGAGGGTGCACAGATAGCCCATCAGCGAGAGCAGCGCGTCGCGGCAGGACGCCCGGTCCCGGGCGTCGCAGGTGACGATGGGCACGGATTCGCTGAGGGCCAGAGCGGCGCGCAGATCGGCGAGGGGGTACTTCGGGGCCTCCGGGAAGGCGTTGACGGCCACGACGAACGGGACGCGGCGGTCCTCCAGCCGGGTGATGACCTCGAAGGAGACCTCGATCCTGCGGGTGTCGACGAGGACGACGGCGCCGAGCGCGCCTTCGAAGATGCCGTTCCACAGGAACCAGAAGCGCTCCTGTCCCGGCGTTCCGAACAGATAGAGGATCAGCTCCTCGTTGATGCTGATCCGTCCGAAGTCCAGCGCGACGGTCGTGGTCTTCTTGCCCCGGGCGCCGGGGTTGTGGTCGATCCCGACGCCCGCCTGCGTCATGGTCTCCTCGGTGGTCAGGGGCGGGATCTCGCTCACCGCCCCGACCATGGTCGTCTTGCCGACCCCGAAGCCGCCGACGACCACGACCTTGACTCCCCTGGCGCCGTGCGGCAGCAGCAGGTCGGTGTCGCGCCGGGCGGCGAGTACGTCAGAGCTTGCGTAGTCCATGGATCACCGCCTCCAGTAGGCCGCGTTCGGGAAAGGCCGCCACGGGCACGGGCGCGATGGCCTCGACCCGCTCCTCCTCGACGAGTTGGGAGAGCAGCACGGTGACGACGCTGAAGGGAAGGCTGAGGTGGGCCGAGACCTCGGCCACCGAGAGCGGGTAGGTGCACAGGGTGAGGATGGCCGCCTGCTCGGGCTGCATGGCGGGGTCGGGCTCGGCCCTCGTCGCGATGAGGGTGACCAGGTTGAAGGCCCCGGACGAGGGGTCCGGGCCTCCGGTAATGACGTAGAGCGGGACGGGTGTGCCTTCATTCCAGGGGCCCTGGTTCTCCGATGTCACATCGCCTGCCCGACGTCCTCACGGGGCGGGCTGGTCATGTGCTGGCCGATACGGATGACCAGCGTCCGCATGCGGTCGCCGAGGAGTCCGGCGTCCACCTCCTGGTCGGCGAGGACCGCGAGGTAGGCCCCGGGTCCGGCGGCCATCAGGGAGAAGTAGCCGCCGTCGGCCTCGATCCCGACCATCCGCGTCGATCCGTCCCCCTGCGGGAACATCTGCGCGATCGCCCGGGCCAGGCTCTGGATTCCGGAGCAGGCGGCGGCGAGCGCGTCCGCGGTGTCGGGAGCCGTGTTCGCCTGCCCGATGCACAGGCCGTCCGACGACAGGACGACCACGTGTCGCACGTACGGGACGCTGCTCACCAGGTCCGTGAGCATCCAGTCCATGTTCGGCAGTGGCTGCATGTTACTCGTCCTCATCTGACGGCTCGCTGGGGGAAGGGGAAGGCTCGGCGACCGTGCTCCTGTCGCCTCTCTTGTCGCCGTTGAACGCCTCCCACATCAGTCCCGGCTGGCGGTGGCCGCCGGAGGTGCCCCGGGAGGCCGCCGGATCGGCGGAGGGCGCGGGCCCCGCCTGGACGACGGGGGTCGGAACGGGCGACTCGCGGCGGCGCTGCGGAAGCGCGGGCGACGGGGTCTCCCGCCGCCGCTGCGGAAGACCGTTGGCGGTCCTCCTGACCTCGACGGTGTCCGGGACGGCGTCGCGCGCCGGGGCGGGACGGGGCACGACGGGGCCGCCGATGCGCCGGCGGAGGAGCTCCGGGTTCCGCAGCGCGGACTGGGGCACGGTGGTGATCAGCCGTCGGGGCACGAGCACCACGGCCCGTACGCCTCCGTACGCGGAGGTGCGCAGGTCGACCTCGCAGCCGTGCTCGCGGGCCAGCCGGCTGACCACTGGGAGGCCGAGCTGGGTGAGCTCGCCCAGACCCGACAGGTTGATCTGGTTCCGCGACTGCGCCATGACGCGTTCGACGCGCTGCCGGACCTCCTCGGTGAGGCCCACGCCGCGGTCCTCGATCTCGATCGCGATGCCGGAGGGCACCTCGCTCGCGGTCACCTCGACCGGGGTCTGCGGCGGGGAGAACGTCGTGGCGTTGTCGAGGAGTTCGGCGAGCAGGTGCATCAGCGGCTCGGCCCCGGGGCCGGTCACCGCGACCTCGGCCACCGACTGGAGCTTCACCCGGGGGTAGTCCACGATGCGGGACATGGCCCCGCGCAGCACGTCGTAGAGCGGGATCGCCTTGGACCACTGGCGCCCGGGGCGGGCGTCGCCGAGGACCGCGATGCTGGCCGCGAGACGGCCGATCAGCGCGTTGCGGTGGTCGACGTCCTGGAGGCCGCGGGAGACCACGAGGTCCGTGCCGTGCAGGATCTGCATGGCGTGGAGGTCCTTGGCGAGCTGGTGCACGATCGCCTGGACGCGGCGCGCGACGGCCACGAGGGCGCGCTGGGAGGCGTCCCGGGTGTTCTCCTCGGCCTCGACGGCTTCGAGGAACTTCCGCAGGGCGCCCTTGAGCGCCTCGGTGTAGTCCGGGTCGAGGTGCTTCCCGAAGGAGACGGCGTTCAGGATCTCCCCGGAGGGGTCGCCCTTCTGCAGCCTGGCGACGGCGGCGGGCAGGAGCTCCTCGGCGAGCCACACGACGGTGGCCCGCTGGTCCCCGAGGCGCCCGAGGAGGGCGGCCTCGCGCTGGGCGTGCTGCTCCGCGGCCTCCACGCGCGCCCGGGTGTGACGGTCCGCCACGGCCGCGCGTGTTCGGCGCGCGGCGGCGGCGGAGGTGACGACGGTCAGCAGCACCGCGGCCAGTCCGCACCAGGCGATCGGTGTCCGTATCTGCGCGGGCGCGACGAGCAGCGCTATCGCGGACGCCGCGGCGAGGACTCCGGGCGGGAGGAGCCACACCCGGTCGGCCGCGGCCGGACCGGATCTGGAGAGTGAACCTGAACGAACCATCAGGGGGTCCCTAAACCGTCTGAAACGAACGGACTGAGGCGATGCGACGCGCCCGAGGGGTCGCGTCGCGTCGCGCGGACGACCGCTTCCCTTCGCGGCCGCGCCCCGTGCGCGCGCTCCCGGCGTTCATGACTCGCTGTGAGCGCGCCGCAACACATCGGGGAGCATAGTCAGTTCGGGTTCGCCATGTGACCTTGCTGGAAGGACAGCCTCCAGCGGTCAATTCGGGCTCATAAAGCGACCGTTGACCGAACGGAAATGCAAGGAACCGATCGCGTTCTGGCGTACGGACGCATCAGTCCGCCCCCGACCCGCCGCGCGGAGCGACGGAGGACGGGGGCGGGGGCGGGGGCGGACCTGAGGACGGCTCGCGTCAGGCCGAGTGACGGGCTCGCGTCAGGCCGAGGTACGGCGGCCCCTCGCGCGGCGGCCGAGATGGACCGCGCCGCCGGCGAGCGCGCCCGCGAGCAGGGCGCCGCCCGCGGCGAGCGGAGTGCTCAGGGAGCCCCCCGGTTCCTCCGCGGCCGTCCCGGCCGGCCCCGCGGCACCGGCACGGGCGCCGGCCGCGCCGGCCGCGGCGGCCCAGCCGAAGCCGGCCTCGACACCGCCGTGCGGCCGCCCGGAGATGCGGTACGTCACGGTCTGCTTGATCCGAGGCGGGCACTTCAGGGTGATCGTGTCCGTGCCCGACGTGGCACCGTCCGGCACGACGAACTCGCCCACCAGTTCGCCCGCCCGGCCGCCCGGCAGGAGGTGGAACGGGCCGCCCGCCTCCGACTCGCCCTTGCCGTAGGTCTCCTTGCCGCAGGCGGTGGTGGTGACGGTGACGGTGGTACCCGGCGCGGCGTCCAGCGGACTGATCCGGACGTCGGGCTCCCCGGCCGCGGCGAGGGCCGTGGGGGCGGACAGGATGACGGCACCGACGATCAGCCCGACCTGCAGACCGGTACGTGCGCGACGCATGCTTCTCTCCTTCGGTGGAGCTTTCCGGCCGGCTCGTCCGCGCGGCACCCGTGCTGTGCTCCGTGCACGAGGCAATGGCCGGCGCGCGCTCCCCGCAACACGAGGAGCGCGTTCGGCCGTCCGCCGGGCGGGCGCACGCCCGCACCCGCCCCGAACCGTCACAGCAGGTCACCGTCGTGCGCGTACCGCCCCTCGGGTGATCCTGTCCGGCACGCGAACGGACCAGCGCCCGCCGGGACGCCCGGCAGGGCCCCTCGGTCGGCCCCGGCCCACCCGGGGGATCAGCGGTGGCGGGCCGGAACACCCGCTCATAACTTCGCGATATGACGAAACGACAGATCGCCCTCCTGGCGTGCACCGCGGCCCTCACGGCCTCGGGGCTCGGGGCCGCAGCGCCCTCGGCCGGCAAGGGGTCGGTGCACCGGGTCAAGCCGGGTGAGTCGATCCAGCAGGCCGTGGACGCGGCGCGCCCCGGCGACACGATCCTCCTCGCCCCGGGCACGTACCGCGAGAGCGTCCGCATCACCACCTCGAACCTCACACTCCGTGGCTCGACCGTCTTCCCCACCGTCCTCGTTCCGGCCGCCGCCCCCGGCGCCGACACGTGCGCCCAGGCGGGCAACGGCATCTGTGTCACCGGCACCGAGGCCCGCCCCGTCGCGCACGTGACCGTGCGCTCGCTGACCCTCAGGGGATACGCCAAGAACGGCCTGTGGGCCAAGTGGACGGACCGCCTGGAGGTCCAGCGGGTCACCGCCGAGTCCAACGGCACCTGGGGCATCGCCCAGGAGCGTTCGGTCCGCGGGGTGCTGCGCCACAACGTCGCCCGGAACAACGGGGACGCCGGACTGTTCCTGGCCAACACGGTCACCGAGGAGGGCGGGGCCACCGACACGCTCGGCACGGTCGTCAGCGGCAACCGCGTGTCCGGCAACCGGATCGGGATCACCGTGCGGCGCCTGCGGAACCTGAGCGTCGAACGCAACGAGGCGACGGGCAACTGCGCCGCCGTGTTCGTCGTGGGCGACGAGTCCACCCCGCGCGCCGGGGCGATGACCGTGCGCCGGAACCACCTCCACGCGAACAACAAGCTGTGCCCGAAGACCCCGCGGCTGCCCGCCCTGCAGGGCTCGGGCATCGTGCTCACCGGCGCCGAGGACACCCTCGTCGAGCGGAACCGGGTCGAGGACAACGTCGGCAGCTCGCCGCTGTCCGGCGGCATCGTGCTCTTCAAGAGCTTCGTCGGCGTCCCCAACGAGCGGATCGAGATCCGCGACAACGTGGCGCTGCGCAACGGCGCCGCCGACCTGGCCGACCGGGACACCGGAAAGACCAACACCTTCCGCGGCAACACCTGCGGCGTCTCCGAGCCCGCGGGCATGTGCTGACCCCTCCCACCCCCCACTCGTACGGCACGACAGCAAAGGCAAGGCGAAACAGATGACGACCGTCGAATCCGCTCCCCCGCCCCCGCCGCCGATGCGGCTGAGAGAACTCGTCTTCGGCGCGGCGTGCGCCGCCGCCGTCCGCGCGGCCGCCCGCCTGGGCGTGGCCGACGCGCTGGGCGACACGCCCATGACCGCGGAGGACCTCGCGGCCGCCGTGCAGACCGAACCGCGCACCCTGCGACGGCTGTTGCGCGCGCTGTCCTGCCAGGGCGTCTTCACGGAACAGCCCGACGGCACCTTCGCGCACACGGAGATGTCCCGGCTGCTGCGCGAGGACGACCCGCACAGCCTGCGCTACATCGCGCTGTGGTGCACCGAGCCCTGGACGTGGGACGTCTGGCCGAAGCTCGACGAGGCGGTGCGCTCCGGCCGCAACGTCTTCGAGGACGTGTACGAACGGGAGTTCTTCTCGTACCTCAACGAGGAGGCGCCCGAGTCCGCCTACGTGTTCAACCGGGCCATGACGACGTCGAGCAGGCAGTCCGCCGACGACGTCGCCGAGCTGCTCGATCTGCGCGGGGCGTCCTCCGTCGCGGACATCGGCGGCGGCCAGGGCCACGTCCTGGCGAGCCTCCTGGAGAAGCACCCCGCGCTCCACGGCACGCTGCTCGACCTGCCGGCTGTGGTGGGCAACGCCGATCCGCGACTGCGGGAGGGCGGTTCACTCGCCTCCCGGGTCCGGATCGAGCCCGGCGACTGCCGAGAGTCCATCCCGGTCCGCGCCGACGTCTACGTCATCAAGAACATCCTGGAGTGGGACGACGACAGCACCCGCAGGTGCCTGGCGAACGTCCGGAAGGCCGCGAAGCCCGGCGCCCGTGTCGTCGTCATCGAGAACCTCGTGGACGACACCCCGTCGATGCGGTTCACGACGGCCATGGACCTGCTGCTGCTGCTCAACGTCGGCGGTGCGAAGCACACCCGGCAGAGCATGGTGGAGCGGCTGACCGACGCCGGTCTCGTCATCGGCGAGATCCGGCCGGTCAACGCCTACCTGCACGCCTTCGAGTGCACCGTGCCCGGCTGATCCGCGCCCCCGGAAACCCGAGGCCGCCCGCTCCGCGTCGTACGCGGGGCGGGCGGCCTCGGGTTTCACCGGGTTCCGGGCTCAGGAGCCGGCGTCCCGCTCCCAGCGGTAGAAGCAGTGCGCCATGGCGTCCTTGGGGCTGCGCCAGGTCGCCGGGTCGTACGCGCTGACGTACGCCTCCAGACGCTTGCTGACGCCGCGGAACTCGGGGTGTCCGGCCAGCTTCGCGACGTTCGGCGCCGGGTCCTGCTCGGACTCGATGAGGTGCAGGTAGACGTCGCCGAACTGGAACAGGCTGCGCCGGGCGACCCCCACCAGGTGCGGCAGCTCGCCGCGGTCGGAGTCGGCGAACACGTCCGCGATCGCGGGCGCCGAGCCGGGCGCCATGCGGGCGACGATCAGTGCGTGGTGCATCGTTTTCCTTTCTGGGCGGGTTCCGGGGGCCCGTCAGGCGGGCCGGACCGGCGCGGTCCTACCCTCGCGGGCGGCCTCGACGAGCCGGTCCCGGATGAGGGCCATCTGGACGCGGGAGTTGCGGTTGATGTTGTCCGTCATCCACGCGTCGTCGACGGGGGCGTCGGGCTTCATCGCGAAGTCCTGGACCCAGCGCATCTGCACGCCGCCGGGCAGCTCCTCGTACTCCCAGGCGATGTTCATGTGCGCGAACGGCCCGGTCTCGACGCGGCGGGCCCGCACCTTGCGGTTCACCCGGTCCGTGGTGCGCTCCGAGACCCAGCTCCAGACCTTCCCGTTCTCGTCCGGGTGCATGGTCAGGCGGAACTTGGTGGTGTCGCCCTTGCGTTCGATGACCTCGACCGAGGCGTACTCGCTGAAGAGCTGCGGCCAGTTCTCGATGTCGTTGGTCATGTCCCAGACGAGGTCGAGGGGGGCGTCGATGGTGATGCTGTTGTCGGTGTGACCGGACACGTCAGACTCCTGCCAGGGTGTTGTTGACGAGGGCGATGAACTCCGCCGGCGTCTTGCAGCGCTCGGCGTCGGTGGGCAGTGACACGCCGTGCTGGTTCTCCAGCTCCCCGACGATCCCGAGCAGGCCCAGCGAGTCGACACCGAGGACGCCGAAGGGCGTCTCGGGGGCGTCCACGAGCCGAGCGGGGTCGACGGTGACACCGGCCGACTGCTTCATCAGCGTGGCCAGGTCGTCGAAGGTGAGCTGCGTGGTGATCATCTTCGTTTCTCCTTCCTCGCCCGGTCCTACCGGGCGAGTCCGCCGCCGCGGCGCACGACGAGCGCCGCGTTGGATCCCATGAGTCCCCGGCTGAGCACCAGGGCCGTGCGCAGCTCGGCGGGGCGAGCCGCGGACATGACCACGTCGAGATCGCAGTCGATGTCGAACACGTTGGGGGTGGGGGGCACCAGGCCGTGTTCCATCGCGAGCACGGCGGCCGCGGTGTCCAGTACGGGTGCCCCGCAGTAGGCCCGGCCGTAGCCGGTCTTGGGTGCCGTCACGGGGACGCGCGTGGCGTGCGCGCCCAGGGCGTCGGCGATGGCCAGGGCCTCGGCGCGGTCCGCCGCCGGGACGCCCAGGGCGTCGGGGAAGACGACGTCGATCTCCTCCGGGGCGCAGCCGGCCTCGTCGAGCGCGACCCGGATGGCGCGGGCGAGTCCCTCCCGGGACTCCGCCCAGCGGGAGGCGCCGGTGAAGGTCGCGCCGTGCCCGGCGACGGTGGCCCGGACGGTCGCGCCCCGGTCGAGGGCGCGGGCCTCGTCCTCGACGACGAGCATGGCGCCGCCCTCGGCCGGGACGAAGCCGCAGGCCTTCGCCGTGAAGGGACGGTAGGCGCGGTCGGGGTCGTCGACGGTGCTGAGCTCGGGGTAGCCGAGCTGGCAGACCATCGAGTACGGGGCGAGGGGAGCCTCGGCGGCCCCGACGACCACGGCGCCGGTGCCGCGCCGGACGGCGCGGGCGGCGTGCGCGAGGGAGTCCAGGCCGCCGGCCTCGTCGCTGGCGACCACTCCGCACGGGCCCTTGAAGCCGTGCCGGATGGAGATCTGGCCGGTGCTCGCGGCGTAGAACCAGGCGATGGACTGGTACGGGCCGACGAACTTGGAGCCCTGTCCCCACAGTTTCTGCAGCTCGCGCTGGCCGAACTCGCCGCCGCCCGATCCCGCGGCGGTGACGACGCCGATGGAGAAGGGCTCCTCGGGGTTCTCGTCGTGGCCGAGACCGGCCTCGTCGAGGGCGAGCGAGGCCGCCGCCATGGCGTAGTGGGTGAACCGGTCGGTCTGGACGAGGAAGCGCTCGTCGATGAGGTCCGAGGCGTCGAAGCCCTCGACCTGTCCCGCGACCTTGAGGGGCAGGTGGTCACAGCCCTCGCGGGTGATCCGGCCGAGGACGCCGAGTCCCTCGCGTACGGACTTCCAGTAGGCGTCGGAGCGCAGTCCGTTGGGGGCGATCACACCGATGCCGGTGACGACCGCGCGCGGTGGCCGCTGTGTGCTCATCGTGTCCTCCCGCCCGGCCCGGTCAGGAGCACGGCGGACTGGAAGCCGCCGAAGCCGCTGCCGACGGAGAGCACGTTCCTCAGCTTCCGGGGGCGGGCGGTGCGCGGCACGTAGTCCAGGTCGCACTCGGGGTCGGGGATCTCGTAGTTGGCGGTCGGGGGCACCACCTGGTGCTTCAGGGCGAGCACACAGGCGGCGACCTCTATCGCGCCGATCGCGCCGAGCGAGTGGCCCACCATGGATTTGATGGAGCTCATGGGCGTGTCGTACGCGTGGGCGCCCAGGGACCGCTTGACGGCGGCGGTCTCGTGCCGGTCGTTCTGGCGGGTGCCCGAGCCGTGCGCGTTGACGTAGTCGATCGACGTGGGGTCGAGCCGGGCCTGGTCGAGCGCGGTGTCGATGGCCCGCGCCATCTCCAGGCCCTCTCCGGTCAGCCCGGTCATGTGGTACGCGTTCCCGTAGGTCGCGTAGCCGGAGATCTCGCAGTAGATGTGCGCGTCGCGGGCCCTGGCGTGCTCGTACTCCTCCAGGACGAGGACCGCCGCGCCCTCTCCCATGACGAAGCCGTTGCGGCGGTTGTCGAAGGGCTTGGAGGCGTGCTCGGGGTCGTCGTTGTCCGGCGACGTGGCCTTGATGGCGTCGAAGCAGGCCATGGTGATCGGGGAGATCGGGGAGTCCGACGCCCCGGCTATGACGACGTCCGCCCGGCCCTCCTCGATGGTGTGGAAGGCGTAGCCGACGGCGTCGAGGCCGGAGGTGCAGCCGGTGGAGACGGTCTGCACCGGGCCGCGGGCCCCGAACCGCTCGGCGACCACGGCGGCGAGCGTGCTGGGCGAGAACGCCAGGTGCAGCTTCGGGTCGGCGGCCCGGTGGTCGACGTCCCACCGCTGTCCGCCCGCGCTGACCAGGACGTAGTCGTGCTCCAGGCGGGTGGTGCCGCCGACGGCGCTGCCGAGGCTGACGCCGACGCGCCAGGGGTCCTGGGCGGCGGTGTCGAGACCCGCGTCGCGTACGGCCTCGTCGGCGGCGACCGCGGCGAACTGCACGTAGCGGTCGGTGTGTTCGGCGAGGTCGGGTGGCAGCCCGTGGGCGTACGGGTCGAAGTCGCACTCGGCGGCGATCCGGGAGCGCAGTCCGACCGGGTCGAACAGGGTGATGCCGCGGGTCGCCGTGCGCCCCTGGGCCAGCAGGTCCCAGAAGGCCGTCGTTCCGGCCCCGCCGGGGGCTATGACGCCGATGCCGGTGACGGCCACGCGCCGGGTCACTCGAGCGCCCCCTCGACGGCCTCCTCGGTGTCGACGTGACCGAGGCTCGGGTGCGGGGCCAGCGGCCCCAGGTGGAAGACCATGCGGGCCTCCTCGTCGCCGACGTTGCGGAAGCGGTGCCGGACGCCGATGGGGATCAGGAGGCCCTGGTCGGCCACGAGCGGGTGCGTCTCACCGTCCAGATCCACCTCGAACCGGCCCGAGACGACGTACACGAACTCCTCGGAGTACGGGTGGTAGTGCTCGGCGATGCGCTCGCCCGGCTGGGCGATGGCCATCCCCATGAAGCCGCTGGTCGACTTCACCGTGGCGGGCGTGAGCATGGCCCGCACGTCGCCGCCGCGTCTGCGGTTGGGCTCCGTGTCGCTCAGGTTCACGATGAGCCGAGTCTGCTCGAGCATGGTTGATACCTCCGGATGTTGCGGTGAGAGGGGACGGACGGTGGGGCCGGTGGCCCGGTGCCGGCCGCTCGCGGCGGGCGGTCGGGCCGGCGGCCCCGGGCCGTCGTCTCAGGAGCCGGCCGCGCGGCGGTCGGTGACCGGCAGCATGTCGGCGTGCGACAGGAGCCGGTTCAGGTTGCGCTCGGTGTCCAGGGACCCCTCGACGCCGATCGCGGGACCGTCCAGGAGACGCTCCAGCACCTTCGCCTTCCTGGCGCCCTTGACTCCGAGCGCGGCGACGGGGTCGAGATCGAGGTCGCGCTCGACGTCCACGAGCCGCACCACGACGTCGTCGCGCTGGAAGACGGTGCTGCCGTACACCGGGCTGTCGGGGTCGGCGGCCGCCTCCGCGTCCTGCTGGGCGAGGAGCCGGGCCAGGTCGGTCCCGCGGCCCTCCTTGGCCGGGTAGTACAGCGCGTGGCGCCGCAGACCGGCCGGCTCGGGGCGGTCCGCGACCACGTGGTGCACGGCGGGCAGGGCCGCCCGGGTGAAGAAGACGCGGGCCGACTCGGGGTCGGAGAGGTCCCGGTCCTGCTCCAGATAGGGGTTGATGGCCTCCTCGACGGCCCGGACGCCGGGCTGCCGGGCGACGTGCCGCAGGGCGGAGAGGAGGTCGCCCTCCACCTCGACGGCCCGCACGACCCGGTTGCCGTGCATGAACAGCGAGGTGCGGCGCAGCCGGGTGTTCTCGTCGACCTGGGCCTCGGGGGACTCGTAGCCGGCCAGCAGCTCCGCGACCTTCGACTCGGAGCCCGGCTTGACGGTGAAGGTGAGCGCGTGCCGCGTCACCCCGTCGCCCACCCGGGCCACCCGCTCGTCCGCCGCGCCCTCGGGCGTGAGCGGCCGCTGCGTTCCGGTCTCCCGGAGGATGCTGTAGCGCATGGACCGGGTGTCCCGGACGCAGCTGTGCATCGGCTTGACCATCTCGACGTGTTCCTCGCTGTTGACCCAGGCGAGGAAGGGCGGGGCGCTCTCCCACTCGCTGGTGATGAGCCACTGCGAAGGGTTCTCGATGGACTGGCAGAGCTGGTCGCTGACGTGGCCGGGGACGCCGGCCACCTGCTTGCGCATGACCTCGTAGGCCTCGAGGAACTGCTGCTGGGCTCCGTCGTACAGGTCGAGCAGCAGGATCACCCGCAGCCTGGACCCGTCGAACACCGACTGCGATATGCGTGCCGTGGTGGTCATACGGCGCACCTCTTCTCGTCTGTGAGTCTGCTCGTCTGTGAGAGCGGGGAAGGACCGCCTGGCCGGGAGGCCGGGGTCGTCATGTACCGAACGTTGGCTCGGGCGCACGTTCTCCGCGAGCCCCACGGAGCGGATGAGTGAACCGCGCGTCATTCGGGTGCCCTCCGCGCACGGTCCGGGGCTCCGCAGGGCAGGCATCTGCATCCCATCCCCGACCCGCGTCACCGGTGACGCTGGAGGCCATCGATGAACCGAAGCGAAGCGACCGGTGAGAACGGACACCGCACCCCCGTCCTGATCGTGGGCGGCTCCCTGGTCGGTCTTTCCACCTCGCTCTTCCTGGGGCGCCTAGGCGTTCCGCACACCCTCGTCGAACGCCACGCGGGCACCTCGGTCCACCCGCGCGGACGCGGGAACAACGTGCGCACCATGGAGGTCTTCCGCGGCGCCGGTGTCCGCGGGCGCATCCACGAGGCCGCGAAGACCCTGTCGGCGAACAACGGGATCCTGCAGACGCCCACCCTGGTGGGCGACGCCGGCGAATGGCTGTTCCGGCACATCGACCCCGGTGGCGGTCTCGCCCGGTTCAGCCCCGCCGAATGGTGCCTGTGCAGCCAGAACGACCTCGAACCCGTGCTCCTGGAGAGCGCGCGGGAGCTGGGCGGGGACCTGCGGTACTCGACCGAGCTGATGTCGTTCGAGCAGGACGCCGAGGGGGTGACGGCGCGGGTCAAGAGCCGGGAGACCGGCGAGCACACCACCATCCGGGCGGACTACCTCGTCGCGGCGGACGGCCCGCGCAGCCCCGTCCGGGAGGAGCTCGGGATCGGGCAGACCGGCCCGGGCGACCTGTTCCACAACGTGAGCGTCACGTTCGAGTCCCGGGACCTCGCGGCCGTCGTCGGCGACCGACGCTTCATCGTCTGCTACCTCACGAGCCCGGACGGGGACGGGGCGCTGCTGCCGGTGGACAACGCCGAGCGCTGGGTCTTCCACGCCCCGTGGCACCCCGAACTCGGCGAGACGCTGGAGGAGTTCACCGACGAGCGGTGCAGGGAGCACATCCGGCGGGCCGTGGGCGTGCCGGACCTGCACGTGGAGATCACGGGCCGGGCGCCGTGGCACGCCGCCGAGCGGATCGCCGAACGGTACGCGGACGGGCGGGTGTTCCTCGCCGGCGACTCGGCGCACGAGATGCCGCCGACGGGGGCCTTCGGCTCCAACACCGGCATCCAGGACGCGCACAACATCGCCTGGAAGCTCGCCGCGGTCCTGGGCGGCTGGGCGGGACCGGATCTGCTCGCGTCCTACGACGCGGAGCGCCGGCCGGTCGCGGAGGCGACCAGCGCCCGCGCGTCCTCGCGTTCGGTGGAGCACAGCCACCCCGGGTACGCCCCCGGGCCCGGGGCGGGCGGCAAGCGCGGCGGGATCCTCAACGTGGCGCTGGGCTACCGCTATCCGCGCGGCGCGGTCCTCGGCGCCGACGTCTCGGTGCCGGTGGTGCCGGACGGACTGCGGCTCACCGGTGAGCCCGGCAGCCGCGCGCCGCACCTGTGGCTGGACCGCGCGGGCGAGCGGATCTCCACCCTCGACCTGTACGAGCGGACTCCGGTGCTGCTGAGCTCGGCGGGCGCCATCGGCGGCTGGCACACCGCGGCGGCCCGCGTGGCCGAGCGGCTCGCGGTGCCCGTCGCGTCGTACCGGTTCGGCGACGGGCCGGACGCGGAGCTCTCCGCGGCGGACGGCGAGGACTGGGCGGAGGCCCACGGCGTCACCGCGGACGGGGCCGTGCTGGTCCGCCCGGACGGGTTCGTCGCCTGGCGCTCCGAAGGGACCTCGGAGGACCCGGAGTCGGCCCTGCGGGCCGCTCTCACGGCGGTGCTCGGCCTGGACTCCCGGCCCGGCACGCGCTGAGCCCGACCCGGGCGGTCCGCTCCCCTGGTGGTGTCCTGCCTGACCGGCAGGACACCACCAGGGGGCGGACCGCCCGGGCGTTAGGGTGTGGGGTGCTTCCGCGAACCCTCCTCACCGGCCCGTCGCTCGCCGACGCGGCTCTCCTCGGCCATGTGGAACAGGGCCGGGAGTGGCCGCTGCTCGTGTGGGCCCCGGGCCCCGGCGTGCGCATGGTGTCGAGCGCCGTCCTCGGCGGCGGCATCGGGGAGCGGCGGTGGGTGGTGAACGCCCAGGTCCCGCCCGGCTACGCCCGGCTCGACCCCGTGGCCCACCTCCGCGAGCTGGCCTCCGGGGCGGGACTCGACGGCGCGGGCGTGGGGCTCATGACGGCCGCCTCGGTCGCGGACCGGCGGCACGCGGCGGACGGCGGCGCCGAGGCCCTGGTCACCGCCGGGATAGGGGTACGGGGCTGGGCCGCCGCGCCGGGAGCCGGCGGGGTCGCGGTCCCCCGGCCCGGAACGATCAACATCATCGTGTCCCTGCCGGTGCCGCTCACGGACGCCGCGCTCGTGAACGCGGTCGCCACCGCCACCGAGGCCAAGGTGCAGGCCCTGGTCGAGCTGGGCGCCGACGCCTCCGGCACGCCGACGGACGCGGTCTGCGTGGCCGCGCCCACGCCGGACGGCGGTGCCGGCGAGCCGTTCGCGGGGCCGCGGTCCCTGTGGGGCGCGCGGCTCGCGCGGGCCGTGCACGCGGCGACCCGCGCCGCCTGCGCGGAACACCTCGCGCCGCCCCCGGTGGCGCACCGCTGAGGCGAGCGGACCGCTGCCCGCCGTGCGCGGTGGTCCCCGCGCCCGCCGCGCACGGGCCGGGGCCGGCTGGCGGGCGCGGGGGCCACCGGGCCATGGACACCCACCGGCCCCGCACGGTCGGCTGTGCCCGGCAACCGCCGGGCCCCCTCACCGCCCTCGGGGCGCTCAGCCGTGGGAGAGCAGCGCCGCCGTGAGTTCGGCCGCGCGCCGGTGCCAGAGGTCCGCGCCCCGGAGCATCGCGTGGCCGCCGGTCGGCATCGGGATGCCGGCGGCGTCGGCGCCCGCCTCCCTGGCACGCCGGACGAACTCCCAGGACTGGCGGGCCGAGGTGACCCGGTCCGTCTCGTCGTGGAGGAGGTAGAGTCGCCGGCCCCCGAGGTGGTCCACGGGCTCGTCGGCGGGGCACCAGGGCGCGAGCGCCACGACCCCCCGCACGGCGGGGTCGCCCGCGGCGCGGAGGGCGGCGCGGCCGCCCATGGAGTGGCCGAGGAGCACCACGGGCACCGGCCCGGCCCGCTCCCGGAGCCGCGCCAGGGCGGCCTCGGCGTCCTGGGCGGCGTCGGCGCGCTCGCCGTTCCAGCCCCGGTGGCGGTAGCGCACCTCGGCGATCAGCACCCCACGGCCCCGGACGGCCCGGGTGACGGCACCGGCGAAGGGGCGCATCCGCAGCGCCGGGAGGTTGAGGGCGGGCGGCGGCTCGGGCCCCTCGGCGCGGCCGCCGTGGAGCAGCAGCACGGCGGCGGTGGGCACGGCGGGCGCGCTGCGGACGAGGAGCACGGCGGGATCGGCACGACGGGTACGGCACAGGGTCATCGCGCGGCCCTTCCGCTCGCGCGCCCGCGCGGGGCCGGGGGGACGCGACCGCCGGTGCGGGCCGGGTGACCGGGCCGCTGGGCCATGGGGCCTCCAGGAGGAGAGGGGACGGGACGACCGTGAGGCCGGAAAGTCTGCCAGGCCGCGCGCGCCGGAGGTACTCCGCCCACGGTTCGGTCCTCGCCGGGGCGCGCCGGCACGCCCTCCGCGCCATCGGCTCGACGGCGCGCACCCACACGGATGAGCACCGTCGGTTTCCCGGCTCGGCGTGCGTGGCTCGGGGCACGGCACACCGGAGAGTGAACGCCGGAGGACCGTCCTTCGCCTCACGCCCGAGCGGACCGGACCGCAGGAGAACGCCTCGGACCGGTTCCGTGCCCGCGCCCCCGGGCGGGAACCCGGCGCCGGTCCTCCGCCGTCGTCGTCCCCTTCGAGCTGGGAGCCTGATGGGCAGCCGCCTGATCCGTCGTTGCCGCACCACCCTCGCCGTCGCGCTGCTCGCCGTCGCGACCGCCGTCGGTCCCGGTCTGCCGGCCCCGCCCGGCAGCGCCGCCGCGCCCGCCTTCGACCCGGGGCCCGCGCGGGCGGCCCTGGAGCGGCTGCTGCCCGCCGGCGCCGCGCAGTTCACCCTGATCCCCGTCGAGGACACGGCCGGGGACCACTTCTCGGTCTCCGGCGGGGCGGGCGCCATCCAGGTGCGGGGCACCTCGCCGGCCACGCTGCTCACCGGCGTGGGCTGGTACCTGGAGCGGGTCGCCGGGGTCGACATCGGCTGGCCCGGCGACAGCGTCGGCCGGCTGCCGGCCACGCTCCCCGCGGTCTCCGGCACGATCACCCGGTCCGCGTCCGTGCCCCACCGCTACGCCCTGAACGACACCGACGAGGGGTACTCCGGCGCGTACCGCGACTTCGAGGCGTACCGGCGTGACATCGATCTGATGGCGCTGCACGGGGTGAACGAGGTCTTCGTGCCGACCGGGGCCGAGTACCCGTACTACCGGGCGCTCCAGGGGTTCGGCTACGACGCGGCGGAGCTGCGGGCCTGGATCCCCGGGCCCGCGCACCAGGCCTGGTGGCTGCTGCAGAACATGTCGGGCTTCGGCGGGCCGGTGTCCGAGCGGCTGATCGAGGACCGGGCGGCGCTGGGGAGCCGGGTCGCGGACCATCTGCGCGCCCTCGGGATGACGCCGGTGCTGCCGGGCTTCTTCGGTACGGTGCCACCGGGCTTCGCCGCCCGGAACCCGGGCGCGGTGACCGTGCCGCAGGGCAAGTGGGTCGGGTTCGCCCGGCCGGACTGGCTGGATCCGACCGGACCCGTCTTCGGTGAACTGGCCGCCGCCTACTACCGGGTGCAGCGCGACCGGTTCGGTGACAGCGACATGTTCAAGATGGACCTGCTGCACGAGGGCGGCACTCCCGGCCCGGTCGACGTGACGCGGGCGGCGCAGGCCGTGCAGGGGGCGCTCGACGCCGCGCACCCCGAGGCCACCTGGGTCATGCTCGGCTGGCAGAAGAACCCCTCCGCGGCGCTCCTGGCGGGCGTGGACCCGAACCGGGTGCTGATCGTCGACGGCCTCTCCGACCGCTACGAGGGTCTCGACCGCGAGACGCAGTGGGGCGGGGCGCCCTACGCCTTCGGCACGATCCCCAACTTCGGCGGTCACACCAGTCTGGGTGCCAACACCGGCGTGTGGACGGACCGCTTCCACACCTGGCTGACCCGCCCCGACAGCGCGCTGAACGGCATCGCCTACCTCCCGGAGGCCACCGGCGGCAACCCGGCGGCGTTCGACCTGTTCACCGAACTCGCCTGGGAGCCGGGCCCGGTCGACCAGCGGGCCTGGTTCGCCGCGTACGCGGCCCGTCGCTACGGCGGGGCCGACCCGCACGCCGCCGCCGCGTGGGAGGAGCTGCGCCTCGGCCCGTACAGCGGCGCGTCCGGCACCTGGAGCGAGCCGCAGGACAGTCTCTTCACCGCGCGGCCGAGCCTGACGGCGGCCACGGCGGCACGCTGGAGCCCGACGGCCATGCGGTACGACGCCGCGACGGTCGAGCGCGCCCTGTCCGAGCTGCTCCGGGTGGCTCCGGCGCTGCGGTCCTCCGACGCGTACCGCTACGACGTCGTGGACGTGGCGCGCCAGGCGCTCACCAACCGGGCCCGGGTCCTGCTGCCGCGGATCCGGGCGGCGTACGACGCGAAGGACCTGGAGGGGTTCCGGGAGCCGGTGCGGGAGTGGAACGCCCACGAGGAGCTGCTCGGGCGGCTCGTCGCCTCCGACCGCCGCTTCCTGCTCGGCCCCTGGCTCGCCGGCGCCCGCTCCTGGGGCGCCGACCCCGCCGAGCGCGACCGGCTGGAGTACGACGCCCGCTCGATCGTCACCACCTGGGCCGACCGGGGGCCGAGCGAGTCCGGTCTGCGCGACTACGCGAACCGCGAGTGGTCCGGTCTCGTCCAGGACGTGTACGCGCCGCGCTGGGCCGCCTACTTCGCGGGGCTCGACACCGCGCTCGTACGGGGCACGGCGCCGGCGGCCATCGACTGGTTCGCCCGGGACGACGCCTGGGCACGCGGCGCGGGGACCTACCCGGCGGCCCCGGAGGGCGACCCCGTCGCCCTGGCCCGGGAGGTCGCGGCGGCCCTGGCCGCGCGGCGGTGAGCGGAGCGGCGGCGCACTCCAGGGGTGCGCCGCCGCGTGGTGCCGGGGACGCCCGGCGCCGGGTCAGTCCCGGCCGCGCGAGAACCAGTTCCTCCGCGCGGAGGGTCCGCCCTGCTTGTCCGGCCAGGTCGGCTCGCCGGGGGCCGCGAACGGGACGGGGGCGGTCCCGCCCCGCGCGCCCGGGGGCAGGGGCCGTGTCGGCGCCTGCACCCGCTTCAGGCGGGCCCGCCACGGGCCGTCCGCCATCTCGAAGTGGACGATGAGCGGCCCCTCGGGCAGCGGTACGGTCTCGCGCCGCTTCCCGATCTCGTTGACCGCGTTCTCGTACCGCGGCAGGGTCGTGGGGTCGTCGTGGCCCGCGAGTTCGTAGACGTGGACGATGAGGTTGTCGTCGCCGCGGTAGTGGACGGCCAGGTCGGCCACGCCTCCCGTGTGCAGCAGGACGTCGGGGCCGCGGAACTCCGCCTCCTCCTCGGTCAGGCGGCGGGCCGAGGCCAGCGGCAGCACCCGGACCTGCCAGGGGCCCTCGGCCTGCAGCTTGAGGCGCAGGGTTCCGTGGGACGGCACGGTCGCGAGCAGACGGCCCCCGAAGTCCTCCTCCGTGCTGTTGACGAGGTTGTCCTCCTCCTTGTTGCGGCGGTTGAGCACCCAGAGCCCGGTGTACCCGTCGCCCCTGACGTCGAGCTGGACGACGACCGGCCCCGGCGGGAGCCCGCCGACGGTGATCACGTCGTTGTCGCGGCCCGTCTCCGTGTACGGCTCGAAGACGGGTCCGTACGTCCACCAGTCGGCGTTCCCGGCGGAGACCGGAGCAACGGGCGGGGGCGCGGCGGGAGGCCCGACGGGCGGGACCGCCGCCGGAGCGACCGCGGCGGGCGGGGGCGCGAACACGGGAACGGCTCCGGGCCCGGGTCCGGGCCCCGGCGGGGGCGCGAACCCCGGCGCCGGGACGGGCGCGTGGACCTGAGCGGGAGCAGGAACGGTTGCAGGCGGGGGCACGTAGGCGGTCCCGGGCCCCGGCGCGGGCGGGGGCGCGAAGGCAGGGGCCGGAGCGGCACCGGGCGGTGCGGCGTTCCCGCCCTCGTCGGCCACGTCCACGCCGTGGTCCGTGGCCAGACCGGCGAGACCGGTCACCCAGCCCTGGCCGACCGCGCGGAACTTCCATCCGCCGGCCCGCCGGTACAGCTCGGCCAGGACCATCGCCGTCTCCCCGGCGGCGTCCGTGACGTCGTACCGGGCCACCGAGGTGCCGTCGGGCGCGAAGGCCTCCACCGCGAGGCCGGAGGCGTCCCGCAGGGCACCGCGCTCGACGGAACCGACGACCAGCACGCGCGAGATCCGCTCCTCCACGGCGCCGAGCCCGACGTCGAGCCAGGCCGTGCCCGCCTCACCGGCAGGACCCGCCTCCGTGAGCCGGACGGCCCCTGACGGGTGCACCGGGGCGCCGTGGAAGACGACGTCCCCATCGCCCCGGACCGTGCCGGCCTCGCCGAGCAGCAGCGCCATGGCGTCCACGCCACCGCGCACGGCGATCCTCAACGGCACCGACGGAACGAACCCGTTGCCGCCCTTGGTCATCATCTCCCCCACGACCCACCGGCCTTTCCCTCTGCGTTCCCACCCGAGTCCCTCACACAGAGGATCTTGCAACCGTCGCGAGGTCCCGGACAAGGTCCCGGGCCCGCGGCGCCTCCGGCGTAGGCTGCCCCTCGACTGCTCAGGGGCAAGAGGGGGGCGCATGACGACGGGTGCGGCACGGAGGTGGGGGTCGACCCTCGACTCGGTGGTGGTGTACGCGCAGGGGGCGCTCTGCCGTCGCCTGGCACGGGGCACCGTGCCGCCGGACGGGCGGGTGCGGGTCACGGGGCTCCCCCGTGCGCTGGACCCGGGGTCGCTGCGGGCCAGGGTCCTGGGCTCCTCCGGGGCGCGGGTCACCGGGGCACGCGTGGAGGTCGAGGCGCGGCCCCGGGACGCCGGTGCCCCGGACGGGCTGCGGGACGAGGTCGAGCGGCTGGACGAGGCGTACGAGGCGGCGTGTGCGCGGCGTGACCGGCAGCGGGCGCTGATCGCCGAGGTCGGCGGACTGCGCCCCGTCCCGCCGCCCAGGAAGCGTGAGGACCCGCACCGCCGTGCCCCGGTCGACGCCTGGCTGGAGCTGGCCGACTTCGTCGGGGAACGGTTGACGGCGCACCACGCACGTCTGGCCGAGCTCGACGAGGCGGTGCTGGTCGCCGAGCACGAGCGCGAGGTCGCCCACGACCGGCTCCACCGCTCGTCCACCGACGCGCCGTCCGCTCCCGTGGAGACCGCCTTCTGTGCCGTACTGACCCTCACCGGCGCCGCCGCGGACGAGGCGGAGGGGGAAGTGGAGGTGGAGCTGGAGTACGGCGTGCCGGGTGCCGTCTGGGTCCCGACGTACCGCCTCGCCCACCGTCGGGGCGACGGTGGCGGACGGCTCGTGCTGCGGGCCTCGGTCGCCCAGCGCACCGGCGAGGACTGGACCGGGGTGCGCCTCGCCCTGGCCACCGCCGATCTGCGGCGGCGCACCGACCTCCCGGCGCTCCGCTCGATGCGCATCGGCCGCCGCCAGTCCGAGCCCGCTCCCTCCGGCTGGCGCGAACCCCCGGCGGGGCTCGCCGATCTGTTCACCGGGTACGAGGCGGCCGGCCCGGCCCCCACGCCCTTCGCCGCCGGTGCGGTCGCCGGCGGGGTGCCCGTTCCGGTGGCGGTGCCCGCCCCCGTACCGGCACCGCCTCCCCCGCCGCCGGCCGGCCCCGCGGAGCCCGGCGGCGCGTACGGCTCCGCCCCGGGGGCCCTCGGGGGTGGGGGGCCGGACGTCGCGCGGGCCGCGGCCCCACGCCCGGGCGGGCGGCCGCGTGGCGGTGGCGCGGGCTTCGGAGGGCGCCCGCCCCAAGCGCCCCCGGCCCAGGCGCCCATGGCGCCCGGTGCGGTCGCTCCCGCGCCGCCCCCGCCGCCGGTGGGTCCGCCGCAGCCGAGCGGCGCCGAACTCGACTACGCCGGCCTGGTGCTGGCCGGTCCCGAAGGGTCCGCCGCCCGCCGCGGCCGGCTGTTCCCCGGCTCGTCCGCGGACGTGGTGGCCGACGAGCACCGGCGCCGCGCCGAGGCGGTGGCGGGGCTGCCGCTGCCCCGGCACGCGGTGCGCCCGCGCACGTCGGCGGGTTCGTTCGACCACCGATTCGACGCCGCCGCCCGTGCCGACGTGCCCTCGGACGGCACCTGGCACACCGTCACCGTCGGGGAGATCCCGGTCGTCCTGCACACGGAGCACCTCTGCGTGCCGTCCGTGGAGCAGACCGTGTACGCGACCCTCGCGGTCTCCAACACCACCCGGCAGGCGCTGCTCGCGGGCCCGGTGGAGGTCACCGTCGACGACGACTTCCTGCTGACGGCCGCCCTGCCGACGCTCGCGCCCGGCGGGGTCCGCCGGCTGGGGCTGGGGCCCGCGGAGGGCGTCCGCGTCACCCGCCGCACGCATCTCGTGGAGTCCACCGCGGGTCTGCGCAACAACGTCACCGTGCTCGACCACCGCGTCCACGTGGAGCTGGCCAACCGGCTCGCGGGGCCCGTCACGGTCGAGGTCCACGAGCGGGTGCCGGTCTCCTCCGAACCGGACGTCCGGATCGAGGAGCGCGCCGACTGGACGGAGCCCGAGGACGGCGCCGCACCCGAGCCGCACGCTCCGGGCACCCGCGTCTGGCGGGTGGAGCTGCCCGCCGGCGGCACCGCCGCGCTGGACGGCGGCTACGAGATCCGCATCCCGGCCGGCAAGGCCCTGGTCGACGGCAACCGCAGGAGCTGACACCCCTCATGACCACGAAGACCCCGCCGATCGCCCTCCCCGTCTCCGCCGTCACCTGTCTGGAGGACCGCGCCCACGTCGAGCGCACCGCCGTGCTCGACCTGGAGGCCGGCGTGCGGCGGCTGCGCCTCGGGCCGGTCAGCGCGCTCGCCGTCGACCGCACCCTGCACGCCGAGCTGACCGCCGAGCACCCCGCGACCGTGCTCGACGCGCGGATCGTCCGCGCGTGGACGCCGCGCGGTCCGGCGGCACCGACCGAGGACGACTCGGCCCTCCGCCGGCGTGAGCACGCCCTGGAGGAGGAACGCCTCGCGGCGGAGCAGCGGCGCGACCGGCTGCGGGCCCGTCTCGACCTGCTCGGCGGGCTCGCCGCCGACCTGCTGCGGGAGATCGGCGAGGGGGTGGGCTTCGGGGAGTCCGAAGTGCCCCGCTGGGGCCGGGAACTGGACCGCGTGGACGCCGAGCGCGACGCGTGCGGCGAGGAACTCCGCACGGTGGACGCCCGGTTGCAGGCACTCACCGCCGAACTGAACGCGACCCGGCGGGCCGTGGAACTCGCCGAGGAGGAGCCGCCGGAGCTGCTCGCCCACGTCGAGCTGACCGTGGACGCGTCGGCCGCCGGGCCCGCCCGGCTGACGCTGAGCCACCTCACCCCGTGCGCGCTGTGGCGGCCCGCCTACCGGGCCGTGCTGGACGGGGACGCCCTGACCCTGGAGACCGACGCCGTGGTCTGGCAGCGCACCGGCGAGGACTGGTCGGACGTACGGCTGACGCTGTCGACGGCCCGCTCCTCGCTCGCGTCCGATCCGCCGCGGCTCACGGAGGACCGGCTGACGCTGAAGGAGCGCACCGCGGCGGAACGGCGCACGATCGACGTCGAGCTGCGCGAGGAGGAGATCGCGACGCTCGGACCGGCCCCCGTGCTCGGTCTGCCCGGCGTGGACGACGGCGGCGAGGCGCGGGTCCTGCACGCTCCCGCGCCGGTCTCGGTGCGCGGGGACGGCCGGGCCCACCGGGTGCCGCTGTCCGCGTTCACGACGGTCACGAGCAGCGAGTACGCCTGCTCACCCGAACTGTCCCCGCTGGTCACCCAGGTGACCAGGGGCGAGAACCTGTCCGGTCACGCGCTGCTCGCCGGGCCCGTGGACCTGGTCCGGGGCGGCGGGTTCACCGGGCGCGGCACGCTGGACTTCACGGCCCCCGGAGCCGCGTTCGAGCTGGCGTTCGGCAGCCGTGACGACCACCGGGTGGTCCGGCACACCGAGGAGTCCCGCGACACCGTCGGCCTCACGCAGCGGACGGTGGTGACCCGGACGGTCCGGCTGCACCTGTCCCGGTTCTCACCGGCCGGGGAACAGGGCGACCGGGTGATCGTGCTGCGGGAGCGGATCCCCGTGTCCGAGGTGTCGGCGGTGGAGGTGCGGCTGCGCAAGGAGGCCTGCTCCCCCGCGCCCGACGCGGTCGACGCGGAGGGCATCGTCCGCTGGGACGTCTCCCTGCCGCCCGGCGGACGGCGGACGGTCACCCTGGTGTACGAACTGTCGGCGACGGCCAAGGTCGCGGGGCTCTGAGGTCGCGGGGCGCCGAGGTCCTGGGCCGCTGAGGTCGCGGGCCGCTGAGGTCCCGGGTGCCCCGGCGCCGGGGCACCTTAGCAGCGCGGCGCCCTCCCCATCCGGAACTCCCGCTACTCTCCACAGTCGCCTGGACGCGTGCGGTAGTCATGGGGGCGGGAGGGAAACACCTTGGTCTTCAGTCTGGGTCGCCGCCGCAAGGCCGCCGCTGTCAGCGCCTGTCCGTTCACGTCCGCACCCCCGCCCGAGGGGTGGGGCGCCCGACCGCCCGTCCGCGTGCCCCAGGTGACGGACCGCCGGGAGGCGGAGGGCTTCGTCCGCCAGTTCCACCACGAGCAGCCCGGCGCCGGGGACGTGGAGCGCCGGGTCCGGGAGGTGCTGGCCGAGATCGGCCGGACGGGCACGTACGCTCACACCCCGGCCGAGCTCTCCTTCGGCGCCCAGGTCGCCTGGCGCAACGCCGCCCGCTGCATCGGCCGGCTCTACTGGCGCAGCCTCGTGGTGCGCGACCTCCGGCACGTCGCCTCGGCGGACGGCATCGCCGAGCAGTGCTTCGAGCATCTGCGGCTCGCGGGGAACGGGGGCCGGATCCGTCCGGTGATCTCGGTGTTCGCACCGGACCGGCCGGACCGGCCCGCGCCGCGGATCGTGAACGACCAGCTCGTCCGCTACGCGGGGCACCGCACCCCGGAGGGCCGCTGGTCCGGCGACCCGCGCGGCGCGGCGTCGACCGCCCGTGCCCGCGCCCTGGGCTGGAAGCGGGACGACGAGCCCTTCCAGGTCCTCCCGTTGATGGTCGAGGAGCGTCCGGGCGCCCGGCCGGAGTGGTACGAGGTGCCGGACGGGTGCGTGAGCGAGGTGCCGCTCCGGCATCCCGACCACGGGTGGTTCGCCGAGCTGGGGCTGCGCTGGTACGCGGTGCCGGCGATCAGCGACATGACGCTGGAGATCGGCGGGGTGCGCTATCCGGCGGCGCCGTTCAACGGCTGGTACATGGGGACGGAGATAGGTGCCCGCAACCTCGCGGACGCCGAGCGCTACGACCTGCTGCCGGTGGTCGCCGACCGTCTGGGGCTCGACCGCTCGTCGGAGCGCACGCTGTGGCGGGACCGGGCGCTCGTCGAGCTGAACGTGGCGGTGCTGCACTCCTTCCAGGAGGCGGGGGTGACGATGGCGGACCATCACACGGAGTCCGAGCGGTTCCTGCGGCACATCGCGCGGGAGAGCCGGCACGGCAGGCCCACGCCGGCCGACTGGAGCTGGATCGTGCCGCCCGTGTCCGGGTCGGCGACGCCGGTCTTCCACCGGTACTACGACCCGGTGGACACGACCCTGCGGCCCGCGTTCCTCGCCCGGGAGACCTGAGGGCGGGCGGCGGGGCGTCGAGTGGTCCGTCCGCAGACGGGGGAGGACGCTTGAAGTGAGCGCGTCCGGGTCCCGGGCGCCCGAACGGAGCGCCCGCCCGGCCGGGAAAGGCCGCGTCATGCGCATGCTGCTGAAGATCCAGATGGACACCCAGGCCTCCAACGAGGCCATCAAGCAGGGCAGGCTGCTGGAGCTCATGGAGAAGGCGCTCCAGGAACTCCGCCCGGAGGCCGCGTACTTCACCGTGGACAACGGCTGTCGGACCGCGTTCGTCTTCTTCGAGATGTCCGACCCCGCGCTGATGCCGAAGATCTCGGAGCCGTTCTTCATGGAGATCGGCGCCAAGATCCACTACACGCCCGTCATGAACCCGGAGGACCTCCGCAAGGGCCTCGCGGCGATCATGCCCTCCTGAGCCTCACGCGGCCCTCCGACGGCCGACGTGGCGGACGACCTCGCAGGCGTCGAGGATCACCAGGCCCTCCTCGACCAGTTCGTCGAGGAGGGGCAGGAAGGCGCGGACCTTCTCCTCCGTGTCGACGATCACCACGGCCACCGGCAGGTCCTCGTCGAGGGACAGCAGGCGCTGGGTGTGGATCAGCGAGGAGGCGCCGAAGCCCTCGATGCCGCGGAACACGCTCGCACCCGCCAGACCGGCCCCGCGGGCCCGGCCGACGATCTCGGTGTACAGCGGTCGGTGGTGCCACAGGTCGGACTCCCCCACGAGGACCGTCACCCGCAGCGCCCTGCCCGTCAGCCTCGTCATTGCCGCCTCCCTGCCGCTCGCGGCCCCTCGCACGGCGGCGAGACGGGCCCGCACTTCGAGTCTACGGTCGTGCCTCCGGGACCTGCGCCGGGTGTTCGAGCAGCACCGGTCGGGGGCGGTGCCCCTCCGGAGGGATCGGTAGGGTGCCGTCCGGCAATCAGTGTTCTGCGTGGGGAGACATGTGCTCATGGGCGGTCAGCAAGCGGACCGGGACGAGTCCGGAGTGTTCCAGCCTCTGGCGGCGGACGACCCGACGACGGTCGCCGGATATCGGCTCGCGGCCCGGCTCGGTGCCGGCGGCATGGGCAAGGTGTATCTGTCGTACACGCCCGGCGGCCGGGCGGTGGCGATCAAGCTGATCCGGCCCGAGTTCGGCGAGGACGCGGAGTTCCGCCGCCGTTTCGCCCAGGAGGTGCGCTCGGCGCAGCGTGTCCAGGGGCTGTTCACCGCGCCCGTCATCGACGCGGACCCCGACGGGGCGCAGCCGTGGCTGGCCACGGCGTACGTACCGGGTCCCTCGCTCGCCGACGCGGTCGTGGCGCACGGCGCGCTGCCGGTGGAGACGGTGCTGCTGCTCGTCGCGGGCATGGCCGAGGCCCTGCACGTCATCCACGGCGCGGGCATCGTGCACCGCGATCTGAAGCCGTCCAACGTGCTGCTCGCCGCCGACGGCCCCCGTGTCATCGACTTCGGCATCGCGCACGCCGCGGACGCGACGTCGCTGACGGGCAGTGGGGTCACCATCGGTACGCCGTCGTTCATGGCGCCGGAGCAGGCGGCGGGGCGTCAGGTGACCGCGGCCACGGACGTGTTCGCGCTCGGTCAGGTCGCGGCGTACGCGTCGACGGGCGTCCCGGCCTTCGGCGAGGGCACGGGACACGGGGTGCTGTACCGGATCGTGCACGAGGAGCCGGATCTGAGCGCCGTGCCGGAGCGGCTGACCGAGCTGGTCACGCGCTGCCTGGCGAAGGACCCCGAGGCCCGGCCGTCGCTCTCCGAGATCATCGGTCTGTGCCAGGCGGCGAACGCGGCGACGGTGCTGCGCCGGCCCGAGGATTGGCTGCCGGTTGCGGTCTCCGCCGAGATCACCGCCCGGGCGGCGGCTCCCGCGCCGCCGCAGACGCCCCCGCCGCCGCCGACCGCGCCGTCGGTGGCGCCGGCCGGGTACGCCCCGACGGCTCCGGCCGCGCCGTCGACCCCACCGCCGGGGTACGGCCCGCCGCCGGGCACGGTCGCTCCGTCGGCCCCGGGCGCCGCGTCGGTCCCGACCGCTCCCCCGGCCCCGGCCGGAGCGCCGTCCGCCTTCCCGTACGCCCCGACGCAGGGCCCCGGGTCCTCGGCGTACGCGCCCACGCAGGGCCCGGCCTCCTCGGCGTACGCGCCCACCCAGGGCCCCGGCGGTCCCGCGTACCCGCCGCAGCAGTGGTCCGGCCGACCGGCACCGACGCCGTACCAGCCGCAGCCGCCCCGGCCGGCGAAGAAGGGCGGCGGGCGCGGTCTCGTCGTCGCCGTGGCCGCGGTCCTCGCCTTCGCCCTCGCGGGCGGCGTGACGGCCTACGTGGTGCTGAAGGACAAGGACGGGCAGTCGTCCTCGCGGGCCGACGGGAGGCCGAGCGGCAAGGGCTCGGCGAGCACACAGGGCGGCGGGAGCACGGGCGGCGGCTCCACCCCGAAGACCTCCCAGGCCCCGGCCCCGCAGGCGGCGACGTTCCGGGACATCAACCTCACGGCGGGCTACCACCTGACGCTGGGGGACGACGAGGTACGCCCCCAGGACGGCGAGGACGGCAACTACGAGCTGTCCTACGACACCGGCGGCTACCTCGACGCGGAGAGCTCCGGCGGCAACCTGGTGCTGCTCGACCCCGGGCAGGAGGGCACCCTCGAAGCCTGCCGCGCGGAGACCCGGTTCACCCAGAACATCTACGTGAACAAGCTGTCGAAGGGCCGTCAGGTCTGTGTCACGACGGGCACGGGCCACCTCGGCCTGGTCACCGTCAAGGGTTTCTCGCCCGAGGACTCCCCGAGCACCTACCTCACCCTGGATCTGACGGTCTGGCGGAACGCGGCGCCGTCCACCTCCACGTCCACCGGCTGATCAATTCGGCAACATATTCCGTGATCTGAATACCGATCCGATCAAGGGTGGTTCCGAACCGATCAAGATCGGTTCTATAGTGCCGTCGTTACGACTCCCCCCCGTGTGCCTGTTCTCGAGAGTCTGGTTGATGTCGGCGCCGTCCACACCCTTCCGCCCTGCCCTGCTCGCCTCGTTGCTGACCGCCGCCGCGGGTGGTGCGCTCGCGATCGCGGCGACCGCCGCGGCGCCGGCCGAGATCCGTTCCGCACTCGGCTGGTTCGCCGGCGGCGGCGTGCTGCTCCTCGCGGCCGCCGCCTGCGCGGTGACCTGGTACGGGCGGACCTCGCGCTCGCTGAGCCTGAGGGTCGAGGCCCTCACCTCCGAACTGGCCGCCCTGGAGGCCCGGTCCGCGCGGCACACGGCCGACGCGGCGCGCGAGAAGGCCGCCCTGACGGAGCGGTACGAGACGGAGGCGGCCGCCGCGGCCGCGGCCCACGCCGCGCGGACCGAGGAACTGGTCCGCGCCCACACCGCCCGTACCGCCGAACTTGCCGGGGCACGGGCGGACGACGTCCGGCAGCTCGAAGCCCGGCTGCGCCGGGCCCGTTCCGGGCAGTCCGCCGCCATGGCGGCCGCCGCCAACGCGGCCGGCCGCATGCAGGCCCTCGCCACGAGCATGCTCGCCGACCTCCGGGAGATGGAGCACCGGCACGCCGACGAGGACGTCCTCACCGACCTGCTCCACCTCGACCACCGCACCGCCCAGGCCGGCCGCCTCGCCGACTCCGTCGCCGTCCTGACCGGCGCACGGTCCGGGCGGCGCTGGGCCCGGCCCATCGTCATGGAGTCCATCCTGCGCGGCGCCATGGGCCGCATCGGCGGCTACCAGCGGGTGCGGCTGCACTCCAGCAGCGAAGCGGCCGTCGCCGGGCACGCGGCCGAGGGCGTCATGCACGCCCTCGCCGAACTCATGGACAACGCGGCGAACTTCTCGCCGCCCACCGCCGAGGTCCACGTGTACGTCGAGGAGGTCCCGGCCGGCGTCATCATCGCCGTCGAGGACAGCGGACTGGTCATGAGCGACGTGCAGCTGCGCCGCGCGGAGGCCGCCGTCACCTCGACGACACAGGACCTGGCCGGGCTCTCCGGCACCCGTCTCGGCCTGGCCGTCGTCGGCCGGCTCGCCCGCAAGCACGGTCTGACCGTGTCCTTCCGCCCCTCGGCCCGCGGCGGCACCGGCGCCCTGCTGATGCTGCCCCAGGACCTGATCAGCCACGCGACCGCCGAGCCGCCGGCCGCGACCGCCGACGTCCTGCCGCCCGTCGCCGGCCGCGGTCTGGCGACGCCCGCGCCCGCCCCCGTCGAGGCGCCGGCGATCCCCGCCCCGGCCGCCGAGCCCGAGACCACCCACGACAGCGCCGCCGAGAGCACCGGCGAGCACCCCCGGTTCGGCGAGAGCGGGCTGCCCCGCCGCCGCCGCGGCCGGGCGATGGCCGCCGCGCACCCCGACGGCCCCGAGGCGGCCGCCAAGCCGCGCGCGGAAGGCCCGCGCGGCGGTGCCGCCGCCGAGGCGGCCACCCGCTTCGGCAGCTTCCGCCAGGCGGTCCGCGGCACCGGCGCCCCGGCCACCGGGGCGCGGACGACGGGCGACGCAGAGCCCGCCGCCGAACCCGCCGTCGACGCGCCGAGCGCCGACACCCCCACCTCGAACTCCCCGCACCCGGAAGGCACCCCGTCATGACCGGCACCACCACCGACGAGAAGCTCAGCTGGCTCCTGGAGGGCCTGCTGGAACGCACCCCGGGCACCCGGCACGCCCTGGTGCTGTCCCGGGACGGCCTGAAGCTCTGCCGCACCCCCGGGCTCTCCGTCGACCAGGCCGACCAGCTCGCCGCGATCGCGGCCGGCATCCAGAGCCTGTCGCACGGTGCCTCGGTGGAGTTCGGCGACGGAACGGGCGGCGTCCGCTCCGCGATGGCCGAGTTCTACGGCGGCATCCTGTTCATCGTGGAGGCGGGCGAGGGCGCCCATCTCGCGCTGGTCGCCGACGAGGACGCCGACGCCGGGCTCGTGGGCCACAACATGTCCGAGCTCGTGGAGCAGTTGGGCGAGTACCTGGTCGCGAGGCCCCGGGGATGAGCCGCGGCAGGCCGGGCCGGGACGACTCTCCCGACCGGCTCTACACCCTGACCGGCGGCCGCAGCCGCGCCGGGTCCGACGCCTTCGACCTGGTGACGCTCGTGGTCTCCGAGAGCGATCCGGTCGCCGGCATGCAGTCCGAGCACGCCGCGATCCTGCGCATGTGCCGCTTCCCCACGGCCGTGGTGGAGGTGGCGGCGGGGCTCGGGCTGCCGGTGTCGATCACGCGGATCCTCCTCGCCGACCTGCACGACACCGGTCGGATCAGCGCACGGCACCCCCGCGCCTCGTACCGCCTTCCCGATCACGACATCCTGGAGCAGGTGCTCGTTGGACTCCGTAACCTCTGAACAGCGCCCGACCCTGCACAGCACCGCCGACAACGGCCTGAAGATCGTCGTCGTCGGCGGTTTCGGAGTCGGCAAGACCACCCTGGTCCGCTCGGTCAGCGAGATCCGTCCGCTGAACACCGAGGAGACCATGACGCAGGCCGGCGAGGGCGTCGACGACACGGCCGGCGTGGCCACGAAGACGGCGACGACGGTCGCGTTCGACTTCGGCCGGATCTCGCTGGACGCCCACAACGTCCTGTACCTGTTCGGCGCCCCGGGCCAGGAGCGGTTCTGGTTCCTCTGGGACCGGCTGTTCTCCGGGACGCTCGGCGCGGTCGTCCTCGTCGACACCCGTCGGCTCGCGGACTCCTGGTACGCGATCGACCGCCTGGAGCACCACGGCACGCCGTTCGTCGTCGCCTGCAACGACTTCGGCGGCCCGGCCCACACCCCCGCCCAGATCCGCGAGGCCCTCGACCTCGCCGACGAGGTCCCGCTGGTCCTCTGCGACGCCCGGTCGCGCGAGTCCAGCAAGCAGGTGCTGATCACGCTCGTGGAGCACCTGCGGACCCTCGTCGCGGCCTCCCGGCCGAACCCCCACCCGATCCCGGAGCCCACCCCGTGACCCTCCCCGAGCCCCAGCCGGTCCCGCTGAGCGGGCCCCGGTTCCAGACCGACCCCACCGAGTTGTACCGGCAGATACGCCGCGAGCACGGGGCCGTCGCCCCGGTCGTGCTCGACGGGGACGTGCCGGCCTGGCTGGTCCTCGGCTACCGCGAACTGCACCAGGTCACCAGCGACCCGGTCCTCTTCTCCCGCGACTCCGACCTGTGGAACCAGTGGGACGCGATCCCGGCGGACTGGCCGCTGCTGCCGATGATCGGCCGCAAGCAGCCGTCCATCCTGTACACGGTCGGCGAGCGCCACCGGGAGCGGGCCGGGGTGATCTCCGAGGCGCTGGAGGCGGTCGACCCCTTCGTGCTGCGGGAGCGGGCCGAGCGGTTCGCCGACGAGCTGATCGACGCCCTGTGCGGCAAGGGCTCCTGCGACATCATCGCCGAGTACGCGATGCTGCTGCCGGTACGGGTCCTCGCCAGCTGCTACGGCTTCGCCGACGAGCAGGGCCCCGGACTCGTCACCGCCATGAACGACATGATCAACGGTCAGGAGGGCGCGCTCGCGGGCCAGCGCCACCTGGCCGAGTCGATGTTCGCGCTGCTCGCCGCCAAGTCCGCGGAGCCCGGCGACGACGTCGCCTCCCGGATGCTCGCCAACACCGCCGGGTTCACCGTCGAGGAGGTCGCCCAGGACCTCATGGTGATGATGGCCGCGGGCCACCAGCCGACCGCCGACTGGATCGGGAACTCGCTGCGCCTGATGCTCACCGACGACCGGTTCGCGGCCTCCCTCGCGGGCGGCCGGCACAGCGTCGGCGAGGCGATGAACGAGGTCCTGTGGGAGGACACCCCGACCCAGAACGTCGCCGGACGGTGGGCCTCGCGCGACACCCACCTCGGCGGGCGCCGGATCGGCGCGGGCGACCTGCTGCTGCTCGGATTGGCCGCCGCCAACTCCGACCCGCACGTGCGCACCGACTCCGGCGCGTTCACGGGCGGCAACAACGCGCACCTCTCCTTCGGCCACGGCGAGCACCGCTGCCCGTTCCCGGCCCAGGAGGTCGCCGAGACCATCGCCAGGACCGGGATCGAGGTGCTGCTCGACCGGCTCCCGGACGTCGATCTCGCCGTCGCCGCGGACGCCCTCGCCCGCCGCCCCTCCCCCTGGCTGCGCGGCCTGTCCGCGCTCCCCGTGACGTACACCCCGACCCCCGCCCTTGGAGCCCTCGGATGAGCTGCCCGTACGACCACACCGCCGCGTCCGGCACCGATGTGATCGAGCTTGACCCCTTCGTCGCCGACCTCGACGGCGAGAGCGCACGGCTGCGCGCGGCGGGCCCGCTGGCCCGTGTCGTCCTGCCCGGCGGCGTGCCCTGCTGGGCCGTGACCCGGCACGCCGAGGCGCGCAAGCTGCTCACCGACGCCCGTCTCGTGAAGGACATCGACGTCTGGGGCGCCTGGCAGCGCGGCGAGATACCCCTGGACTGGCCGCTGATCGGTCTCGCGAACCCGGGCCGGTCGATGCTGACCGTCGACGGCGAGGAGCACCGCCGGCTGCGCACCCTGGTCGCGCAGGCGCTGACGGCGCGCCGGGTGGAGCGGCTGCGGGCGGGCATCGAGTCCCTCACCGGGGGGATGCTCGACCGGCTGGCCGAGCGTCCGGCGGGCGAGGTCGTGGACCTGAAGGCGGAGTTCGCGTACCCGCTGCCGATGAACGTGGTCGGCGAGCTGATGGGCGTGGACCCGGCGGACCACCCGCGGATGAAGGCGCTGTTCGACAAGTTCTTCTCGACGCAGACGCCGCCCGAGGAGGTCCCGCAGATGATGGCGGACCTGGGCACGCTGTTCGCGGGGATCGTGGCGGGCAAGACGGCGAAGCCCGGCGACGACCTCACGAGCGCGCTGATCGAGGCGTCGGAGGGCGGCGACCGGCTGACGACCGAGGAGATCACGAACACGCTCCAGCTGATGGTGGCGGCCGGGCACGAGACGACGATCAGCCTGATCGTGAACGCCGTGGTCGCCCTGGAGACCCACCCCGAGCAGCGGGCCCTGGTGCTCAAGGGCGAGGTGCCGTGGGAGAACGTGATCGAGGAGACCCTGCGCTGGTCGACGCCGACCTCGCACGTCCTGATCCGGTTCGCGACCGAGGACATCGAGGTCGGTGACCGGGTGCTGCCGATGGGCGAGGCGCTGATCGTGTCGTTCGGCGCGATCGGGCGGGACGAGGAGCAGCACGGTCCGACGGCGGGCGAGTTCGACGTGACGCGGACGCCGAACCGGCACATCTCCTTCGGTCACGGCCCGCACGTGTGCCCGGGGGCGGCGCTCTCCCGTCTGGAGGCCTCGGTGGCCCTTCCCGCCCTGTACGAGCGCTTCCCGCAGCTGCGCCTGGCGGTCTCCCGCGAGGAGCTCCGCAACAAGCCGGTGGTGACCCAGAACGACCTGTTCGACCTCCCGGTCGTGCTGTCCTGACGCCTCCCGGCGGGTCAGGCTCGTGGCGCCCCTCGGCCTCGGCCGGGGGGCGCTATGCTGGCTCCATGCATCTGTCGTCGTGCCTCAGCTGGTGGCGCTCCTCCTAGGAGCGGCCACTTCTCACGCACGACCGGGCCGTTCGGACGAACGGCCCTTCCGCGTTTCCCGGTTGATGGGTCCTGTCGTCCCGACGGCACCGCCGACCCCCACCAGGAGACCTCATGAGCACCACACTCGCCCCCGCCTCCCCCACCACCTCCGCCGACGCGCTCGGGACGAGCGCCGCCCGGGCGCGCAGCGCGGTCCTGGAGGTACGGATCCATGAGGATCCGGGGCGTTTCCGCGTCCTGACCGGCGACCGTCCCACCGGGCGGCTGCACCTGGGGCACTACTTCGGCACCCTGCGCAACCGGGTCCGGCTCCAGGACCTCGGGGTGGAGCTGTTCGTGATCATCGCGGACTACCAGGTCCTGACCGACCGCGACATCGCGGACGACCTCACCGCGCACGTCGAGGAGTTGGTCCTCGACCACCTCGCGATCGGGGTGGACCCGGAGCGCGCGACGGTCTTCACGCACAGCGCCGTCCCGGCCCTGAACCAGCTGCTGCTGCCCTTCCTCAGCCTGGTGTCGGTGGCCGAGCTGAACCGCAACCCCACGGTCAAGGACGAGATCGCGCACTCGCGGCAGTCCGCCGTCAGCGGCCTGATGTTCACGTATCCCGTCCACCAGGCCGCCGACATCCTGTTCTGCAAGGCGAACCTCGTGCCCGTCGGCCAGGACCAGCTGCCGCATCTGGAGGTCGCCCGTACCGTCGCCCGGCGGTTCAACGACCGCTACGGCGACGGGACCCCCGTCTTCCCCGTACCCGACGCGCTGCTGTCCGAGGCGCCGCTGCTGCTCGGCACGGACGGCACCAAGATGAGCAAGAGCCGGGGCAACGCCGTCTCCCTGGCCGCCTCCGCCGACGAGACCGCCCGGCTCGTGCGGGGTGCGAGGACCGACTCCGAGCGGCACATCGTCTACGACCCGGCCGGCCGCCCCGAGGTGGCCTCGCTCCTGCTGCTCGCGGCCCTCTGCCAGGGCCGCACCCCCGAGGAGGTGGCCGCGGACATCGGCTCGGCGGGGGCCTCGGCACTGAAGCGGACCGTGACGGAGTCGGTCAACGAGTACCTGGCGCCGGTCCGGGCCCGGCGGGCGGAGTACGGGCGGGACCGCGCGTACCTCCGTCGGGTCCTGCGCGAGGGCAACGAGCGGGCCCGGGCCGTGGCGGACGCGACCCTCGCCGAGGTGCGGACGGCAATGAGGAGCCACTACTGACGTGCGATTCCGGCCCGGGAGCGGGTCCGACGCCCGGCCGGTCGCACACCGTGACGACCGTCGGTCGCCCAGAGTGACCGGCCGGGCGGGTGGGCACCCGCTTGCCGGTCCTCAGGTTGCGGCTAATGTCGATATATAGGCCATATGTGCATCCTCGTTCCCGCGCTCACGCGGTGAGGGACAGGGGGCGTACGAAAGGAGCCTCCCATGACCCGGACACTGCGGAGCGCGATCGCCCTGGCCGGAGCCGCGGCCCTCTCCCTGGGAGTGGTGGCGACGAGCGCGACGGCCCTGGGCACGGGGAGCGAGAAGCAGGACATCAAGATCGGACTGCTGCTCCCGGAGAGCAAGACCACCCGGTACGAGACGTTCGACCGGCCCTACATCGAGCAGAAGATCAAGGAGCTGGCGCCTGACGCCCAGATCGACTACTACAACGCCGCCGAGAGCGCCACGACCCAGCAGCAGCAGGTCAACACCGCCCTCGCCAAGGGCGACAAGGTCCTCATCCTGGACGCCGTGGACGCCAAGTCCATCCAGTCGTCCGTGCAGAAGGCCCATGACGCGGGCGTCAAGGTCGTCTCGTACGACCGCCTCGCCCAGGGCCCGGTGGACGCGTACGTCTCGTACGACAACCACAAGGTGGGCGAGCTCCAGGGCAAGGCGCTCCTCGACGCGCTCGGAGACAAGGCCGAGAGCGGCGAGATCGTGATGCACAACGGGTCGCCGACGGACCCGAACGCGGCCGAGTTCAAGGCCGGCGCGCACTCGGTCCTCGACGGCAAGGTGAAGATCGGCAAGGAGTACGACACGCCCAACTGGGACCCGAACAACGCCAACCAGCAGATGTCCGGCGCCATCAGCTCCCTCGGCAAGGACAAGATCGTCGGTGTCTACTCGGCCAACGACGGACTGGCCGCCGGCATCGCCACCGCCCTCAAGTCGGCGGGCATGAACGTGCCGTTGACCGGTCAGGACGCCCAACTCGACGCGATCCAGCGGATCCTGCTCGGCACGCAGACCATCACGATCGAGAAGCCGTACAAGCCGGAGGCCGACATCGCCGCCACGATGGCCGTCGACCTGGCGGAGGGCAAGAAGCTCTCGAACGACCTGGTCCCCACCACCGTCACCAGCGGCAGCGACCACAAGGTCGCCGCCCAGCTGCTGGACCCGGTCGTGGTGAACAAGGACAACATCAAGGACACCGTCGTCAAGGACGGCCTCTACACGGTCGACCAGATCTGCACCCCGACCTACGAGGCGGCCTGCAAGGACGCCGGTCTCGAATGACCGCTCCCGACGGACGCGGAGCGGTTCGCGCGAGCGGAGGAGGCGGTTCCCTTGCCGGAGCCACCCGTGCTCACCCTGCGGGGGATCTCCAAACGGTTCGGGGCGGTCCAGGCGTTGAAGGGCTTCGACCTGGAGGTCCACGCCGGTGAGGTCGTCGCCCTCGTGGGCGACAACGGCGCCGGCAAGTCCACCGCCGTCAAGTCCATCGCCGGGGTGAACCCGCCCGACGAGGGCGTCATCGAGTGGGAGGGGCGGCCGGTCTCCATCAGCCGGCCGCACGACGCCCAGACCCTCGGCATCGCCACCGTCTACCAGGACCTCGCCCTCTGCGACAACCTCGACGTGGTCGGCAACCTCTTCCTCGGCCGTGAGCTGCGCCGCTTCGGCGTCCTGGACGAGGTCCGCATGGAGCAGCGCTCGCGCGAGCTCCTCGACACCCTCTCCATCCGGATCCCCAGTGTCCGGATCCCGGTCGCCTCCCTCTCCGGCGGCCAGCGCCAGACCGTCGCGATCGCCCGCTCCCTGATCGGCGACCCGAAGGTCGTGATCCTCGACGAGCCGACCGCGGCCCTGGGCGTGGAGCAGACCGCCGAGGTGCTCGACCTGGTCGAGCGGCTCCGCGAGCACGGTCTCGGCACCATCCTCATCAGCCACAACATGGTGGACGTGATGGCGGTCGCCGACCGGATCGCCGTCATGCGCCTCGGCCGGAACAACGGCTTCTTCGACAAGCGCTCCACGACCACGGAGGAGATCATCTCCGCCATCACCGGGGCCACCGACAGCGCCGTCACCCGCCGCCAGGCCCGCAAGCGGGAGGAGGAGCGATGAGACGCGACCGCGCCCCCGGCGACACCTCCGCGCAGGAACCGGCTCCCGAGTCGGTGCCCGCGGTGGACTCCCGACTGCTCGTGCGCGAGGAGGGCCTCAAGGGGTATCTCGGCGAGTTCCGCCGCAAGGTGCGCAGCGGAGAGCTGGGCTCGCTGCCCGTCATCATCGCCGTGATCATCATCTGGACGGTCTTCGGCAGCCTCGACAGCACCTTCCTCTCGGCCCAGAACCTCTCCGACCTCAGCCAGCAGATCGTCGGGACCGGCATGATCGCCGTCGGCATCGTCTTCGTCCTGCTGCTGGGCGAGATCGACCTCTCCGTCGGCTCCGTCAGCGGCCTGTGCGCCGCCATCTTCGCCGTGCTCAACGTGCTGAACGGCATGAACCAGTGGCTGGCGCTGCTCGTCGCCCTCGGCAGCGGAGCGGCCGCCGGGCTCATCCAGGGCTTCTTCTTCGCGAAGGTCGGCGTGCCCGCGTTCGTGGTCACCCTCGCGGGCAACCTCGCCTTCAACGGCCTGATGCTCCAGGTCCTGGGCACCAGCGGCACGGTCAACATCCCGAGCGAGAGCATCGTCTCCGAGCTCTACTCGACGATCTTCCACAGCCCCGCCACGGCCTACGTCACCGCGGCCGTGGGCGTCGGGCTCTTCCTCGCGGCCTCGCTCCTGGACGCGAAACGCCGACAGTCCGCCCGGGTGCCGTTCCGCCCGGTCGCCGAGATCGTTCTCCGTACGGTCGTGATCGCCGCGATCGCGTTCGTCGCGGCGTACATCCTCAACCAGTACCAGGGGCTCCCCCTCGCGCTCCTCATCTTCCTGATCGTGCTGGTGCTCCTGGACTTCGTGCTGCGCCGTACGACGTACGGGCGGCGGATCTTCGCCGTCGGCGGCAACATCGAGGGCGCGCGGCGGGCCGGCATCAGCGTGCCGTTCGTCCGGATGAGCGTCTTCTCGATCTCCGGTCTCATGGCGGCGGTCGGCGGCCTCTTCCTGGCCGGGCAGATCCAGTCCGCGAGCCAGACCTCCGGCGGCGGCAACCTGCTGATGAACGTCATCGCCGCGGCCGTCATCGGCGGCACGAGCCTGTTCGGCGGGCGCGGCTCGGTGTGGTCCGCCCTCCTCGGAGCGCTGGTGATCGGGTCCATCCAGTCGGGCATGAACATCATGGGCGTGAGCAACGCCGTCCAGTTCATGATCACCGGATCGGTCCTGCTGGCCGCCGTGGTCGTCGACTCGCTGTCGCGCCGCAGCCAGAAGGCGGCGGGTCGCGCCTGATCCCCCGTGCCGGGGGAAGGAGACCCGCATGACGACGGACCGGAACTCCGAAGGGGACCTGCGCCGCGGCCGGCACGAGACCGAGGGGGACCTGCGCCGCGGCCGGCACGAGACCGAGGAGGAGCGTGCCGACCGGCGCTGGCAGGAGCTCATCCAGGAGATCCGGGTGGCGCAGACCGGCGTGCAGATCCTCCTCGGCTTCCTGCTCACCGTGGCGTTCACCCCGCACTTCCAGGGCCTCCAGCAGACCGACAAGACGCTCTACGTCGTCACGGTCGTCCTCGGCTCGCTGGCGACGGGCGCCCTCATCGGACCGGTCGCCCTCCACCGGATCGTGGCGGGACGCCGGATGAAGCCCCGGGCGGTCACCTGGGCCTCACGCCTGACCCTCGTCGGGCTCGTGCTCCTCCTGGCGACCCTGACGTCCGCCCTCCTCCTGGTGCTGCGGGTGGTCGCCCACGACGCGTACGTGCCGTGGCTGGTCGCCGGGGTGCTCGCCTGGTACCTGCTGTGCTGGTTCGCGCTGCCCCTGTGGATCCGCGTCCGCCACACCGACGACGACTGACCCCGGCGCGGTCAGGGTCGGGTGTCCGGGCCCGAGGAGCCGGGGCCGATCCTCAGCTCGAAGTCTCCGTCGTACTTCTCGTGGCCCGCGATCACCGCGAGTTCGACGGCCTCCTCCCCCGCCTCGCCCCGGACGATGAGCGGGTCCTTGCGCAGGTCCCGCATGAGGGCCACGCACATCCCGATCATCACGAGCACGAACGGCGCCGCCACCAGGATGGTGAGGTTCTGCAGTCCGGCCAGCGCGTCGCCCTGTCCGTCGCCGATCAGCAGCATGATCGCGGCGACGGCTCCGGTCACCACGCCCCAGAAGACCACCACGGGGCGGGTGGGTTCGAAGGCGCCGCGCTGCGAGAGCGTTCCCATCACGATGGAGGCGGCGTCCGCGCCCGAGACGAAGAAGATGCCGACCAGGATCATCACGAGCAGACTCATGGTGCCGGTCAGCGGAAACTCCTGGAGGACCCCGAAGAGTTGCCCCTCGGGCGTGGTCTCACCGGCCAGGTCGCCCTGTTCGCTGAGCTTCATCGCCGTACCGCCGAAGATGGCGAACCAGACGAGGCTGACGGTGCTGGGGACCAGGATGACCCCGCCGACGAACTGCCGGATGGTGCGGCCCCGGCTGATGCGGGCGATGAACATGCCGACGAAGGGCGTCCAGGAGATCCACCACGCCCAGTAGAAGACGGTCCAGCTGCCCAGCCAGTCGTGGATCGCCTCGCCGCTGGTGGCCTCCGTGCGGCCGGCCAGCTGCGGCAGGTCCCCGAAGTAGGCGGCCAGGGAGGTGGGCAGCAGATCGAGCACGACGATGGTGGGTCCCGCCACGAAGACGAAGACGGCGAGGATCGCGGCGAGGACCATGTTCGTGTTGGAGAGCCACTGGATCCCCTTCTCCACGCCGGAGACGGCGGACAGGACGAAGGCGACGGTCAGTACGGCGATGATGGCGACGAGCAGCCCGGTGCCGGTCTTCTCCATCCACCCCAGTTCCTCGAAGCCGCTGCCGATCTGGAGCGCGCCGAGGCCGAGCGAGGCGGCGGAGCCGAAGAGGGTGGCGAAGATGGCCAGGATGTCGATGACCCGGCCGGGTCCTCCGTACGCCCGCTTCTCGCCCATCAGCGGCACGAACACCGCGCTGATCGTCTGGCGGCGCCGGCAGCGGAACGTCGAGTACGCGATGGCGAGTCCGACGACGGCGTAGATCGCCCAGGGGTGGAGCGTCCAGTGGAAGAGCGTGGTGGCCATGGCGGTCTGCATCCGCTCGGCGGAGTCCACGGGGTGGGTGCCCGGCGGCGGTGTGCCGTAGTGGGCGAGCGGTTCGCTCACGCCGTAGAACATCAGGCCGATGCCCATGCCGGCGCTGAACATCATGGCGATCCACGACACGGTACGGAACTCGGGGCCCTCGTTCTCCTGACCGAGGGTGATGCGGCCGTAGCGGCTGATGGCGAGCCACAGCGCGAAGACGACGAACCCGGAGGCGGCGAGCATGAACGCCCAGCCCCCGTTGCGGATCAGCCCGTCGAGGAGGGTGCTGGAGGCGTCCTCCAGGCTGTCGGTGGCCGTGGCCCCCCAGATGACGAAGGCGACGGTGAGGACGGCGGTGACGCCGAACACGATCCAGTCGGTGCGGGCTCGCTGGTGGTGTTCGGGGCGGCCGGGCAGGTCCGCCGTCACCGGCAGCACCTCCCGGCCGGTCCGTTCGGCGCCCGCTCCACGGCCTTCCGGCCTCTGATCTTCCTGCGACACAGGCGGCACCTTTCACGGCATTACGGGACAAACAACACGATGTCTCCGTAAGGCAGTACCACAGGCGCGGCCGAACTCCGTGGAACGACGGGCGGTGAGCGCGGGACGGGATCAGAACACCGGCTCCCCGGCGAAGAGTTCGTTCACCCAGTGCGCGCTCGCCTCGGCACAGCCCGTGGCCGGCGCCCCGGGGAAGAGCCGGAACCAGGAGACCGCGCGGCCGAGCGCCGCGAGCCGGGTGGCGAGCGCGGCGGCGCGGCGGAGCTCCGGGAGGGACGGGCCGAGGTCACTCCAGGGTTCCAGGTAGGCGTCGCGCAGCCGGTGCGCGTGCCCGGGGCCGTGGCGCTCCCGGACGGCCTGGGCGGGGACCAGGAGGCTCGCGAACGGGTGGGCGACGTTGGCGTCGCCCCAGTCGAAGAAGGTGAAGCGGCCGGCGGCGGGGGCGAGCAGCTGGGCGTCGTGCAGGTCGCAGTGGTCGAGCGAGTCCGGGATGCCGTACGCGTCGAGTTCGGCGCACCAGTCGACGAGCCGGGGGCGCCGCTCACGGAGGGCACGGCGGGCGTCCGGGTCCAGGGTCGCGTTGCCCTCGACCAGGCCGTCGAAGATCTCCGGCAGCTGACCGGTGCGGCCGCCGGGCACGCCGAGCGCGGTCATGCGGTCCGTGTACGGGGTGAGGGCCCGCTGCATGCGCGCGTACTGACCGAGCGCCTCCGCCCAGGACTCCGGACCGGCGTCACCGGCGTCGAGGACGTGCCGGAAGAGGGGGCCTCCGTCGGGGAGGAGCGACCAGCCGCGCCCGGCGTCGATCGCGAGGGGCGTCACGACGTGGTCGGGCACCCAGTCGGCGAGCGCGCCTCCGAGCGCGGCCTCGAAGGCGGCGTCGGGCGCGCTCGCCTTGAACCAGACGACCTCGCGGTGCCCCGCTCCGATCCGGAAGCGCACCAGGATCGACCAGGGCCGGACCCTGACCTCCCGGGGCCCGGTCTCCTCCAGGCCGTGACGGGCGAGCTCCCGCTCCGCCCAGCCGAGGGCGGTCGTCCGCCAGGCGGCGTCCTCCCAGGGGGTGACCGCGTCGGCGAACCGCCCGCGGTCGACGGTCGTGGATCGCACATGTCCCATCGGGCGATTCCACCACCGGAGAGCGGGGCGGCGCATCCGAATATCGGCACCCTTCGAGAACGCTGGAGACTATTCGTATACCAAATTGCCGATCGTGGAAACCCTTCAGAGTGTCTGAGATAGCAGGCACAGGCACACCGGCACAGTCCACCCTTGTCGATCTCAATCCACTTGGTATACAAAACTGAGGTCGTCGGCCCCCTCCCTCCAAGGAGCCCCCATGCACCCGTCCCCCTCCTCCCCCGCCCCCGGCGCCCTCTCCCGGCGGACCATGCTCGCCGGAGCCGCCGGGCTCGCCGGAGCCGCCGCCACCGCCGCCGCGACGGCCGCCCCCGCGCAGGCCGCGGCGCCCGGTCCCGGCCGGCCCGACGGTGGGCACCGGGCCAGGACCGTCGTGTTCCGGAACGTGCGCCCGTACGGCGCGGCGAAGGCCACGGACCTCGTGGTCGTCGACGGCCGGATCTCGGACGGCCCCGCCCCGCACGGCGCGAAGGTCGTCGACGGCGGCGGCCGGATCGCCCTCCCGTCCCTCGTCGACGCGCACATCCACCCCGACAAGACCACCTGGGGCGGCTCCTGGGTGAGCCGGCGGCCGGCCTCCTCCATCGCCGACTACGTCGCCCAGGACGTCGACCTGTTCCACGCCCAGCGCCGGCCCGTCTCCGAGCGGGCGTACGGCCTGATGAGCCATGCCGTCGCCCGCGGCACCCGCGGCATGCGCGCCCACGCCGACGTGGCCCCGGCGTACGGACTGGCCGGGGTCGAGGGCGTGGCGGAGGCCCGCGAGCGCCTGCGGCACGCCCTCGACGTCCAGATCGTGGCCTTTCCCCAGCACGGCGTGATCCGCACCCCCGGCACCGCCGCGCTCCTGGAGCGGGCGGCGCGCGAAGGCCTCATCGACATGATCGGCGGCATCGACCCGATCGGCTTCGACAAGGCGCTCGACGAGCAGCTCGACGTCGTCTTCGGCATCGCGGACCGGCACGGCGTGGGCGTGGACATCCATCTGCACGACCGTGGCGAGACGGGCATGCGGGCGATGCGCGGGATCGTCGAGCGCACCCGCGCCCTCTCCCTCGCGGGCAGGGTGACCGTCAGCCACGTCTTCTGCCTTCCCGGCCTGTCGGACCGTGAACTCGGCTCGATCGCGGAGGACTTGGGCGATCAGGACATCGCCCTGACCACAGTGGCGCCGTCGGACTCCCTGGTGCTCCCGATCGCGCGGCTGCGCGAGCACGGCGTGCGCGTCGGGCTGGGCTCCGACGGGGTGCGGGACTCCTGGAGCCCGTTCGGGGACGCCGACATGATGCACCGCGCGCACATCCTCGGGTGGGTGACGGACGTGCGCCTCGACGACGAGCTGAACGACTGCTACCGGGTGGCGACCCACGGCGGCGCGGACGTCATGGGCCTCGCGCACGCCGACTTCCGGCCCGGCGCCCCGGCCGACTTCGTCCTGGTGCGCGGCGAGTGCCTGCCGCAGGTGGTCGTCGACATGCCGCGCCGGGACGTGGTCGTCCACGGTGGTGCGGTCGTGGCCAGGGACGGGGAGTTCCTCGCCTGAGGCGACCGGGTGCCGGCCCGTGGGGGTGCCTCCGGCCCGGCGGTGGGAAGAGGGAGGCGCGGTGCGCGTGGTGCGGCGCGCCGGACATGGCGAAGCCGGCCCCGGTGGCGGAGCCGGCTCCCTCGGTG
>NZ_JBEOST010000027.1:0-30039 GCF_040303145.1 Streptomyces sp. NPDC096079
GCACCCCCCCCCGGCAACTCGCACCCCCCCCAACGCCCCGGGACACCCCGGGGGGGCCCCGCCAACGTTGGCGGGGCACTCCCGTGTCTGGGTCGAGGGGCTTAGCGTGCGCACGCGAATCCATCACGCGCCGGGGCGGGTGGCTCCCACGTAATCCGCGGCCGGCATCGCTGCGTCGACTGCCTGAATCTGGACAGGCTTACCTGTTCGGGGCGCGTGGAGGACTTGGCCGCCGCCCGCGTAGATCGCCACGTGGTAGATCGCCCTCGTGCCACCCTTCGACCAGAACATGAGGTCGCCGGGCTGTAGCTGGTCCTTGGCGACGGGCCGACTGGCGGTCACCTCGTACTGGTCGGCGGCGACGCGGGGCAGCTTGAGGCTTGGCCACCATGCGTACTGGGTCAGCGATGAGCAGTCGAATCCGGGTGTGGTCGATGCCATGCACGTCCCCCTCAAGTAGCCGTTGCGTCCGTCGCAGAAACCGCGGCTGGGGCCGCTGGGGGTGCCACCGCCCCATGAGTACGGAACGCCGAGTTGGGAGGCGGCATGCCTTACTGCGTCGGGGCCGCTGCCGGTGCCCAGGCCGCTGAGGCTGGCGCTGCCGATTGCGGCCGACCACTTCGCGGCGTTCTCCGTGATGACTTTGACGTAGTGGTAGGTCTGGCCTTCGGCCTCGCCGGCCTCGCGAGCGAACTCGATAGGCGGTACCCCGCGGAAGTGGCTGACCCAGCCCCAGCCCGCGTTGTAGCCGGCGAGTGCGAGCCGTACGGGGTCGTCGTCGTACCCGGACTTCTCGCCGTCGTGGACCATGCGGCACATGTAGCGGCCCTGGGCCATGATGGCGTCCTCGGCATCCTTCGCTCCGAGCGCGGTTCCGTCGCCGTCTTCATCCCTCCCCCAGGTCGCCCATGTGGAGTCGATGAACTGGGCGATGCCCTTCGCGGTGCCATGTGCGGTGGGCGGGCCCTCGATCTCCGGGTTGAATCCGGACTCCTGATAGCCCTGGGCGGCAAGGAGGGCAGGGGTCAGCCCGGGGCACTGGGCGGCCGACTTGACATACCAGGGCGCGTATTTCCGGCCTTTCTCAGGCATCAATGAGAGGTTCAGTCCGTTCACCAAGGTCACCCCGGGGCCGGACGCGTCAACGGCGCTGGCGCCGGCGAGCAAGAGCCCGAGCATGCCGAGGGGGATCGCCGTCCCCACCGCGATCGCTGCTTTGACCAGCGCTTTCACGCCTCCTCCTTCCCCTGGTTGGTCTGAGCCCTGATGCGCTTCTGGCGGTCTTCCCTGCCGGCTGTCCACGCCTCGACCCATTCGGACGGTGTCACCCCGTACGCCGTCGCCCACTGGGTCGGCTCTCGCACCCCGTACACCCCGTTCTCCACGCGGCTGACCATGTGCGCAGACACCCCAACCTTGGTGGCCATGACCTTCTGGGTGATCCCCTCCCGCTGCCGGATCTGCTTGAGCGTCAGCGGGCCCTCCACCGGCGCCAGCTCCTCCATGGGGACCTTGAGGGCGTCCGCGAGCGCCTTCAACACCCGGGCAGACGGCTTCCGTCGGCCCTGCTCTGCCCGGCGCACCGTCTCCGGCGAGACGGCGGCGAGAACTGCCAAGGCCTCAACACTCAAACGGGCCCTCTCTCGTTGCTCATGCAAGCGGGATGGCTGGAATGCAGCGGTGCCTGGGGATGGACTCATCGGCCCTCAACTTATGTAAGTACATGTTGACAGTAAGTCATGGTAGCGTCACGCTGAGATCAAGAGTACGGGGGTGACAAAGTGCGCGAAAAAAGCGCGGGGGTTGCCGAACGGCCCACCCCTACCCGGTACTTCGGCGTCATGGGTGCCCATGGCGGGGCCGGTACGTCAACGGTGGCCCGCTGGCTGGACCCTCACGGAGACGGCAGTGCGTACGAACTCGCACGTGGTTCGCAACTGCCACCGAATTACGTCCCGCTCGTCGTCTGCCGGTCCACCTCATATGGGGTGGCCGCAGCCGTCCAGCTCCTCGGCGGGTGGCACCCCGACGTGCCCCGGCCGTACCTGGTCGTCGTACGGGATGCTCCGCTGCCGCTGCCCCGGCCGGTCCGATACCGGCTGCGGGTGGTCCGGCCAAGAGTCCTCGGCATCGCCGATGTGCCTTACCTCGTCCGACTGCGGGAGATGGACACCCCCGCCGACGGACTCGACCACAAGACCGTCCGGAAAGCCGTCCGCTCCCTGCGGCGACAGCTCGGAATCCCTGAGTAGGAGATGTGATGCACCACCTGCTGACCACGCTCACCGACGTGGTGGCCCTGGTCCCCCTGGACAAAAAGCCCGGGACCAACTGGAACGCGCCGCCGGCCGCGCCGCCCGGCATGGACTCGATCATGCCGACGTGGGTCGGCTGGGCAAAGTACGCGGCGATCGGCGGCGGCATCCTCGGTCTGATCGCCTGCGGCATCATGATGATGATCGGCCGCCGCAACCGCTCCCACCTGGCCGCCGAGGGCGCCAGCGGCCTGCTGTGGGTCATGGCTGGTCTGTCCATCGTGGCCCTGGCCGGCGGCGTCGTCCCCGCGATCGTCGGGGGATGAGTAAGCCGTGACCCTCGACCTCCAGCAACGGGCCAATCGGCGGATGCGGCGTGCCGTCATCACCCTGGGAGTGCTGGTCCTGGTGCTCGTCGCCGCGCTCGTGGTCATCGCGCTCCGCGGTGGTGATGCGCCTCCCAAGGGGGCCCCGGCGCCGCAGCCGTCGACCACCGCGCCGAAGCCAACGGCCACCCTGCCCCCCGATGACGGCGGATACGTCGCCCCGGCCGAGACCGTGAAGCTCCCCGACGGCGCGACCAAGTCCGGTGACCTGCCGGTCAAGTTCCCCCGCACCCCCGACGGGGCCGCCGCGATGGCGGTCGCCTCGGCCCGCAATGCCTGGTCTCTGGACCCCCAGAGGATCCGGGCGGGCATCCTCGCGTACGCGTCCGCGCAGTACCGCGACCAGATGGCCGCGTCCGCCGACGCCGGGGCCAAGGGCAACCGGGAGTTTGCCGGCATCCCCGCGACCGGCCCCGTACCGGCCGGCGCGACCCTCAACGCCTGGCCCATCGGCGTGAAGTACGCGGCCGTCGACTCCGACACGGTGGACGTCCTGGTCCTGCTGCGCGTCACACATGCGGCCAAGACCGGCACACAGCCGACCACGACACTGATCGTGAGCCCCGGCCGGGCCGTCTGGGAGGGAGGCGACTGGAAGGGCACCGCCACCGACCCGAATCAGCCCCTGCCTGACCCCGTCGACATCGGCACCGTTGGCTTCAACGAGGACCGGTGGCAGGCGATCCAGGAAGGGGACCGGCTGTGACTGCTCGTCTCGTCCTCGGTCGCCTCGCCTCCGCCGTCGCTGCCCTGTTCCTCCTCGTCGGCCTGGTGGCGCCCGCTGCCGTCGCCTCGACCGTGCCCGCGGCCGCCCCCGCTGCTGCACCCGCGCTGCCCCCGGTGGACTGGTGGGGCCTCGGGCGATGCGCCACCTGGCTGCTGCCCAACGCCCCCAAGATGCCGGGCGGCCCGGTGGAGTGCGCGAAAGCGGCCGTCAAGGGCGGCCAGGCGGTTCATGAATTGAACAAAAAGGCCTTGAGTGCCGCCGCGCAGAAGGTAAAAGACTCCATCCTCGGCGATGCCGCTCAGAGCGCTGCCGAGTTCGTCGGGGAATTCATGCGGGTGACTCTCGGCTGGTGGCTGATGACCGACTCGGTCCAGGTCAAGGATTCCGGAGTCCTCGGAGATGCGAAGGATCCGACTAAATCACTCAGCCTACATGCCCTAATGGCGGGGATCGGCGCGGGAATCGCGACGATTCTCACCATTTTCCAGGGCATCAAAATGATCATGCAGCGCAAGGGGACACCCTTGGGGCAGATCCTCCAAGGCCTCTTCTTGAACCTGCTCGTCAGTGCCGCTGGCGTCGGCGTGATCGACGCCCTTTTGATCGCGTCCGACCAGCTCACCGAAGCGATCTTGTACGTGGGCTTCGGCGGTGACGACGTCCCGGACCGGATGGCGGTCATGCTGATTCCTGCCATCGCTAATCCGATCGGCCTTCTGGGCATCTCGTTCACCGTTTTCATGATCGGTGGAATCCAGATCGTGATGCTGTTCCTCCGTCAGGCCGCCATTCCCATTCAGGCCCTCCTCCTCCCGGTCGCCGGAGCTGGACAGCTCGGCGGGGACAGTGCCCGGCAGTGGCTTCCCCGCCTCTTCACCATGATCATGACGGTCATCGTGTACAAGCCGATGGCGGCTCTGATCATCTCCGTCGGTTTCACTGAGATGGCCAATGGCTCGGGGATTATCGACTTCGTGCGGGGCGTGGTGACCCTGGCTCTTTCGGTGATCGCTCTTAAGTCCCTGCTTGCCCTCTTCTCGCCGCTCGGGTTGGCGATCGGCGGCGCGGTCGCCGGCGGCGGTGCCCTCGGTGCGCTGAGCCCGATCGCGGGTGCAATGGCGGGCCAGATGGGCGGTGCGGGCGGAGACAGCGCCGCTGGTGGCTCGGGCGGCGGCACGTCGGCGACGCAACACGCGTCGGACATGGACCGGAACGGGCCTGCGGCTGGCGACAGCGGCGGCTCCTCGGAGGGGTCAGCCGCCATCGATCAGGCGAACTCGTCCTCCATCCCGCAGCAGGCCGGGGAGTCGACGGCGGCCACGGCTGAGACCGGAGCCGTCGCCGAGGGGACGACCACGGCCCAGGCGGCCGGAACGCAGATGGCCACTCAGACAGCCACAACGGCGGCGCCACCGCTGGCCATCGCGATGGTCGCGGCCGAGGCAGGACAGCAAGGGATCAAGAAAGCAGGCGGCGCCGTGGGCGGAACGGAGTAGGAACGATGACCACAGAGACACAACCCCTGTACGGCGGATGGCGCCGCAGCAAGACCATGGGCATCGGCACCCTGAACACGGGTCAGACGGCCGTCGTCGTGCTCGCCCTGCTGGCGCCGATCCTCCTAATCGTGGTGGGCGGCTCGCTGGCGACGCTGGCGGTCACAGTCCCGGTCGCCCTGGCCGTGATCGCCCTCACCGTGTGGCAGCGGCACGGGATGCCCCTCATGTCCTACGTGATCGGCCGGGCCCGGTGGAGCCTGGCCCACATGCGAGGTGAGACCTCCTACCGGTCGGTCTTCCTGCCCTCGCCCGAGGCGCTGGACCTGCCGGGCATGGTCGCCCCGACCAAGCTCATCCGGGCCGAGGGGCCCGACGGGCGGGGCCCCGTAGGCCTGGTGTGGAATCAGCGCACGGGCACCATGACCGCCGCTCTCCTGCTCAACCCCGCCGGCTCCCTCCTCGCGTCCGGTTCGACGGTCAAGAGCCAGGTAGCCGCCTGGGGTGACTCCCTGGCCCGTCTCGCGGACGAGGACGGCGTCAGCACCGCGTCGGTGACACTCCAGATCACCCCGTCCAGCGGCGCGGCCCTCTCCGACCATGTGCGGGGCCGCGTCGACCCCAAGGCGCCGCAGCTCGCACGTGCGGCAATCGGCGAGCTCGTCGCGCGAGCTCCCCGGGCCAGTGCCCAGCTCGCCGCGTGGATGTCGCTGGTGATCAACCCGGACGCGTCGCCCGACAAGCCAAAGGGAACGGCGGAGGCGGCGGCCGTCGCACTCGGCGCACTCGATTCGGTGGACCTCTCCGGCGCGGGTGTCGACGTCCTGCGACGCGCGACGGACGCCGACATCAAGCGACTGGTTCGGGGAGGGTTCGCGCCCGAGGACATGGACGCGCCCGCCGACCAGATCGACGCGCTCGTCTGGCATGAGGTCGGGCCCGTGGCCGCCGAGGACGACTGGGCCCACTACCAGCACGACGGACACCTGTCGGTCTCCTGGGTCCTGCGGGAGGCTCCCCGCAAGCCGGTGCCGTACGACGTCCTGCTGAAACTCCTCGCGCCGGGCGCCTACATGCGCCGGGTGACGCTCGTCTACCGCGTCCTGCCGACCCATGAGGCCCAGGCTGTAGTTGAGCGCGAAATTAACGCCAATGAGGCGCGGGCGGAGTACCGGCAGCGGACCAAGCGCGCGTCCACGCGACGCGAGCGGGTCGACGCCGAGCACGCCGAGCGGACGGCCGTGGAGGAAGCGATGGGCGCCGGGATGGTCCAGTGGTCCATCTACGTGACCACGACCGTGGACGACGCGTCCCAGCTCCCCGCCGCACGGCGGGAGATCGACAAGGCAGCCCGCAGCTCCGGCGGTCTGCGGTTCCGTCCCGCCTTCGGCGGTCAGAGCGCGGCCATGGTCGTGGGCCTGCCCGTCGGCATCAACCCACTGCTGTAGGAAGGGTGCGAGACATGAAGCTCAGCAAGCCCGCCCGCAAGGGTGAGCCGTCCCGGCGGCTGGTATCCGCCGGGACGGCCGCCGCAGAGCCTACCGCCGGTGAGGGGCGGCTCAATCCGCGGGTGATCGCCTCGCGCTGGGGCTGGAAGGGCGTCGGCCGTGGCCGGGCCGCCCTCCTCGACCCCGGCGCCGTCTACCTCAGCTCCACCATGCAGACGGCCGGCCTGTACCCCTTCGTCCTCGGCGGCGGACTGCCGCCCGAAGGCGTCCCCATCGGCTATGACCTACTTACACACGAGTTGGTCTGTTTCGACCCGTCCGGCTGGATCGGCTCCCTGGTGACCAATCCCGGCGTCTGGATCCAGGCACAGCCCGGAGTCGGGAAGTCCGCCATGGCCAAGCGGCTCTGTCTCGTCTACACCTCCTACGGGTACAAGCTCGTCGTACCCGGCGACGTCAAGGGCGAGTACGCCGGACTCGTGGCCGAACTCGGCGGCCAGGTCGTCCGCATCGGCCGGGGCCTCGACCGGCTCAACCCCCTGGACTCCGGACCGCTCCGGCGGGTCCTGCCGACCCTCGCCCCCGGCCGCCGCGACGCGCTGCTGTCCGAGATGAACGGGCGCCGGTCCGAGCTCCTGCACGCGCTCCTGACCACGGAGATGGAGCGGCGGCCGACCTCGACCGAGCGGAACGTCATGGAAAAGGCGATCCGCATCGTGGCGGGCAAGCTCCTCGGGGCACAGGACCCGGTCATCCCCGACGTGGTCAAGGTGCTGCGCGAGGGGCCGGCGGAACTGCGGGCACAGTTGATGGTGGACACCGAGGACGACTATCGGGGCCTCGTCCGTGAGGTCACACATGCTCTGGAGAACCTGTGTGAGGGGCCGCTGTCCGGACTCTTCGACGGCCCGACCACCCGTCCCCTCGACCTGGACGCCCCCGCCCTGTCCGTCGACCTGTCCAGCCTCCTGACGGCGGGCGATCAGGTCGTCAGCGCCGGCTTGCTGGCGACCTGGGCCTACGCGTACAGCGCGATCGACTCCGCCCGCGCCGTGGGCCTGATGGACTCGCCCCTGGTCCTGCCGCTCGATGAGATGTGGCGGGCGCTTCGGGCGGGGCCGGGCATTGTCAATGCTTTCGACGCCATGACCCGTCTGAACAGGGCCAAGAACGAGGTGACGTTGTTCATCACGCATTCGCTCCGCGACCCGGAGAGCCTGCCGACCGCCGAGGACCGGGCCAAGGCACTGGGCATGATCGACCGATGCGACTCGATGATCCTCGGCGCGCTGAGCGTCGGCGAGCTTGAGCGGGTCTCGGCTCAACGACCGCTGACCGATGCAGAGATCCAGTTCATCGCCTCGTGGTCGGACTCCTCCGGTACCGGCCTGGACGTCGACGGACAGCGCCGCGTCCACCCCGGCCGGGGCAAGTACATGCTCCGGCTGGGGACGCGGCCGGGCACCCCCGTGCGTCTCGCGCTGACCGACACGGAAAAGCGGCTGTACGAGACCGACCCGAAGAACCACGGCAAGGGAGCAACGGCATGAGCGACTCGACTCCGGCCGGGGGCGGCGCGGGCGCCCCCCTCGCCGTCCTCGGCGCGGTGGTGGGCGGCGCCGCGCTGTTCACCAGTGCGTACATCGGCGGGACCCTCGGCGTCCTGCTCGCCGGAGGCGGCTGGGCCCCGCCGGCCTACAGCATCAAGTCGGCACTCTCCCTCGTCGCTGGTGGCCCCGAACGGCTGTGGCCCGGGCACGCGACGGCGGCCGGGGTCGGCATGGCCGTGCTCCTGGCGCTCGTCCTCGTCGCCCTGGCCGTGGCGGGCTTCTTCCTGTGGCGGCGGTTCTTCTCCCACAGGTCGGGCCTGGCGGGCATGCGGGAGCTGGCTCCGCTCGCGCCCAAGGCGATGACCGGCCGGGCCCGAGCGCTGCGGTCTTCCCTCAAGGGGGCGGAAACGATCGCGCCGGATGACACGGGGGTGCTGCTCGGCAACCTGGACATGACCCGTGGTCCTGAGCTGCGGGCGAGCTGGGAAGATGTGCTGCTGGCCATCATGGCTCCGCGCTCGGGCAAGTCCACCTCGCTCGCGGTGCCGGCGCTGCTGCGGGCCCCGGGGGCGGTGATGTTCACCAGCAACAAGCCCGACGTGTACGCGGTCACCCGTGCCCGGCGCCTGGACGCCGGCGTGGTGTGGCTGCTCGATCCTCAGTCCATCACCCATTCCGAGCGGGCGATGTGGTGGAACATGCTTGCCTCGGCCCGCACCATCGAGGGCGCCGGACGACTCGCCTCCCACTTCATCGCGGCCACCACCGATGAAAAGAGCCGCGGTGACTTCTGGATGGGGGCGGCTAAGAACCTCCTCACCGCCCTGTTCCACGCGGCGGCCGTCTCGGGCGGCTCGGTGGCGGACGTGCTGGCCTGGCTGTCCACCCCGAGCGACCGCGGCCCGGTGAACGCGCTCAAGGCGGCGGGCAAGGAAGCGCTGGCACAGCAGCTCGCGTCCACCGTGGCGGGCGCGGCCGACACCCGCGACGGCATTTACGAGACGGCCCGTCAGTGTGTCGCCTGCCTCCTCGACCCTGAAATCCTTGCCTGGGTCACCCCTGACCCGAAGGCGCGCGAGTTCCGCCCGGACGACTTCGTGCGCTCGCGCGACACCCTGTATCTGCTGTCCAAGGATGGCGGCGGCTCGGCGGCCGGCGTCATCGCAGCGGCGGCCGACGCGGTGCTGAGGGCGGGCATGGTCGCCGCCGAGCGGGCCGGCGGCCGACTCGATGTCCCGTTGCTCGCGATCCTCGACGAGGCCGCGAACGTCTGCCGCATCGAGGATCTGCCCGACCTGTATTCCCACCTCGGCTCGCGCGGCATCATCCCGGTGACCATTCTCCAGTCCTACCGCCAGGGCGTCCGTGTCTGGGGTGAGGCCGGCATGGATGCCCTGTGGTCGGCGGCCACCGTCAAGATCCTGGGCTCCGGCCTCGATGACGCCGAGTTCGCCGAAAAGGTCTCGCGGCTTGTCGGCGAGCACAAGGTGAGCGAAACGTCCGTGTCGCACGGCTCGACCGGTCGCAGCGTCTCCACCTCACGACGCCGTGAGCGCGTCATGGAAGCCGGAGAGATCCGGGCCCTGCCCAAGGGCAGGGCCCTGCTGCTGGCCACCGGCATCCGGGTCGGCATGATCCGCCTGCGGCCCTGGTACCTCGAACCGGACGCGGCGGAGCTGTCCGCCAACTCCGATGTGGAGATCGCGGAGATCGCGGCTCGTGCCTCACGGAAGGTGATCGCAGCGTGAACGACGACCTGCCCACCATCGAGGTCCTGGCCGAGGATTTCGAGGACCTGAAAGCCACCGTCCACGGCTTCGCCTCTCAGCTGGAGCACAACACCGAGAAGGTGAACCAGCTCGCGATCACTGTCGCTTCCGGCGGCGGGCAGGACGGCGAGAAGGAGAAAGAGAAGGAAAAGCCCAAGACTCCGCCGTTCATTCTGTGGCTGTCGGGCGACAAGTACGCAGCTGAACTCTCCTCGCTGGCCGGGTGGGTGCGGGACCTGCTGGCGCCGACGTACCTCGGTGAGGTCTCCTCCTCCGCCCCGTGGTGCGCGAGCTGGTGGGCCCACCCGGCGGCCGTCGCACGGCTCCACGCCACATGGCTGGCCTGGCAGGAACTCACCAACCCGGAGACCTGCGGGCTCACCGGTCCGTCTGTGTGGCACCGTGACCACCTGGACCCGATGCTTGCGCAGCTCCGTGCATCCGATGGCCCGTTCGCCGGCTGCATGACGAACCCTGACCGCCCGCAGCACACCCTGCTGTCGGTACCGCCGATCGGGCCACTGCTGCCCCCGCCGGTCCCCGCCGCACCGTAATAGGAGCCGGTGAGTACTGGGAATTTCGCGTGCACACGCGAGAAGGGCCGGAGCTCTCTCCGGCCCTTCTCGCTGTTCTGTGTGTGGGTCAGCTCGTGTTGCGGCGGCCGGCTCCCGGCGGCGGGACCGGTGCCCGGCCTTGGCCCTGCCCGCTCGGTGCAGGCGTGTTCTTGTGGCTGGTGCGTCCCCGGGTCCGCTGTCCCGCCGGGACGGTTGTGGACTGCGCGGCGGCGGCTGCGGCCCGGGCCTCGATGGCTGATGTGTCGGCCTCGTGCGCGGCGAGTCCGTCCAGTCCTGCCGCGTCGCTCCATTCGGCCCCGGCCGTGGCCGTGTCTCCGCGTCCGTCCGCCTCAGCGGCCCTGCCTCGCGCCGCGTCGGCGTCGCCTCGTGCGGCGTCCGAGCGGGACTCTGCTGCGGCGCTGCTGCGAGCGTGCGCGGCGGCCTGTCGGCGAGCCTCGGTGTCGTCCGTGCCGCCTTCGGTGGTGGTTCCGCTCGCGGACGAATCCGGCTTGCGGGCCGGCTCGCCTCCGCTCGCCCGCTGCGGGATTCGCGCGTGGGGGTCCATCTGGTGATTCCTCCTCAGCTCGGGTCGACAGTCAGCGGTTGGGGGTTCGGGTTGGCGTGGTCTGTGCGGTGGGTGTGGCCGGTACTGCCTTCGGTCCCGGCGGCAGAATGGCGCCGGGTGTTCCGGTGGTGGATTGTGCCGCCGCTGCGGTGGAACGGGCTTCGGTCGCGGCGGGGCGCCTCGGGGTGGGGCGCTTCGGCGTGGGGCGCTTCGTCGTGGATGACTTCTCGACGGCAGGCGGCGGAGAACTCACCGACTTGGATGCCGGGGGCGAAACGCTGGGAGGCGTCGACGTGGGCGGCTGCGTGACGGCCGTAAGTCGAGCGGGTGCGGGGGTCTTGGCCTGCTCAGTGAGGAGTCCGCGAGCGGCCTCGGACGGGCTCAAGGTAATGCCGGCGGCGGCTGCCTGCTTCAACCGCGTGGGGACTCCGGCCAGGGCCTCGCGCGGGTCGTGCCCGGCGCCCTGGAGCGCCTTGATCTGGCTGGCGATACCGGGCCACTCGCGGGAGGTGACGATCTGGTTCAGCATGCCCTCGTCGGCCAGGGATTCGCGAGCGACGATGACAAGCCGTGAGTTCTCCTGGGCGCCGATGCCGAGACGGACAAGCTCCCGGCTCCGCTCACCGAGCGCGGTAGGCGGCTTGTCCTGGCCGGTGACCCTTTTGAAGGCCTGCTTGACCCATTCCACCAGCCTTTTGATCACGCTCGGCTCGTCGCCCTGGGCACGCTCCTGCCCGGGGGGAGGCGCCCACGGGTCGCGCAGATTCGTGGCGGCCGACGCGGTGACGCCCGGCGCGGGTGCACCGGCCTTCATGTCCGCGTCCATGCGCGCGATGACGGGGGCAGCGTCGGTGAGGAATCGCCCCACGTTGACCCCGGCGCTCTCCAGTTTCTTGAGCTCGCCTGCGAGCTGGGGCCACTGCGGCGCCTTCACCATGGCTTCCGCCACGGCTGGCGGCTTCACGATGTCACGCACCATGTGCACGTATCGCTCGTGGTCCGGGTCGACGTTCTGCCGTGCGGGCGTCTGCTGCGGAGCCGGCGCGGGTTGCGTGCCGGCCGGGTTGGGCACCTCGCGCCGGGATGCCTCGCTCAGCGCCTGTGCGGCCAGGACCAGCACTTGAAGCGCGACGGCGGCCGTCTGAACGGCCTGCCCTGTCGCCTGTTCCATCGTCGGGTTGACATTGCTCACCGGTTCACCCCGTTCTGAATCCTCATCACGTTCCCTTCTCTCCTTCGTCTGCCACGTCTGACGGTACTTACCTGCGGCGGCCACGATCGGGAGTTTCCAGGCTTTCCCTCCTACGGGTGTGCGGGGCTACCGGCGCGGTCCACGGGCCTGTGTGCGTCGCTGTGCTGCCTCCTGGGCGGCCCGTTGCGCGGCCGTGCGCTCGCCGGGGTTTTGGGTCTGTCCGCCGGTCTGGACCGGGCGGCGTCCGGTGGTCCGGGGGAGCGGGGCCGGCTTTCCGGTTCCGCTCAGTCGGCCTTGGAGTCGCCAGGTCAGTACTTGGGCCACGCTGTCGGCGTCCGCGAGGTCACGGGCGGCGGCCACCTCGGCGAGCAATTCCGCGGGGGCGTGGCCTTCACCCGATGCCTTGATGAGGTAGGCGGCCAGGGTCGCTGATGCCGGGTCGGCGAGCACATCCGCTGCGTACGCGGGCACGGCCTGGCGCACCGCCTCTCCGAAGGTGGGCGCGTCATTTCCGCCGAGCGGTGTGGATTCGATCGGCTCGCCTCGGCCCACCACCGGCGGCGGTGCGGTTGGCGTTGCCGGGCTGTCCGGTTCGGTCTCGGTGTCCTTCGGCGCGTCGGTCTGCGTGCGTGATCCGTCCGTCTCAGTGCCGCCCTCCGGAGCGGTGGAGATGGCGCGGGCGGGGTTGGCCTGGGGCTGGTCGTTCGATGTGCCGAGAGTATCGGTGACCATCCGTCGTTGCAGTCGCCACACCAGCACCTCGGCGGCGCTGCCGGCGTCGCCGAAGCCGCGCAGCGCGGCCACCTCGGCGAGCACCCGAGCCGGGTGGTATCCGGCGTTCTCCGCCTGCTTGAGGGTGGCCGCGAGTGCGGGCCACGCGTCCTCACTGAGCACCCTTTCCGCAACCACCGGGATCGCTTCGCGCACCACGGGCGCGTACGCCTCGACGAGCGCGGGGGCCTCCAGCCGTGCGGTCGTGCTTCGCCAGGCGGCGCGGCTTCCGTCTCTGCGTACCTGGCCGATGCTGGCACCGTAGGCGACTTCGGTCGCCGCGCGCAGGTGGTAGCCGGCTTGGGCGGCGGCCTGCTCCTGGGCACGGTGCTGGGCGGCCTGGTGGTACCGCTGGGCGGCGATGACCGCCAGGGCGACGGCTACGAGAATCGTGATCGCAGCCGCTGCCTCTCCGCCGTTCACACCGAGCGATGCGCTCATGACGACAAGCTGTGTCGCCGTCCGCAAATGCCTACCCGCTTCGCTGTCCATCTGCCGGGAGGTGGGGGCGCGTCCAGCACGCTCGAATGTCCGGGCGGCGTCGCGTAGTTCCCGGCGTACTTCCTCCGGGGCCTGGGCGGCGTAGGTGGTCAGGAAGTCGGAAAGGGCCACCATTTCGCCTGCCCCCGACTCGTTCCCGGCCTGCCCGAGAATCGCGGCGGCCTGGTGGACCTGCCATGCGGCGGCCTGCCACGCGGCGGCCTGGCTGGTGACATGGCCGCCACCGACGGCCCCGGCCGTGGCGGCCACTCCCGTCCAGCGTTCACGGACGCGCGGGAGGGACAGGTCAGGGGCCAGGCGTGAGCCGGAAAACCATACCGCGCGGCCTGTCCCGGTCCGGTCCCCGGGCAGTGCCACCGAGTAGCCGGTGACGGCACCGTCCGGCGCGGTCCGCTTGTTCAGACGGATACCGGCGCGCTGGATCGCGGCGAAGAAGTCGTCATCCGAACCAGCGGCGGCGGCGGCCTGCCGCACCTTGCCTTGGAGCGTGACCCGCGGTGGCTCGTCCCGGCCCTTGCGCTTCGCCTTCTCCGCCTCGGCCGTCGTCGGCCACCGGCTCGCGGTCTTGTCGCCACGGTCTAGGCGGCGCAGCCCGAACCTGATCTCCAGTTCCTTGGCCTTCTCCTGCATCTTCCGCTTGTCGAACGACAACGGGACCTTCAAGCCGTCCTGCCGGGCGAGCGTCGCCACGATGTGAATGTGGTCATCCGCGTGCCGGATCGCAACCCACCTGGCGCCCATCGGATCGCCCTTCTCGGCGATGCCGACCGCGTGTATCAACTCACCTGCGATCTCCGCCCACTCGGTATCCGACAGCGTCCGATCCTCCGGGGCAAGTCGCACCGGCATGTGGTACACGTACTTCGCCGGAGGAGTGCTCTCCAACCCCAGTACCGGGGCGTCCAAAAGGGCTGCGAGATACGGGATCGACGCACCCTTGTCACGGCCCGGATCGGGCACACCATCCATCCACGCAGCCACCATGTGTTGATTGGTGTGCTCGTCCTTCTTGCCCGGCCCGTACAGATAGTGCAGCAGACCAGAAGTCCGCTGCCCATCCCGCGCCCGCTTCACGAACAATCTGGGCCGCCCCTCATCTGCGCAACCAAGGTCACTGTGGCGTCATGCAGCCGTGCCACAGCCGCGTCCACACGCTCGCGCACGGCGTCAAACTGCGGATCAGGAACCTCGCCTCCTGCGTTCTTCACATGCGCGATCTGGTTCCAGTTCGTCCCGATCCGGTTCAGCGCAATCATGGCGTCTCTCAGCTCACGCCACTGCGATTTCTCCTCCACCGGGGCCGGGGAAACTTCCTCACGGGCAACTGCCAACGCGGCCTGTGCCACGTACGCAGTGACCGCCATGCCGGCCGACGCTGCCGCGATCTTGAGCGTGGCTAGCTCGGTGTCGTTGTAGGCCGCGTTCACACGGTGCCGACGCGGCGCATCGGTCTGGCGCTCACGGCGGCGGCTCTGACGCTGCTTCGGGCTCATAAACTCCTGCTTCCTTACGAGGGATAACCCCTCTTCCCTCGGTCCGTGCCCGGACCGAAAAGGCGACTACAACCCAAACGAGCGTAGCGAGTTGGGGTCGCCGACCCGAGTTAATGGAACATTAACTCACATCTTGCTCCGACAACGGAGGCCGGGGCCAAGGGCCGGGCGCCGGTCGGGCGGATCGCGGCGGAGCCGCGATGAGGGGGCAGAGGGGGGCTGGCCCCTCGACTTGAGTTGCATGCGGGCTGCCGCCGTCGTGCCCTGACGCGTTGCCGCGTCGGCGCTACCATGTCGCACATGACGACACCCATCACCGAGACAACGGGAACTGACGACCAGTCGCCCATGCTCGCCGCCGCTCAAACTCTGCTCGCTTCGCGTATGGAGGTGATCCCGCCCCTGGCTGCGGCTATCGCCGAGCGCAAGCGTCTCCAAGGACTCCTCGACGCGGCTGAAAAGACCTACGGAGCCGCCTACGCGGCCGCTCAAACCGGAGGCTGGACTCCGGAAGAACTTCGACAGATGGGCGCCGACGATCCGACCCGTCGCCCCCAGGGCCGGCCGAAGGGGTCACGTACCAAGCAGACTTCGGCCCCTCGTCCTCGGAAGTCCACTGAGGCGGATGCCATGGATGGCGCTTCCTCCTGATCCATCGTCGGACCCCGGCCGCTGGACGCGGCCGGGGTCCGCTCTTTGCCATACGGAAGGAGAGTCATGGTCGCTGGAAAGGTCAACACGTTCGTCTGGCTTCGTGCCCGTCAGGCCACGGCACTGCGCGATCTCTCACGCAGAAACGCAGCTGCCGAGGCGGCCTGGCTGCACAGCCAACGTGAGCTCAACAAGGTTCACCCTGATGAGCCCACTCCGGAGCCGATTCGCCTCGAAGCGTTCCAGCTCCGCCCGCACACATGGCCGCGGGAAAGTCACCTTGTGGAGACCGCTATGCGCAAGCGTCTGGCTGCCTCCGACCTCTCTGGCCCTTGGGCTCCGTTCACCGCCAGCGAGCGTGAGGCGCAACGACTGGCCGGCCGTCGATCCGGTACACCGAACGAAGGGTTTGACGACAAGCTCGCCCTCGACCTCGCTCCCGAGGTCGTCGACCTCGCCCGGCTCGCCTCGCACCGAATCAGCGAACCCATCGTCAATCAACTGCGCGCCGAAAATCTCATCGGTCCGGGTGCTTCCCGGTCCCGTCAAGCGCGTGCGCGTCGGGAAGAACTCCAGGCGCAGATCTACACACTCGGCCGTATCGCACGGGAAGCTATCGCCCTTGTCGTGGGGCCCTGAAACCTGCTCTCATCAAGCGAGTGCATAGAAACAAGGTAGTTAGTTGCTTCCTCGTGCCCCCTTCCGTGGTCGGCGGTCTTCCGGCCGGTGGCGGGGCGGCATCTCGCCGGGGTTTACGTGGCCGGCCGTCCGCCGACCGCCGGCACCGTCGTTGTGCACGTAGGACAGTCTGGCCGCGAGGGGGAGGGGTGCCCGGCCGGGGTCCGGGACGGCGGCCGCCGGAGCCGTACGGGGCGAGGACCGTACCCCCGCCGTCGACCCGGACCGAGCGTGAGGGGACCGCGCCGCCCGGACGTAGCCGAGGGGGAGCGGGCCGCTGCCGCGATGTGGCCCGGGCCGTCGAGCTGATCCCAGCCCTGCGGGCCGTCCCAGGCCGAGCGTCCGGCCGCCCCACCGAACAGTACGAGCACCACACCCCCCGCCGCAGTTCGCGTACACACGCGGACTGTTGCGGTGAGGTGGGCAGAAAATAGGGAAGCCCGCAATCTCCTGGCGGGCTTCCCTGACGGGCGGCTGATGCTCTAAAAGGGGTCGGGCGTCTCGGCCATTTCCTTGATTCGTCCGGCCACTGCGTGACAGTCACCTAGGGCTCTGTGGCCTCCGTTGAGCCGCTGCCACTGCCACCCGCCCCAGTAGCTCGACCACTCCCCCATGTGGACGGCGTAGGCGTGCATGGCACACCTGCTCCACTCCTGGGCCTCCATCCATGCGACGGCCTCGGGGTGGGGCTCGTGGGGTGGCAGCTCGATGCCGGACAGGGTCGGTGCGTGCTCGCGGTGGTGCCGGTCCAGCTCATAGGCCAGTACGCGGGTGTCGTACTCCCGGTTGTAGATGACCACTTTTCGGCCGGCCAGAACCCTGGTGAGCGGGGAGAGGATCGCCCCGAATTTGGGCGCCTCCTGTACATCCTCGTCACCGATACCGTGAATGGCCCGGGCCTCGTCGGGGATCGGAGCACCCGGGTTTACGAGCGTGTCGAGCAAGGGGTTTCCGGCGCCGTCGGTGACGCTGATCTCCACGACTTTCGCGTCTCCGTCGAGCCCTGTCGTCTCCGTGTCGAGGATCGCGTACTCCTGTGGCTGGGCGACCACATGGCGGGCCCACTCCCGTACCGGGCCCAGTTCGTCCCACCGCGCGCGCTCGTCGGCCTTGCGGGCCTCCAGGGCTCTGCGCCGCTGCTCTGCCTGGCACGCCTCGCAGGTCCGCGGGAAGTCGAAGCTGTACATGTAGAGGTCGGCGGCTCGGGCTTCCTCGATCTCCTCGCGTGTCGCCGTCTGTGCGGTGCACTCAGGGCAGTGTCGCAGTGTCAGGCGGTCGGCGATTTCCCGACCCCTCTTGTACCGCTCCCTGCACGCCTGGCACTGCCGGAGGATCAGGCTGCCGAGGTTCCGGAACTCCGTTCCGCAGTCCTGACAGGTGCGCTCCCACTGCTCTCGGGCGGCGTCCTTGCAGCCCTGGCAGATGCGGCCGCCTCGCGTCTGTTCCGGAAGCCAGGGGCACGTGTGAGGACTCCCCGCCGACCACAGGGGGCGGGCCTGAACGGTGCCGCACAGCGTGCACGTACGGCGCTCGCGGAGCTGTTGCTTTTGACGCTCCGATAGAGGGCGCATCTGCACGGCCTCGGCCGGGTCGTAAAGCGCCACGTAGTCGGCCCCGACATAGGGCATGCGAAGCCGGACGTAGGCCCGTGGCCGCTGTTCCGGAGCGACCTTCAAGCGTCGGCTCTTGAGCTGCCGCTGCGTGCAAAGTCCAGCCGGAGCGGTGTCGGTGCGGTAGACCGGTGCCCCGTGGAATGTGGCGATGGGCTGAGTCGGCAGATCGGGGGCGGCCACCGTGCGCGATTTCGTGATCACATTTCCTCGTCTCGGGCTGAGCGGGGACGGATGAGGGTCCTCAAGGCGTCGGAGAGCGATGCGTGCCGTCCGGGGCGGGTCTGGATCGCCCACGCCGGCACCTCGTCGTGCTGTATCCAGCTCACGGTGCCGAGCGGTATGGCGGCGGTGTAGACGACCCAAACGGGGTCGCTGCTGTCGCCGGGGCGGACGAGTTGGACCGGGACACCGTCGACGGTCTCGGCGAAGATGTCCGGCAGATCCTTCGGTGCATCGGTCATGTGTCATCTCCCTGCAAGAGGACTGCTAATCGCGGGCGGCCGCCGGGTCACCGCTGCTCTCCCTCGGCGTCCTCCGACAGGGGTACGACGGTCTGCCCGGGGATCGGCTCCGGCGTCTCCTCGGCCGGCTTCCTGCTGCGGCTAGGCTTCTTCTACTGCTGCTGCTCCTCGCGCAGCGTGGCGAGTTCTTCGCGGAGCTCGGCGGCGAGCCGTTCGTAGGTCTGCTGAGCGTCCGTGGCCCTCTGCTCGGCGGCAGCCTGGTCCCACTCGGCCTTCCGACGTTCTTCCCGTTCGGCGACGAGCGCGGCCCGCTCGGTGGTGAGCTCGGCGGCCAGTTCGTCCCGATGGCGCTCGGCCGTCTTGATGCGGTTCTCGGCGCGCTCCTCGGCTCGATCGGCACGGCTCTCCGCCTGCTGCTGCCTCTCCTCCGCCCTCTCGGCTCGCTTCTCCGCCTCGACCCGCTGCCGGCTGTGCTCGACCGATCGGGCTTCGGCCTCCTGGTACTGGTGCTTGACGTCCTGCAACTGCCTCATAACGCTGGCGTATCCGGCCGTGAGCTCGTCCTTTTCCGCCTCGGCGCGGGCCTGGGCGGCGGCAGCGGTTTCGGCGCGGGCGAGCGCTGCGGCGGCCTCGCGGCGGGCCTCGTCCCGTGCGCGCTCCGCCTCCTGGCGTGCGTTCTCCGCTTCCTGGCGCGCGCGCTCGGCGGCCTCGGCACGGGCTTCGGCGCGGATGCGTTCCTTTCCGGCTTCCTCGGCACGGGCCTGCGCGGCGGCAGCGTCCTGGCGGGCCTCGTCGCGCTGCGCGGTGGCGGTGTCCCGTTCCGCGGCCGCTTCGGCGGCGAGCTGGTCCGCCTCGTCGGCTCGGGCGACGGCGGCAGCGCGCGCCTCCTCGGCTAGCTGCTGGGCGGCCTCCGCGTCACGGGCACGGCTGTCGGCGAGCTGCTGGGCGGCGGCGGCGGCGCGCGCCTTCTGCTCGGCGACTTCTCGGGCGTCGTCGGCGGCTTCGCGCGCGGCGCGGTCGCGCTCGGCGGCGGCCTCGGCGGCCTCCCGGTCGGCGGCGGCCTGATGGGCCTCCGCGCGAGCGGCGGACGCGTCGGCCTGGGCCTCCACGGTGGCCTGGTTCGCGCGGGCTACGTCTTGTTGGTTGGCGGCGCGGGCGGCAGCCAACCGGGCCTCGATCCCTTCGGGAGAGTTGATCTTTTTCAGCTCAAGCCGTGTGTCTGCCGCGACCTGTTCGAGCCGGGTCACCAGCTCGTCCATGCGGAGCACCTGGCCCGGCAGCCCGGGCGCGTTGCGCTCGCGGGCACGGGCGGCCTTGCGCTCGGCCTGGCAGTCCTTGTCGCAGTATTCCGGCGGCCGGCCGGCTCCGGTCGCCTTGGCCCTCGGGATGAGCTTGCCGCAGTTCGCGCACGGCTCCGGCCAGTACCCGTAAGGCGCTTCCTCGTCCCTGCCTGCCTCCTCGTCCGTCTCCACGGCGGTGGCCTCCCTGCTGTGGGGTACCTCGATGCCAATGGCGGCGAGCCGGTCCGACAGGTGCCCCAACGGGTCGTCGGGCTGGTCATCGTTGATGGTCACAGGCGGTGTGCCTTCCTGCTGGTGCTGGTGCGCGGGTGCGGTCCGTCCGGCGGCGCGGAGCTCCGCCGGACACGTCCGAGGGGACGGCGGCGGGCCTCAAAGCGCAGGGGGCCACGGGTGCTGATGCTGCCGTACGAGGAACGGCGGCGGGCAATCCGCGGGTTCCTCCTCGGCATCCTGGCCCCTGTGCTCCAGGTGACGGGGGCGGCGCCGGTCTGCCGGGCGAGCGGCTGCTCGGCGAGCTCGGCCCGGGCCTCGATCCTGGCCGCTGTCGCCTCGTGGGTGAGCGGCTCGTGGGTGAGCGGCTCGACGGCAGCCAGGCGCTCGCGCGGCGCGTTGCTCTCCGGCCCCGCCAGGGAGAGGAGTTCGGCCACGGTGCCGGGCGTCTCGTCGGCGAGCTGGGTGTCAGGCTCGATCACGACGGGCTCGACGTTCAGCACCGCCGTGCCCATGACGGCCTCTACCTCGTCCTCGGGTGCGTCCCACGGGTCGACCGGGGCGGTGGTCCACACCTCCGCCGCGACAGCGGCGGCCTGGTCCCACAAGGGCCGCGTCCTGTCGCGTCCGCCCTCGCCGGCCGGAGGGGTCATCATGTAAGTCACGAGGTGGCGCAGCACGTCCGTGCGGAACTCCCGGGCGCGTACCCGCAGGGTCGTGGGGTCTTCGTACTCCAGGTGCCCGGAGAGCGCCGCGAGGAGCGACCGGCGCCACTGCCCGAAGGCGCGGGCCGCGCGTGTGGCGGCGGCTTCGAGACCGGCCAGGACTCGGGGGAGGGCCGCCAGGTAGCGGGCGACGGCACGTTCGGGGCCCCAGACCGTCAGGCGCCTCTCGTCCAGCTGCCCGAACGGTGTGCCGTCCGCCATCTCCTTGTACGGGGTCCAGTTCGGCGTCAGGCGCCACGGAGTGCGGTACTCGACGCCGTAGAAGCGGGTCAACTCGTTGGCGGCAGCCCGGTGTTCAAGGGCGCGACGCCTCTCGCTCGCACCGAAGGACAGTTCGGTGCTGAGCCGGCCGGGGCTCCCGGCGTACGGGGTGGACACATCAACGTAGGTGCGAGACATCCGAGTTGACCCCTTTCGCATCGTCATACGCCATGCTAGCAAATCTTGGATTACTGTTTCTAGTATTCCAGAAATTAAGCGTTAGCTGTCGGCCGCTAATTCGGGCGGGTGTGCGCCGACTTCTCGTCGGCCGGTCCTGCGGGCCTGCGGCCCGCGTCATCGGCGGCAGTACCGCCGGCCTCTCGTCGTCCCCAAGGTTTTCCAGAGTCGGCGAAGATCGCTCGACGTTTCGCGTGTGCACGCGAATTCCCTGGGGGAGGGGTGGGCCCCGACTCGGCGGGGGCCCGGTGCCGACGGGAGGGTCGCTCTCCGGCGGCTCGGCGAGTGCTCATCGGGGCCTGTGGCCTTCGGTGGGGTGCTCGTCGTTGGCGGTGACTCTATCGGCTGGGGCCGGGGGCTGCCACTACGTCACCCTTGCGTGTGTCGTGGCTCGGCGGGTCGCTCCGCGCTGTTCTGCTGGGCGGCGTGTCGGCGGGCGGCGTGCCAGCGAGCGGCGGGGCGGAGCGCGCCGAAGCGGCGGGCCTCGGTTCCGCCCTTGGTGCAGCGCTCGCCGGGCTGGGCGCCGCAGTGCGGGCAGTGGTGGCGAGAGGCGATCACCGCGCGGCGGCCGGCAGGGCGGGCGGGCTGCTCGGTGGCGCCGGTGGCGCTGAGGTGGGGCAGGTCGATCAGCTGGCCAGTTCGGGCGAGCTGCTGGGCGTGGTCGAGCATTCCGACCGCGCCGATGCGTTGGGCCTCGATGCGGCGGGCGCGGGCGTGGTCAGGCTGGCCGTTGGGCTTGCGGGGGTAGGCGCGGCCGCGGGGGTCCATGCCGGGGATGACGGTCTGGTCGGCGGCGGCCCGGCGCGGGCGCTGGGCGTAGGGCAGGGACCGGTGGGCCTCCTCGGCGGCCCACCACTCGTGGGCCTCCTGCTTGACCCGGTAGGTGACCGCCAGGGCGGCGAGCCGTCCGGCGCTGCCGGTGTGCCGCGCGGCCTCGTGCTGCGGCCGGTCGGTGGCCTGGTAGGTGGTCTCTCCGCGCCGGCTGGGGCCCGTGGTGACCAGCTGGAGCCCCGTCAGGCGGTGGAGGTGACGGAGCGTCGTACGGCGGCCGTAGCCGGTCTCTGCCATAACCTCGGCCAGTGACCACCGCCCCTGACCCTGCCGGACCGCCCACAGCGTCCGCGCAGCATGGTGCCCCAAGTCGTGCCACACGTCCGCCTGCTGGTGCGTCAGCACCGCGCGCAGGTAGGCAGGCGACCCGGGGGAGAGAAGAGTAGAGGGGGGCGGGGGGGCGGGCGTTCCACTTCTGTCAGACCCACGGTGAACTGGTGAAACGTCACCGGTGGCCTGGTAGACGGCGCACCGGTGGTGCTGGTGGTCGCGGCACTCGTGGCCGGTCGCCAGGGTCACCCGACGGGCCTTCCCGGCCCTGCGCTCGGCCTCGGCGGTGATGATCAGCCATCCGTCCCACGCGAGCCGCTGAATCGCCAGCGAGGCAGTTTGGCCGGTGTATCCGGCCAGTACGCCGACGCGGTGCACGTTGGCGGCCACGTCCAGGCTGCCGGACAGCGTCATCAGCCACGCCACCGCCGCGAGGACGGCCGCGTCCGCCGGGCCGGACTTCCTCGACCACCGGTCCTCTCCGGCGGCCCGCATCCGGGCGAACAGGTCCGTGACGGCCTGCTGGACCTCGTCGGTCTCGGCGGGCCGGCCGTCGTCCTCCGGACGGCGCGGCAAGCGGGCCGCGTCCTCGACGGCGAGGAACCACGTCCGCTCCCACAGCCGTTTGGTCTCCTCGGCGCTGCGTGGGCGGCGAGTGCCGTCCACCTGGCGCTCGCTGCGCAGGTACTCCAGGGCGGGTGACGACTCCGGATCGCGGACCACCGCCAGGCCCTCAGCCTGTGTCCACCCCGCCAGCGCCATCGACTTGGCAGGGGAGTGCTTGGCGGCCGAGTGGTCGTCCTGCCGCGCGGGCGCGCGGCGCAGACCCCCGAGGGCCTTCGCGCCGAGCGGGCGCCACGGGGCGTCGAGCTTCGGGGAGCCGTCCGCGTCCTCGACCACCCGGCGCACGCGCGGGCCCCGGGCGAGGATCGACGGCGGCACCGCACGGCCCCCGTGGCCGGTGACCCGCGCCGCCGTGGTGGTCGCCGTGACTGTGTCGGCCGGCTCCCTCGCGGTGGTCTCGGCGGCCTCGGTGGCGGGCAGGGCGGCGGTCATCGTCTCCAGGCGGACGGCCAGACGCTCGAACGCGGACGCGGGGGCGGACGCGGGCCCCAGCAGGTTGACGGCCTCCTCAACGGTGTGCGCCGCAAGGGTGCTGTAACCGCCGTTACGGTGGGCCGCTCCGGGTGGCCTGACCAGCGCATCCGTGGGGTTGCTGAGCGGCGAGGGGTCCTGCGTCAGCGGGCACAGCCGGCGGGCAGCGGCGTTGATGCGTTGCACCACCGGGAACGGGACGCCCTCGGCGCACCCCAGCCACAGATGCATACCGCCCGCCGGGCCGGACGCGACGGGCACCACGGGGATGTCCTCGGCCTGGGCGGCCTCGGTCAACAACGCGGCGTCGGCGGTCACCTGGGCGGCCGACGCGCGCTTGGTGTCCAGGTCAAGCACAACGGCCCAGAACCGCGAGGGCGCGGCCTTACGGCGGCGTTCTCGGGACAGGTGCACCGCCACCGGCCGGTCGAAGTCCATGACCGAGATGGGCACGTACCCCTTGTTCCGGCCTTCCTCGGTGTGCACCGGGTAAGAGTTCAGCCACGCGCCCGGCGCTCCGGCCGCCGCTCGTACGGTCCTGTCCCAGTACAGCGCGGTCAGGAAGTAGGTCAGCGTCCGGTGAGCATGCGCCCGCGGCTTCTGGGCGCGAGGGGTGAACGCCCCCTCGAACACAGGGGCGTAGGTGTCGGATGCGGAGGCGGAGGCGGACCAAACCGGGTGATTTTGTCGATAAAACGCCAATGACACACCGGGCTGAGGCAAAAAAGTACCGCCACCGCGGCTCTGCGCTACGATGGCGGCAGCTCCTCGGTGCTAGGGGACGCACGAAACCCCGCCAGCGGCCTAGGAAACCGCCGACGCTGTTCGTGCTCGTCTGGAGATCGGGAGTCTCAGCGTCTGGTCGCCACAACCGTTGTTGGCTGAGACCCCGAAGGCCCTGGCGCCGCATTCCCGGTTAGGAAGTCCGGGTAGTTGGCGAGAGCCCAATTCAGTTGTCGGATCAGGTGTTGGCCCTTCTAGCTGGCCTCCTTGAGTGCTACCGACTGCGGCCACCCCACCGGAACGTTCGTCTCCGGATCGATGTCCATCAACTCGATCATCCGGTTCAGGAAACCGGCCACGGACATGTCCACGGCCTCACAGATGGCCAGCAGCTTCATGGCTTCTTCGGGGTCGAAGTTGGACCCAGGCCGGTACTGCGCCCCGCTGTCGGGGTTGTACGAAGCAGGGCGGAACCGTGTTCCCTTCTTCGGTCCCAGACGTCGCAGTTCTTTCATGATGCTGATCATGCCAGACTCACAGCCAATCTTGCTGCAAGTTCTGATGCAACGGTGTGGCGCGTGAGAGTGAAAACGCTTCTTTGCCTCCGTGGCTGACGGTCAGCCAGCAATCGGGCAGGCTCACGTGTCGCGACTCGGCCATGCCCGGGGCGAGCCGCCGGCGCCCTCACTCAGGCCACGCGTCCGGAGCGACGCGTCAATCCGCTCGATCGCGGGGTCCGTCAGGGGTCTCCTCGGGGGTGAAGTCCTCGCGGCAGACTCCGCAGATGATCGGGCCGTCCTCCAGGGACTTGGGGGTGATCTGGAGTCGGCGGGGCTGGTCGCACCCGCACGCGACGGCGAACCGCTTCCCGCCTCGGCGCTTCTTCTTGGGCTTGTCCTCGTCGCCTCCGGCGGGGCCGTCGTTGTTGCCCTCCTCCTGGTCGTCATCGCCGCCCACGGGCGCGTCCCACATGGCGCCGAGGTAGGGCAGTCCGGCCGCGTCCAGTTCGGCAATGACGTCGGCGTACCTGGCGGCGGTCTCGTCGGTGATCGTGCAGAACGACCACCCGTGAGTCTTGACCGGGCTGGCGGGCTTCTTGAGTCCGAGCTCTTCGACGATCTTGACGAAACGCTGGTTGTGATAGCGGTTCCCGTCGCCCGACGTGTCCTTGATCTTCCGGGTGTGGGCGACTCCGTGCCCGGCCTCGTGCAAGAGGACTTCCATCACAGCGCGGCCGCCCTTGGCGATGAGCTCACCCGCGATGAACAGTTCACTCGCGCGGCGGCGGATGCCTTCCTCAGGGAGGGCCCAGAGCTCGGGACCGAAGTGGCCCCACCGCTGACCGCCGAGCTGTCGGCTGGTACCGGTGATCATAACGACCTCGGGGATGTCGGGGTGATGGGCCTTCATGGCAGCCCATGCCGACTCAAGAGCCGCGATGATGCGGCCACCGTGCCCCGGGTCGGCGTCCTGGGTCTGCTCACCGGGGGCCTCACTGCCAGCCTGAGCGGGGATATCGACGGTGATGGTCTCGGCCACCTGTTCTCTCCACTACTTGTGCGTTTGTCCAGTTGGGTCAGCGACCGAGCTCGCGCAATCCTGTGTCGAGCGGCCCGTACGGGTTGGCGGCACGGGCCGCGTTAAGTGCCAGCAGGCCCGCATCGCTCGCATCGGTGGCGACGCCGAAGAGGATGCGGGGGTACGGGGCATTAAGGACCGAGGGGTGGGCGTCGTTCGCGTGCTGCGCTACGGCTTCCAGGACAATGCGCGGTTCAGTGTCGATGCGGTGCGCGGGGCCGATGTACGGGCACAGCCTGCACGCGGGCACGACCACCGGCCCGGCGGCCGGATCGAGAGGCCCATTGAGGTTCGAGATGATCACCCCCGTTCCAACGAGCCATCAGTCAGGGATGGGAGCACCCGGAGGGTTCCCTCTTGGTCAGCTGGCCTGCTTCTTCCAATCTTCTGGCCAGTCGGTGGGCGGGACGGGGGAGAGACCACTGAACTCGCGTACGGCCTCGTCGGTGCCACAGACGGCGCAGATGGAGATCGTCCGCTCGGTGGTCATGCGCGAGCGGGCAGGGGTGTCGCCGAGCGGGCCGCTGCAGCGGGGGCATGGGGTCATGGGTCAGTCCTCGGGGTGTTCTTGGGCGGTGATGACGATGTTGCGCCAGGTGCTGCGGGATGCCGGCTGGTCGGAGCGCTGGTGGAGCCGCTCGATGAGTTCGCTCTGGCTGGCGTCGGGGTGCTGGCGGATGACCTCGCGGGCGAGGGTGAGGCGGGGGTCGCCGTAGTACATGTAGGGCTGCTGGTTGGTGCTGCCGGCGCGGCGGCGGCGTACCGGCTGGGCGGCGGCGATCTCCCCGCGGTTCTGGGTGTAGGTGATGGCGTCGCCCCTGCGCCACTTGGGGCGCTTGCGCCCGACGGGGTCGCCCCAGGTGTGGGGGGCGGGGAAGCCGGGCGGGGGTGCGAGCGCGGCCTTGGCGGTCCAGCTGTGGTCGCGGTGGCCGAGCAGGCGCCCGAATTCCGCGGAGCCGATGAGCTCGTCGGGGTCGCCGGCGGCGGCCTGCTGGTCGACGGTGGAGGTGACGGGGTATGCGCGGGTGGTGCGCTGCTGCTCGTACCAGCGGCCCCACTCCTCGGTGTCCCAGCGCATCACGCCGCCGATCCGGACCGGGGCGGGGTGGCCGTTCGTCTCACGGTCGCGCCACAGGGCGGCGAGCTTGGACCGGCTCAGGCCGTGGTCCTGGCCGAGCTCGTCGCGGGTACGCAGCCGGGGATCCACCTCGGGGTTGAGCCGTTTGCGGTCCCACTCGGTCCACGCCTCGGCGTCCCAGTACTGGGTGTTCCCGATGCGGTCGACGACGTCGGGGTGCCCGTTCTCGGCGCGGGCGGCCCACCAGCGTTCGAGTGCGCTCATCGCGTACCCGTACTGCTGGTGGATGTCGGCGCGGGACAGGACGGGGCGTCCGTCGATGGTGATCACGGGGTTACTCCTCGGGATGGGTCAGGCTCCAGGATCGCGTGGAATCCGGGCTGAACCGCAGAACGGTGGCGATGTCGGCGACGGTGGCGGCGGCGGCCCAGTCCCAGTAGTCGGGGTGCTGCTCCTGGTGGGTCAGCTCCCAGACTCCGGGGGTGGGGCCGAAGTCGGCGACGGTGAGGGGGACCTCGGGGGCGATGCCGAATGCGTTGCCGGGCCGCAGATAGACCACGTCGTAGGGCTGCGGCTGGTCGGGGGCGGTGCTGCGGGTGTCGTCTACCATGGTGGTGGTTCCTCGTCCTTGTGAAGGGGATCCTTGGTCTTGTGAAGGGCCAACCGGGCCCGGTGCCGCTGCCCATGTGCACCGGGCCCTCTTTGTGCCCTCGTCCGGGCCGGCCGCGGTGAGTCGGCCGGCTCCGGGGAGACCCGTCGGGGTCTGCTGCGGGGGCGCGGGCGTCTGCGCCGCGCGCCCCGGTCGTGGGGTGGGTCAGTCGAGCGTGGCGGGGTCGGTGACGCGGGCGTCGCCGCGGTGGCGGGCGAGGATCCGGTCGTACTCGCGGCGGGGGTCGTCGTATCCGCCGCCGGGGCCCTCCAGGGTGAGCGTCGCGCTGTTCACGCGCTTGACCCGGTACAGGTCGACGGAGGTGCGGAAGGTGCGGACCTCGACGATGTCGCCGGGCCGGAAGTCGCCCGGCTGCCAGGGGCGGCCGCGCTGGGCGGCGACCTCGGCGAGCTCCATCACGGCCCGGGCCTCGTTGGCGCGGGTCTGGGCGCTGGTGGCGGCGGCGCGGGCCTCGATCGCGCGGCGGGTGGCGGAGTCGGCGCGGTCTCGCTGGCGGAGTGCTCCGCGGGCCGAGTGGTGGCCGAGGAGGATCGGCTGTCCGCCGGCGAACCGGTCGTACATCCCGGAGGCGGACGCGGCTCGGCGGTCGGCCTCGGCGGTGAGGGCGTCGGCTCGCTCCTGGGCGTGCCGGGCTGTGGTGCGGGCGGTGTGGATGTCGGTCACGGGTTCTTCCTTGGTGTGAAGGGGCGCCGGACGGGTGGAATCCGGCGCGTCGGGCGCCTGACAGGGGGCTGCCACCCCTCCCAGATACTTCTATTTAACCACGTACGGTGGGGGTGTGTCGACGTCTCGTTCCGGTTCGGGGGGGTCCGTCGTCAGGTGAGCGGGTGTCCGGCGAGGACGTCGAGGAGTGGGCGGCCTTGGGGCTGGGGGCGTGGGGGCCGGGCCGGTACGCGGGGGACGGGCAGGACGTATGCCGGGACGGGCCACAGGGTGAGCTGGTCGGCGGGCCGGGGTGTCTGGATGTCGAGGGGGCGCTGGTAGCGGGTGCGGCGGCCGTAGTCGACGGGGGCGGCCGGCGGCGGGGGGTGGACGACTCCGGGTGCGGTGATGATGCCGCCGGGGTCAGGGGGCCGGGGAACGACGAACGCGGTGGGGGCGGGCAGGCCTTGGGCGGCGGCGTCTTCGGTCTGGCGGGCGGCGCTCTCCTCGGCGAGGCGCACGCGGTCGCGGTGGTGGGCGGCGAGCCCGATCCAGACCTCGTCGGCGTCGCGGTCGGCGGCCCGGTGGGCGGGGTAGGAGTCGGCGTCGTCGGGCAGGCGCCCGGCGAGCAGGGGGCCCGCCTCGCCGGCGGCCGCGGTCTGCATCCGCATCGTCCAACGCCGGGTCCAGGCGGGGAGGTAGTGCCGTTTCCAGGCGGTGCGCAGGGCGGGGCGCTCGCGCTCCTGGTGGTCGCCCTCGGGGCGGCGGCGCAGCCAGGAGGTGTAGGCGCGGGCCGCGTTGGCGCAGCTGCTCTCGGCGGCGTTGATCGTCCAGGGCAGGGCGGCGGCCAGGGCCCGGATGTGGGCCTCGTCGCCGTGGATCTGCAGGGAGAGCCGGTCGGCCCATGGGCCGCTGCGGCTCATGCCGGGGCTGGGCTGGCAGCCGTAGGCGCGGGCGAGATGGATGACCATCTCGCGGCGGGCCTTGCCGAGACGGGAGGCGGCGGACGGCTCGATGTCCAGGCGGCCGAAGCGGGCGCCGGTCTCGGCGGACCGGTAGAGGTGGGCGCTAGCGATTCGGACGGCTCGCCGGCGGGGGGCCGGGGCGTGGTGGTGGCCGGGGGCGGGCATGCCGGGCAGGGGGGCGGCGAGGGCGGTGGGGTAGGCGCCGGTGTGAGCCCGCTGGTATGCGGTGATCAGGGGGAGCACGTCGTGGCGGGTGGACTTGCCGGGGCGGCGGACGCCGTGGCGGCGCCAGTGCGCGGCGAGGGGTTCGGCGTGCTCGTCGCAGGTGTCCTCGGTGTGCACGGCGTACAGGTCGGGGGTGGTGGTGGCGTAGGCGATGACGCGGCGGGTGGCGGTGCGGTGGCACCGGCGGGCGGGGACGGGCAGGCGGCATCCGGCGTCACGGTCGGAGCTGGCGTGGGCGCCGCAGGTGGCGGGGAGGTCGTAGAGGCTCACGAGGATTCCCGGAGTCGGGGCGGGGGTCCCGGACCGATCGGCCCGGGAACGGCTGGCGGTCTGGGGCGGTGTCAGGCGAACGTGTCGAGCGCTGCGCGCAGGTGCTCGCGCCGGTGGTTGCGGACGGCGTACCGGACGGGGGCTCTGTCCCCGGCGATGGTCGTGACCCAGTCGCAGGTGCACCACGCCTTGGTGATCCATCCCCCGGTCCGCTCCAGTCTGCGGTGGTCGGTGTAGTCGGCGGAGCCGGAGACGATCGAGATCTGGTGCCGGTGGTGGGTCATGGCGATCAGTCCGGCGCAGGACACCGTGACCTGCGGCGGGCCGGTGGGGACATCGGTGACGGACAGCCACCCGCGGGTCAGGAGCCGGGTGGTGGCAGCGGGCGGGACCGCGAGGATTCCGGCGTCGACGCGGCCGTCGGCCGTGAGGACCGCGACGGTGCGGCCGCGGGGGGCCTGGACGATGCACAGGTCGTCGTACTGGCGGGGCGTCGGCTTCGGGGTGTGCAGCGGGTCCAGGAACGTGGTCCTGGTGGCCGTGACGGGGGTGGGGTCGGTCGCGCTGCGTGGGCCGGTGACCGTCCGGATGAGGGCGATGCGCCCGGTCAGGCCCGGGTCGGCGACCACTTCGTCCTGGTCGAACAGGTGGGAGGCGAGGAGGGCGTCCGCTTCCGGGGCGGTGCGGTGCCGGGCGGTGATGGTGCCGTCGTAGTGGTGGTGGGAGACGCGGTAGGCGGGGAGGCGGGTGACCTGCGCGGACAACGGGTTCTCCTGGCGGGAAGTCGGGTGACGGCCTGAGGGTGTTCGGGTGGGGGTGCCGCCGGGCCCGTGGCCCGGTCGCTCGGCAACGGCGGGGCACCACGGCCGGCGCCCGCCGCCGGGCGGACCGGCCGCCTGCGGCCGGGC
>NZ_JBEOST010000027.1:30137-72303 GCF_040303145.1 Streptomyces sp. NPDC096079
CGGGCCGACCGGCGGTGGTGAACGCGCCGGCTCAGAGGTGCCGCCCCAACGGGGCGTCCGATCAGGGCCCCCGGCCGCCGGTCATACGAACCGACCGGCGACCGGGGAGCGGGTCAGCCGTTCTCGTGTCCGCGCTGGCGCGGGGTGCGGGCGAGGGCGGTGTTCCAGTTCTCGCCGGGCTGGGCCTGGCGGGGGCGGGGCGGGCGGGGGATGGCTCGCTCGGTGAACTGCTCGCGGTCGGCGGCCTGGTCGTCGTGGGGCTGCTGGTCCATGGCTGTGCTCCTTGGTGTGTGAAGGGGGGTCCGGCGGGCTGCCTTCCGCCGGTGGGGCCCGGTCCCCGCGAGCGCGGGGACCGGAGTATGGGGGGGCCGTCAGGCGTCGGGGGTGACCCGCAGTGCGCGCGGGGCGTAGCGGGCGCGGGCCTGGGTCTCGCGGTCGTGGCGGTGCTGCTCGGCGGCGGCGAAAGCCTCGGGGTGCGGGCCGTAGCGCTCGCGGTTGTGCTGCTCGACCGTGACGCATCGGCCGTCCTCGACGCGGTACAGGCTGACGGCCAGTTCTCCGGCGTCCATGCCGGGCACGTTGGAGACGATGGTCACCGTGGCGATTCCGCTGGACATCGCGTCGTCGACCAGGGTTGCCAGTTCCTCGAACGCTTCGCGCTGGCCGTGGCCGAACGAGACCGTCTTACCGCCGAACCAGAGGAACTCGGAGCGCTGCTCGACGCACAGCAGTGCACGGACGCGGCGGACGTGGATGGTGTGGAGTCCGGGGCCTACGGCTCCAAGCGCGTCGAGGACGGCGCGGAGTCCGGGCGCGGCGGTATCGGTCATGGGGGGGTCTCCTCGGTGTGTGAAGGGGGTCCGGCGGGCTGCCTCCGCCGGGGCCGCCCCGGGGGCGGGGCGGGAGTCTGGGCGTCTAGTGCCGACCGGTGCGGATCGCGTGGGCGGCGTGCGCCGCGATGCCCCGGTGAAACCGGCGGGCTTCGGCGGACTTGGTCGGGCTCACGGATCGGGCGATGTGGTGGGTGTAGGCGGCCTGGGCGTCTGCGGCGGTCCACGGCCAGGCGTTGGCGAGGATCGGGTAACCGTGGGGGGTGGGGCGGAGGAACTCGACGGCTCCCCGCTCATCGCCGGTGGCCAGCGGCGGCGTCACCACCACGACGATCGACCCGTGGACGCGGATGGACTCGTTGTACTCCGGGTCCCACGTGGCGAGGACTGCGGCGAGATGCTCGACGACGTACAGGGGGAAGTGGGGGACTCCGTCGACCCATCGGGCGGGGTAGGGGCCGATCTGAGGGTCGGTGAGCTGGGCGAAGCTGGACACGGTGGCTCCTTGGGGTGTGAAGGGGGCCCGGCGGGCTGCCTTCCGCCGGGGGCCGGTCCCCGCGAGCGCGGGGACCGGGGGCAGGGCTGTCAGCCGGTGGCGAGGGCCGCGAGGGCGCGGCCGGTCTCGATGACGCGTACGGCGGAGTCCTTGATGGCGGGCGTCATGCGCGCGCCGGTGACCATCCCGCCGAGCTGCGGCGCGGGCGCCATGCGGGGGTCGAAGCCGAGGATGAGCGCGGCAAGGTGCGCGGCTGAGGCGGCCTCGGCCGCGTTCTGCCCGGCCACCGTCTCCAGTCCCTGGAAGCGGGCGGCGGCGTGGGCGTCGAGCATCACGCGCAGTGCACCGGGGCCGGTCCACGTGTCCTCGAAGGTGACGGGTGCGGCAAGGGCGGCGGCCAGACGGCGCGCGCACGCCATGGGGTCGACGGCGGGCCGGGCCTCGGGGGTGTAGTCGTCGCCGTCCGTCTGGCTGACGTCGAACGTCGGCGAGGCGGCGTAGGCGCGGACGCGGACGCGGTCGGTGGTCGCCTCGGGCGCGGCGGATGCCTCGGCTGCGGCCTGGGCCTGCGTGCCTGCGGTCTCCTCGGCGCGGCGGCGGCCCTTGACGGGGCCCCACACGCGCAGGGAGGTGCTGCCCTTGGCCGGGTAGCGGCCGACCTTGCGCCAATCGCTCGCCCCCCGGACGTCGGTGGCGGTGGGCAGCTGCCCGAGGATCGCCAGCACGTTGACCGGGCTGCGGTCCTCCGGCTGCCCCGCCGCTACCCGCGAGAGGTCAAGGCGTGCGGTGAGGACGAGCATGGCCCGCCACACGTCCGGGGTGTGCAGGACGGTGTATACGCCGTCGGTGATGCTGCTCAGCTTCGCGCGCTGCTCGGCGTTGTAGGCGGCGCGCTCCTCGTCGGTCATCTTCGGGCGGCGGGTGCGGGTGGCGGATGCCATGGCGCTTCTCCTTGGTGGTGAAGGGTTCCCCCGGCCGGTTGGCCGGGGTCTCGGTCCGGGGGCTGCCACCCCTTCCCGATGTCTTTATTTAACCACGTTACGGGGTGCTGATCAAATCCGGCGTGTGGGCCGTCCGGGTGATGTTCCGGCGGGGCTGCTGCGGGCCGGTTCCCCAGATCGCGAGCTGGCCGGCTCCGGGGCGGCGGTCCGGCTCGGGGGCGGCCTGCTCGTCGTCCTCGTCGGCGCGGTCCTGCGCGTACGCCTCCGCGTACTCGGCGGCGCGGCGCTGCATGGCGGTCAGAAGGGCGGCCTGTCCGGCGGCCTCGAAGGTGGCGGCGGTGACCTCCTGGAAGTGCAACGGCGCCTGTTCCTCCCTGACGGCCTCGATGTGCCATTCGCGGCGGCTGTCGTAGAGGTCGGGGGCGTCGGGGGCGGCTTCGACGTGGAGGACGGCGGGGTCGTATTCGGCGGTGAGGACGACGAAGTAACGGCGCATGGGGGGGTCCTTCGGGGCCGGGGCCCCGGGCGCGGTCGCCCGGGGCCGTTGGGGCGGTCGGTCAGGCGGCGCGGCGGTCGGCGAGCTCGGCCGCGCGGTGCACCGTGAGGGCGAGGGCGGCGAGCTTCCACCACCACATCTGACCGAACATCGGCGGGAGGTCCTGCCGCGCGCCGTCGACCGTGACGCTCCAGTTGTCGGGGGAGTGGGTCTCGCTGTCGTGGCGGATCACGACGCGGTGGCGGCCGTCGACGGTGCACTCGAAGCGCATCGCGCGCGTCGACCACAGCGGCCGTCCGTTCTCGTCGGTGGCCTCCTCCTCGATGTAGGCCTCCTCGGTGAGGGTGTGGCCCCATCGGGCGATGCGGTCGAAGGTGTTGCGGGACCACTGCTGGGCGCCGGTGACGGAGGTGTCGCCGGTGGCGGGGACGCGGTACGCGCGGTCGATGAACTGGGGGGCGGTGATGGTGGTCATCGGGGTTCTCCTTGGCGGTGTGAAGGGGGCCGTACGGGGCGGGCTGCCTTCCGCCCCGTACGGCGGGTGAGTGGGGGGTCAGAGACCGAGTCGGGCGGCGATCGGGGCGACCGTGCGGGCGGGGGCGCCGCCTTCGGCCGTGGCGGCCTCGACGGCGCGGGTGAGGGCGTCGCGCGTGAGCCGGGGGAGGGTCTCCACGGTGGTGCTCATGGCCTTGACCGCGATGTCTTCGGCCGAGAAGCAGTTGGCGCCGATCTTGGGGGAGCCTCCGAGGGCCCAGAACCACAGGAGGAGGAAGCGGCGGCCGTCGCCGCCGTTGACGACGTCGAGGACGATCGCGGTGCGGAACGGGACGCCCGCGAAACGGGGGGCGCGGTGGACCTGGACCAGGGACGCGGGGGCGAGGGCGGGGCCCTCCTGGGCGCACGGGCCGAACGGCGCGCCGTCGGTCATCAGGCAGTCAAGGCAGGTTTCCGCGACGTCGGTGAAGTCGAGGGTTCCGGGCCGGCCGCCGTCGCCGATGACGAGAGTCGGGGCGTGCTGCATGTCTGGCTCCTTGTCGGTGAAGGGTTCCCCCTCCCGGTGGTCCGGGAGGGGTCTCGGTCCGGGGGCTGCCTCCCCTTCTCGATGTCTTTATTTAACCACGTATTGGGATGTGGTGGTGCCGATTTCCGCAGGCCGTCCGGGTGAACTGCGGGGCTCTCACTCGGCGGGCGTCCAGCGGCACCGGGTGACGTAGGTGGTGGCGGTGTCGCGGTAGGTCGTGTGCCGCTTCACGGTGCCGCTGAGGGTGACCGCGTCCCCCTGGCGGGGAAGCTTGTCCGTCTTCGCGCTCCACGCGATGACGGCGCCGTCGCCGGTGCGGAGCTTGACGAGATACTCCGTCTGCGTGCGGTAGCCGTAGACCTTCTCGCCCTGGCGGATGACGGCTGCGACCGTGGCGGTCACCGTGATGCGCTCGCCCTTCTCGCCGACGTGGCGGGAGGTGGCGACATCGGCGGCTGCCTGCTCCTTGCGGGCGGCCCTCGCCTGCTCCTTGGCCCACGCGTTCGCGCCGCTGGCGAGGAGGGCCATGTCCCACTCGGTCACGGCGGACCGCCGGGCCGCTCGGGCAAGGTTCATCCGGTAGTCGTCCGCTCCGCTCGGCGGCGTGGCGCACCATGCGAGCGCGGTAGCGGCCTGCTCCAGGGGGACGGCCGCCGCCGCCTCGGCGAACCGCCTGCGGTCACCGCGCTCGTACGTGGCTCCGCCCTGGAGCTGGTTGCGGACGTCGAATGCGGTCGGAATCTCCTTCTCCCACTGCCGGGTGGTCGGCTGGAAGTAGCCGCGCACCTCCATCGCCATGAGGGCCGTGCGGATGATGTCGAGTGGGGCGTAGGTCGGGGCGGCGGCGCGGGCGGTCATGACGGGTGCTCCTGGGGTGTGTGAAGGGGTGTTGGGGGGTCGGACGGGCGGGGCGGGTGCCTCGCCCGTCCGGCGGGCTCGGGTCGCCCTACAGGGCGGCGCGGCCGCGCAGGTAGGCGGCGAAGAGCGTCGCGACCAGCGAGTCACGGGTACCGGGGACGCGGCGGGCCTCCAGCTGCCCGTCCCGCACCGCGTTGCGGTAGACGGTGAAGCGGGCGTGGACCGGGGGGATGTGCAGCGCGTAGAGACCGTGGCCGCTGGCGACGCGGACCACGGCGGCCCCGGCCGCCTCGTCGAACACGACCGACCGGCGGGCCGCGCTGACGGCGAAATCCGCCAGGCAGGCGGAGATCTGCCGGGCCTGCATCAGGTCGGCGGCGCGCTCGGGGCGGTCGACGCGGACGGCGCGGACGCATCCGCACCCGGCCACCTCGTCCTCGTCGGCGGCGGGCGCGGCCTGGGCGAGGGCGAGGGAGGCGGGGGCGAGGGCGGCGGGGCCGGTGCCGTGGGTGGCGCCGTGGACGTAGGCGGCGGCCTCCTCGTCGCCGGTAAGGAGCAGCGGGGCGCCGGTCTGGGGCGTGACGATCCATCCCCCGCCGGGCAGGGCCTCGACCTCACGCAGGGGGCCGCTGACGACGAGTGCGAACAGTGCGGCGGTGGCGGGGTTCTCGTGCATGGTGCGCATGGGTCCGTCCCTTGGGGATGTGAAGGGGTCACCCGGCGGCCGGCTGGCCGTCACGGGGTCTCGGTCCGGGGGCTGCCACCCCTTCCCGATGTCTTTATTTAACCACGTTTTGGGGTGGGGGTCGAATCCTGACGTGGGCCGTTCGGGTGATTCCCCCCGGGGCCGGACGGGCGTCCGGCCCCGGGGGGTGTCCTACTCGTCGTCGGCGCTGAGCTCGTCGGTGGCGGGCTCGTCGGCGGCGAGGGCGTGGGCGGCGGGGTCGTAGGTCTCGCCGTCCAGGACGGCCCGCTCGATCGGGGACGGCTCGAACCCGAGCGTCACGAGCCACCCCAGGTAGCGGGCGGCGGTCTTGCGGGTGGCGTTCTGGGTGTAGATGGCCTCGCCGTCGGCGTCGGTGCGCCACGTGGTGCGGGGCATCGCCTTCTCGTGGCATCCGGCGATGACGGCGAACGTGTTCACGGCGGCCCTCTTGCCGTTCTCGGCCAGCGTGTTGAGCGTGGCCGTGGACGCGTCGCGCGCGCCGGTGAACCGGGCGACGAGAGCGGGCAGATCGTTGTGGGAGAGCTTCGCGGCCATGACGTAGGCGCCTTGGATCATGGCGAGCGCGGTCACGGCCGTGAGCTGGTCGGTGAGAGCGCGGGCGTGGCTCCTGCGGGAGATCAGTTTCGTGAGCCACTCACGGCGCCGCTCCTCGGCGGCGTCCCAGTCCCGGCCCCCCTCGATGATGGCCTTCCGCTCGGCGGGGGTCCGCTGCGGTCCGGCGGTCAGGGTGGCCTTTACGGGGTGCCCGAAAAGCGTGTGGCTGGTGCAGTACGGCGTGTACTGGGTGCGGCCCTCCTCCAGGACCCATGCGTGTCCCTGGCACGCCTCGTGTTCCTCGGGCTTGATGCCCTTCAGGTCGTGCAGGGGGCGTGCCGACTGGCCGAGTTCGGCGGCGAGCATGATCCGGGCTCCGGCGGCCTCCAGTTCGGCGCGGTGGGCCTCGGCCCGTGCCCGGCCCTGCGCGGCGTGCAGCTCCCGGGTGATCTGGTAGTCAACGTAGCTGTCGGGGTTGGCCTCGATGTAGGCGGTGACGCGGCGGGCCGCTGCCGGGTCCAGTTCCTCCAGCTCGGCGAGCTTGCCCAGTTCCTCCAGCGAAACGGGCTGCTTCTTGCCCTCCTTGACCGTGGCGGCGGCGAGCGCCGCGCCGGACTTCCCGACCCTGAGAACGTCCTTCACCTCCGCCTGCGTCCGGCCGGACGCGGCGGCCAGACGGCGCACCCCGGTGCCGAGTTCGGAGGCGGCGAACAGCGCGCTGGCCTCCTCGGCGAGGGTGAGGGCCTCGCGCTGCACGGACGTGGTGACCATGTCGACGTACTGGTCGGCCTCGCTGCGCTCGTCGTAGACGTAGGGGACGTGGGTCCAGCGCTCGGCGAGGGCGGCGGCCAGGCGGCGGTGTCCGTCGGTGACCCTGAGGCTGCCGTGCTCAGTGCGGGTGACGCTCACCGGCGTGCGCATCCCGTCCGCCCGCAGGCTGGCGCACATCCTGGTGATCTTGAGGTCCTTGCGGACGTTGCCGGGGTGGGCGGTGAGGGCGGCCACGGGGATGACGGGCCGGTAGGTGACGGGGACGGTGTCGCATCCGGCGGCGACGGCGGCCGCGAGACGCCGGATGCCGTCGACGACGCGGAGGCCTCCGTCACGGTCGCCGGTGACGATGTACAGCGGGTCCTTGACCCCGTCGGCCTGGACGCTGGCGGTGAGGTCCGCCTCCGGGGTGACTCCGGCGGCCTGGTCGGCGAGCTCGGCGACGGTCAGCCGCTCCCATACGGGGGCGGGGGCCTTGGTCTTGCGCGGGGCCTTGGCGTTGGTGGTGGCGGTGGTCATGCTCGGCTTCTCCTTGGGTGTGAAGGGGGGTGGTGGCCCGGGGCGGGGGCTGCCCGCGCCCGCCCCGGGCCGGTGGTGGGGCTGGGTCAGAAGTCGCAGTCCATGAGGTCCTCGGCGTAGGCGGCGGCGCCGATGCCGTAGACCTCGTAGGGGTCGAGCTCGTCGGCGTCGTAGAAGTCCTCGAAGGCCTCGCCTTCGATGCAGTCCTCCGGGCACTCCTCGCCGGGCCCTGCGCCGCACATGCAGGCGAGGGACAGGTCGTCGGCGGGGTCGGCGATGGTCACGATCGGGATGCCCATGGTTCTCCTTGGGGTGTGAAGGGTCCGCCCGGCGGCCGGCCTGGCCGTGCGGGCTCTCGGTCCGGGGGGCTGCCACCCCCTTCCCGATGTCTTTATTTAACCACATCTCAGGGTGTGGTGTCGAATCGGCGTGTGGGCCGATCGGGTGATTCCGGGTGGGGGTGCCGGGCTGCCTGCCCGGCACCCCTGAGCGGGGCTAGTTGTTGGCGGTGACCTGGGCGTAGGCGTCGAGCAGGGCGGCGGTCTCGCGGGGGGTGAGGTCCCGGAAATCGAGACTCACGCGCTCGCCGTTGGCGCTGGCGGTGGCGGTGAGGAGGGCGCCGGTGAGGGAGATGTGGTTGAGCTCATCGCTCAGGCAGAAACCCCAGGTAGGCAGGCACTTCGCCACGGCGTCGAGCGTCGCCGTCCTCCGCTTGGTGATGGCCTGCCGGGCGGCGTCGTCCCGGACGGCCCGCTCGAACAGCTCGGCGTAGGCGGGCATGATCTTGCGCGTGATGTCCCGGGCGAGGGCGACCGGGCCCCGGTCCGCCCTGAACGTGAGGCGGGGGTGGGTGTCGAGCTTGAGCCTGCGGCCCTCGTGGGTCGGGTTGGCGCCGTGGACGGAGACACGGTCCGCGCCCTGCTGCTTGTTGACCGTGAGCAGGGCCCCGTCGGTGCGGACGAGACGCACCTGCCAGTGAAGATCGGGGTTCGGGTGGGCCGTCCACTGCTCGCCGAGCTCGCGGGCGGTGAGCTGGGCCAGTTCGAAGGTGCGGGCATCCATGGCGCTTCTCCTCGGTGATGTGAAGGGTGGTTCTTCCGGCCGGTCGGCCGGGGCCTCGGTCCGGGGGGCTGCCTACCCCTTCTCGATGTCTTTATTTAACCACATATGGGGGTGTGGGGTCGAATCGGCGTGTGGGCTGAACGGGTGATGTCTTCGGGGAGGGGCGGCGGGTGGTCGCCGGTGGTGGGCGGGCCGGTCCGGGCCTGGTGCGCCGCGCGCCATGGCGGGGCCTGAGCGGGGGTCCCTCCGGTCTGGGCGGCAGGGCTTGCCCCTGAGCGCGCCGGTCGTCGGGGTGTCCGGGATCGGGCTTGCCCGACCGCGTAGCGGCGCCGTAGGCGTCCTGGACGCCCCGGCGGCCGGTGTGCTGGCCTCCGGTGCCGTCCAGACCGGAGGGACCCCCGCGACCCTGCCGATCCCCCCACCCACCCGCACGGGCCCACGGGCCCCCGGCCCCTCTGGGACTGGTGGCCGGGGTGTGGGGCGGAGCCCCGCGTGTCTGTGCCTCGGCCTCGTGGGCGGGGTGGCCGGACGCTCAGCCCCGGGGCGGCCCGCAGCGCTGGGATCAGCTATCCGGCCTCGGCCACATCGCGGTAGCTGCTGCTCGGCACGAGCGGCACGGCATGAGCGTGGTCGTGCACGACTTCTGGGCTGCGAGCCCGGCCACCGCCGCGGCGATGATGGCCTTCCTCGGCCGTCACAACACCCGCGCGCGCACGGTCGAGTTCCGGCGCGGGGCCCTCCCGCCGTATCCGACCCTCCTGCACGGGCTGCGGCACCACCGCGCCGCCGCCGAGTCCTGGCACCCGTGGATGCTGCGCATCCTCGATGCCCCCGAGGCCGTCCGTCGCCGGGGCTGGCCCGCCGACCTGGCCACCTCGGTGCCGGTCGAGATCGAGGACGAGACCGGCGGCTGGGGGCCGGTGGATGCTGGAGATCAAGGGCGGGGCGGCCGAGCTCTCCCCGGCCCGGGCCGAGGGACAGGTGGCCTTCACACGGCGTCAGCTCGCGGTCTGGTACGCCGGCGGCTACCGCTCGGCCACCGCGGCGCGGATGGCCGGTGTCCGGGCCCTCTCGGCTCCGGCACTGTCGACCCTCGTCCGCAGTACCACGCACCTTGAGCCCTGGCTGCCCGACCACTTCTAGCGACCAGCGCCAGAGCAGGGGGACCGCGGTGACTTCGCCGCGGTCCCCCTTCCCGCATGTCCGCCCGGGCCGGCCCGGCTCGCCACCCTCCCCAGCCTGTGACTTCCGTCACCCTCGCCTGTGACGGGGGGTTACCCGGCCGGGCGGCCGGGTGCAAGGGGACCTGACTGAACATCATGAACCTGCGCCCAGGTTCGCGGGGGACGGTCGGGTCCGGCGCTGCCCGACCGCCCGGCCGGGTGACGGTGCGTAGGCCGAGCGAGTAACTCCCTTATTTCTCAGCGTTATCGCAAACCGCCGGATCTGTGGCAACGTACAGGGACGGCGGTTTTCCCTCGACCTTCCCGGGACCGCACTTACAGGTCCAGCTGGCCTGTGAGCCCGGGTTCCGGTCGCCCGACCGCCTCGGGCATGAGGGAGAGGGGGACGTCTTGGGACGTCACCGTCGTAAGCGGATGTCGACTGGCCGATGGGCCCGGGTTCGGCGGATCGCCCTGCTTTGGGGCTCCGTCGCGATGGCGCTCTATTGGACGCTCAAGGCCTACGGGGAGCTTTCCCTGTGGGCCGGCGGCCCCTGGTTGTGACCCAGGGAGCCGACGACCGCAGCTAACAAAGGCAGCGCCCTCTCGGACGACCATCTTGGGGGGCGCTGTCTTCAACCAATCTCTAGCATGACTCATGCCAGGGTTGTCAATGCCACCATGGCATGGCCTAGGCCGTGAACGCCAGCCGGGGTCGGCGCTGATGCGCATCACCTTCGTGAAGCAGATCCCTGGTGTCAGTGCTGGGCTCTACCTTGTGCACCGTGCCCAACAACACCGTCAGCACTTGCACACGACAGCCGGTCCAGTGGCTCTGTGGCCGCCCAACGGTCCATGCGGGACAGCCGTGCCGAACCCCCCTTCTGATCTGTCGCCGGCACCGCGAGGCGGGGCAGATCCACCAGCTGCACCGTGAGCTCCACCCGACGGTTCACCACTTCGGCCCTCCTGTCACTCCGGCCGAACAGTCCGATGGCTACGAACGCATCTGGCGCATGGGCGAGGAGGAGGTACGACCGGAGTGTTGGTCATGGGACTCATCGGGTCTGCCGCACCGCCGCGGCATGTGGGCTCGACCCCTGACCCGGTTTCAGGAGATCGCGAACTTTCTTGCGTTTCATGACGAACGGTGCGCTGTGTGCGGGGAACGCAGGCCCCTCTTTGAAGATCATGACCACGCCACGGGGCTGGTCCGTGGACTTCTGTGCGCGTCGTGCAACGGGACAGAAGGCGCCCGGAGCGGTACCAACCACGACCGGTGGGCGCGGTACAGGTCTTTCAACCCGGCCACAATGCTGTGTCTTGAGAAGCGGTACCCATGGCTGCGGGGGATCAGGTAGTAGCCACCCCTCCGACTCTGCTCCCCGCCTCACGCTGGGCCCGCTGGTCAGTCGGTGTCGTCGGTCCCGCTGGTCGCGTCGGTCCCGGGGCCGAGGGTGCGGCGCGGGCCTGGGACGGGTGCGGGGCGGGGGCTGAACACGCCGCGGCCGCGTAGTTCGTCGAGGGCGGGGAAGCGGTTCCCGGGGATCGCCTCGTGGAGGTCGGCCTCGGCGGCGACGATGCGGGCGGGAGTGTCCGGACCGGGGCCCAGGGTGCGGCGGCGTGCAGTCACGCGGCTCATCGTACGGGCGGGGGGATCGCGGCGTTTCGCTTCTAGGCCGGGGTGGTGCGGCGCTGGAAGTGTCCGATCTTGACCTCGCCGGTGGTGCCGTCGGCGTACTGGACGGTGCACCGCTGGCCGGGGCCAGCGCCGCACTTGGGACACGTGCCGACCGGTGTACGGCGGCGGGGCGCCTTGGGCGGCGGGGTGGCGTTCTTGTTCTTCGAGGCGCTCTTCGAGCTGTTGCGGTCGGGCCGCTGGGGACGGGCCTTGGGGTCGCATCGGCGGTGCACCGGCTTGCCCCGCGCGGGGCCGCGCTCCCAGCTGAACAGGAGCTTGTCCTCCTCGATCGGGCCGCCGCACATGCCGCAGATCGGCGGGCCCTTGCGACGCCGGGCGGGGACGGTGGGCTGCGCCTTCTTCGCGGGTTTGGTCAGCACGGTCCCGTCAGGGCGGGTGATGGTCACCTCGGAGGCCGGCGGGACGGAGTAGGAGGGCAGGTCGGGTGTGGCGACGTGGCTCTCGCCCTTTCGCCCGCCCCGGCGATGTGACGCACGAGTCATGGCGCTGAGCGTAGGGCCGGGCCGGGGCCTGCGGCAGGGACACGGCGGCTCCGCACCGACGTGCAGACGCGCACGCACGGCGCCAGACCGGCGCCGTGCGCCTCGTAGGAAGGCGGACCGGGCGGAGGACGCGAGCGGGCACTCCGGGTCCCTGGGCTGCGCTGCCGTCACCCGTTCGCCACGAAAGGCCCGTTGACCTGCGGGATCACATATGCACGAGCGGGGACACACGCCGGGACACGGAACGGGACACAGGGACACGGCCCCCTCAGCGGGAACGGCGCCGTCTTTCGGGCCCACCGGGCGCGAGGGTGCACGAGGAGCGTCGGCCGGACCTCCGGGCCGTCGGCCGCCCGGCTACCGGGCCGGCGTTCCTCGAGCACCCGCCTCCTGTTCCCGGATCGTCTCCAGCGCGTCCTGAAGGGTGAGCCGCCACTGGTACCACTGGATGCGGTAGCCGACGCGGGTCTCGCGGTGCTGGTAGGCGATGCGCGCTCCGTGCGGCTGCGGCGGCACACCGGGCGGCAGCTGCGGAGCCATGTCCGGCCACGAGCTCTTGTTGTACCGGGGCCCCTCCGTCCGGATCGCGTGCCGTTCGGCGTCCCATGCCTGCCACCGGGTGTCGTACCAGGTGAGGTGCTTGTCGGCGACCTCTGGCCACCACAGCATCTCCTTGCGGTGGTCCTTCCACCGGGACGCCTCGTTGCGGGTCATGCCGATGTACAGCAGGGCCCCGTCCGCGTCGTGGAGCCGGTACACCGCAGCCGGCTGCTCGTAGTCCATCCCCGAATGTTCCCGGACCGCACTGACAGCGGCCCACCCGCACGGCAAGAGAAGGCCGGCTCGGTAGACGGAGGCGGGCAGGGCAGGGGCTTGTGCGGAAAACCCATCGTGTACCCGCTCGATAGGTGGAACATCTGAGGTATGCGGCGATCCCTCTCCTCTTACCCCGTTTCGGAGACCGAGTACTTCGAGCGGGTCCTGCGTCATGCCCCGAATTCGCTGACCCAGTTGATCGGGGCCGCCAGCGCCGGCCTCCCGCCTGTCCGGGACTTGGCCGTCCAGGGCCTCGGCCAGTACGCGCCGTGGGCCATGCTGGACGTGGCCTGGGTCTCTCTGGCCCGGGGCTGGGACGGCCGCCCCGACGCGACCAACCGGGACCTCGGGGAGATCCTCGACCTGTACTTCGCTCTCGACGACCCGGTCACCCAGGAACCGGAAGGCATGGAGCGCTGGGAGGGGTTTCTCCAGCGGACCATCCACCACCAGGGCCCGTGGCAGGAAGACGCCTACTCGCAGCTGAGCCGCTCCATCGCCCTGCTGTCTCAGACCCCCTACCCGGACGACTCCGACGACCCCCTGGAGGTGATCGTCCCGGGCTGGGACGACGTACTGCTCGGCTGCTCGCTGGCGGACTACCTCGGCATCGTCAACCTCATCTGGGGCTGCGCCACCTCCCATCCGAACCGGCGCCGCCGCGGCCGGTTCGCCGTGGACTGGTACCCCGCCACGGACTACGACCAGTTCGACGGACTCCGATCTCCGGCACAGATCAAGAAGGTGCTGAACCGGCACTTCGTCACCACCAAGAACAAGCTCCGCGCAGCGTTCCCCGCCAACCACGACCCGCTCCGGCGCCGCTACACCCACAACCCGCTCCGGTCCGCCCCACTGGTCGGCGGCGTCTCGGGCGGCTACCTCGTCCCGGTGCCGGCCGCCGTGCTGGGAAAGGCGACCCCTCTCGGCCTCTACTACACCGGGGGAGATAACAGGTCGGAGTGGGGACAGTCGTTCACCACCGACGTCGGCAGGCTCTTCGAGCGCTACGTCGGCCGCCACCTCGACCTGTTGCCCGACGCCGAGGTTCACCCGGAGATTTCGGTCAAGATCTCCAAGAAGGAGAACAAAAAGACGGTCGACTTCTTCGTCGTCTTCCCCGACCTGGTCCTGCTGATCGAGGTGAAGTCGACCCGCCCGAGCGAGCAGCTGCGGCTCGGCGGGCCGGACTTCACCACCCTCCTCTCTCGCACGCCGATCAAGAAGGGGTTCAAGCAGATCAACCGGTCGGTGGACTTTCTCCGCGCCGGCAAACACCCGGAGCTTGCAGACATCCCGACCGATCGCAGGATGATCGGGATGGTGGTGACCGCAGAGCCGTTCCACCAGATCAACACCCTCGCGCACCGCAAGGACCTGCCCGAGACCAGCATCCCGGTGATGGTCACTTCCATCGCCGACCTGGAGCATGCAGTCACCATCACCGGCACCAGCCTGGCCAATCTCCTCTGCGCGGCCGTCGACGCCAACGCCGCAGACCTGCGCCAGCTGTTCCCCCAGTACGAGTTCCTGGAACACAACGCGATCCTGGAGCAGGGCTGGTCCGCGATCCCGTTCGCCCGGACTCGTCGGCCGCGAGCCCAGGACGGCGCTGCCGTCGAGCCCGTCGCACGCCGGCCCAGCCGTAGCTGAGGTCCCGGTCCGCTGCCTCCGAGGCCTGTTCAGCTGAACGGGTCGCGTTTCCCGAACCGCCCGCTGCACCGGTACCGTTGACGGCCGTTCACTCGCATCTCAGGGGGAACCCATGACTGACGTCGTCCCGGCCGTGTCCACCAGCAGCATCGAGATGGCCCTCGACCGCATCCGCGGCCGCCACACCGAAGCTGGGCTTGGCCGCTCCACCGAGGAGCTCGGAACGGTGACGACCATTCTGCTGATGACGTACCGGCAGGCGATCGCCGAGACCCTTTTCCCTGAGCAGCTGAACACCCAGGGGTTCCGGCTCAATGACGTCGACCAGCTGCTTGACGACACATTCGGCGAAATCGTCGCCGCCGGGGATCTCAAGCGCGCAAAGCGTCTCAACGCGCTCCGTGCCGCCGTCGCCACCCTGGACGCGAGCGCCCGCACCCTCATGTCTCTCGGCGAGCAGGTCGAGACCAGCGCCACTCAGGGCAGCGCCCTCGTGGGCGGTATTCTCGACGAACCCTCGATCTAGCAAGGCTCCCTCGTAGGAAGCGCCCGTCCCTCGGGCTTGAGGGCGGGCGCTTTCCCCTGTGGCGTTCAGTGGTCAGCCGACGGTCTGACGGACCCACTCGCGGCTGCGGCCGGCTCGGTGGGCGATGGTGACCTGAGGCATCTGCATGCGGGCGGCGCTGTTCACGACGCGGGCGAGCCGGGCCTTGGCGTTGGTGATGGCGGTCTGGGCGCTGGCGGCCTCGGCCTCGTGCCGCTTCTTCTCCTCCTCGAAGTGCCGGATGTCGTTGGCGATCTCCTCGATGAGGTCGCCGGTGGCCTGCCACTGCCTGTCCGTTCCGATGGCGGACGTGGCGACGGGAACGCCGTGGGGCTCGGTGCCCTCCCAGACCATGACCTGGATGAGCGGGATGGGCTCGGTGCCGTCGTCGTGCTCCAGGTGCGCGCGATAGGCCGTGTCCAGGACATCGGCGGCGAGTTCGGCGGCGTCGAGTTCGTCGGCGCCTGGCCGGAGGAACTCCTTGCCGGCGGTGTTATGCAGCACGGACGGTCGCCAAGTAGCGCCCTGGTCTCGGCTGAACTGCATGGTGAAGCAGAACGTACGCATCTTCGCAATATCCAATCGGTCGTCTTGCGTTTACGCCAACCCTAAGAGAGTTGTTGGCGTGAATGCAAGGAATCCGGTTCACCCGCGCCGGACTGCTGTTTACCGATACGCTCCCCAAATCGGTAAACACCCCAAGTCATGGGCCGCGCACATGATGTGACGGTCCGGGAAGTGCGGTTGCGGTATGACGAATCCTGTTCCTGCCTATCTGACCCAACACTCCGACGGATCGTGGGGGCTGTGGGTGTCGCCCGGCGCCGCTGAGGGCGCCCCGCTCGTCCGCAGCGACCTGTTCGCCGCCACGGCGCCCGGGATCGTCCCGAGCTTGACCGCCCGGCAGGACGCGCTTGCCCAACTCGGCGTCGTCCCGACCGAGAGCACCTGGACCTGGCGGGAGTGGAACACGGACGGCCCGACCATCCCGGCCGGCTCCGGCTCGCTCGTCGGCTCCATCCCCGTCCAGCCGGCGGTACAGGTACGGCCCGGCCCTCGCGGTGCCCCGATGACGGTCCGCACCGAACGGCGGGACCAGCCAAAGCACAACCGCGGCCCGGTGCTCGCCATCGATCTGGGCACCGTGCTCGGGCCGGAGGCCGTCGGCTGGCCCGCACTCGGGCTGACCGTGCACTACGGCGGCGTGATCGACCGGGACGGCACCCAGTTCCAGGTGTTCGCCGGGGACCGGCTGATCGGCTTCACGATGGCCTCCTCGCACGCGCCTGGCGGGCGGGAGTACCGGGCCGTCGTCTACACCGACCGCGAGGGACTGCCGTACGGGTCGGTGGTGCCGGGCGGACTGCCCGAGGACCCGCTGCGGGCGAAGTTCGACGCGCTGCGGGAGTTCTACAAGCCCGGCGATCGGGAGTACCCGGCTGGCCCGTACGTCGTGCCGGGGGAGGGCCGATGACCGCGTACGACGACACCGCGGCGGCGCGGGAGGCGGCCGGAGTGCGGCTGATGACGGACGCCTACGCCCGGTGGGCGGGCATGGGGCCGGTGACGGTGGGCCTGGACCGGGGCCACTCCTGGACGGTGCTGCTCGCGCTCCAGGCCGTCATGAACCATCCGGCCTTCGCGGGAGGTTCCGGGATGGGCGCCGCCGTGGAGGCCTTCGGGCGGCAGCTCCAGGAAGGCGTCTGCGACGACGCCGAGGTCTACGCGGTCGCCGAGCTGGGGTGGGCCCGCCCAGAGCCCGGAGCCCCGGACGCGGCGGGGAACAGTGCCGAGAGCGACCCGGCCACGGTGCGGCTGATGATGGACGCCTACACCCGGTGGCAGACCATGCCCCCGGTCTCGGCGACCGCCGGCCGACAGGACACCTGGACGGTGATGATGGCCCTTCAGCTCGCCATCACGTACCCGGGGATCGAGGAGACGGTGATGGGGCCGGTCGTCGAGTCGGTCGGCCGTCAGCTGCAAGCGGGCCTGTGCGACGACCCGGAGCTGTACGCGCTGGCGGAGGCGGGTTGGGTCCGCGCGGCCGACGTCGAGGACGGGGGGGCGGGATGAACACCGTCCTCCTGAGGCTGCCCGACGGGGACGGCCCGGTCGACCTGGACGCACACGCCTTCGGCGTGGTGGCCGATGCGCTCCTGGCCGGAGACAGCTGGGACGCCGAGCAGTTGGGCACGGTGCTGGGCTGGGCTGGCCGGATCGCCGGGCCGTACCTGCTGTGGGAGGCCCATGACGGCGGCCTGGTCGACGGGGTCGCCCTGGCGGCCCATGTCGGGCCGGTCTGGAGCCGGACCGAGTTCCCGGACGCCGCGCTTGGTCACGACCGGTGGCGCGAGCTGTGGCGGGCAGCCGGGTTCACGCGTGACGGGCGTCCGGCCGCTCGGCCCGCGGCCCCGGTGGAGCTGTGGCGCGGCAGCGTGCCCGAGCGCCGCGGCGACTGGTCGTGGACGACCGACCGGAAGGTGGCCGAGGAGTACGCGGCGGGTGGCTTCCGGCGCAAGGTCGGCCGCCTGTACCGCACGGTCGCCCCGCCCGAGGCGTTGTTGGGCGCCTACAACGGGCGCGGCGAGGGGGAGTACGTCATCGAAACCGGCGGCCTGAGCATCACCGAGCACGCACCGGAGGAGGAGCGATGACGGCGTGGTGCCTGCAGGACGGGGAGGCTGCTGAGCCGTTCACCCCCGTCTACCCGCCATTCGACCTGGTCAGCGCTCTGCGACGGCTGGAAGAACGCGCGGAACCCGTGCCGCCCGTCGCTACGGTGGGCGGGTCTACTGACGAGGAGGGCGACTCATGAGCTCGGCGGGGATGACGGACGCCACGGCCCGGCTGGTGTTCGTCGGCGGCATGCCGCCGGTCCTGCTCGAAGGCGTCGAGCGGCACACAAACGCGGGCCAGGGATACACCTACCTGACCGGCTGGGCCGCCCCCGGCGTCCGTCTGCCGGCGGGTGATCTGTGCCTGGCCCGAGTGGAGTGGGGCGGTGAGGCCTGGGCGGTGGCGGACGCGAACGTGGACGTCTCCAACGCGGGCGTCCCGCGGGACCACGTGTCGGTGAGCTGGCGGACCGGGTGGGAGCTGGGCCCGCTGGACGCGGCCGGGGACCTGACCGACGAGGGTCTGCCGTGGCTGATGCGGGCCCGTACCCTGCGCCTGGTCGACACGGTCGAACTGGTCGAACTGGTCGACCAGATCATCCGGTACGCCGTGGCGGTCGCGGACGGCCACCGCGATCCGCGGTGGGCGCGGCGGCTCGCGCTGGCCTGCGCGGAACTGCGGAGCCGTCACGCGCTCGGAGGTCGGCGGGAGTCGGCCCGGGGCGCGGCCGCCGACGATCCGGTACGTCTGCTGCATGAGGTGATGGCGGCCGGCGGCCACATGGCCACGACCGCCGGGAGCGTGCGCGCCCGGGTCGGGGAATCCCTCGGCGGCATGCCGCTGGTGACGGTGCCCCGCGTGCTGCCCGCCGATCCGGCGGCGCCGGTTGTGCTGGTCAACCGGCTGGAGCACACGGTGGACGTGCTGCGGGCGGCCGAGCGGGTCGCGGCGGAGGAACGGGCCCGGCTTGACGCCCGGGTGGCGGGAGCCGACGGGCAGTGCGTCCCGGCGGTGGCGGGCGCCGAGCTGGACACGGCCCGCGTCTGGCTGTTGCGCTTCTACGCCGACTCGACTGCGGGGGTTCGGTGATGCCGGAGCTCGTGACCGGCACGGCCGGACTGTCGGGCGGCGGGACCTATGTCCCGCTGCCCGACGGCCGGATCCTCACCCCGGACGGCTACGCGGTCGACGCGGACACCCTGCGGCGGGCGCTCGCCTCCACCCCCGCCAACAGCCACCGGGCGCGGGACTCGCGGACGGCGACGTACGTCGCGTGGTGCCGGGAGCGTGGCCGGCTGCACACCGACCCGGGCACACTGGCCGACTACGCCGCCACGCTCGCCGGTCGGCGGCACCCGGCCGAGACCATCGCCGTCTACACCTCGACCATCGCGGACCGGCTCGCCGCCGTCGGCGCCGCGGTGCCGGAGTCCGAGCGATCGCTGATCCGGGCGATCGTCTCCCATCGGGCACAGGAGGAGGCCCGGGACGACGGCGGCCAGGGCGATGCGCTCCAGGCGACCGAGTGCACCCGCGAGGACCTCGCCGCGATGCTGGCCACCCTCGACCGCACCACGGTGGAGGGCATCCGGGACGCCTTCGTGCTGTCCCTGGACTGGTACATGGCGGGCCGGGCCTCGGAGCCGGCGAGCCTGAACCTGCGCGACGTCGCCGAGGAATCGATCCGGCTTGAGGACCCGGCGACCGGCGAGCTCGTCGAACTGGCCGCGCTGGTGATCACGCTCCGTCTGTCGAAGACGAACGCGTACGGCAAGGCTGTGGACACGATCCGCATCGCAGCGCAGGACGACAGCACGTGTCCGGTGGCCTCGTACCGGGCGTGGGCGGCGGTGCTCGCTGAGGCAGGGGTGACGTCCGGTCCGCTGCTGCGGCGGGTGAAGAACGGGGCGCTGACGACGGCGGGCCGACCCCCGAAGGACCCCACGCGCGCGGGTGGGATCGGAGACCGGACAATCCGGAACCTGATCGCGGCCGCGGCGCTCGCGGCCGAACTCACCCGGCCGCTCGACGCCGAGGAGCGGGCGGTCATGTCGACGGCCGCCGAGCGGGGCGAGCTCACCGCTCTGGTCCTCACCGACGCCGGGCGGGAGGAGCTCAAGGTCCGCCGACGGCTCGCGCGGCGAGCGCTGCGTCGGTCGCGGCCCCGGTACTCGGGGCACTCCATGCGTCGGGGCAAGGTGCGCGACGACCAGCGGAGCAAAGTCCCGCGGCACGTCATCGAGCGGCAGAACAGGTACGTGCCCGGCTCCAAGGCGCTCGCGCGCTACCTGGACGACATCGTGGCGTGGGACGAGAACCCGACCCTTCCAGCCCGATTCCGTCGTACAGCGCGGTAGTCGACCGACGTCGGAAGGGGCGCGGTCACGACCTGCGCGAGCGGGTGGTTGACCCAACGCAGCCCTAAAAGTGACGTAGACCACACGGCTTGAGGTCCACTCACACAATCACACGCAATGACGCACTCTCGGCCCATACCTCTAAGGCAACCTTCGAATGGATGTAACCCTCCGTCGACAACCCCCAGAGGGAACCTTCGAATCGAAGGCTTGATGAGCCTGTATCGGGCGAGGCCTCACTGCATCCGGGCTCAACACCCCGCAAATCTAAGGTACGTTGAACACAGAAAGCCACCGCCGGACCTCAGCGGCTGGACACCTTCGAGGTCGGGCGGTGGCTCTCTTTCGTCTCGTCATTCCCCTCACAGAAGGAGCGACATGTCCGAGAGTACAACTTCCGGGGTGGACGGCCGAGAGCCTGCCCACGGCAGGGTCAAGACCCTACTCTGGCGCGCCGCCCTCGGCGCCGCGTACGCGGTCGGCGCCGGTGTCGTCACGTTCGGCATCAACTGGGTGGCTCAGAGCCTGCTCTGACGCTGCTGAACCCTCGGCCCGCGGGGAGTGGCGCGACGCGAGGGCCAAGAGAGGTCGCGGCGGCCCTGTGTATGCACAGGGCCGCCGCGACCTCGTCAGTCCTCGCCGACACGGAGTGGAGCACTCTCGACGGGCAGATCCGTTTCAGCGGCCGTACATGCTGCGGGTGGCGCGGCCCGGCTCCATCGTGACGAGTGGACGGGCCGGGCCCTCGCCGGGGATGGCGAGGGCCCGGGGCAGGATGCTGAGGGGCAGGAGGGACTACTCGGCAGGCTCGAAGTCCACGATCGCGCCCGGGCACTCAGCAGCGAGCGCCTGGAGCGTGTCGGCCTCCGCCGGGTCCACGCTCAGGCCCCAGCGCAGCTTCGTCGCGGTCCACTCCGTGGCGTACCGGCACTGGGCGCTGGCCGCCGGCGGCATCCACTGGGCCGGGTCCTTGTCGGCCTTGGCCCGGTTCGAGCGGGCGGTGACCGCGATCAGCGAGACCGGCGAACCCTGGTCGTTCGCGTACGCCTCCCGGCGCTCGGCCGTCCATTCCCAGGCCCCGGACCCCCAGGCCTCCTTGAGCGGGACGAGATGGTCGATGTCGAGACCGGGGGCTGAGCGGACCTCGGTCTCGTCGTAGTAGCTCCACCACGCGCCTCCGGTCAGCGAGCAGTTCGCGCCGATCTCTGGGGCCTCGACGGCCTCGGAGACCAGGACCTCGGAGCGGGTATTACATGAGTCGGTGAGGTTCAGCCCCCTGTTCCAGTGACGGAATCGAGCGCGGTCGTACGTGTCGTTCTGGGCTTCCTCGGCGACCGGGAGGGTAGCGACGGCGGCGGGCAGCGTCAGCAGGTCGACGGGTGCGTCGCCGCCGGCGTGCGCGGGAGCGGTGACGGAGAGGGAGGCGAGGGTGAGCGTGGCCGCTGCTGCGGCACGGGTCAGGTAGGTGATCACGGTCGGTACAGGTAGCGGCTCGGAGGGGGAGGGTGCCCTGGATCCGTGGGATGTCACCCGTGGGGGCGTGCAGGTTCACCGCAAACGATCACCGGGATCCCGTGCTGGTTGACGCCGCGAGCTCCGGCGCGGCGGCGCGGGCGCTATGCCTGCGCGACGGTCAGGTTGGCGCCCAGCGTCGTGAGCTTGGGCAGGAGGCTGCCGTAGCCGCGGTGCAGGTGGTAGGTGCCGTGGATGGTGGTGGTGCCTTCGGCCGCGAGGGCTGCGATGACGAGGGCGGCGGCGGCCCGGATGTCGTGACCGGTCACGGGGGCTGCGGTGAGGGGGGACGGGCCGTGCACGGTGATGGTCGGTCCGTCGGCGGTGACGGCGGCGCCGAGGCTCCGCAGCGGGCTGACGTGGGTGGCCCTTGAGGGGTAGATCCGCTCCTCGATGCGGGAGGTGCCGGGGGCCTGGGTGAGGAGGGCGGTCAGCTGGGGCTGGACGTCGGTGCAGGTGGCGGAGGTGGTGGCCGTCTGCACGGGCTGGGGTCCGTCGGGGCAGCGTGCGAGGGTGCCGCCCTGCGTCGGGATCAGTTCGATTCCGGCGTCGCCGAGCAGGGCGGCGAGCGCGGCGGGAAACGAGGAGGCGGGGACGTTGGTGAGGTGAACGGTCCCGCCGGTGATGGCGGCGGCCATGGCGAGCGTGGCGGCTTCCAGCCGGTCCGGCGGGACGGGGAAGGTACCGCCGGTGATGCGGTCGGTGCCGGTGATGTGGAGGGCTGCGGTGCCCTCCCACGTGATGCCGACCCCGCTGGACGCCAGGAGCGAGGCGGTCACCATCACTTCCGGCTCCGTGTTGGGGTTGCGGATGGTGGAGGTGCCGTGGGCGCGGGCAGCAAGCAGCATCGCGGTGACCGTCGCCCCCAGGCTCGGGCCCCACTTCTGGGTCGTGGCGTCGGTGGTGAACGGCGCCGGGGCCGGGCCGTTCAGGCGGGCCTCGACGTGGGTTTCGGTGACGGCCAGCGTGGCGCCGGCGGCCTCCATGGCGGCGAGGTGGCGGTCGATGAGGCGGTGGCAGAAGGCGTCGCCCCCGGGCAGGGGGAAGCGGGCCTGTCCGGCCCGGGCAAGGAGCCCGGCGGCCATGACGACGGTGGTGCGGATGCGCCCGCCGAGCTGGTGCGGGATGACGGGGTGCCAGGCGACGGCCGGGGTGGTCTCGATGCGATCTCCGACGATCGTGGTCGGGGTGCCGGTGAGGGTGAGGATCTCCGCGCAGACCCGGGTGTCCAGGATGGCCGGGATGCCGGTCAGGGTGAGCGGCTCGTCTGCGAGCTGGGCGGCGGCGTACAGGTGGAGAGCGATGTTCTTCGAGCCCTGGACTGCGGCGGCGCCTTGGAGGCGGTGGCCGCCCGTGACGTGGATGGGCTGGGTGCTGGCGTTCGTGGTTGCCAATGCTGGCTCCTGACAGGAAAGAAGGTCCCGGCGGGGGGACCTTCTCGGGTGGTGTGAGCGTGCTGATGGCGGCACGGGGGGGGAGGAGGAGGGGCCCGGGCCCGGCGCGCGGGCGCCGGGACCGGGCAAGGCCCGACTGGGCGGGTCTAGCGGCGGGGGCCCGCTGCCGTCAGGGGGCGCCCGAAGCTCTGGAGGCTGAGGGCGAGGGCGGCGTCCAGGGGCGTGCGGTCGACCGTCCCGTAGGTGCGGGTGAACAGGGACAGGTCGGCGGTGAACGAGCTGATCTCGTTGATGCGGGGGGCGGCGTGGGTGATCGTGCCGCGGCCGGCGGCGCGGATGACGGCGTCCGCGACGTCGCGGACGGGCACTGCGCGGCCCGAGCCGAGGTTGACGACGGGCAGCAGCTCGGGCCCGTCGAGCACGCGGGTGAGCATGGCGATCGCGTCGTCGATGTACGTCAGGTCCCGGGCCTGGGTGCCGTCTCCCTGGATGGTCAGCGGGCGGTCCCCCGTGACGGCGGAGAGAAAGGCGGGCACGACGGCGTCCGCTCCCTCCTGGGGGCCGAAAGTGTTGAAGAACCGGACGATGCCGAGCTGGCGGCCGTCACCCAGGAGGGGCCGGTAGATGCCGGCCAGCTGCTCGGAGGCGACCTTGCCCACCGCGTACGGGGAGCGGGCCGCGTACGGCGCGTTCTCGGCGAGCGGGCCGGTCTGCTCGCCGTAGACCTCGCAGGAGGAAGCCATCAGCAGGCGGCGGGCGGTCGAGACGACGAAGGTGTGGAGGATGTGGCGGTCGACGGCGACGTTGTGCTCCAGGTTGCCGGTCTCGAAGCTGTCGGGGACGGACTTGAGTGCGGCCAGGTGGATGACCGTGTCGACGCCGTCCAGGTCCCGGGGGGTCAGTGCCCGGACCTCGCGGACCACCAGGCCCTTCGGGCTCGGGCGCCGGGAGGTGACGGACAGGTTGTCCAGCGGGGTGACCGTGTGCCCGGCGACGCGCAGGGCGTCCGTGAGGGCCAAGCCGATGAAGCCGGCGCCACCGGTGATCAGGATGTTCATGGGGTGCCTCCGCAGAGGTGCGAGCAGCGAGGCGGCTTGGTCTGCCGTCCGTCTGCTGCCGCCACCCTCGCGCCCTGGTGTGCCCGTGCGGGGGCGGCTGGGGCGCACTCGCACACGGTGTGCGGGACCGGCACACGATGTGCTTCCGCACGCCCCTGTCGGCTTGTGGGGACGGGTATTACTGTCGTGCGTCCCGTCGGTGCGCAGGAGGTGCCCATGGGCGCGAACAAGCGCGTGAGCGACTTAGGCGCGGTGTTCCGCAGCGCCCGCTGCGAGCTGAGGATGACGCAGAATCAGGTCGGCCGACTCGTCGGATACTCGGCGTCGGCGATCTCGCGGATCGAGAGCAACCGGATGCGTGTGGACGTCGATACGCGGCTGCGTTTGGCGCAGGCGCTGGGCATCTCCCCTGAGCGGGTGAGTGGGTTCCCTGCCCCCGCGGGCCCGGTGATCGATACCGTGGCGGGCGTACCGGTGCCGGACGAGGAGGACGCGATGCGTCGCAGGACTGTGCTGACCGGGGCTCTCGCCGCCGGGACGGCGGCCGTCGTCGGCACGGGGACGGCGGCTGCGGTGCCGGCCGCGCGCCTGGAAGACGTGCTGTTTCATCTGCCGGGCGGCGAGCCCGCGCCGCTCCAGGCCTTGGCGACCCGGGCGACCGCGGCGCGCGAGGCGTTCACCGCCGCCCGCTACAACCGGCTCGGTGCCGCGCTGCCCGGCCTGCTCTCCACCGCCGAGGCGACCAGAGACGCCGCCACCGGCCGGGCCCGGCAACAGGCCTCCGCCATCCTCGCCCGCGCCTACGTCCTGGCCGCCGAACTGGCCGCGAAAGACCACTCCGACGCCGCGTGGGTCGCGGCCGACCGCGCTCTGGCCGCCGCGCGGACCAGCGGAATGCCGGTCCCCATCGGCGAGGCCTCCCGCGTGCTCGCCATCACCATGCGCCGCTCCGGCCGGTCCTCCGCCGCCGTCCGCCTCCTCACCCAGGAAGCCGCCTGTCTCGACCCCTCCGAAGCACGCACCGGGGCCGTACGGACCACGCTGCTGCTCACTGCGGCGTACTCGGCCGCGGCGGGACGCGATCGCGCAACGGCGCTCTCCCTGCTGGATGCTGCCGAGGAGGACGTCGAGCGGCGCCCTGACGCCCCGGGTGGGCTCTTCACCGTCGAGGCCACACGCGCTCAGGTCGACGTCTACCGCATCGGCGTCCACAATGCCCTCGGCACCCCCGACGAGGGGGTGAACGTCGCGCGGGGCCTGGACGTCGGCCTCATGCCGACCGCAGAACGCCGGGCTCGCGCCTGGACCGACATGGCACGCATGTGGCACGCGCTCGGCGACGGCGAGGAGGCGTTCGCCGCTCTGCGTCACGTCGAGCAGGAAGCCGCGCAGGAGGTCCGCCGTCCTGCGCTGCGGGCGCTGACGTCGAACCTGCTCTACGGCCCTACGCGCCTGCCCGGCCTGCGGGAATTCGCCGTACGCACAGGGGCCGTGCCCGCCTGAACGGCACGGCCCCACCCGTCGCCCACGGGCTGGTCGTGATCCGCTCTCACGGAGCCGGCGCGAACCAGGCCCGCTGCTCGTCCTTCTCCACCACCGCGATGAGCTCCCGCATCCGCTCACTCATCGGCGGCAGGGCATCGAGCGGGAACCAGCCGACCGCGGCCGACTCGTCATCGCAGACCCGGGGCACCTGACGCGGGTCTGCCGGACGGCACGCGAAGACGATTTCCAGGTACTGCGCGCGGTGCCCGTTGCTGTGCCTGACCGGCGGGGAGTGCGTGACGGCCGCGAGCCGTTCCACCACCACCCGTACTCCGGTCTCCTCCTCCACCTCGCGCGCCACGGCGGCGGCCGGGTCCTCGCCCGGCTCCACGATCCCGCTCAGCGGCGTCCACAGGCCGGCGGCAGACCGACGCTGCAGGAGCACCTGCTTGTGCTCGTCGCGGACCACCGCGACGACTCCCGGCAGCCACAGCAGACAATCCGGACCAACCGCATTCCGTAGATCTGATACAAAATCAGGAATCATGGGCCCACCCTAAGCAGCTGAGCAGGGCCGTGGCGGGGTTTCAGAGCACTCCGGCGCCCGAAGCTCGGCCCTGGGCGGCGGTGTGGGCGCCTTACGGTCCGTATCCGTGGCGGCGGGGGTACGGTCCGGGCCCCGTGGGCGGGGGCGGGAGCCGTTGCGAGGCCCGGCCGCCCCTTCTCCTCCTCCTGCTGCTGCCGTCTTCCCTTGCCCGGACGGTCCGCAGTCGCCGGGGGTTGGTCAGCGGGGATTACGGATCCTGGGGGCCTCGCTGGGGCCTGGCGGGGGTGACCGATGGCGGAGAGAGGGGAAGGGGCTGCCTTGCCGGTGCGGGGCCGCGTACGCTGGCGGCGACAGGAACGGCCGCTCGGGGAGGTTGCAGTGACGGCACGTGAGACATGGACGGTGGACCGGCTGCACCATGCCCTGCCCCACTCGGCCTCCCGGCAACAGCTCCTCGCCGACGTCCACCTGACCCCGGTCGACGAGCTGCCGGCGGTCCTCGACCGGTGGGCGGCCGCCGCCGAGACGCTGCAGAACGCTGCCGGGCGGATCGCCGCCGCGCGGGCCCAGCAGTCCGTGGCCGTGGAGGGCACGGCCGCCGATCGCACGGCCGATGTCCTGCGCGACGCCGGTCACCGCGGTGACCGCGAGCCGGGCCGGGGCGCTGCGTGACCTACCGGCTCTCGTTCCCCGGCGATGTCTTCGACACGTACAAGCAGCTCCCCGATCGCGCACGCCGGGACCTCGCGGTCTGTCTCGTCGACGCGCAGGAGGATCCTCTCGGGCACTCCGAGCCGTACGGCGAGGACGACGGCATCATCCGTACCGTCGCCCGCGGCCACGTCACGGCGGTGATCATGGTCGGTGCCGCCACCAGCACGCTGACGGTCCTGGCCGTCGCCTACGCGGGGGAGTGACCCCCGGCCGCGCGGCCCGGCCGGGTCAACGGCCGTACATGCTGCGGCAGAGATCGGCGGCGCCCATGGGGGCGCCGATCTGCCGGGCCTGAGCGCAGAGCCGGCGCATCTCCGGTGCCTGCCCGTGGGCGGCCTGCTGTCGCCGCGGGGCCGTCTGGCGCTTCTGCGGAGGCGGGGTCTTTCGGTTCTTCCTGGTCGCGGATGTCGACCCCTTCGAACCCTTCTTGTGCGCCTTGGTCTTGGCGGCCTTCCCCGGCGTCGAACGGCGGCTCGGCTGGTCGGTGTGCGGGTGCTGGGCTGCCGGAGCTGCGGGCGCGGGGGTGGTCGCCGGCGGCGTGGGGGCGGGGCGGGGGTCGGTGGTGGAGAGGTCTTCGCGGGGTGCGGCCTGGGTGGGCTCGGGCCATGTGGGGATCGGGGCGGGCGGCCGGTCGGCGGCTGCGGCAAGGCCGCCGGGCCGGGCGGCCGACGGACGGGGGCCCGGAGTTGAGGGGACGGCCACGCAGCCGCTCGTGACGAGCACGGCCAGGGCGAGGATCACGGTACGGCGGGGGTGCATGTGATCACGCTGCCGGATCTCGTGCGGGGTCTGGGGGCGGCGCGGCCCGGGTCCACCGTGACGAGTGACCGGCTCCGAGGATCGACGCGGTCGGACTGGTGCTGACGGTTCGGGGGGCCGGCTCCGGCTGATGTGGCCGTGCCCTCGTCTGGGGGGACGAGGGCACGAGCGGGGAGGCGGGCCAGGGGAGCGTAACGACGACCAGTCGGCTCGGCCCGCCTGTCAGCGAGGGTAGTGGGGTCCGGTCTCGGTGCGGGCCCGACAGTGTGTCAGGGGGTCAGAATTCGAAGAGGAGCCCGGTCGCGAGCTGGCGCTCGCAGTCGTTTTCGTACGTGTGCTCCCAGTGGACTGTGCGGCTGCGGTAGGTGCCGTGCGCGGTCACGGTGACGGGGGCGGAGTCGTTCGAGCAGATGGCCCTGTCCGTGCCGGGGAGGCGGTCGAAGTCCCCTCCGGCGGTGTGCAGGTCCGTGCAGGCCTGGGCGGTGTAGGGGTGGTTCTGTCCGGGCGTTCCGGGGCAGTCGAGGTAGACGATTCCGAGGCTCTCGGTCTCGCCCTGGGTGCGGGCGACGGTGAGCGTGATGTGTGCGTCGCGGGTCGCGGGGTCGATGGGGACGGCGGCGATCGCGGCGGGGGCGATCGCGGCGGTGAGGAGTCCGGCGGCGACGAGTGTCGTGATGATCTTGTTCATGAGGGGATCAACGCGAGGGCGGGTGGGCGGTCACCTCGCTCGATGGGGTCATGCCTCCTGCTCGGGCCAGCGCCTGATGAGCCGTTCGCCGCCGTCCGGGGTCTGCTCGGTGAGCGTAATGACGGTGGTGGTGTCGCTGCCGTAGAGCCCGACCCAGGACCTGAACCGGCGGTCGGCAGGGTCCTCGTCGTCCCATGTGCCGGTGACGCGCGGCCCGCCGGACTTGAACTTCAGCGTGACGATGTACGGCACGGCGGGGCTCCTGGTCAGCGGACGCGGGTGGCGGTGACAACCTGGTGCCGGGTGGTGCCCTCCAGGACCTCCACCACCAGCTCGACGGCGGTCGTGGTGAAAGTGTCCCCGGCGGCGGTGGTGGCCGGCGGGCCGGGGGTGGCCGTCGTGAGGTACGCGGCGGCGTCCCGGGCGAGCGCGGCGGACAGCCGCTGGGTGAGGACGGTGCGGCCGTCGGCGAGGCGGACTGCGAGCGCGCGGGGGCGTGCGGCGGCGCCGGTGTAGCCGACGACGACGGCCTCGGTGGTGTCCGCGTGCCTCACCTTCTGCCAGATCCGGCCGGGCTTGTAGGTGCTCGTGGCCCGCTTGCAGACGATGCCCTCGATGTCCTGGGCGCGCAGGGTCTCGTACCAGACGCGGGCGGTGTCGTAGTCGTCGGTGGCGGGGACGGGCTGGATCGGGGGGCCGATGTCGGCGAGGAGTTCGAGGAGGAGACGGCGGCGTTCGGTGTAGCGGCGGCCGCGTACGTCTCCGTGGTCGGGGTGTTCGAGGACGTCCCAGACGGCGTAGGACGCGGGGAGGCGGGCGGCGAGGACGCGGGAGCGGTCGATGCTGCTCGCGGCACGGGCCTGCACGGCGGCGAAGTCGAGTCTTCCGTCGTGCCAGATGACGGCCTCGCCGTCGAGCACCGTCCCGGGCTGCAGGACCATGCCGGCGACCGCGATATCCATCCACGGCGACGTGACGTCCCGGCCGGAGCGGGCCTGGAGCCGCACCGTCTCCGCGGTGCGGAAGAGGGCGATGCGGTGGCCGTCGAACTTCGGCTCGTACCACCAGACCCCCGGGCGGGCGTGCGGAAGAACGGGCACGGCCTGGGCGAGGGCCAGGGGTACGGGGAACTCCACCCGGCCAGGATCGGCGTGCCGGGGCGGGGCGGCTCGGCGCGCTCGGCCATGTGGAGGACGCGGGGCGACGGCCCGTCACCTTGCCCTGGGCCAGAGGCTCTCCGAGTCTTCGAGCCGCGGTGAGGCTCCCCGGTACACTGGGGGACAGCCGAGCACCGACCGCGTCCTTCGACGTGTCGTCACATCACGCAGCAGACGGCAGGGGCAGCACGGGGACCAAGCGTCCCGCCCCTCAAAAAAAAGCCCTCCCACTGTGACCCCCGTCACACCATGGAATGCAGGACATCCGCCATTGCCCCAGTTCAGGGGCCGTTTCGCCTGCAACCGGAGGGCTCCCCTGCTGACGCGGAGCCGTACGTACGGCTCCCCGAACCTCGGAGTCTTGGTGACCCTGCTGGTAATCAACCCTGACCACGCCTTCCTCCTGGTCCTGGTCGTCCTGTCCGCGTACATCACCTTCAAGCGGACGGAACGGACGAACGGTCAGGGCGACCTCGTCGCGACCGCCACGGTGGGCGCCGCCGTCGCCGGAGTGCTCGTGATCTTCTTCGGCGCGAGCCCGGTGGGCAGCGTCGAGGAGAGCGCGCGGTCCGACCGGGACGTGCCGTCGGCCTCGGCGGCGCCGTTCCGGTGAGCACGATGGGCCCGGAGCACTTCCGGGCCCATCGCTCGTCGGGGTGGTCGTGGGCGTGCGGCCGTGACACCTCACCGGGGCGCGGGTGTTGGTCCGTCCATGCGACGACTCATGATCTGCGGCGCGGCTGTGGCCGCGCTCCTGGCGGGCACCGCGCCCGCGCTCGCCACGGTCGACACCGCCGCGGCCCGGACGACGGCAGGGCTCAACTCCTGCGGGTACGACGTGGCCGGCTCGAACGTGAACTTGAGGTCGGGCCCGGGCACCAGTCACGCCTCGCTGGGGCATCTGTCCCGTGGGGACCTGGTCGACGTCGACCGTAAGACGGGCGGCTGGTACCGGGTGACCCTCTCGGAGCGCTCGCGCTCCGGCATCCGGGCCGGGACGGTCGGGTGGGTCTCCGAGCGGTACCTCACGCCGTCCGTCTGCACCCAGATCGACTAGTCCCAGACCGCACGCCGCCTCCCGGGCCCTCGCCGGATCGACTCGGCGAGGGCCCGGGGCGTGCCTACGGCCGGGACACGATCTTCCGTGTCCGGGACAGGTTGTCGAGGAGCTTCTCCGGGCCCCGGACCCCGATCCCGCGGGCGGCGGTCGAGATCGCGCCCGCCCCCTGGCCCCGGAATTCGAACACATGTTTCACTAGAGGGGTGGACCGCAACGCCTACCCTCCCGATCTCATCCGCACGCAGACGGCGTGGACGGACGCCTACGCCGAGCTCGCGAGCGTGGGCACCGGCAGCACGACGGTGCTGCGGCGGCGGCTGCTGCGGCTGTCCGTGCGGCTGTGGTGGCACCCCTTCTGGGCGACGGCCGCGGGCGGGCCGGCGGCGCGGGTCGCGCTGCGCGAGCTCGTCCACGCCGGACGCGGGGACGGGGTGAGCGGGGCATGAGCGCGAGCGTGATCATGCACGTGCGGTGCCGTCCGGACATCGGGCCCGAGGAGTACCGGCGCGTCCTGGACGTCCTCGGGGACGTCACCCCGCTCGTCCAGCCCCTGCCGCCCTCGGCGGCCCTCGGCCAGGTCGGCGGCGTGCTCCGGCTCCACGGCACGGAGCCGGGCGAGCTCGCCCGGCGGGTGCGGGTGCGGGCCCTGCTGCACGGGGTCGACGTCCGTATCGGCGTCGCGGACACCGTCGCGACGGCCGCGACCGCCTCGGCCCGGACCGGGCCGGGCGGTGTGCTGTGCCTGCCCGACGAGCGGGCCGTGTCCGACTTCCTGGCGCCGCTGCCGGTCGATGCCCTGTACGGGGTCGGCGCCGCGCAGGCGGCGACGCTGCGCCGGTACGGGCTGCACACGATCGGCGCAGTTGCGGCCATGCCCGAGGAGGTCGTGTGCCGCGTCGTCGGCGGGAAGGCCGGGCGGACGCTGCGGCAGAGGGCTCGCGGGATCGATCCTCGTGCGGTGGTGCCGCTGCGCCGGCCGGAGTCGACCTCGGCCCGGCACGACTTCGACCGGGACATGCTCGACCCGGTCCTCGTCCGGGCCGCGCTGCTCGACCTGGTCGCCGAGCTCGCCGGGCGGCTGCGCGGTCGCGGGCAAATCGCGCGCGCCCTCACCCTGTCCGTACGGCTCGCGGACGGCTCGACCGTCGCGCGGACACGCAAGCTCCGGGCCCCGTCCGCGCACACCGAGGACCTCCGCACAGCCGTGTGGCAGTCGTGGGACGGGCTCGCGTTCCAGCGGGCCCGCGTCCGACGGGTCACGGTCACCGCCGAGGAGCTGACGGCCGCCGAGGACGGGCCCGGCACTCAGCTGTCGCTCGATCCCGAGCGGGAGGCACGGCTGCGCATCGAGCCGGTGCTCGACCGGCTCAACCAGAAGTGGGGGCACACGGTCGTGCGGCCGGCGGGCGCCTACCGCCGAGCGTCCTGACACCGAGGGTCTCGGGTGCCCCGGGAAATCTCGTGCGGAGGCGTGCCGCGCGCTGCCAGCATCGGGGCATGACCATCAGCAACACTGCGCTGCCTGCCGCCGAGCCGGCACCGGACCCCCGCCACGACGTCGACCTGGCCCAGGTGATGTTCCGCAGGGCCGACGTCGAGAGCCGTCGCGCTGCCATGTACGCCGAGCAGGCCGAGCAGGAACGCGCCGGCGGCCTCAGCGGTCTGGAGCGCCGGGCCCGGGAGCGCGATGCGGTGATATCCACCGTGGTCCTCGTCCAGGCCTCCGTGGAGGCGTTCATCAACTGGGCGCACATCCGGGCCGCGAACACCGTGGACAGCATGAGGTTCATGAAGCGGGCCAAGGAGGTCACCGCGTCGGCGGCGATCCTCAACCCCAGGGCCGAGGCGTTCGCGTGGAGCGAGTCGGAGAACGCGTTCTTCACGGAGCTGACCAAGTGGCGGAACTTCCTCGGTCACTCCTCGCCGACTTCCCGCGACTGGTTGCGGGACCTCCTGGTGGAGCGCGGCGAGGTGCCTGAGGGCGCCAGCGACTCGCAGATCATGGATCTGCTGACCGCGCCTCTGGCGGCACGGTTCGTCGACACCGCGCGCTCGCTGATGGCGAGGGCCGCCGGGGCGACCGGGACCGGTGCCCCGTTCAGCCACGGCGCGTGGCACGCGCCCGACGAGCTCGTCGAGCCGCTCATGGAGGACCCGGCAGAGCTGCGCTCGCTGCTGCGGGTCGTACTGCGCCGCACTATCGGGACCCGGTCCCTGTCGCTGCCCGCCGATGAACTGTCGCGCGAGCTCGACCGGCAGCGCGCGGGCCGAACCGGGCTTTGGGTGCAGTGGAAGCCGGGCCGCCGTCGGCGGCCGGGCCGCTGGACGATCATGCGCGAGCGCCGGTCCAGCACCTGACGACAGCAGCCGATCGATCTACCTGTTTCCCTTGGTCAGGGGTAGCGTCACCGGTCCGGGTCCGAACCATGGGCCCGCGTACCGGGAGGGGATGAGGCATGCGTTTCGACATCGGATGGGGCCTGCTCGACAGCGGGTGGGGGGTGGCTGCCGATCCGAACTGGGACTTCCGCGGCGGCAACCCCGGTTGGGGCCTGATGGCCGACCCCGAGTGGGGCTGACCTACTCATCACGTGCCCTTCCCCCTGACGGGGCCGCCTGTGGCAGGCGCCTGTCACAACAGTGAGGCCCCGGCGAGCGCCGGGGCCTCACTGTCGCCCAGTCGTGGGCCGGGGAGTCAGGGCGCGGTCGTGGCGGTGATCAGGAGCGTGCCGAGGGCGGCCGGGTCCGGGTTTGGCAGCACCTTCGCGTCGACGGCGGTGAAGCCGTGGCGCTTGAGGATGTCGGCCCACTGCTCGGGCCCGTACTGCCAGCGCCACACGGTCAGCTCGGTTTCGCGGCCCTCCAGCCACTTCCCGCCCATCTCCTGCGCGCCGTACTGCCCGACGACGGGCTCACGGTGCGAGAACCCGAAGATCCCGCCCGGCGTGAGCCGTGCGGCGACGCGCGGGAACAGCTCCTCGGGGTCGGTGAACCAGACCGCTCCCCACGTCGAGTAGATCGCATCAAACCGGCGGGGCTCCTGGTCGAGGAAGGCGCACGCCTCAGCGTGCACGAACGTGAGCCGGGGCTCGCCGTCCCAGAGGCGTCGGGCGCGGTCGACCTGCACGGCCGAGAAATCCACCGCGGTGACCTCCACTCCCGCGCGGGCGAGGACGGCGGCGTTCTCGCCCTCCGCCGGCCCGAGGTCCAGGGCGGTCGCCGGGGTGCCCAGGACCTCGGCGCCGGGCCCGCCGTCGGCGAGCCCGGTCCAGTCGAAAGCCCCGGCCAGGGGCCGGGGCTGCTCTCCGTCTCCGCGATAGGGCTTGTACTTGTCCCAGTACTCGGCCGGGGTGGTGGGGGCGGCGCTGGTCATGAACGGGTCCTCCGGGGTACGCGGGCCGGACGGCGAGGACCGTCAACCTACCGGTGGCCTCCCGCCGCGCGGAGGGCAATGCGGTGTAGGTCGCCCGAAGGAGGGGGGCCGTGGCCGTGCCCGGGAGCGCGGACGCGCCCCCGGGCACGGGGTACCGCCGGCCTTACGGCCCGCAGGTCAGTGGCAGTTGGACCCCGGGGAGCACGGGCCGCACTTGGCGTAGTCCGCTTCCCACAGCTTCCAGTCCACCTCGAACCCGTTGTCGGCGATGATCTGGGCCGTGCGCTCGACGGAGCCGTCGTACTTGAACGCGATCTCCGGGATGTGCTCCAGGAACCGGCCGTCGAAGTTGGCGGCGCAGAACTCGCGGTAGTTCACGGTGTCGAGGATGAACGTGTGGACGGCGATGTCGACGATCCGGCCACAGCACATCTCCAGGCCCTGGCCCCACTTCTCCATCGCGGTGATCAGGTAGGAGACGGCGGCGTGCAGCAGGCGGGTGGCCATCACCTCGTCGAACGGGTAGTCGCGCATCATGAGGGCGATCTCGCGGTCCCAGACCTCGGGCTTCACGTAGGCGCGGGGGTCGCGGTACTCGGCGTGCGGCGCCGGCTTGGCGGTCTGTTCGGGGGCCGTCAGGGTCATGGTCGTGCTCCTCTCGATCGACGTTCGAGTGGCGCCCCCGGGAGGCCTCTCCTGCGGCGGGAGCATCGGGGAGAGGCCGGGTGCCCGGCGGGCGTTCGTCCATTGAACGGGGCGGGCACACCCTCACAGAGGGGCCGCGCGGGGGTGCGTTTCGCCCTGCGGGGGGCCAGAGCGGGGGGCCAAGGATGCGATTACACCGACGCACGGCAGGGGGCGGCTCATGATGTGCCCGGACGGGATCGGCGCGTTACTCCGCAGCGTCCGTGAGGAGGCAGGCCGCACGCGCGAGCAGCAGGCCCGGCTGGTGGAGGCCGCCCAGGGCGGCCGGTGGTTCGACCCGGAGAACCTCAAGCGGTGGGAGACGGAGCGGCGGCTGCCGGTGGCCATCTGGCACGAGCAGATCGCCGCCGCGTACGGGCTCACGGCCGCAGAGGTGCGGCGGGCCGTGGCCACATCCCGGGAGTACCGGCGGCACCAGGGCAGAAAGAAGGCGGACGTGAACAGGCGGCGGTTCATCGGAGCGGCAGCGGCAGCGGCGGGGATCTCCGCGCTGCCCGGCATCGCGCAGGCCCGGGAGGGCATCGACGGGGGGCTGACCGGCTCCGGAGCCGGTGACCTGGCCTATCTGGCCTCGGCGTTCGAGCGGCACCGGGGCGGCTACCGGGGCCGCTCCCCGCACGTGGTGCTCGCCGAGATGCGCGACGACCTCGACCTGCTGGGCCAGGTCCTCAACCGGGCTCACCCCGCAAGGGACCGGGCCGAGCTCGCGCGGACCGCCGCCGGGATCGCCGGGCTCGTCGCGATCGTTCAGCACGACCGCGGCGACCAGCGCGACGCACACCGCTGGTTCGCCACCGCCGAGCGGGCCGCGCGCGAGTCCGGGGACCGGCGGATGACCGCCTGGGTCCTCGCCCGGCACGCCATGGTGCCGCTCAATTACGGCGCCCCCGAACAGGCCGCCCGTCTCGCCGCGCTCGCCCGCCGCGAGGCCGGCACCGCGCCCACGGCCGCCGCCGCACTGTCCGCGGCGGTCACCGCCCGGGCGCTCGCCGCACTCGGCGACACTGGCGGCGCCGGGCTCGCGGTGCGTGACGCCCGGGATCTCGCCGACCGGCTCGACGGCCAGGAGAGCGCCGACACGTGGTTCGGCTACCCGGGGCAGAAGCATGCCGTGCACCTGTCGCAGGCGTACACCCTCCTCGGCGACACGTCGGCCGCGTACGCCGCGCAGGAGGACGCGCTCGACCTCACCCTCTCCCCGTCCGTGATGACCCGCGCGCTGCTGGCCATGGACACCGCCGCGTGCCTGCATGTGGACGGCGATCCCACGGCGGCGGCAGAGATGGCCGCCGGCGTACTCGACCGGCTCCCCGGCCCCTACCGCGAGGGGCTGATCCGTTCACGGGCCGAGGCCCTGCACCGCCAGCTCACGGGACGCCCCCGGGACCATCTCGGTCAGGTCCTCGCGTAACGGTCGCATCGGTGTGCGGTGGGGCGGCTAGACGGTGCCCGGTGGCGGAGATTCTGACACCAGCGTCTCAACCACTCCCGGGCGGCCGAATGCCCCTCCTCGCGCGGCTGGGGCGAGGAGGGGCACCGGGTGGAGGCCGGTCCGTTATGGGGGTACGGACCGGCGGTCTCGGGGTCAGACGCTCAGACGGGCCACGGCGTCCTTCAGGAGGGTGGCGTTGGCGCTGGGGTCGTGTCCCATCACGAGGCCCTGGCGGGGCAGTTCCTCCAAGGCGGCGCGCAGGGCGGTGTGGTCGACGGGCGGGGGCAGGAGTCCGAAGGCGTCGGGGTAGCGGTCCTCGGTGGTTTCGTCGAAGAAGTCGCCGTCCTGGACGCCGCGCGAGTACTCGATCAGCCGGTGGGCGGCATCGGCGGTGATCTGCGGGTAGAGGATCCCGGCCGCGTGGCCCTGGGTGGCGAGCGGGATGGACAGCCAGGTCGTGAGCTGGTCGGGGAAGTACTGGGGCTTCAGCTCACCCTTGCCGTTCTTCTTCCACAGGGGCGTGCGGTCGCCGGCGAGGAGGGCGTCGGTCACCTTCTGGTGCTGGGTGGGGTGCATCTGCTCGCCGGAGGCGAGACGTTCGCGGGTGGTCTCGAACAGGTCGAGCGCCTCCAGGAGCCCGAAGCCGATCGCGGCGGCGGACGGCCAGGGCAGCACCCGCACGGTGCCGGTGTCGTCGACGCGGGCGAAAACCCGGTCGTTGGCGAGCATCGCCCATCCGGCGCGGGCGAGGGTGAAGGCGGTGGTGGTCTTGCCCGCGCCCTTGTCGCCGAGGGTAAGGATCGTGGCCCCGTCCGGGCCGGTGACGGCGGAAGCGTGCAGGATCGCCCACCCGTCGGCCAGGAGCTGAGCCCGGACGACCTCGCGGGCCAGGCGGGCGGCGGCGGTGGCCACGGCGGTCTCGTCGGTGCCGACGATCCGCAGCAGCTTCCATTCCGCGTCCCACCGGTAAGCCAGGCCTTCGCCCGGCTGGACGGCCGTGACCATGGCACCCTCGCGGACACAGAGCATCTCGGCGCCGGCGTACTCGATCCGCTCAGGCGAGGAGCCGTCGACCACGGCCGTCAGGGCGCGCAGCTCCTCCTCGTCGACGTCGCCGGAGACCACGGGCCCGGCCAGGTCCGTGACCGGCGTCGCGGTCCACCAGGCACCGAAGTAACGGGCGGCCCATGCCGGGACGGCCTCACCGGTGCTGGTCACGGTGACGGCCGGGCCGTCGGCGGTGGCGATACGTACAGCGCTCACGGGTCAGATCTCCTTGTCGAGCTGGGTGTAGGCGGTGTGGAGCTTCTCCGTGGACGCCGCGAGCTGGGCGGCCTCGGAGGGGTCGAGAGGCGGCGGGCACAGGGCCGCTGTTCCGCGGGTGTAGCGCACCGGCATGCCGAGCCAGACGCCGCCGTCCTGACGCATCGACACCTCGGTCACGCCGTCGGTGAGGCCGAGGGCGTGGGTCAGGGCGGTCAGGACGGCGCCGGCGGGGCCGGAGCGGGTGCGGCCGATCCCGGCGCTGATCCGGCGGGGCCGGGCAGCGAGCTCGTCGCGCACCCGCTGCATGGGCACCGGGGCGGGGCGGCCGTGGACGGTGGTGGTGGAGGCGCAGATGACGGCGGTGTCGCCGTGCTCGCCGATCACGTGCCCGCGCACGGCGTCGGTGGGCACGCGCAGTAGACGGGCCAGGGTGAGGCGGTAGCGGGCGGTGTCGGTGGCGGAGCCGACTCCCAGCACGCGCGGGCAGCCGGACACCTCGGCGAACAGACGCGCCAGGATGTCGACGGGGTTGGTGACCATCACCGCCACACCGGGGTAGCCGGTGAGGTGCCGGGCGAGCGCGGCAACGACCGGGGCGTTCGCCGCCAGTCCGGCCATGCGCACGTCCGACGCCGCGGTGTTGGTGAACTTGGCGCGCGGGGAGAGGACGACCGCGTCGCAGTCACCCATGGTCTGCGGGGCGGCGACGGCCACCCGGACCGGTGAGCCGGTGACCTGGGTCAGGTCCTCCAGATCGGTGACGAGCCCGTGGGCGCTGACCTCGGAGCCGGAGGCGACGAGGACCTCCTGGCACCATCCGGAGCCGACGAGGAGGGCGCCGACGCTCTGCCCGACCGCGCCCGCTCCGACCAGTCCGACCTTCATGCGGATACCGCCTTTCGTGCGCAGGTCAGGTACAGCCGCCACAGCGCCGGCCCGTCGGCGTCCGCCAGGAGCGGCGCGGTGGCGTGGTCCAGGAGTGCGGTCACCTGGCGGGCGCGGGTGCGGACACCGGCGGCGTGGGCGGACAGCGGCAGGTCCGCCGGCGCCGTGAGGTAGGTGGTGAGGATGTTGGTGGTGTCCATGAGGGCCAGGAGCACGAGCTCGCGCAGCCACGCCTCCCGCTCGGCGGCGGGCAGGCGCCGGGCCGTGGCCCGGACGAAGGAGTCGAGCCCGGCCAGGATCATGGGGACGGCGTCGGGGGCGGCCGGGAGGCCGATCAGTCCCAGCACCGTGCGGGAGGTGAGTTTGGCGGTGTCCGCGACCGCGTGACCGCGCATCAGCCCCGGATCCAGGTACACCGGCCGCCCGGCGCCGCCGTCGGGGAAGACGGCGTGCTCGGGCTTGAGGTCGCCGTAGACGATGCCGCGCACGCCCGGCAGCGGGCGCGTCCGGCGGGCCTTGCGCAGGCGGATGACCACGCCGTCCAGGACGTCGCCGTAGCCCGTCTCCCGCAGATACAGCAGGCCGGAGATCCCGTTGAACTTGCGGGCGAAGGTGTCGGCGATGCCGCGCTCGCGGATCTGGCCCCGGTCGACGGCGGCCGTGACGCCGTCGCGGGCCAGGCCCTCGGCGACGTCGCGCACGACCAGGGCGAGGAGCTCGCCGGTCCGGCCGGGCTCGGCCGCCATCAGGTCCGCGAGCGTCGGCCCGGGCACCGGCTCGGTGAACAGGACGCCGCGGCTGTACTCGGGGAGCGGGACGGTGGCGAGGGCGGCGGGACCGGCCAGGGTCCGCAGCTGCGCGGCCTCGCGCGCCATGAGCGAGCCGGGCGAGACCAGATACGCCGCCTGCCTCGCCCGGACGGTGGCCAGGTCGCCGCACGCCCCGCGCAGTACGGACACCAGCGACACCCCGCACACCGAGACCTTGGCGTAGAGAAGGCGGCCGTCGACGTCGAGGAGCTGCACGTAGCTGGTGACGCTCGGCATCACCGGGCCCGGCACCACCTCGGCGCCCGGCCACCGCAGCCGCGCCGCGGTGAGGACCTGCTCGCCCGCCATCGCGAGCACGTCGTGCGCGGTGGGGGGCATCATGCCGACCCCCCGCCCGTCACGGCGGCCAGCGCGCCCATGGACGCCTCGGAGGCGGTGAGGGGCCGGGGCCGGTGGCAGACGCACCCGTCGGCGGGCATCGCGGCGAGCGTGTAGACGACGTGACCGGGGCCGGTCATGGTGACCACCTCCGGGACGTACGCGCCGGTGCTGAGCCGGTGCGCCACGTCCTCGCATCCGATGCGGTCGTCGAGCCACAGGCGCAGGGTGGCGCCGGGGAACGGACGGGAGTCGTCGGGGTCGGCGTCGAGCCGACCGGCGAGGTGCTCGGCCGCCCCCGTCAGCCGTCGCACGGCGGCCCATGGTGTCGGGGCGTTGTCACGCGCGAGGAGCCAGAGGTAGGGCTCGCCGGGCAGTCCGGCCCAGGTCTCACAGTGGATCATGACCGCACCGCCTGGACCTGGATGTAGGCGCTGGGGCCCATGTCGTGCTGGATGACGCCGGTCTGGTCTGCCGGCTCGACGTGCGTGAGCGAGCGGGGGTCCAGCTGCTTCCAGACCTCTCCGGCGGGCGCGATCACGCTGATCGTGACCAGTCCGCGGTGGTAGTCCGTGACGAGCAGGAGGGTGTCACTGAGGACACGCTCGGCCACGTGCCGGGCGAGCTCGCCGGCGAGGCGGGCCAGCCGCTCGACCTCCGCAGCGGGCAGGCACAGCAGGCCGTACATCACCCCCGCCCGCAGAGCGGCCGTTTCGGGGGTGTCGGCCGCCTCGGCCGGTAAGGTGCGGACCTCGCGGAAGTCGGGGCCGTCCTCGGGGCCCGGTACCCGCACCCGGAACAGGTGGGGGATGATCGCGCTCATACTCACCGCTCCCCTCGGATGCCGGGCGCCGCTGCGGCGAGCAGGGCCTCGCGCAGCGCCTCGGGGTCCATCAGACGCGGGGTCCGACCCGGGGCTGCGATCCACTGGCGTGCGGGAACCTGCGGGCCGCCCGGGCGGGGAACCGCGATCCACCACAGCGGCCCGAGGGCGGTCGTGCCAGGCACGGCCCACCTTCGGGCGGTGCCGGCGGGGACCCACACGTAGACGTACCCGGCGCCGAGGTCGGCGAGGATCGGGACGTCCGCCCAGGCCTCCCGCCGGTGCTCGGCCGCCCCGGTCAGCCGGTGCTGTGGCATGGCGATCACGTCCCATCCCACACCGGTGGGAAGAACCGCGTAGGTCCGGTGGGCCCATTGGGGCCAGACCGCCCACGACTTGTTCCCTCGGGAAGACTCCGCGAGCCACAGGGCTCCGGCGTCCGGCACATCTCGTCTCATGTCCTCAACCCCCTGCGTTGGATGGGCAATTGGCGCATACCTTCACGGGCCACCCGAGCCGTCCCCCTCCGCTGGTCCTGCTGTAGGCGTATCCGGCGGGGATGTGGGGGCTTCCTGCGCCGCAGCGGGCGCACCGGAGACCGTGCAGCCGCGCGCGTTGCTCGCTCGTCAGGGCCTGCAAATCCACGTCGTCAGCCCGGATGTCCTGCTGCGCGTGAGCCCGCATGCCGTACTCCGATCTGTACGCGCCGACCGGACCGCGATCACCCTGGGTGAATTTCGTCTACCTGTCCGTAGCGGCTTCTGGCAGTGTGGCACTGGGAAACCCGCTATGGGAATCCCATAACGGGATTCCCGTGGAGGTGGCATATGCACGCCATGACCGCACTCACTGACCTTGCCCCGGCCGTCGCTGCTGGCCAGACTGACGACGACTCAAAGGGAGGGCCGCACATGACAGCGCAGGGGCCGCGCCGGCTACAGATCGCTAAGGGACTGGCAGAGCTCCGGACCCGCTCGGGCCTCACGCTCGAAGATGTCGCCAAGGCTGCGGGTTACGGGAAATCGACGGTCCAGCGCTATGAGGACTGGACAGCCAAAGCCAAGCCCAAGGCCCGTACCGTGCGGCTGATCGCCGAGGCCGCTGGCGGGACGCCTGAGGAAGTCGCCGCGCTCACCAAGCTCGCGGAGAGCCTGACCGACGGCTGGTGGGCCGTGGGCGGGGCCGTACCCGAATGGCTCCACCCGCTCGTCAGCCTCGAACAAGAAGCGGAGGAAGAGACAGCCTTCGCACCCTCGGTCATCCCCGGCCTGCTCCAGACCCGCGAATACGCAATGGCCGTCCACCTGGGCCAGGAGGTCCGCGAGCCGCTCGACGGCGTCACCCGGCAGGTGGACTCCCGCATAAAGCGCCAGGAGGTCCTGAACCGGCCCGCACCTCTTCACCTCTGGGCCGTCCTCGACGAAGGCGTGCTCAAACGCCAGGTCGGCAACACGGCGGTAATGGCCGCCCAGCTCGACCACCTCATCGAGCAGACACAGCGGCGGCACATCAACATTCAGGTCTTGCCACTCGCCACGGGAGCACACGCCGCCGCCGGCGTCGGACACTTCGTCACCATCACCAGCGGCGGCATCACCTCGGCTTACGCCGAACTCCTCGGCGGCGGGCTCTACATGGATACCGCCGACCAGGTGAGGCGGTACACCACTGCAATGGACTACCTTCGCAGCCAGGCGGCGGACACCGACGCTTCCCTGAAGATCTTGAGCGCATACCGCAAGGAGTACGACGCATGAGCACACTGAAGCCCTCCGCCGAGGAGCTCGCGGGGGCCGACTTCCGGAAGTCGTCGTACTCCGGCGGGGGTGGTAACGAGTGCGTGGAGCTGGCCGACCTCCGCACGTGGACCTGCCTGCGCGACTCCAAGCGCGAGGACGGGCCGACGGTGATCGTTTCCCGCGCCGCCTTCGACCAGGTGCTGGCCGCGGTGAGCAACGGCACGCTGTAGGCGATCGCAACAAGCGAGGGCCCCGACCTCGAAGGTCGGGGCCCTCAGCGTTTTAGGTGAGCCGTCGACGGAGCCGCTCCAGTCGTACCGCGTACCTTCTCCATGGGCGATCGAGGGCGCACGCTAGAAAGAGAACTAGCGAGCTAGCTAGCGAGCTCGACGGCTCCTCCGCTTGGGCTGGACTCGCGGCCGAGGGGTGCTGGTGGCCGCTACCGTGGAATCGTCCGACTGTGAGACTGCCGCCCGTGCCGAATCTGCCCCGCCCTGTGCCACTTGCTCGGCCTCGGCCTGACGCCGTGCCGAGTCCGCCTCGGCGCGTGCCTCCTCGACCGCCGCCCGTGCCGACTCTGCGGCGGCCTCCGCCCGTTGGCGGGCCTGGTGCTCGTCGTCCAGCTGCCGCCGAACCTCCACGAGCTGCCCACGCAAGGCGGCGGCCTCGGCGCGTGCCTCCTCGGCAGCGTGCTGTGCCTGCTCGGCGAGCTGCACCGCGACGGCATGCCCGCCCTCGGCCTGACGCCGTGCCGAGTCCGCCTCGGCGCGTGCCTCCTCGACCGCCGCCCGTGCCGACTCTGCGGCGGCCTCCGCCCGTTGGCGGGCCTG
>NZ_JBEOST010000027.1:72401-76473 GCF_040303145.1 Streptomyces sp. NPDC096079
CGGCGGCCTCGGCGCGTGCCTCCTCGGCAGCGTGCTGTGCCTGCTCGGCGAGCTGCACCGCGACGGCATGCCCGCCCTCGGCCTGACGCCGTGCCAACTTCTCCGTGTGGTGTGCAGTCTCGGCCTCGACGAGCTGCCGACGCAGGTGCACCGCTTCCTCAACAGCGGCGGCGGCCCGCTCGTCGGCGTAGTCGGCCTCGACCTGCGCCGCCATGGCGGCGGTCTCGGCCCTCTGTGCCTCGGTGCGTGCCTCCATGGCGTCTCGGCGTGCCGCCGCCGCGTCCTGTTGGGCCGTCTGAATGGCGGCGCTGGTATCCAGTGCAAGCCGTACGCGGTCACCAGCTGAGGACAGGCGCTCGCTCAATTCCGTCTCACGCAACGTTGGCACACTCGCCAGTGCTCTTGGGGCCGACCTGCTGCCGTCCTGTGCCGTTGATGTGCTGGTCGTAGTGCTCATTACTTCCCCTGGAGTCTGGGCGGCACAGACGTGTGCCGCTGAGCCCCCGGGGGGGCGGCCGACGTGCCGCACCCCCGGCTTTGGGTCACACGCCGACCAGTTCCCCACTGTCGGCCTTGGCCTGATCCTGGTCCTGCTTCGGCCGCAAAGGGCGGATGTAGCGGTTGGCCGGACCTCGGTCCAGAGTGATGCCGTGGTTCGCGAGCTCGGTCCGCAGCTCCTCGGCAATCGCGTTTGTCGCTCGCTGGTCGGCGGGGTCGATCCGGTGGTGGTACAGAGCCTCAAGGGCGGCCCGCTTCGTCGGGTAGCTCCGCAGATCCTTCAACGGCTCCGGTCCCTCGGCCTCCTTCTCGACCTCCTTCTCGGCCTCTTCCTCGACCTCATGCGGCACACGGGCCGTGATGACTTCGGATGTGCGGCCCTGTGCCGCCACTGCCTTAGGCGGCTCGTCGGTCTTCCTGGCGGCGGGGTCGATACAGACCGCCGGCTCCTCTTCCACCTCGGGCCCGACCTCCGGTACCGCCTCGGCACGCGGCCCTGGCACGGGCGTGCCGCCGTGTGCCGTCGGGGTTGTGCCGAGCGCGCCAATCTGTGCCCGTAGTGCGGCCTCCGCGTCACTGGCCACGTTCTCCATGTGCCGAGCGTGCCCCTCCAGCGTGTCCAGAGCCTGCGCGCGTACCTGGGCGGCGCTCGGCTGGTTCCAGGGCGAGTCGGCATCGTGGATGTGAAGTGCGGTCGCGTACTGCCTCTGTGCCACCCGCGACCGGTAAAGGTCCCGCTGTGCCTCGTCCGTGGCAAGTTCGGCACGGTCCTGCCAGACGGCGAGACGCCTGGCGAGCTTGAGCCCTTTTCGCTTCGACTTCTCGTCGTCCGGCAGGCGCGTGTACTGGTCGTACAGGTCCACGGCCTTGCTGAGCGCGCGGTCTCTGGCAATCTCCTCTGCAGAACGGCTGCGGTGGGCCAGGCCCAGACGGGCCATCAGGCGCTCGCGCAAGTCGCGCATGATCTGGGCCATGGCGGTCTGCGACTCTTCGCCTGTGCGGTGTCGCAGCTCAAGACCAAGAGCGGAGTGGGCGGCCAGGGCCGAGCCGAACGAGCCGATGATGATTCGAACCATGGTGGCCGCCGTGAAGCCGGCACCCTCGACGTAGGCAGGTACCGCCGACAGAGCTGCGAAGATCCATACGGCAGAGCCGTACCAACCACCGCTCCGGCTGTCAGTGTCGGCCATGCGCTCGCGGGCGCCGAGTACGCACATGGCCATCAGCGACTCGAACGCAGCGCATGCCAGCAGCCGCTCCGGCGTGCTCGTCATGTCCAGGCCCTCGGGGTCGCCCGTGAACCGGTAGCTGGTGTTCAGGCTGACGCTGGTGCAGATGATGAACGCGCCGACCGCCGCGAGCGTGCCTGCGGAGAACTTCCGCCGATCGGCCTTACCCTCTTCGGCCAGGTCGCGGACCTTTCTTCCCCGACGCTTGAGAACCACGCCCATCAGAACGGCTGCCAGGATCGACGCGGACAGGACGACCACGAGCTGAGAGCTAATCCCCTGCGTGACCTGCATGAAGTCGGTCATCGGACGGCCCCCCGCCTGCTTCCGGCCAGGCTGACGTGCATGGTGTCCGCCTGCTGCCGAGTGGCCTTACCGTGGTGGTGCATAGGTGAGGTGTCTCCTCATCTTGTGGGGCCCTGGGGACGCGCTTCGTGGTAGTCGGGCGTCTCCGGGGCCTTCGTTTTCGAGCGTCCTTGCTCGCTCTCTCCGTAGCTCGCAAGCGAGGGAGCGAGCGTGCTAGCTCGCTTTCTTACTTCCGCCCTCGCGAGCGGCCTCGATCTCTCGCAACTCTTTCGCGTACGCCTTCTTGATGGCCCACTCGACGGCTTCGCGCTTGCTCCACCCACGTCCGTCGCAGACATAGGCCACCAATTCATCCACCACAGGGTCTACGCGGGTGTTCAGTTGGATGGTGGGTGCCGGCCCCCGCCGCCTACGAGTGGGCGGAGTCGGGAGCTCCTCATCGCTCGACGGCTGGACATCGCGGCCCTTGGGCACAGCAGGGTCAGGAGCCTGCGGAGCGGAGCGAGGCCGCGGGCTTGGGCGGTCACGGTCGTTCATCAAAGAATCCTGTTCAGAAGTAGCTCGCGGTAAGCCGCGAAAACCTTGTCTCCGCCTGCGCTGCCGTCGTACTGGGCGTAGAACTCACCTGCGGAGCGGCTTTCCTTCACAATCACCCGGTGCTGGATGTAGGGCGTCAGCAGCATGCCGGGAGAGGTCCGCTCGAACTCCTCGACGGCTCGCAGTGCGTCACGGGTCCACACTGAACCGTTGTAGGCGGCGCCGAGTACGATCCCGACCTCGTGTGGGAGCCGAGAGAGCCCCGCCTCTTCCCTGTAGTTGCGGAACTTGCTGACCGTCAGCTTGGCGCCGTCCACACCGTCTAGGCCGTCTTCGTCTGGCCGTGCGGCGTACACCACCTTGGTGCAGGCAGTTAGTCCGTTCTGCGTCAAGACGCCCCCCTGGCGGTTAGGGAAGTCGATGACCACGAATCGAGCTTGGGTGCCAATGAGACTGCGCCTCAGCCTGCGTTCGGCGTGGTCGTCTGGCGTCTTCTCCTGGGCGGAGAGAGAACGGCTACTAGGGATGACTCGCAGGTTCGCCGGCCATCCCCTCTTCGGGTCCAGCGGAACGGCGATCGCATCGGCCCACCCTTCGACATCGTCAGCCGCCAGGATGGCGGCCATGTCGAGCGTCCCGCCCCTCTCGTCTTGTTGAGGCTGGGCACCAGTCCACTTGGTGGCGGCGGCCCGGGGGTCGAGGTCTCCCAGAATCACCTCCTCGTCGGGGAACTCCGTCGCGTACGCGACGGCCAGGGACACAGCAGTGGCGGTCTTGGTGGCGCCGCCGGTTTCGGAATAGCTTCCGACGACCTCGGGTCCATTCATAGCCCGCATGCTAGCTGCCTCCCTTCCTCGCTCGCTGCCTAACGCGCTTCCTAGGTTGCTAGCTAGCTAGCAAGAAAGCAAGTAAGGTGTGACGCAAGAGAGGGGCCGGGCTGGCACCCGACCCCTCATTGGTTCGGCCTGCGGCGGCTTCTGCGTCTCGTCGCTGCGGGCCTCGATCCTGCAATGGAGGATCTGCGATGACTGTAGTACGTGACTCCCGTGGAGTAATGCGTGCAGCTGGCCCGGCTGGCTGGCCTCTGGTACCTGCACAGGAACCGGCCAGCGGTTGGCCGCTGCGGCCGACTGCATCGGGGACTGTCCGTCCGGCGGTCTTGGTGCGGCCGGAGCCCGTGGCGGCACCCGTCCCCGTGCCGGTGGACGACTTGGTGGCCTTGGCGGCATCACTGAACGATGGCCCTGGTCGGGCCGTCTACACCGACGTCCGCGACGAGATCAAGGCGCTGAGCGCGAAGCCCTGGACGTGCCCGCACTGCGGTGGCGAGAACGACGCGGCGTTCGCTTTCTGCCCCGGGTGCGCCACCCCGAAGCCCTGACCTAATCCGGTTACCGGTAGGGGAGTGCCCCGCCAACGTTTCAGCAGCACCGAGCCGGTCTCCAGGAGCACTTCGGCCGCGAGCAGTACGGCGGTCCACAGCAACCACGACTCCGCCGCCG
>NZ_JBEOST010000028.1:0-6564 GCF_040303145.1 Streptomyces sp. NPDC096079
GACCCGGCCAGCGCGAACATCACGCCCATCGACGGGAAGACGATGGGCAGCCAGAACCAGCCGCCCCGGCACACGTCCGTGCCGCCCGCAGAAACGGGAGCAGCAATGACCGGTGGACCCGAGCCCATCAGCGCCGTCGCCCGCGAGGAGTTCGAGCGCGAGCTCGCCGATCTGCGCACCGAACGCGAGGCCGTCGCCGTCACCCTGCGGGGCGGCGGTGGCGACGAGGTCGGCGATCGGGCCGACCAGGCGGACGAGTTGCAGCGCGGTGACGACCTCGACCGCCTCGACGCCCGCATCAGGGAGATCGAGGGCCGGCTGGAGGAGGGCGCCGTCGCGGGGGCTCCGTCCGCCGACGCGGTCGGCGTGGGCAGCAGCGTGACCGTGCGCTTCGCGGACGGCACCGAGTCGGCCCTGCGGATCGGCGAGCTCGCGAACGCCCTCGACGCGGCCCTGGTCACCGCCGACAGCCCGCTCGGCCGGGCGCTGCTCGGTCACCGCGCCGGCGACACCGTCACGTACGACACGCCCGCGGGCCGGACGACCGCGGTCGTGGTCGCGCTCGGCTGAGGCCGGGCCTGAGTCCCCGGTCAGCCCGTGACGATCCCGGTGACGAGGTTGATCGTGGTGGCCAGGATGCTCGCCCCGAAGACGTACGACAGCAGGCAGTGGCGCAGCACGATCTCCCGCACGGTGGGGCTGGACACGTTCGTGTCGGAGACCTGGTAGGTCATGCCGAGGTTGAAGCTGAAGTACAGGAAGTCGCTGTACTTCGGCGGCGCCGGGGAGTTGAAGTCGATCCCGCCCCCGGGCTTCGCGGCGTAGTACAGGTACGCGTACCGGGTGGCGTACATGAGGTGGAGCGCGGCCCAGGCCATGAAGACGCCGCCGAGCGCCGTGGCGGCCGCCGCGTGGCTCAGGTCGGTGTGTCCGACCAGGAGCAGCACGACGATGCCGACGAGCCCGCACAGGGAGGTCGCGACGACGACGAGCTCCTCGACGACGGGCCGGAACTCCTCGCGCCGGACGTTCCGGTGGGTGGTGACGGCGTCCATGGGCCACAGCACGATCCAGCCGATGACCACGAAGAGGGTCTCCGCCGCCGCGATGCCGGCGAGGACGCCCAGCGGGGTGTGGGTCAGGGCGGCGACGACCGCGCCGGTCGCCGCGCCGGCGAGCGCCGACACGGCGAGGCGGGGCACGGCGCCGAGCACCCCCCGGTCCATGCTCAGGGCTCCAGGACGACGACGGCCTCGTCCGTGTAGGGCAGGAAGGTCAGGGTCTCCTGGAGGTACAGCTCGACGCGGGTCGCGTCGTGCGAGGTGTAGCCGATCGCCACGTCCTGGCCGATGCGCAGTTCGAAGTCCCCGCCGCGGGTGGACAGGACGAAGCCGCCGTCGAGGGCGGGCGCCCAGATCGGGGAGCCGTCGAGCATCCGGGCGAGGTGCGCCGCGATCGGGTAGCCGTGGTCGGAGGTCTCGCTCACCGCCCGGTACTGGTCGGCGCCGAGCAGCAGCGCGTACGGGCCGTCGACACCGGCCAGCCGCAGGGACGTGAGCGCCCTGCTGACCGCGTCGGGGTAGTCGCGGGGTTCGGCCGGCAGCCGTAGCACCGGGTTCGAACTGCGGGCGCGCAGCCCTTCGACGCCGGCCGGGCCGTACCCGTCGAAGACGGTGCGGTCCTCGACGAACGCGAGGGTGCGGGCGGCGTCCTTGACGGGCTGCCAGTCGGAGTCCTTCGAGCCGCGCTCGACGTCGTCGACGGCGGCCCGGTCGACGGTGAACGGCACCCGGAGCTCGACCAGGGGCCGCACCTCGCGGAGCCGTGCGGTCACCCCCGGCGCGGGCGGCGCCAGATCGGCCAGGTGACCCGTGCCGACGGCGGACAGCTCGGAACCGGCCGGGCCGGGGACGTCGACGACGCGGCGGCCCGCGACGTTGCGGCGGAAGGTGCGGCGGGCCTCCTCCTCGATCTCGGCCCACGCGGCGGCGGTGATCGGGGCGAGTTCCCGGTGGAGGTTGCTGGTGGACTCGGGGGACGTCATGCGGTCGGGGCTCCTTTCAGGCTGCCGATGCCCAGGGACTGCCCGGGGGCGGCGGCCTCGGGGGCGGGGAGGTCGTCGAGGAGGCCGGCGCTCGGCACGAAGAAGAGGCCGCCGGTGACGGCCCGGGAGAAGTCGAGGATGCGGTCCGTGGTGCCGGGCGGGTCCCCGAGGAACATGTTGCGGAGCATCCGTTCGGTCACCGTGGGGGTCCGCGCGTAGCCGATGAAGTACGTGCCGAACGCGCCGCCGCCGATCTGCCCGAAGGGCATGTTCGCGCGGAAGATCTGCTGCTGGACGCCGTTCTCGTCGGTGACCGTGTTCAGCGCGACGTGCGAGTCCGGGGGCTTGACGTCGTCCGGCATCTCGATGTTCGAGCCCTTGGCGCGCCCGATGACGTGCTCCTGCTGCTCGACCGTGAGCCCGTCCCAGGCCGTCATGTCGTGCACGTACTTCTGGACGATCACATAGCTGCCGCCCCGGAAGCCGGGGTCCTCGTCGCCGATGTGCACCGCGTCGGCCGCCGGCGTGCCCTCGGGGTTCTCGCTGCCGTCGACGAAGCCGAGCAGATCGCGGTCGTCGAAGTACGCGAAGCCGTGCACCTCGTCGACGACGCTCGCGGCGGCGCCCAGGGCGGCCACGATGTGCCGGGCCAGTTCGAAGCAGAGGTCGAGGCGCCGGGCCCGCAGATGGAAGAGCAGGTCGCCGGGGGTCGCGGGGGCGCGGTGCGCGGGCCCCCGCAGGGCCGGGAAGGGGTGCAGCTCACGGGGGCGGGGGCCTCCGACGAGCCGGTCCCATCCCTCGGAGCCGATGCCGACGACGCACGTGAGGTGCGCCTCGGGGGCACGGAACGCCACCGAACGCGTCAGTCCCGTCACGTCCTGGAGCGCCTCCCGCACCGCGGTCTCGCCGCCCGGGTTGACGGTGGCCACCAGGAAGACGGCCGCTTGGGCGGGCGGGGCGACGACGGGCTGGGGTACGACCATGACGCTCCCACGGAAGAGGGACGGAACCGGAGGAAAGGGACAGCGCCAGCGTAGGGGCGCATGATCCGGTGCGCAGCCGGGCGCGGGCCGTCCGGACGGTGAGTGGCATGCCTTCCGCGCCGGGCTTAGCCTGCCCGAAGGGGGCTTTCGTCCCACCATGCCCATGCGCGCGGCGCAGGGCGAGAGGGTGACACGCCTTGAGCACCGACGAGCACGAGACGACCGCCCGGGACGCGCACGAACCCCGGGTGGGCCCGACCCCCGACGGCGACCCGGAATTCCGTCCGTACCACCACCCGGCCGCGGGCTGGGGCGCCGCGAAGAGCGTGACGAACTTCCTCGTCCGCGAGGGAGCTCTGGTCGACGGCCCGCGCGCGATCATGCGGATGAACCACGAGAACACCGGCTTCGACTGTCCCGGCTGCGCCTGGCCCGACGACACCAAGGGCCTCCACCTGGACATCTGCGAGAACGGCATCAAGCACGTCACCTGGGAGATGACCCGCAAGCGGGTCGGGCGCGAGTTCTTCGCCGCCCACTCGGTGACCGAGCTGGCCGGGTGGAGCGACTACGACCTGGAGAACGAGGGCCGCCTCACCGAACCGATGGTCTACGACGCGGAGTCGGACCACTACGTCCCGATCAGCTGGAAGGACGCCTTCGCGCTCGTCGGCCGCACCCTGCGCGGCCTCGACGACCCGAACCGTGCCGCGTACTACACCTCCGGCCGGCTCGGCAACGAGGCCACCTTCCTCTACCAGCTGATGGCCCGTGAGCTGGGCACCAACAACCTGCCCGACTGCTCCAACATGTGCCACGAGGCCAGCGGCCGGGCCCTCCAGGCCTCCCTCGGCACCGGCAAGGGCACGGTCGACCTCCAGGACTGGGAGACCGCCGACGCGCTGTTCATCCTCGGCGTGAACGCCGCCTCGAACGCGCCCCGGATGCTCACCGCCCTCGCCGAGGCCCACCGCCGCGGGGCGCGGATCGTGCACGTCAACCCGCTCGTCGAGGCGGCGGCCACCCGCACGATCGTCCCGCACGACTTCACCGACATGGCCCTCTTCAAGGCGACGAAGACCAGCACGCTCAACCTCCAGCCGCGCATCGGCGGCGACATGGCGCTGCTGCGCGGCATGGCCAAGGCGGTCCTGGAGCAGTCCGCGACCGACCCGAAGGCCCTCGACCGCGAGTTCATCGAGCGGCACACCGCCGGCTTCGAGGAGTACCGGGCCCTGTGCGAGGCCACTGAGTGGGCGGAACTCGAACGGCAGTCGGGGCTGAGCCGCGCCGACATCCTGGAGGCCGCCCGCGTGTACGGCGAGGCGGACCGCTCCATCGTCAGCTGGTGTCTCGGCGTCACCCAGCACGAGCACGGCGTGGACACCGTCCGGGAGATCGTGAACCTGCTGCTGCTGCGCGGCAACCTCGGCAGGGAGGGCGCGGGCCCCTCCCCCGTGCGCGGCCACAGCAACGTCCAGGGCAACCGCACCTGCGGCATCGACCACCGCCCGGGCGAGGGGTTCCTCGACCGGCTCGCCGAGGTCTGCGGGATCGACCCGCCCCGGGCCCACGGCAAGGACACCGTCGCGAGCATCAAGGCGATGCACGACGGCGAGATCACGGTCTTCGTCGGCATGGGCGGCAACTTCGCCCTCGCGGCGCCGGACACCCCGTACACCTACGCGGCACTGCGCAACTGCGAGCTGACCGTGCAGGTCAGCACCAAGCTGAACCGCAGCCACGTCGTGCACGGCCGGCAGGCCCTGATCCTGCCCTGCCTCGGCCGCACCGAGAAGGACCACCAGCGCAAGGGCGTCCAGAGCACCTCGGTCGAGGACTCGATGAGCATGGTCCACCTCTCCATCGGCATGAAGAAGCCCGCCTCGCCGCACCTGCTCTCCGAGCCGGCCATCGTCGCCGGGATGGCTCGCGCCGCGCTGCCCGACAGCGCCACGCCCTGGGAGTGGTACGTCGAGGACTACGACCGCATCCGGGACACCATGGCCCGGGCGCTCGACGGCTTCGAGGACTTCAACCGGCGCGTACGGCTGCCGCTCGGCTTCCGCATCAAGCAGCCCGCCCGCGAACTCGTCTTCCTCACCCCGTCCGGGCGCGCCGAGTTCTCCAGCGCCGCACTGCCCGACGTGGTGCCCGCCCCCGGCACCCTGGCGCTGGGCACCATGCGCTCCCACGACCAGTGGAACACCACCATCTACTCCGACGACGACCGCTACCGGGGCATCAAGAACCTCCGCACGCTCGTCTTCATGAACCGGGCGGACATGCGGGAGCGCGGGATCGCCGACATGGGGCCGGTCGACATCACGAGCACCGCGAAGGACGGCAGCCGGCGGCACCTGAGGAACTACATCGCCGTTCCTTACGACATCCCGCGCGGCTGCGCGGCCGGCTACATGCCCGAGATGAACGTGCTGTGCGCCCTGGGCGACTACAGCACCCAGAGCGACCAGCCCCTCATGAAGCACGTCAAGGTGACGATCGAGACCGCTTCCTGACGGGGGCTCACCCCCGGCGGACCAGACGGTCCAGGAGCACGTAGGCACGGCGCTCGGCGGCGGCGAGTTCGGTCGGATCGATCTCGGCCTGCCAGAGCTCGCCCGCCGCCGCGTCGTCCGCCTCCCGCAGCTCCACCGCGGCCGCCGCGAGACGCGTCTGGAGGAGGGGGAACGACCGGGCGTCCCCCTCCGCCAGGGCCCGTTCGGCCCGCTCCGAGGCCTGCGTGCAGGCGCCGAGCGCGCGCACCGCCCGTACCGCCGCGCGGTCGTGGACCACCAGGAGGGCGCAGCCGAGCGCGACGGCGACCCCGAGCACGCTGCTCAGCGCCCGGTCCCGGACGAGCGCCCCGGCGGGCGCGGGGGCGGCCAGATCGGTCAGCAGCAGGGCCAGCGGGGTGAGGAAGACGACGCCCAGACCGTAGTTGCGGGCCACGACGTACTCCAGGAGGAACTCGAACAGCACGATCACCAGCACGAGTTCCACCGGCTCGGGGCCCAGGGCGAGGACGCCGAGGCCGAGCACGAGCCCCGCGACCGTGCCGAGGGTGCGCTGGACGGCCCGCTGGGCCGCCGTCCGCACGTTGACCGAGTGGAGGACGGCGGCGGCGGAGATCGCCGCCCAGTAGCCGTGCCCGAGACCGAGGAGGAGCGCCGCCCCGCCCGCCACGCCGGTGCCGAGGACCATCCGGAGCGCGGGCACGAGCAGCACGGCCGCGCGTCCGTGGGCGGGCCCGGTCACGAGCGCGGCGGCCCGGAACTCGGCGTCCCACGGGGTGGCCGGACCGGCCGGGACGGGACGCGCGGGACGGGAGGTGCCGGCGGTGGGTGCGAGGGGTCCCTCATCGGCGGCGGTGCGGTCAGGTCCCGAGCCGGCGGACCGTCGGTCAGGTCCCGAGCCGGCGGCCGGACGGTCAGGTCCCGATCCCGCGGACCGTCGGTCGGGTCCCGAGCCGGCGGCCGGACGGTCAGGTCCCGAGCCGGCGGACCGTCGGTCGGGTCCCGAGCCGGCGGCCGGACC
>NZ_JBEOST010000028.1:6662-73748 GCF_040303145.1 Streptomyces sp. NPDC096079
CGGTCAGGTCCCGAGCCGGCGGCCGGACGGTCAGGTCCCGAGCCGGCGGCCGGACGGTCAGGTCCCGAGCCGGCGGCCGGACGGTCAGGTCCCGAGCCGGCGGCCGGACGGTCAGGTCCCGAGTCGGCGGACCGTCGGTCGGGGCCCGGGCCGGCGTCGGGTTCCGGACGGGCGAGTACGCCGGCCTGGGCGATCAGGACGGGGAGCGCCAGCTCGGGCAGGAGCCGCGGGGCCCGGCGGCGGTGGCCGGCGAGCAGCCGGGCCTGGCGGCGCAGGGTGCGGGCCAGGCCGGTGGGGTCGTGGGGCGGACGGCGGGCGGAGCCGACGAGGAGGGACCAGCAGAGGTCGGTGAGGCGGACGCAGGTGTCGCCCCGGCCGTGCCACTCGGCACCGGAGGGCGGCAGGACCCCGAGCGTGCGGTACGCCTGGAGGACGGCGGCGGTGGCCCGGTGCCGCACGGGGCGGACGGCGGTGCCGACGGCGGGCGCGCCCCCGGCGCCGTCCACACGGGCGCCGTTCGCGTCCCACAGGTCCGCGAGTTCGCGGAGGGCCGCGGCGACGGCGAGGCGTTGCGGGCGGTCCGGGTGCACGAGCCGGCCCGCCATGGCGAGGACCCAGGCGACGGCGGCGCCGCACGCGGCGAGGCCCGCCTGCGGCAGGACGTCGCCGGGGGTCGGGGCGCCGTTGGCCGCCACGACGAAGGAGAAGAGCAGCAGGACCGCGCCGAGGCCGCTCAGCCGGGCCGCGTCGCAGGCGAGCTTCGCGAGGCCGGCGACCAGGGCGGTCGCGGCGACCGTCAGGGCGGCGCCCGCGCCGCCGTGCCGGGGCTGGGCCCAGGCCGCCAGCGCCGCGCCGCCCGCCACGCACGCGGTCATCGCCACGGCGACGACGGCGAGCACGCGGGCGCGGCGCGGGTAGGGCAGGTTGCGGCCGAAGGTGGTGGTGAACGACCCCAGCATCGTGGAGACGGCCTGGTCGGCGTGGCCCGCGAGGGCCAGCGGCAGCGCGGGCAGCGCCATGGCGAGCGCGGCGCGCAGCGCGAAGGACAGGGCGCCGTCCACGCTCTGCAGGGCGAGCGCGCCGCGTGGGGAGAGCGCGCTCCGCAGCCGGGCGGTCGGGCGCCGCGGGCCGGTCAGCACGCTCCGGCCCGCTCCTGGGCGCCGGGGTGGGCGCGGTACGGGGAGGTCACCGGCCGCCCGTCGGCGTGGTCGCGCACGGTGGCGAGCGGTGGTCAGGCCACGGCCGCCGTGCTCCCCGCGTCCTCGTGCTTGCGGACCGTGCAGTGCAGCGAGTCGTCCACGACGTCCGCGACGATCGTGTCGCCGGGGTCGGCCTCTCCACCGAGCAGCAGGGAGGCGACGCGGTTGTCGAGCTCCGTCTGGATCGTGCGGCGCAGCGGACGGGCGCCGAACGCCGGCTGGTAGCCGTGGGCGACGAGCAGCTTCTTCGCCGCCTCGGTGACCTCCAGGGTCATGCCCTGGGCGTGGACGCGGTGCTTGCTGCGGTCGAGGAGGTGGTCGACGATCTCCGACAGGTCCTTCTCGGTGAGGCTGTGGAAGACGATGATGTCGTCGATGCGGTTGAGGAACTCGGGCAGGAAGCGTCCCCGCAGGTCCTCCATCAACTCGTCCTTGAGTTCGGCCGCGTCGCCCTCGTGGGCGAGGATGCGGTGGGCGCCGATGTTGGACGTCATGATGACGACGCAGTGGCGGAAGTCGACCGTGCGGCCCTGTCCGTCCGTGAGGCGCCCGTCGTCGAGGATCTGCAGCAGCGTGTTGAAGACGTCCGGGTGCCCCTTCTCGACCTCGTCGAAGAGGACGACGCTGTACGGCTGGCGGCGGACCTTCTCGGTGAGCTGGCCGGCCTCCTCGTAGCCGACGTATCCGGGAGGCGCGCCGACGAGCCGGGCGACCGTGTGCTTCTCCTGGAACTCGCTCATGTCGAAGCGGATCATGCGGTCCTCGGCGCCGAAGAGCAGTTCGGCGAGGGTCTTGGCGAGTTCGGTCTTGCCGACGCCGGTGGGCCCGAGGAAGAGGAAGGAGCCGACGGGGCGGTTCGGGTCGCCCATGCCCGCCCGGTTGCGGCGCACGGCCTCGGAGACCGCGGTGACCGCCTCGTCCTGGCCGACGATCCGGGCGTGCATCTCCTCCTCCAGCCTGAGGAGCTTCTCCTTCTCACTGGCCGTGAGCTGGGAGACCGGGATGCCGGTGCGGCGGGAGACGATGTCGGCGATGTCGGAGGCCGTGACTGAGACGACGCCCTCGCGGCGCTCCTCGATCCCGGCGAGCTCGCCCTCGACCTCGGCGATCTGCTCCTTGACGTCCTTGGCCTTCTCGAAGTCCTCGGCGGCGACGGCCTGGTCCTTCTCGCGCCGCAGCTTCGCGAGCCGGTCCTCGCGGCTGACGACCTCGGTGGAGCGGCCGGCGCTGCGGAGCCGTACGCGCGCCCCTGCCTGGTCCATCAGGTCGATGGCCTTGTCGGGCAGGAAGCGGTCGCTGACGTACCGGTCGGAGAGCTCGGCCGCCGCCGCGAGGGCGCCGTCGGCGAAGCGGACCTGGTGGTGGGCCTCGTAGGCGTCCCGCAGCCCTTCGAGGATCTGCACGGTCTCCTCGACGGTCGGCTCGGGGATCAGGACGGGCTGGAAGCGGCGTTCGAGCGCGGCGTCCTTCTCGATGTGCTTGCGGTACTCGTCGATGGTGGTGGCGCCCACCACGTGCAGCTCGCCTCGGGCGAGGGCGGGCTTGAGCATGTTGCCCGCGTCCATCGAGCCCTCGCCGGTGGCGCCCGCGCCGACGACGGTGTGCAGCTCGTCGATGAAGAGGACGATCTGCCCTTCGGCCTGCTGGACGTCCTCGATGACCTTCTTCAGGCGTTCCTCGAACTGCCCGCGGTACTGCGCTCCGGCGACCATGCCGGACAGGTCGAGCGAGACGACCCGCTTGTCCTTGAGCGTGTCCGGCACCTCACCCGCGACGATCCGCTGGGCGAGCCCCTCCACGATGGCGGTCTTGCCGACGCCGGGCTCGCCGATGAGGACGGGGTTGTTCTTGGAGCGGCGGGAGAGGATCTCGACGGTCTGCTCGATCTCGTCGGCCCGCCCGACGACCGGGTCGAGCCTGCCCGCCTTCGCCTCCTCGGTCAGGTCCCGGCCGTACTCGTCGAGGGTCGTGGCCGGCTGCTTCGCGGCGGCGGGGGTGCCGCCGGGCTCCGGGCGGGCGGCCTGGTCGGTGAGGCCGCGCAGCTTCCGCACGTCCAGGTCCTCGGCCCGCAGGAACCGGGACGCGCCGGAGTCGGCGTCTCCGAGGAGGGCGCTGAGGATGTGCTCGGGGCCGATGTACGAGACGCCCGCCGCCTGCGAGTAGGCGTGGGCGGTCGCGAGGGTGCGCTTGGCCGCCGGGGTGAGCCCGGGTCGGGCCGACGGCTCGGCGGACTCCCCGGGGAGCACCTCGGCGAGCTGTCCGGCGAGCCGGTCCGGGTTCACCCCGCCCTGGGACAGGAGGCGGCGGGTCGGCTCGACCTGGGTGGCGGCCCACAGGAGGTGCTCGGTGTCGAGGTCGGAGCTGCCGTCCTCGTCGGCCTTGCGGGCGGCCGTGTTCAGCAGTTCATGGGCGGATTCGGTCAGCAGCCGTCCGATGGGCACGCGCTGCACCGCCGGGGGCGAGGACGCGGGCGACATCCCGAAGAACCGGTCGAACAGGTCGCTGAAGGGGTCCGACGAACCGAAGGGCGAACCGAACGCCATCGACATGGCAGCTCCTGGTGGCGCGAATAGGGGGTCTTCCCCACTCAAACCCGGCGCCCACCGCTCCGCAATCGGAGCGGGACCGGCGGGGCGCCCGACACGCCCACCCGCATGGGCGCCCGAAATGCCCGGATCGCGGTCGGGCCGTCGACGATGGCCCCATGACCTCCGCGATCCCTCCGAACGCCCCGGAGCCCGAGCCCGGGACCGGCCACGACGCCCCGGAGCCCGAGCCCGGGACCGGCCGCGCCCCCCAGGTGCGCGCCCTCGTGCTGGCCCGGCACGCCAAGCTGTGGCTCGTACCGGCCGTCCTGTGCGCCCTGGTGTCGTTGCTGCTGTCGCTCCTCTACATGGGCGGCATCCTCAGCCCCAGCGACCACCTGGACCGGCTCCCGATCGCCCTGGTCGACGAGGACGAGGGCCGGCCACTGCCCGGGCAGCCGAAGAACCTGGGGCAGCAGATCACCGACACGATCGCCGCGACGGGCTCCACGAAGGCCGACATCGACTGGCGCCGCCTCGACCGGGCGGAGGCCCAGGACGCGCTCGACTCGGGCAAGGTCTTCGGCGCCCTCGTCGTCCCCGCCGACTTCACCGCGGCCGTGACCGCGCTGACCACGAACCGGGCGACGGCCCGCCCGACGCTCCTCGTGCTCACCAACCCCGGCCTCGGCAGCCTCGGCTCGTCCCTGGCCTCCCAGATCAACCAGGGCGCGGCGCACCAGGCCTCGCTGGCCATCGGCAAGCAGCTCTCGGCGACCGCCGCCACACCCACGGCACGGGTGCTCCTGACCGACCCCGTCACCGTCACGACCCGCGTCGGCCATCCCATCGGCCGGCACAGCGGTCTGGGCCTGACCGCCTTCTACTACACACTGCTGCTCGTCCTGAGCGGCTTCATCGGCGGCAACCTCGTGCACAGCGGCGTCGACACCGCGCTCGGCTACACCGACAGCGAGATCGGCCCCTGGCACACCCGCCGGCCGACGGTCCCCGTGAGCCGCACCCAGACCCTCGTCCTGAAGATGCTGATGACCGCGGGGATCTCGCTCCTGACCACCACGCTCGTCATGGTCGCCACCATCGGCATCCTCGGCATGGACGCCAGCCATCTGCCGATGCTGTGGGTCTTCTCGTACTGCGCGACCGTCGCCGTCGGCCTGGGCGTCCAGGCCATCAACGCCGCCTTCGGCGGGATCGGTCAGCTCGTGTCCATGTTCGTCTTCATCGCGCTGGCGCTCCCCTCCTCCGGGGCGACCGTCCCCCTGGAGGCCACCCCGGCGTTCTACCGCTTCCTGGGGATCTTCGAGCCCATGCACCAGCTCAGCGCGGGCGTCCGGTCCATCCTGTACTTCGACGCCCGGGCCGACGCGGGTCTCGCCCGCGGCTGGATCATGATCGCGGTCGGTGTGGTGGTGGCCCTGGTGTTCGGCTTCGCGATGACGCACTACTACGACCGCAGGGGGCTGCGCCGTCTCACGCCGCAGCCCGAGTGAGCGCTACCAGGTGCGGCTGAACTGGATGGAGCGGTTGTCGTTCCGCAGGCTGAGGACGGAGTGCCCGGACCGGGGGCCGATCATCTCGGAGGCCCCCTTGTACCCGGCGCTGTAGTACAACGTGCCGACGTAGCCCTCGTACCAGTTGTAGGCGGAGGCCGCGTTGTTGCCGGCCGCCTGGCCGCCGCCCGAGCCCGTGCCGTCGCAGAAGTAGAGCGGACGGGCCGGGGAGTACGGCATCTTCAGGGCGAGCATGTCGTAGATGGGGTGGCCGATGTTGACCCAGGCGCCCGCGTAGTTGGGGCTGTAGTACAGGCGGAACCGGTACTCCTCCGACTGGGAGGCGCACTTCTCCATCGACATGATGGTCATCTCGTCGGTGGAGACCCACGCGGTGGGGTCGCCCTCCGCGTGGGCCATGCCCGTGCCGGTGAAGGCGGAGGCGCCCATCACGGCGGCGACGACGGCGGCGCGCAGGCTGCGGCGCGGGGTGGTCGAGGTCTGCATCGGGAACTCCTGGATGATCGTCGGGACGGAAACCGTCGGGGAAGGGACAGGGGTCAGGGGCGGGCGAGGACGCCCGCCGCCGTGCGCAGGGTGGTGTCGAGGGCGCGGCGGTCCGCCGCGAGCGCGGACGCCTCGCGCGTGATGGCCGCGCGCTGGATCCGGGTCTCCGCGTCGTGCCAGACCTCCGCGACGCGGTACGTGGCCCGGCAGCCGAGATCGGCGAGCGCCGTGTCGATCTCCAGGCGGGAGGGGCCCCCGGGCCGGGGCCGGAAGCGGGGGTCGTCGTTGGCGGCCATCGGCGCCGGGTACGTGTACCCCTCGGCCTTCATGCAGGCCGACCAGCGCGCGAAGACCTCCCGCACCCGCGGGTCCCGCGTGGACGCGGGGTACGAGTCGTACGTGAGGCGCTGCACCAGCGGGGAGACGCCCTGCGACGAACCACCGAGGGTCCGGCGCGCCTCGCCGAAGCAGCCGCCCTCGGGGATCCTCCGCCCCGCGTAGACGCCGCCCCGGACCTCCGGGCTCGCCTTCTCCCGGATCTCGGCGGGCACGTCGGTGCCGCCCAGAACCAGCTCGACGTCGTCCGAGGGCCGGGGCCGCGCGTCGGCCTCGCGCAACGCCTGGTCGTAGCGGGCCTGTTGGGCCGGGTCCACCTGGTAGCCGAACTTCGCGGACATCGCGGCGTCGTGGATCCCGTACCGCCAGTCGAGCAGGTTCTTCGGGCCGATCTCGGGCAGCTCGGGGGCAGGCTTCCAGTCGATGCCGAACCCCTTGAGGCACCGGTCCACCAGCTTCTGCTCCGCGCGCGCCAGGGTCCTGGTCTGCTCGGCGGTGGGGCGGTACGCCTCCATGGGCAGGGTCCAGGCCGACGGGTCGGCGGCGGGACCCGCGGGAACGGTGCGGGAGACGGTGGCGGCGGCGGGACCCGGCTGTCCGGCGGAGCACCCGGTCAGGGCGAGGGCGGTCACGGCGAGCGCCGCGCCCGTCCGCAGGATGCTGTCCCGGCTGCTCGTCATCGGCGGAGGGTTCCTCACAGGAGTGGAAGGGGGTGCGCGGATCCGTAGCCTCCCGAGGCGGTACGGCCCCGGGGCGGCGACCGGAAAGCTAACAGCGCGCTCCGGGCCCGTGCCGCCGCCCCGATCCGCGTCCCGCGCCGTCCCGGAGGCCGTCCCGGAGGCCATCCCGCAGGCCGTCCGTTCCGCGGGTCCCCGCGCCGTCTCCGCAGGTCGCGGGTTCAGCGGGGCCCTCGCGTGTGTCCCTTCGCGCGTGCTCCCCAAGCGTCGCCCGGAACCGTTCCCACCCCGTCCCCGACCCGTCCCGGGTCGCGTCCCGTCCCGTCCCGTCCCGGGACCGCGGCCCCAGCGTCGGCACTGGCACTGGCACTGGCACTGGCACTGGCACTGGCACTGGCACGCAAACGACCGGAGGCCGTATCGGATGTCTCCGATACGGCCTCCGGCGACCGGGGGGCCCGGTCTACTCGTCCTCGTCCCACGGCGGTTCGAGCTCGTCCATGTCCCACGGCGGCTCCTCGTCGGAGGACGGCGGGGCGTCCGCAGCCGCTCCCCGCGCCGGTGCCGGGGCTGCGGGCGCGGACGCGTGGCCCTCCCCGGCGCCTCCGGACCCCGCCAGCGCGGCGAGGACACCCTCCGCGTACTTGGCGAGCTTGGCCTCGCCCACGCCGCCGACGGTGCCGAGCTCGGCGACGGTGGCGGGCATCCGGGTCGCGATCTCCCGCAGCGTCGCGTCGTGGAAGACGACGTACGCCGGGACGCCCTGCTCGCGCGCCGTCGCCGCCCGCCAGGCACGGAGGGCCTCGAAGACCGGCACGGCGGCCTCGGGCAGGTCGACCGGTACGCGGGCGCCCTTGCCGGAGCGGGATCCGGGCTCCTTGCGGGCGGCGGCCACCGCCTTCTCCTTGCGCATCGGGACCTGGCGGCGTCCGCCGAGCACCTCGCCGCTCTCCTCCGTGAGCACCAGCGTCCCGTAGTCGCCTTCCACCGAGAGCAGCCGCTGCGCGAGGAGCTGGCGGACGACGCCGCGCCATTCGGCGGTGCCCAGGTCCGATCCGACGCCGAAGACCGAGAGCGCGTCGTGGTCGAACTGGATGACCTTGGCGGTCCGCTTGCCCTGGAGGATGTCGATGATCTGGCCGGCGCCGAACTTCTGACGCCGCTCCTTGGCGAGCCGCCACACGGTGGACAGCAGCTTCTGCGCGGCGACGGTCCCGTCCCAGGACTCGCCCGGCGTCAGACACGTGTCGCAGTTGCCGCAGGGCTCGCCGGACTGCCCGAAGTACTCCAGGAGCCGCACGCGGCGGCAGTCGACCGTCTCGCAGAGCGCGAGCATGGCGTCCAGGTGCAGGGCCAGGGAGCGCCGGTGCTGCTCGTCGCCCTCGGAACCGTCGATGAGCTTGCGCTGCTGGACGACGTCCTGGAGGCCGTACGCCAGCCACGCCGTGGCGGGCTCGCCGTCGCGCCCGGCGCGGCCCGTCTCCTGGTAGTAGCCCTCGACGGACTTGGGCAGGTCGAGGTGGGCGACGAAGCGCACGTCCGGCTTGTCGATGCCCATGCCGAAGGCGATGGTCGCCACCACGACGACCCCGTCCTCGCGCAGGAAGCGCGCCTGGTTCTCCGCGCGCGTCCGGGCGTCCATGCCGGCGTGGTACGGGACGGCGTCGATGCCCTGCTCCACGAGCTGGGCCGCGGTCTTCTCCACCGAGGCGCGCGAGAGGCAGTAGACGACGCCCGCGTCCCCGGCGTGCTCGGTCCTGATCAGCTCCAGGAGCTGCTTGACCGGGTTGTTCTTCGGGACGATGCGGTACTGGATGTTCGGCCGGTCGAAGCCGGCGACGAAGTGCCGCGCGTCCTCCAGACCGAGCCGCTTCGCGATCTCCGCGTGGGTGGCCTCGGTGGCGGTCGCGGTCAGCGCGATGCGGGGGACCTTCGGCCACCGCTCGTGCAGCATCGACAGCGCGAGGTAGTCGGGGCGGAAGTCGTGGCCCCACTGCGCGACGCAGTGCGCCTCGTCGATCGCGAAGAGCGAGACCGTGCCCCGGTCGAGCAGCCGCTGGGTACCCTCGGTGCGCAGCCGCTCCGGGGCCAGGTAGAGCAGGTCGAGCTCGTCGGCGAGGAACGCCTGCTCGACGGCCTGCCGCTCGTACGGGTCCTGCGTCGAGTTCAGGAAGCCGGCCCGCACCCCGAGCGCTCTGAGCGCGTCCACCTGGTCCTGCATCAGGGCGATCAGGGGCGAGATCACGACGCCCGTGCCCGCTCTGACGAGGGCGGGGATCTGGTAGCACAGCGACTTGCCGCCGCCGGTCGGCATCAGGACGAGCGCGTCGCCGCCGCCGACGACCTGCTCGATGATCTCCCGCTGCTCCCCGCGGAAGGAGCTGTAGCCGAACACGCGGTGGAGCACCCGGGCGGCGTCGGAGATCTCGGCGGTGGGGTCGGGGGCAGGGGCGTCGGAAAGGACCATTTCTGAAGCCTAGCCGTCCGCACCGACACCCCGGCCCCGCCCGGGGCAACCCGTGGACAACTCCCGGAGCGACCGGATCAGCGCAGGCCGGCCGCCGCGGGGGTGTCGTCGAGGAAGCCGCCCGACTGGTGCTGCCACAGCTTCGCGTAGGCGCCCCCGGCGGTGAGCAGCTCCTGGTGCGAGCCCTGCTCGACGATCCGTCCGCGGTCGAGGACGACGAGCCGGTCCATGGTGGCGACGGTGCTGAGCCGGTGGGCGACCACGAGCGCGGTGCGGCCGTCCATGAGCCGCCACAGCGCGTCCTGGACGAGGATCTCGCTCTCGGAGTCCAGGGCGCTGGTCGCCTCGTCGAGCAGCAGGATCGGAGCGTCGCGGAGGATGGCGCGGGCGAGGGCGACCCGCTGGCGCTGGCCGCCGGAGAGCTTCACCCCGCGCTCGCCGACCATGGTGTCGAAGCCCTCGGGGAGGGAGTCGACGAACTCGGTGACGTGCGCCGCCTCGGCCGCGCGCCGGATCTCCTCCTCGGTGGCGCCCGGCCGGGCGAAGGCGATGTTCTCCCTGAGGGTGCGGTGGAACATGGCGGGGTCCTGCGGCACGTACGCGATCATGCCGCGCAGTTCGTTCTGCCGGAGCCTGCTGATGTCCTGGCCGCCGATGGTGATCCTGCCGCCGTCGATGTCCGTCATCCTCAGGAGCAGCCGGGTGAGCGTGGTCTTGCCGCCGCCGGACCGGCCCACGAATCCGATCTTCGCGCCGCTGGGCACGTCGAGGTCGAGGTCCTCGAAGAGCGGCTTCGCGCCCGCGTGGGCGAAGGTCACCTTCTCGAAGCGGACCTCGGCGTCCCGGGCCGCGAGGCGTTCCGGTTCCTCCGGGTCGAGGACGGTCGGCGGGTCGAGGAGGAGTTCGGTGAACTGCGCGGCCTCCGTCATCGAGCCTTCGAGGCGCCGGTAGATCTGGTTGAACTCGAACATGATCCGGGTGGCGTTGGCGTAGTAGGTGAAGGCGACGATGACGGCCTCCACGCCGTGCCCTCCGCCCCCGAGGGTGACGGCGAGGACGAGGCCGAGGACGTTCGTCAGGACGGACATCGGAGCGACGACCGTGTCGATGCGCAGGTTGCCGTAGTCCCAGGAGCGCAGCGTGAGCCGGCGGGACTCCGCGACGCGGGTGCGGTGCTCGGCCGCCTCGCGCCTCTCGGCTCCGAAGGACCGGACGGTGTCCATGTTCGTGAGGCTGTCGGCGACGTGCCCCGACACGCGGGCGATCGCCTGTTCGCGCTGGGCGACGAGCGCCTGCCGGCGCCGGATCAGCGGGGCCACGCCGACGCCGGTGACGGTGATCAGCACCAGGAGACCGACCACGAGCAGCGGGTCGTACTGCCAGAGCACCACCGACGCGAACAGCAGGGGCACGAGGCTGCCCATGACCGAGAAGGTCAGCGTGTCGACGAACTCCTCGAAGCGGGAGGCGAAGCTGAGGACCCGTTTGGTCAGCGATCCCGCGAAGTTGTCGTGGAAGAACGCGGCGTCCTTGGCGAACAGTTCGTCCATGCCGATGACGTACAGGTTCTCGATGCCGCGGGCGTCGAGGCGGTTGAGGCAGTGCAGTCCGACGCGCCACAGGGCCTCGCCGAGCAGCAGGACGCCCGCGAAGACGAGGACGTAGGGGAGGAGCGGTCCGAGCCCTCCGCTGGTGCCGTCGCCGGCGATGTGGCCGACGAGCTTGGCGACGACGAGCGGGGCGATGTAGTTGATGCCGATGTTGCCGAGTGCCGGCAGCAGGAGAGCGGGAGCCGTCAGCCATCGGAGACGGAGCAGTTCCCGTGCGTAGAAGCGGAGTGCGAGGAGTACCGAGCCCTTGTTCGGCAAACCCTCGTGCGATTGCGGTGATCCCATACCCAACCCTGTGTTGTCGTACCGAAGGTGAGCAAAAGGGAGTCTCCCGCGTGGGCGCCGCCACGGTCCAAGCATTTTCCGTCCGGGAACGCCCAGAGGCGGCCGGGATGAATCCCGGCCGCCTCTGGGGCCATGCCTTGTGTCCGAGGGGGGACTTGAACCCCCACGCCCGATAAAGGGCACTAGCACCTCAAGCTAGCGCGTCTGCCATTCCGCCACCCGGACCGGTAGCCCGCCGCGATCCGCATCTCTGCTCCCCGCGGCGACAGAGAACAATCTACCAGGCCTCCGGGCCCCTCTTCACCCACGTTTCCGGTGGTCAGCGGGGGTGAGCGGCGTCACGGCTCGACGGTCGCCGCCGGCGGGGTCCAGCGGCGGGTGCGGGGTGGGCCCGGCGGGAGGCCGTAGTCCTTCCTGAGGTGTTCCGGGATGGCGTAGTGCATGACGCGGCCGCGGGTGAGCGAGGACAGTTCGAGGACGGTGGTGAGGTGGCCGAGGCGGTCCAGGACCCAGGCGCCGAGCGGGGAGCGGTCCTCGATGGTCTCCAGGACGCCGAGGAGGTGGGGGACGGACTTCACGACGGTGTCCCACGGGGTGCGGGGCACGTCCAGCCAGTCGCCGCAGGTGTCGCCGACGAGGTGTCGGATGAGCGCGGAGACGATGGGGTCGAAGAAGGAGCCGGGGACGACCTCCTCGTACAGGTCGATGAGCTGCCGGGTCAGGTGGACGCCCTCGGGCGACGGTCCCATGTGCCGGATCATGTACAGGTCGAGGAAGCGGCGGCCCTCGTCCAGGTTCGCGGGGACGGCGTCCTGGTCGACGCCCAGCATCGCGCCGACCACGCGCCAGGCGTAGAAGTAGGCCTCGGCCCCCTCCTGTGACATGTGGATGCCGAGGCGGTGCAGGCTGTCCAGGACGAGCATCGAGAAGAACATCTGCCCGCCGATCATGTCCTCCTGGCAGATCGGCACTCCCAGGGTCCCGACGTCCCAGCGGTTCTCGCGCCGCAGGTGGTGCCGGATCGAGGCGTGCAGGAGGCGGACCTTCTGCGCGGCGGGGATGAAGCGGCTGCCGGCCTCGAAGGCGTCGGGCCGCATCAGGTAGACCGTGAACTGCCCGGTCTCCGCCATGCGCTTGGAGGGGTACTTAAGACCGTGGGTCGCCGACAGCAGCTTCGCCACGTGCGGGACGAGGTAGCAGGCGGGCATGGAGGCGAAGGACAGCGCGGTGGAGATGTGCACGTTGTTGTCGACGAAGAACAGCCGGGCCTTCTCCATCTCCGCCCAGTCCACCCAGGACGGTGGGGCGCTCGTGGCGCGGAGGTACTCCCGGGCGACGTCGGGCAGCCCGTCCGGCAGGGGGGAGCCCGCGGTGGACACGTACCGCATGAGGGTGTTGAACGTGCCGACCTCTCCGCGTTCGAAGAGGGTGGCGACCGTGGCGTCCGCGAGTTCGTCGCCGGTCCGCCGCAGGGCGTCCATCGAGGCCTCGGTGAGGGGCATGGGCAGGCTCCTTGTACTCCGTCAGGATCGGCGGGCCGAGGCCGAGTGCGCCAGGGCGGTGAGCGCGGCGGCGGGCACCGGGGGCAGGTTCAGCTCGTCGAGGGCGCCGAGGGCCTCGCCGACCCGCTCGGCGATCATGGCCTCGACCCGGTCGGGCGCTCCGAGCCGCCGCATCTCCTCGCGTACGTCCTCCAGGGCGTCCCCGTCGGGGTCGGGCCGGCCGAGCAGCTCGCGCAGTCGCGCGCGCTCCGCCTCGCCCGCGAGCCGCCAGGTCTCGGCGAGCAGGGTCGTGGGCCGCCGTCCGCGCAGGTCGTCGGCGTTCGCCTTGCCGGTGGCCTCCGGGTCGCCGAACAGGCCGAGGAGGTCGTCCCGCAGCTGGAACGCCTCGCCCAGCGGCACGCCGTACGCGGAGTAGCCCGCGCGCAGCCGCCCGCCGGCGCCGGCCAGGGCGCCGCCGATCAACAGCGGCTGTTCCACGGTGTACTTGGCGGTCTTGTAGCGGATCACCTTCAGCGAGGCCGTCGTGTCCGGGGCGGTACCGGTGTGCAGGATCTCCAGGCACTCCCCCGCGACGAGGTCCCGCGCGAGCGCCGCCCAGAGCGGGCGGGCCCGGCCGAGGTAGGCGGCGGGCAGGCCGCTGGTGGCGAAGAGCTGTCCGGCGAGCGACATCAGCAGGTCGCCGACGAGCATCGCGAGCGAGCGGGCTCCCGCGGCGGCCCGCGGATGGTGCCCGAGCGCGGCGCGCAGGGCCACGTGCGCGGTGGGCCGCCCGTGCCGCAGCGGGCTGTCGTCGATCAGGTCGTCGTGCACGACGGCGGCCGCGTGCACCAGTTCCATCGAGGCCGCGGCCCGCACCAGCGCGTCGCTGTCCGGCTGTCCGACGGCCCGCCAGCCCCAGTAACAGAACGCCGCCCGCAGCCGTTTGCCGTCCGCGGCCGCCGACTCCAGCTGCTCCGCCACCGGGCCGAGCGCCGGGTCGACCGCCGTGAACGCGTCGGCCTCGTGGGCGACGTAGCCGCGCAGCACCTCGTCGACGCGCGTCTTGAACGCGGTCGGCTCCCCCCGCTCAGCCACCGTCGGCGGCCCGCCGCGCCCTCGCGTGCCGGGCGAGGACCTCCAGATGGGCCGGCGACGGGGCCAGGTAGCGGTCGAGCACGAGCCGCCCGCGCGCCTCCAGGTCCCGCTCGGCCTCGGCGGCCACCTCGGCGGCGTCCGCGCGCCTCAACAACCCCCGCACCAGGCCGATGCCCGATCCCAGCGTGGTCACCGCCAGGTCCGCGAGGCCCGCCGCCAACAGCACCGCGCGCTCGTCCAGGCCCTCACGGGACCCCGGTTCTCGCGTCACACCCACTCCCCCGCACCCGCAGCGTCGACGTCTCCCCTTGAGGCTGACGCCGGACGGGTGGCGGCCGCGGCGGAACTCACGAACGAGTGATCATTTCGCCGGGGCGCTTGACACCCGCGTCCCGCCTCGGCCCCGGACGCCCTCTTGCCACGCGAACGACCCCTTCCGAGAATGCACATGACAACCGAAGGATTCTCGGTTGCACGGTCATTCAGAGGGGAACCCCCACATGAAGAAGCCTCTCGTCGGCACCCTGCTCGCCCTGCTCCTGACAGGAGCGGCGGCGGTCCCGGCCACGGCCTCCGCACCCCGGGAGGCGGCCACGCGGGCGCCGGCCGTCGCCGCCGTCGACTTCGCGGGAACCGTCGCGCTCAGCAACTGTTCCGGCTCCGTCGTCCGCACCCCCAGCTCCCTGCCGAGCGACCCCGCGCTCGTGCTCTCCAACGGTCACTGCCTGGAGACCGGCATGCCGACGGCGGGCCAGGTCATCAAGGACCGCCGGTCCAGCCGTTCGTTCACCCTGCTCAACTCGGCCGGCACCGGCGTCGGGACCCTGCGCGCGAGCAAGATCGCGTACGGCACGATGACGGACACGGACATCTCGATCTACCAGCTGACCAAGACGTACGCGCAGATACAGAGCCAGTACGGCATCGCCGCCCTGACCCTCAACGACGCCCACCCGACCCAGGGTTCGTCGATCAAGGTGGTCTCCGGGTACTGGAAGCGGATCTACAGCTGCAACGTCGACGGCTTCGTCTACCGCATGAAGGAGGGCGAGTGGACCTGGAAGGACTCGGTCCGCTACACCTCCGCCTGCAACACGATCGGCGGCACCTCCGGCTCGCCCGTCATCGACACCACCACCGGCAAGGTCGTCGCCGTCAACAACACGGGCAACGAGAGCGGTGAGAGCTGCACCGTGAACAACCCGTGCGAGATCGACCAGAACGGCACCGTGACCGTCCGCCAGGGCATCAACTACGCCCAGGAGACTTACACGATCGTGCCCTGCGTCGGCCCCGGGAACGTGATCGACCTGAACCGCCCGGGGTGCGCCCTGCCCAAGCCGTGACGCCCGCGCCGTCCCCGTGGACCCACGGGGACGGCGTACGACTCACCCGCAGGTGAGTACGCGTACTCATCACGGGGCCGCCCCGCTCGCCGAGACTGTGCGCATCAGCGAGAGAGGCCAGTGAACGTGACCATCCAGCCAGACCGACGCGCCGTCCCCGCCCTCGTCGTCGCGGGCCTGACCGCGGCCCTGCTCCTGACGGGCTGCGCGAGCCAGGAGCGCGTCTGCGGCTCGGGCCGCTACCCCGTCAAGGCGGTCGGCAACACCGCCGGACAGGACTGCGTGGCCGACGGCCAGGAACCGGCCGAGGGCTGGGTCCGCTATCCCCGGGGCCAGGAGCCCGTGTACGTCGGCGACGCCTGGGACCGGCACTGGAGCACGCTCGTCGTGGACGCCGAGGGCAGGACGGCGGGAGGGCCGACGCCCCCGGCACCCACGGGCTGAGCGCGCCGGTCCCGGGGCGCCGTCCCGCACGCCCCGGGGTGCGCGAGACGGGTCAGGGCCTCATCTCGTACGCCCCCGACAGCGCCTCCACCCGCTGCCAGACCCGCCCCGACCGCGCCTCGTCGACGACGGGGCGGCGGACGGCGCCGAGCGCCCAGAGCTGCTGCTGCTCGGTCGCGGAGTCCTTGCCGTGCAGTTCGACGGCGTGCGCGGAGAAGTCCCGGACGAGCACGGCGAACAGCTCGTCGAGCACGTCCTCGTCGAGCCCGGTCAGCGCGGCCTGCTCCAGGACCAGCTGCCCGTGCACGACGAGCGCGAAGAGCTGGCCGACGGCGAGGAGGAGGTCCAGGTCGCGGCTCTGCTCCTCGTCGGGTGCGGCCTTCAGCACGAACTCGCAGAGCGCGTCGGCCTGTTCGCGGAAGCGGGCCACGTTGGCCACATGGGCGTACGCCTCGTAGGCGGGGCGCCAGTCGTGGAAGCGGACCGAGCCGAGGCCGCGGGCCGGGCCCTGCCGGAAGAGGAACGTGTCGTCGGCCGCGTCCAGGCGGGTCGGGACGGGCTCATACGCGACCGGGTCGAGCAGGTGGTTGCGCATGAACTTCAGGATCAGCGCCAGGTTGACGTGGACCGTGCCCTCCAGCTTCGGCAGCCCGCGGATCTCCACGGCGGCCTCCGCGAAGTAGTTGTCCTTCTCGAAGCCCTTGGCGGCGATGACGTCCCACATCAGGTCGATGACCTTCTCGCCCTCCGTGGTCACCTTCATCTTCGTCATCGGGTTGAAGAGGAGGTAGCGGCGGTCGTCGGGGCCCGCGGTGCGGAAGTAGTCGACGGCGCGGTCGCTGAACAGCTTCATGCCGACGAGACGGACGTACGCGTCGGTCAACTCGCGCCGCACGTGCGGGAAGACGGTGACCGGCCGGCCGTACAGGATGCGGTTCTGCGCGTGGGTGACGGCCTCGTACATCGCGTGCTCGCAGATGCCGATCGAGGCGGTGCACAGGTTGAACTTGCCGACGTTGACGGTGTTGAGCGCGGCGTCGAACGCGGCCCGTCCCGTGTGCAGCACGTCCTCGGCGGCGACCGGGTACTCCTCCAGGCGGAACTCGGAGACGTACTTGGAGGAGTCGACGACGTTCTTCACGAGGTGGTACGCGGGGTGGCGGCTGTCCGCGGCGAAGAAGACGTAGCCGTCGGGACCCTCCACGTCGGTGCGGCGGCCGAACACCGAGACGAGACCGGCGGCGTTGCCGTTGCCGATGTAGTACTTGGAGCCGGTGGCCCGGAAGCCGCCCGTGCCGTCAGGCTCCAGGAGCATGTCGGTGGAGTAGATGTCGGCGCCGTGGGACTTCTCGGAGAGGCCGAAGGCGAACACCTCGCCCTGGGCGAGGAGTTCGGCGGCGCGGGCGCGGGCCTCGGCGTTGTCGCTCTGCCAGACCGGACCGAGCCCGAGGATCGTGACCTGCCAGGCGTACCAGTAGTCGAGGCCGTAGAAGCCGAGGATCTCGTTGAGGGCGGCGATGCGGGCGGTGTCCCAGCGCTTGTCGCCCTCGCCCGCCCCCGCCGCGGCGGACGGCGTCAGGAAGGTCGCGAAGAGCCCCTCGTCGGCGGCGAAGGCGAGGAAGTCGCCGAGCCAGGCCCGGGTGCGGTAGTCCTCGATGATCCGGCGCTTGCCGCGCGCCTCGAACCAGTCCACGGTGGCGCGCAGCAGCCGGCGGGTCTCCGGATCGAAGTGGGCGGGGTCGTAGGTGTGCGGGTTGAACAGCAGCGGGTCGGCCATGACGTCCGCCTTTCCTGGATCGGGAGGTGGTGAGGAGGGGTGGGTGCCGGGGTCAGCACCCGGTCCGGAAGCGCGCGAGGGTGGCGAGGACGTCGTCGAGCCAGGCGATCATCATCCGCTCGTACGCGACGCCGCCGCGCAGCACGGCGTGCTGGAGCTCCCGCTCGGCGTCGAGCGGGACGTCCGTCCCGGCCGGCGGGAAGTCCCGGGCCTCGCCCGCGAGGTAGTGGTCGAGCCGGTCGGTGTGCGCCTGCCGGTGCCGCTCGACCTCGCCGATCAGCGCGGCCGGATCGTCGAAGGCGGCGCCCCGGATCTTCACCGCGAGGTCGTGCCGCACGCTCTCGGGCTCGATCGGCGCCTGCAGCCACGCGGAGAGCGCGTCCCGTCCGGGCCCCGCGACGGAGTACTCCTTCTTGTCGGGACGCCCCTGCTGCGGCACGTCCCGGACGTCCACCCAGCCGTCGCTCTCCATGCGCTTGAGCACGCGGTAGATCTGCTGGTGGGTGGCGGTCCAGAAGTATCCGATGGACCGCTCGAAGCGCCGGGCCAGCTCGTAGCCGGATCCGGGCTTCTCGAGCAGGGACACGAGGATCGCGTGGTCGAGCGCCATGCGGAGGATCTTGCTATGCAACGAGTTGCATAGCAAGGCGGACCGGTGCGATGAGACACGGCTCACGGGCGTTGTCAGTGGCGGGCGATAGCTTCGAGATCGTTCGCAAGGGTGCACGAGAGGGGGAAATCGTGGGTGTCGAGCGTGACCTGAAGGTCGTTCTCGTCGACGTCAACGACGAGGTGGTGGAGGCCTGGCGGTCCGCTTTCGCGGACACGCCCGAGGTCGAGATCCGGCAGGGTTCTCTTCTCGACGTGGACGTCGACGCGTGGGTCTCCCCCACCAACGCGAAGGGCCGGATGGACGGCGGGGTCGATGCCGTCGTCAAGCGGCATCTCGGTGCCGGTGTGCAGGTGCGGGTGCAGCGGGCGATCCGCGAGCGGTTCGGCGGGAGTCTGCCGGTGGGCAGCGCGGTGTGCGTCCCCTCCGGGGCGTCCGTGCCGAGGTATCTGATCTCGACCCCGACGATGCGGCAGTCCTCGCAGGACGTCAGCGAGACGATGAACGTGGCACTGGCGTGCGCGGCGGCGTTCCAGGCGATCCACCTGCGGAACCTGGCGAAGCCCGGCAGCATCCGCTCGGTGGCGCTGGTCGGGATGGGCGCGCGGACGGGGCAGGTGCCCGCGGGCGTGTGCGCCAATCTGATGTGGACGGGGTTCACCCTGTTCCACGACCACGGGTTCGCGGACTACGACGCGTTGCGGGCGGCGGTACTGGGGCAGTTGGAGGACATCGAGGGCGCGGGGGCGGCGCAGCGGGTGCGGATCAAGGTCCCGGCACCGTCGGCTCCCTCCCCCGCACCGGCCGGCTCCCCGGCGCCTTCCGGCTCCGCACCGGCCGACTCCCCCACACCTCCTGCCTCCGCGCCGGCCGACTCCCCCACACCTTCAGCCGCCGCCTCGCCCGTCGAGGCTCCCTCGGCTCCGGTCCCTGCCGAGCCCCCGTCCTCGGTGGACCCCCTGGGTCTCGCCGAGCTGTTCAAGGGGGGTGGTGAGCCGTGGCTGCCGCTGCTCGCCCCGGTGATCGAGGCACAGCCGGGGGCCGGCGCCTTCATCGGCACGAAGCGGAGCCCGGAGGTGGTGCCGGTCCGCGAGCTGACGTTCCAGGCGCTCAAGCCGCACCCTCCTCACAAGTGGAAGGTGGTCGCCTTCGGGCAGAACCCGTACCCGCGGGCGGAGAGCGCGACCGGCATCGCGATGTTCGACAACACCTTCCACGACTGGAAGGACAGCCAGTTCGGCCGGGTGGTGAGCATTCGCTGCATCATCAAGGCGGCCGCGATGTGGAAGTACGGCGTCGCCAAGAAGACCCCGATCGCCGATGTCCGGTCGCTCCTGAAGAAGGAGGACACGGTCCAGCCGCCGGAGTGGTTCCAGGCGATGCTGACCCAGGGCGTGCTCCTGCTGAACGCCTCGCTCACCGCGAGTGCGGACGGGGCGGTGCCGACCGATCGGCACACCGCCTTCTGGCGGCCGGTGGCCGAGCAGATCGTCGAGGAGATCCTCCGGGCGAAGCAGGACGCCGAGGAGGAGGACCGCGGGGTGGTGTTCGCCTGGTGGGGGGCGCACGCCCGGAGCCTGAAGCGGGTGGTCCAGCGGCTGGAGAAGAAGTACCCGGGGGTCGAGGTGCGGCACCTGGACCACGTGAACCCGGCGGCACAGGGGGACGTCTTCTGCGAGGGGGACCACTTCGCCCAGGTGAACGACGCCCTGGCGGCGGTGGGGGCCGAGCCGGTCGACTGGCTGCCGAGCAGGGGCTGGGACCGGAACACGACGGAGGCCGCCGGCTCCCAGCGGATGGGCGCGTTCATCGCGTCGACGATGGAGCTGCACCAGCTCTATCTGGAGCGGCTCACGAGCGTCAAGGACGAGGGGCTCGTCCTGCCGCCGATCACCGGGGTGTTCGACACACCGGTGCTGGACTTCCGGACGGCGGTCGAGCCGGTGACGAAGGTCCTCAAGAACCTCGACCGGTACGTGGAGCGGTCGAGCCGCTTCGCGGAGGCCAAGGTGGCGGAGGCGGGGAGCGGTCTGTCCGCGGACGCGATCTCGGCGCTGTACCTGTACACGTGCGAGTCGGCGTTCTACCGCGAGATCAACGCGGTGCTGCGGTCCCCGGACCGGGAGCGCCTCGTGCCGTACCTGCCGTACCTGCGTCTGCTGTTCTCCGCCGTCGCCGACCTGCCGGTACGGAAGCAGCCCTTGTGGCGGGGTGTGGCCCTCGACCTGCGGTCCCAGTATCCGCTGGGCCGCACGGTGACCTGGTGGGGCGTCTCGTCGTGCACGTCCGAGCCGGGCGTGGCCCGGGCGTTCCTCGGGAGCCGGGGCAGGCGGACCCTGTTCGAGGTGACGCCGGCGCGCGCGGTGGGCATCCGCCGGTTCTCCGCGTTCACGGGCGAGGAGGAGTACATCCTGACGCCCGGCACCCAGCTGAAGGTGACGGAGGTGACGAACGAGCGCGGCGGACTGTGCACCGTGCGCCTGACGGAGCTTGAGGGGCAGGGCCTGGTGTCGTAGCGCGCGCCGAGTCCGGCCGGTACACGGGCGAAGAGCCCGTGTACCGGCCGGCGGGCCGGTCAGCGGGCCGGTCAGCGGGCCGGTCAGCGGGCCGGTCAGCGGGCCGGTCAGCGGGCCAGGTGTCGCCGGAAGAAGGCCTCGATGAGGGCCGCTCCGGCCTCTCGCTGGGCCGCTTCGGTCAGTTGGGGCTCGAAGGGGGAGCCGTCCCTGTCGGTGGACGCGCGACCCGCCCCGAGGTTGCGCCTCCCCGCGCCGCCTGCTCCTCCGAGCCACGACCGGGCCGACCCGTCACGGCGGGTCGAGCCACAACCGGGGCCGCCCGCCGCGGCGGGTCGGCCCCCTCCCTCACCCGTGACCCGCCTCAGGCACCGGCCCGGCGTCGGCCCCGGGTGCGGGTGCGGCGCGGGTACGGGAAGAGGCGCGGCGGGCGCTTGGCCGCCACGTCCTCGACCCAGCCGAAGGTCAGCACCAGCAGGGCGATCAGGGGGATCGCCACCAGCAGCGGGAACCACTGGCTGGTCAGCAGCCACTGGCCGTGCTCGTAGAAGAAGCCGACGGACCAGAGGGGGTCGATCAGGGGGATGGCGGCCACCAGCGCGGTCTCGTGCCAGAGGTAGACGCTGACGGCGCGTGCGTTGAGCAGGCTGACCAGGCCGTTCCAGCGCTCCAGCGGTCTGGGCCACTCTTCCCAGGAGGGGCTGACGTGGAGCAGGAGGGCGACGAAGCCGAAGGACCACAGGGCCTGGGCGATCGGCCAGCTCTCGATGTCCGTGGGCACGGTCGGATCGACCGGGCGGGTCTGCAGGTACCACCAGCCGGCCACCATGATCAGTGGCGCGATGGACGGCACGACGTACTGCGGGATCTTCTTGAGCAGGCCCTCCTGGTGGGCCATGCCGAGGATCCAGCAGGAGCCGAAGGTGGCGAAGTCGGTCGCGGTCTCCCAGACCCGGCTGTAGACGAACTCCTGGTCGATGAAGAACGTGTTCATGACGATCGACAGGGCGATCGGCGCGGCCAGCGTCACCACCGGCATCCGCCGCAGCGCCCACAGCATCAGCGGTGAGAGCAGGACGAACCAGAGGTACGCGCGGAGGTACCAGAGCGGGACGATGACCTGTGCCGCCCAGCCCTGGCCCACGAGATGGTCGAAGCCGTTCAGCGAGTCGGCGTACGGCGGAGTGCTCAGCGGCACGAACCAGAACAGCAGCTTGCCCCACCACCAGCCGGGGTGGCCCTCGGCGTCGGGCCCCCAGCCGTCGAGGATCTCGATGGTGAGCATGACCCCGCCGAACAGCCACATCGGCGGCAGCAGTCGGCGCAGCCTGCCCCGGATGACACCGAGGGCCGGACGGCTCAGCGAGCGTGTCATCAGCGACCCGGCCAGCGCGAACATCACGCCCATCGACGGGAAGACGATGGGCAGCCAGAACCAGCCGAAGTTGTGGTAGAGCACCACACGGACCAGCGCCAGCGCGCGCAGCAGGTCGAGATAGCGGTCCCGGCCGCCCTTGCGCGGGGCCGGTGCCACCGGCTCCGACTCGGACTCCCGCCGCAGGGCGACGGGGATCCTCAGCCGGACGGTGTCCTGGGTGCCCCCGAACTCGAAGGACGCGGTCATGGTCAGGCCTCCACCGGTGCGGCGACCTCGCCGGTGCGCCGGAGCTTCTGCCAGCGCAGTCGGCCACCGGTCAGCGCCGTGATCGCGGACTGCAACAGGACGATGTACATCAGCTGCCGGTAGACCAGCTGCTGGATCGGCAGGCTGATCAGATGCAGGGGCTTCTCGCCGTCGAGCCGGAAGGCGTACCAGGACAGTGCGGCCTGGAGCAGGATGAAGCCGGCCCAGCTGGCGAGGGTGATCGGGGCGTCCGCGAACAGCACGCCGTACAGCAGGAACAGGTCGACGAGCGGCGCGAGGAGCGGGGCGACCACGCCGAACAGCACGACGAGCGGCAGCCCCACGCGGCCGAAGCGCCCGGCCGGTCCGCGGGACGTCACGGCGCGGCGGTGCTTCCACATCGCCTGCATGCTGCCGTAGCTCCAGCGGTACCGCTGCGACCAGAGCTGCGGGAGGCTCGCGGGAGCCTCGGTCCAGGCGCGGGCCCGCTCGGCGTAGACGATGCGCCAGCCGTCGCAGAGCACCGCCATGGTGATGTCGGTGTCCTCGGCGAGCGTGTCGTCGCTCATTCCGCCGACCCGCCGCAGGGCCTCCTTGCGGAAGGCGCCGACCGCGCCGGGGATGGTCGGGATGACGTTGAGCATGTCGTACATCCGGCGGTCCAGGTTGTGGCCGAGGACGTACTCGATGTGCTGCCAGGCGCCGATCAGGCTCTCGCGGTTGCCGACCTTGGCGTTGCCCGCGACCGCGCCGATGGACCGGTCGCCGAACGGCTGGACCAGCTCGCGCACGGTGGACGGCTCGAAGACGGTGTCGCCGTCCATCATCACGATGATCTCGTGCGACGCGGCCGCGATGCCGGTGTTGAGCGCGCTGGACTTGCCGCCGTTGACCTGGCGGATCAGCCGGACGAACGGCAGGTTCATCTCCTCGACGATGTCCGCGGTGCCGTCCGTGGAGCCGTCGTCGACGACGATGACCTCGATCGGATAGTCGCTGGCGGCCAGCGAGTTGAGGGTGTTCGCGATGCACTCGCGCTCGTTGTAGGCCGGGACGAGGACGGTGACCGGCTCGGTGACGGGGGCTCCCCAGGCGTTCCGCCGCCGGGAGCGCCGGGCGTGGAGCGGTGCCAGGACGAGCATCAGGGCGAAGCGGCCGAAGTTGAGGAAGCCGACGAGGGCCAGCAGTCCGACCAGGACCGGCAGGGTGAGCACGGCGACGTGGCTGGCCCAGATGAATCCCTTGCCCGCCCACAGCTGGTAGCCGTGGACCGGCACGGTGGCGTTCGAGGCGCCGAGGGCCTCGGAGATGGTGGCGAAGCGGTACCCCTCGCCCTGCAGCTTGCCGATGATCTGCTCGAGCGCGTCGATGGTCTCGGTGCGGTCGCCGCCCGCGTCGTGCAGCAGGATCAGCTCCCCCGCGCCGGGCCTGCGCGGCAGCGCCGCCTTCACGATCGCGTCGACGCCCGGGCGCTTCCAGTCGTCGGTGTCCCGGTCGATGAACGCGGTGAGGTAGCCGTGCGCGCCCACGTACTTGATCACCGGGTAGTTCCAGTCGTCGAGCGCCGAGGCCTCGGAGGAGTACGGCGGGCGGAACAGCGCGCTGTGGACGCCCGCGACGCCGGCCAGCGCCAGCTGCGTCTGCGCCAGCTCCCAGCTGATCCTGGCCCGGGACTGGTACGCCAGGTCGGGGTGGGTGAAGGTGTGCACGCCGATCTCGTGGCCGCCCGCGACGATCTGCCGGATCAGCTCCGGGTGGCGCGTGGTCATCGCACCGGTCACGAAGAAGACGGCGTGGATGCGGTGGGCCGCGAGCACGTCCAGGATCTTCGGGGTCCACTCCGGCGAGGGGCCGTCGTCGAAGCTCAGGACCACGGTGTGGTCGGGGATCCGATAACTCTCCGGGTGCTCGTTCTTGGCGCCGCGCGCGTCGACGATCGGGCCGCCCTTGAGCAGGTTCCCCGGCACGGTCGTCTTGTCGACCGAGGTCGCGATCCGGGTGTCGTGGAACGCCTCGTTCGTGGCGAGGCCGCGCAGGACCAGGAGCGCGAGCAGGCAGGCCAGCAGGGACAGCGGCATGAAGAAGCGCAGCGGCGGCGCAGCCAGTCGGCGCGGCCTCAGCAGGGACTGCCGACGACGCTGGTGGCGGGACAAGGACGCTCCTGGAGATGGGTGGTGCGGACGATCAGGCACGCTGGGCCGTCCCGCCGGCTCTGCTCCGGGCGGCACGACGGTGGCGGCGTGTCACGAGGTGCGGCGTGACGGCCGGATGTTCCGGGTCGGGTGTCGCCGACCGAGCCTGCTAGGGGCGGGCGGGCGACACGTGCGACATGGTGGGCACGAACGAGGGTTTCGGCGGTATCCCCATCGCCGGGGCGTCCGACTGCACGCCGATCAGGCTCCCGCCCATGGCGGCGGCCAGAATCGCGCCGACCACGGAGACCGGCCAGCCGAAGCGCCGGAACAGGCGGCTGCGCAGACCCGACTGGTCGACGAACACCGGTGCCGGAGCAGGCTCCACCTCGGGCGACACCCCGTGCGATACCTCGTGCATCACCCCGTGCGACACCCCATGCATTTCGGACACGTCGAGGTGCGCCGGGTACGCCGGTGCATGCCCGAAGGGTGTGGTGGCTTGGCGCATCTTGTGTGGCCTTTTTGTGCAGGGTGTGGAGACCGCTGAAGCGTAGAGCGGACCGTAGCGCACGACGGGGAGCGATTGGAGCGTGATGCGCATATTTGACATGATCTGTTCGAGCGTCGTAACCGGATCGGTATGTCGAACAGGCGCTCTCCGTCCGAAGGATGGACGGGTCGGTCGCGCGGGCGAAATGGCTTGAAGCCTTCGCTAGGATGACCCCTCGATTCACGGGATCAGCGAGTGATCCGCATGCGACGGGCGTGTCCGAATGCCGCCTCTGCACCCCAAGGAGCCTGTGTGAGCCAGTCCCGCCGCACCCGACGCCGCGCGTGGGCCGTGCTCACGCTGCCCGCCGCCCTGTGCGTCCTCGCCGCCTGTTCCGCCGGGCCCGCGTCCGAGGGGGGCGCCGACGCCGCCGCGCCGGCACGGGACGCCTCGCCGAGTCCGTCCGGACCGCCGGGAACCCTGTTCGACGACTTCCACTACAGCGGCGCGGACGACCCCGCGCTCGGCGCGCACGGCTGGGAGATCCGTACGGGCGGGGGCGGCCCGGGGATCAAGGACACCTGGGGCGCCACCGGCGCCGGCTTCGTCTCCGACACGACCGCCCAGGGGGGCACGGTCCTGCGGCTGCGGTCCTCGACCGACGGCACCGAGCCGGGCACGGAGCAGGTCGAGGTGCAGACCACCGGCACGAACTTCTTCACGGGGACGTACGCCGCCCGGATCCACCTCAGCGACGAGCCCACGAGCGGCCGCGACGGCGACCACGTCGTCCAGACCTTCTTCCCGATCTCCCCGGCGGACTCCTCGGAGAACTACAGCGAGCTCGACTTCGAGTACCTGCCGAACGGCGGCTGGGGCTCGGTGGGTCCGCAGCTCGACAACGTCAGCTGGTACAGGGCCGATCCGCCGGACCGGGTCAGCCACAGCCTCAAGCGGCCCCTCGGGGGCTGGCACACGATGGTGATCACCGCGATGGGCGGGAAGGTCGTCTACGCGCTGGACGGCAAGGTCCTCTTCACCAGCTCCGGCACGTACGTCCCGCGCGAGAAGATGGACATCCACTTCAGCAACTGGTTCATCGACCTTCCCTTCGCCGGTGGCGAGCGGACCTGGGACATGAAGGTCGACTGGGTCTACTACAAGGCCGACGAGGCGGTCTCCGCGGCGGACGTCCAGAAGGCGGTGGACGGCTTCCACAGCGCCGGCACCGACTACGTCAACACCGTGCCGCAGTCCTGAGCGTCTGGAGAATCGTTTCTCTCCTGTCCCTTGTCAGGGAGTTCACCGCCTCCCTACCTTGGTTCAGCGAGTCCCGGCCCAGCGGGTCCACCGGCCCGGTCCGGCCGTCCCCTGTTCCTCAGCGCACGACACCACCTGGAGGCGTCACATGCCCTTAGCCGTGCCGGATCTGCTGGAAAGCGCCGGAATCCGCGACGCGGGTCCCCTGGAGATCGACGACGAGGCGATCGCGTTCGAGGACGACGACCGCAGCGACCGCGAACACACCGCGTGTCTCGCCGACCCCTGGGTGACCGCCACCACCCGCTTCGCGTGTGACCTGAACTCGTAGCGGTGGCCGTCTCCATCGCCGGCCGCAGCGGGTGGTCCGACGGCACCTGGTCGTATCTCAACGATCCGCGGATGCCGGCGATGGAACACGGCTGGAAACTGCACGTCTCCGCGCGCCCCGACGACCTCGACACCGTGCTCCGGCTCGTCCTGCCGGTCCTGTCCCGGTACGTCTGTCACGCGAAGTACGCCCGTGACGCGGAGACCCTCCGCCGCCTCAACTCCGGTGTGGTGAGCCCCGGAGCCGTCGGCAAGGCGATCACCGTCTACCCCGCGTCCGGCACCGTGGTCGAGGTCGCCCTGGAGCTCGCCGCCGTACTGCGCGACCGGGAGGCCCCGCGAGTCGTCAGCGACCGGCGGGTCGACCCGAGAGCACCGGTCTACTACCGCTACGGCCCCTTCACGGGCGACTACCGGACCGGCCGGAGCGGGCGGCTCGAATCCGTCATGACCGGCCCGGACGGCCGGATCTTCGACGGCCTGGCCGTCGGCCGCTACCGGTGCCCGCCCTGGGCCGAGGACCCCTTCGCGACCGGATCCGGACGCGCCGAGGCGCCGTCCGCGCCCGGCATCGGCGGCGGACGCTACACCGTCACCGCCGGCATCGCGCGCAGCCCCCGGGGCAACGTGTACCGCGCGGTCGACCGCACCCTCGGGCGGCCCGTCGTGGTCAAACAGGCCAGGGCCTTCGTCGGCGAGGACGCCTCCGGTACGGACTCCCGCCACCGACTCCGCAACGAGCACGCGGTCCTCACCGCGCTCGACGGCGTCACCGGGGTCCCCCGCGCACTGGACTACTTCGCCCACCGGTCGGACGAGTACCTGGTGATGAGCAGGTGCGGCGACCGGAACCTGCGCGGAGAGATCCTGCGCGACGGCCCCTACCGGGACGACGGCGCCCGGCCCGCGCGCTCCCTGTCCGCCCTCGCCTCCCGCCTCCTCGGCATCCTGGACGCGGCCCACGCCCGGAGCGTGGTCGTCCGCGACCTCAAGCCCGACAACGTCGTGCTCGACGACTCGGGCCCCGGACTCTGCCACGTCGTCGACTTCGGGATCAGCGAGCGGGACGGCACCGGTCCGGGAGGGGCGACCCCCGGATACGGCGAACCGGTGCTGCGCGCGACCGGGCCGGCCGTCCCCGCCGACGACTACTACGCGCTCGGGGCGACCCTCTTCTTCGCCGCCACCGGCCTGGACCCGGTGATCGTCGACACCGACCCCGGGACCAACCGGGACAGGACGCTGGCCTGCCTGGCGTGGGCGCTGCCCGGGCGCGCCCACCGGGAGGTCCGGGCGTCGGTCACCGGGCTGATGAGCTTCGACCCGGCTGAACGGACCGCCGCCGCCGACCGCCTGCGCGCCGGCGGGAGCGGGACCGCGCGGAGGGCCGCACGACCCCGCCTCGACCGCGACCTGCTGGCCGAGATCATCGAGCACACCACCGCGTACTGCGTCGGCGAGGCGCGCGCGATGGTGGACCCGGTCCAGGCCGCCCGACGGAACGTCCCCGCCTCGATCGACGTGTACGGCGGCAGCTCGGGACTCGGTCTCGAACTCCTCCACCACGCGCACCGGCCCGCCGTGCGTTCCGCGGTCGACGCGTTGGCGCGGTGGACGGCGGACCAGTCCAGGAACCTGCCGCCCGGCTTCTACACGGGGCGCACCGGCGTCGAGCTCTTCCTCGCGGAGGCGGGCACGGACACCGTGAGCCGGCACTGCGATCCCGTCCTCCCGGAGCGCGCGCCGGACGGTGGGCCTCCCGAGGCGGACCTGATCGCGGGTGCCGCCGGGATCGGCCTGGGCCGGCTGCTGCTCGCCCGGCACGCCCTCCGGTCCGGTCGGGGGCACATGGCCGACCTGCACCTGTCCGTCGCCGCCGACTGCGACCGGATGCTGGCGTCGGGCACCGCGCGGCTGACCCCGACCGGTGCGGACGGGGCGGGCGGCGCGGCGCTCCGGGAGGGCGTGGCGCACGGGGAGGCGGGGGTCGCCTGCTTCCTGCTGGAGTACGGGGGCGTCACCGGGGACCCGGACGCGATCGGCCGCGCCGGGAAGGCCGCAGCGCGTCTGGCCGCCGTGACACCGGACATCATCGCGGCGGCGGCCGAGCCGGGGGCGACGCGCCGCTACGGCTCGTGGTGCCGGGGCCTGGCCGGCATCGGTTCCGTCCTCGTCCGGGCCGCGGAACTCCTGGACGAGCCGGGCTACTTGGACCTGGCGCAGCGGGCGGCGCGCGCCTGCGCCGCGCTGGCGCCGAGGATGCCGCTGGTCACGCAGTGCTGCGGACTGGCCGGAGTGGGCGACCTGATGGTGGACGTCGCGGAGGCGTCGGCGTCGGCGTCGGCGTCGGCGTCGGAGGAGTTCTGGGACGCCGCCGGGACCGTCGCCCTGCTCATCCTGAGCCGCAGCGGCGGGAGCTGGTCCCGCCCCGTGTTCCCGGACACCGGTCTCGCCGGCCCGAGTGCCACCTGGGCCGGCGGTTCCGCGGGCGTGCTGGGCTTCTTCCGGCGGCTGCACGCCCGCGGCGGCCCACGCCTCGGTCTCCTCGCCTGACCGTCCCCGCCGGCGCGTGCGGCGGGGACGGCCGTGCCGTCAGGTGACGGTGAGGAACCGGGCGATGCTCGGCACCCCCTGGGCGTCCAGGGCGAAGAGCATGTAGGTGCCGGGCAGGACCACGCCCTTGTCGGCCGGGATGGACACCGTGTACGTGCCGGTTCCCGTGGCCGTGGACACCAGCGGGACGCGCCGCTGGTCGTTGTCCGTGGAGTGGGTGGCGGCCGCGGCCCGCATCAGGACGAAGGAGGCCACCGGCCCCCCGGTGCCGACGGTGAGCGAGGTGCCGGCGGCGGCCCTGGGGGGTACGCCGCCGGTGATGACGGGGCGCGGCTTGGGCGAGCCGTCCGCCTTGAGCAGGTAGGGCGGGGTGAACACGGCACCGTCGGCGTGGTTCGTGGCGCAGGTGCCGCAGAGGCCGCCGCCGCCGGAGAAGATCCGTCCGTCGGGCAGCAGGTTCGCCACGCTGTGGTAGTTGCGCGGGATGGCCATGGTGGCGAGCGGGGTGAAGCGTCCGGTGGCCGGGTCCCACAGCTCGGGGGTCAGCACGGACGTGGCGTCGCTGAACGGCACGGGGAAGGACTGCCCGCCGAACACGGCGACCTTTCCGTCGGGCAGGACGACGCTGTTGCCGAAGGCGCGGGCGAAGCCCATGTCGCCCGTGCGCGCGGAGCGGACCTGGGTGCCGTCGACGGTCACGGTGTACGCGCGACGGGTCGCGTCGGTGTTCTCGTACGCGGGCGAGCCGCCGAGGGTGAGCAGCTTGCCGATGTCGTACGCGACGGCGTTGCCGGTCATGGCGTCCTGGCTGTCGGCCCGGGTGCCGGCGGAGGTGATGGCGCCGTCCCCGCCGGTCGTGATCCAGTTCATCTGCTTGCTCGGGCCGAGCTGGAGCACCTTGCCGCCCGAGGTGGCGTAGAGCCACATGTGGTTGTCGGCGCGGTAGGCGCCGCGCGGGTCGGCGGTCAGGGCCGGGGCGGCCTGCACCCCGGGGAGCTTGCGCCAGGTGCGGGTGTCCGGGGACCAGACCTCGCCGGACTTGTCGCCCGTGGCTCCGCTCCAGGACCCGCCGAGGACGAAGGCCTCGCCGGTGGAGAGCAGGGTCATGGCCTGGTAGCCGCGTGCGATGTTCATGTCGCCGGTCGCGGACCAGGTGTCGGTGGCCGGGTCGTAGATGCTCGCCTTCTCCGCGTTGCTGCCGCCGGTGACGAGGACCCGGCCGTCGGCGAGCATCGCTATCCCGGGGCAGAACATGTCGTGGCCGGTGTTGTCGACGCGGCGCTGGGTGACCTTGCCCGTCTTGAGGTCCAGGATCGCGGTCTGGGTGTAGCCGTTGCTGCCGCCGAAGCGGTCGACCGCGTACGCCGACCAGGCCAGGAGCTTGTCGCCCGGCAGGACGGCGGTGGCCACCGGCACCAGCGGGAAGCCGGTGATCCGGCTCCAGGAGCCGTGGGCCGCCGGGTCGGCCGGTCCGCTCAGCCGTATCTCGGCGGCGGAGGTCCAGGGCCCTCGGGCGCCGGCCTCGCGGGTCACGGTCAGGCGTATGTAGCGGGCGTTGGCGGTACGGGTGAAGGTGGCGGTCTTGACGGTGTCGTCGTCGCGCCAGGTGCCCGTGGCGACCGGTGCGCCGAAGGTGGTGCCGTCGGTGCTGGTGGTGACGGTGTAGGCGCCCGCGCGCCCGTTGACGCCGATCTTGCGGGGCTGGTAGACGAGCGCGGAGACGGCCTGCGTGCGGTGCGTGTCGATGGTGATGCTGTGCGGCAGCGGGAGCGGGGTCCCCGCGTACCTGCTGTGCCAGAGGGTGGCGGCGTCGCCGTCGAGGACGTTGGCCGCGCGGCCGTTCTCCTTCACGGTCTCCTCGTCGCTCGCCGTGGCCGTCCATCCGGTCCTGGGCAGGTCGACGGTGGCCGCCGGGGTTCCGGGGTCGCCGAGGAGGTCGATCTCGCCGGCGGAGGTCCACGGGCCGCGCCGGCCGGCCTCGGTCACGGCGGTGAGCCGGACGAACCGCGCGCCCTGCGGGGCGAATCCGAGGGTCTTGGCGCTGCCGTCGTCCGCGAGGGTGCCGGTGGCGACCGGAGTCCCCCAGGCCAGGCCGTCGGTGCTCACGCTGATGCTGTACTCGCCGACCCGTCCGTTGATGCCGACGGCGCGGGGCTTGTAGACGAGCGCCGAGACCACGGTCGTGCGGTGCATGTCGATGGTGATGCTGTGCGGCAGCGGGGCCGGGGTCCCCGCGTACCTGCTGTGCCAGAGGGTGGTCGTGCTGCCGTCGAGGACGTTGGCCGCCCGGCCGTTCTCCTTGACGGTCTCCTCGTCGCTCGCCGTGGCGGTCCATCCGGTCCGGTCGAGGACGGGAGCCGTCGGCTCCATGGCGTTCGCCGGGGCCACGCCGTGGTGCGGGGACTGCTGTGCCGTCTGCTGGTCGAGGGCTCCGGGCGTCGGCCGGGGTGTCGGGCTCGTGCTCGCCACCCCGAGCCAGGGGGTGAGTCCGACGAGGAGCGAGCCGAAGGCGAGGGCGATGAGCAGAGGAGAGCGGCGGAGCGCTCCGGCGAGGGAGCGGACGCGTCTGGGCTGCACTCGGACCTCCTGGGCGAACCGTGAATCGCTGCGGCCACTCGAACATAGGCCAGAATCGACCAACTCGACCCCAGAACAGAGGAGTTGAGACGAACCCGTATCCGTTCACGAGTGGAACCGGCAGCTCCGCCGCTGTGGCACCCCGGCATCGCCTACCGCCGCCCGAACCGCCTCCGTACCTGCCGGTCCCGGCCTCCGGCGCGCGAGAACGTGAGGGCGGCCCACCACCACCCCGTGAGGAGATCCCGTGCTCGAAGGCTTCGGCGAGGCGCTCGCGGACCGGGAATACTACGTGCCGCTGCCCAGCGTGGCCGATCCCGGACCGCGCTTCGTCCCCCGCGAGGTGCCGCCGGGCCTGCGCGGCTCCGCTCAGGGCATCTGGACCGTCTGGGGCGGCCCCCGGACCGGGCTCACCGGGCAGGGCTGGAAGATCCACGTGTCGGCACGCCTGGACCGGGCGCAGCACGTGCTCGACACGGTCGCCGGGATCTGCTTCTCCGAAGGCGTGCCGTTCAAGCACCTCAGCGCCCGGCTCTTCTTCCTGTTCCTCCATCACAAGCACGCCGCGCGGGCCCAGGCGGGAAAGTTCTGCGCCGTCTACCCGCCGGACACACCGACCGCCCGCCGGCTCCTCGAACGGCTGCGTGACGCGCTCGACGGGGAGGAGGGGCCGTACGTCCTCAGCGACCGGCGCTTTCGCGACTCGCGGACGGTCCACTACCGCTACGGCTCCTTCGACGGCGCCCGCGACAGGCTCCGGGCCGACGGCACCCGCGAGGGGCTGATCCGCGACGGCGCCGGCCGCGAGGTCGTGGACGCGCGGCTGCCCGCCTTCCGGTTGCCCGCGGGGATCACCGACCCCTTCGTCGAGGAGGAGGAGCAGCCGCACGCTGGGCCGATCCTGATCCGCGACTACGAGGTGACCCGCGCGGTGCGTCTGAGCAACGCCGGTGGCGCCTACCAGGCCCGCGACCGGCGGACCGGCCGCACCGTCTTCCTCAAGGAGGCCCGCGCCCACAACGGCCTCGTCTTCGACGGGAGCGACGCGCGGCAGCGACTGCGGCACGAGTACGAGGTGCTGCGCGAGCTGCACGCGGCCGCCCCCGGGGTGGGACCGGAGCCGCTGGAGCACTTCACGGAGTGGGAGCACGACTTCCTCGTCACCGAGTACGTCGCGGGGCAGCCGCTGGTGGGCTGGCTGAGCCGGTCCTCCCCGCTGGCCCTCGCCGACCGCACGGCCGGGTCCGTCGCCGCGTACTACGAGGCGTGCCGCCGTCTGCTGGCCTCGCTGGACGCCTCACTCGGGCGGCTGCACGCCGCCGGCCACCGGTTCGGCGACCTCAGCCTGGGCAACGTCCTGGTCACTCCGTCGGGCGGGGTCCGTCTCGTGGACTTCGAGGCGGCCTCGGCACTGTCCGCGGCCCCGTCCGGGATGGGCACCCCCGGGTTCACCCCGCCGCCCGGCCTGCGCCGGACCGCCACCGATCCGCTGCTCCAGGACCGGTACGGCGCGTCGGCGGTGGCGCTCGCCTTCCTGGCACCGTTCCACGAGATCGCCGAGCACGCGCCCGCCAACCTCGCACTCCTGCGGCACGATCTGGCGGATGTGGCTCCGCCGCCCGACCTGTGGCAGCGGGCGACCGCCTTCCACCGGGCGGAGGACCGGCCGCGGGACCAGGACGGCCCCGGCCGCCCGCCCTCGCCCGCCGAGCTGGACGCCGATCCGCGCGGCTGCCTGGCCCGGCTCGCGGAGCAGGTGACCGCGGGTCTCCTCGACGCGGCCGACGCCGGCCGGCCGGAGTGGGCCTTCCCCCCGTCGCCCGAGGCGTTCCGGACCAACAACGTGTGCCTGGCCTACGGCACGGCCGGGGTGGTGCACGCCCTGCGGCGCGCCGGGGCCCCGGTACCGGAGGAGATCGGCGAGCGGCTGCGCCGTGACGCCCTCGCGCTGCGCGACGCGCTGCCCCCCGGACTGCTCGTCGGCTCGGCCGGCATCGCCCGGGTGCTGGCCGGCCTCGGCCGGCTGGACGAGGCGGTCGACCTGCTCCGGGACGCCGACGGCCATCCGCTCACCGCCTCCTGCGGCACGCTGGCCGGCGGGCGGGCCGGGGTCGGCCTGGGCTGGCTCGCCCTGCACCGGCAGACCGGGGACGGCGGCGACCTGGAGCGGGCCGCCGCGGCGGGGGATGCCCTGCTGCGCACCCCCGACCTGCCGGCCGTCCTCGGCGAACACGACGCCCGGGGCCTGCTGCACGGCCGCTCGGGGCTCGCCCTCTTCCTCCACCGCCTGGCCCGCGCCACCGGCGAGGCGCGCTTCCTGGAGGCCGGCCGCCTGCTGCTGCACGAGGAGCTGGACCGGACGTTTCCGCTGGACGACGGCGCCCTGTCCCTCTCCGACGACGCCCGGCGCACCCGTGCCATGCCGTACCTGGCCACGGGCGCCGCCGGTCTCGCGACGGCGCTCACCCGCTACGTGGCCACCGCGCCGGACGAGCGCTGCGCCGTGGCACTGCCGCGGCTGGTCGCCGGCATCCGGGTCTCGCGTGCCACGAAGGAGGCGGGTCTGTACCGGGGGCTGGCCGGACTGGCCTGGTTCCTGACCGAGCACGCCGAGCTCACCGGCACGGCCGCCGCGCGCGGGGACGCCGTGCGCGCCGCGGCCGGCCTGCTGAAGTACGCCGTCCCGTACCGGCGCGGTGTCCGCTTCCTCGGAGCGGGCTCGCAGCGGTTCACCGCCGATCTGTCCAGTGGCGGGGCCGGTGTCCTGCTGGCCCTGCACCGCCTGCTGGCCGGCCCGCTCCTGGCGGAGCACCCCGCTCGTCCCCCGCTCCGGGCAGCCGCCTGACGTCATCGGACGAGCCACCCCCGAACCCCTGGGCACGGCGGCGAACACCTCCGCGCCCGGGTACGCAGTGACCGACCGGCACCACCCCGACAGGAAAGAGGAGATCCACCATGAGCCAGATCCTCGCGCTCCAGACCCTGGACACCGAGCAGGAGACGGAGGCCTTCGCCCCCTGCTTCAGCGTCGCCTGGAGCATCAGCGACATCTTCCCCGAACCGATGTGACGAGCCGGTACCCGGGCATAGCCGGGTACCGGTCACAGCGACACGGGCAGGGGGAGGGCCGCGACCGACGCCGCGCCCCTCCCCCTCCGGGCCGTGCTCAGTCCCCGAACATTCCGGCGAACGGGCCGGGCTCCCCCGTCCCGCACGCAGCACTCGTACGAGGAACTCGACCATGCCGCAGTCGTAGCGCCGCCAAGGTTGCCGTCCCGGTTGTGGACCAGGACGGGCCAGGCGTCCGGGTCGTCGCCCGAGGCGTCCCAGCACAGGATGTCCGAGCCGGCGGTCGCTCTCGGTCGTGAATTCCCGACCCTACCGAATCGACACGACAATCTCACCGCCAACCGACCTGACCGAGACGGTGCGCCCCTCAAACACCATATCGGCGCCCATCAGAGCCCCAACCTCATCGACCATCGGAGTCACCGAGAGAATCTCCAGCCCGTCTGGCGGTAGATCAAACCAGGTCGATCGCTGAGTGTATTCACCGTTCGGCCACAGGTAGTCCGGAATCCCCTGGTCCGGCCTCTTGTCAACCAGCAGCGACCAGTCCGTCCAGACCGTCATCACTACCGACGAGTTATCCAGGAACACGATCTGAAGGGCTTCCACTGACCCTTCAGAATCGACAACCTCGAAGACCTCGCGAACCCTGAGGCCGCTAATGAACAGGGGGTCCACCTCTACGGGTCGAGAGCTCAGGATTCCCCCTGATCTGGTACATGGTCGACGCCAACCGCCTCAGCCCGAGACGTTCTCGTCAGCAAGTGCACTGGCGCGGCGTCGCCCCGTTCCACCATCCGTTCCCTCTCGGCTCGAGGGGGAACATAGTGACGAAAGATCCATCACCCTTGGTTATCACCAAGTCGTTACCCTGGCGGTAGAACCAGTAGTCGATCCCGCCTCCAGCGTCGGGATTGTAAGGCCCTTGGCGCACTTCATCATGGGCACCGCGCACTTCAATGGCCCTGTTCTTGTACCACTCACGCGCGGCCGGATCCTTGGGGTTCAGATCATAATCCTTCGAGTGCCTTCCCCACTTTTTCCCGACATTGACGCCGGTCATCTCCGGCCCGCAATTACTATTGTGCACGAGGACCGGCGTCGAGCCCGCGACCACATAGTACGTGTGGACGTCAGCGACCGTGAGGTTGTAGGTCACGACCTCCTGGTGGTGGTTCCGCACCCGGAGGACCCGGGCCGTCGTACCGTCCGGGCGGCGCAGGCTGTCACCCGTCTTCAGCTCGCTCGCGTCGGTCCAGCGGCCCGTCGTGACGTTCCAGAAGGGGTGGTGCCACGTCGTCGTCAGCGTGCCGGTGCCTCGCGGCGACTCGATCGTCAGATCGGTGAAGTCGCTGTCATCCGGCGTGACGATGACTGCAGTGACGGTCCGGTAGACCGTCTTTCCCGTCTGGGGATCTGTCGCAAGGACCTTGTCCCCGACCTTTACCTGGGCGATGGGACGGAGCTTGCCGCCCTCCACGCTGACAAGGGTCTCCCCGGTGAAGCTGTCCGTTTTCCGCCCGCACAGGGCAGACAGCGCGCCCTTGGAGAATCCCTCGACCGAGCCCCTGCCTCCCGGGCCCGCCTTGCCTCGACCGCCCCTGGCGCCGAGTCCGCCTTCCAGCGACGCTCCGATGTTCGCGCCGAACTTCTCCTGCGGCGAAGGGCCGAACGGGGACACGACGCCGTTGCCCATGGGGGTGTCGGCGTAGTCCAGGCCCACCTTGCATTCGATGAAGAGGCAGTAGTTCGCGTAGAAGTAGTCGGTCTCCTCCTCCGTCGCGCCGAAGGCCCACATCTGGACCGCGGCCCAGCTGACGGTCGTGTATCCGTTGTTGTACTTCTGGAGAATGCGGTTGATCTCCGCGCTGCTGGTGTTCTTGCCGTTGCGCAGGTAGTCGTGGTTGAAGGACAGCTCGACCGCGTTGAGGAACGAGTTCATCGCCCGGTCGTGCAGGGTCGTCGCGCAGCTGTTGGTGTGCCGGCAGTCCGTCGGCGAGTAGCCCTTGCTGCCGGCGTCGGTGACAGGCTGCGGGTCGGTGTAACCGGGCTTGGAACGAACGTTGTTGACCGCCTCCTGTATCTGACGAGAGTTGCCGCCCGCCGCGATGCCGGTGTCCGAGTCATAGGCGATCAGACCGCTGGGATCACTCAGGTTCACCGGGTTGTTGTTGCTGTAGGCGTAGCCGTTCCACTGCTGCGGATCGTCCGGGTCGAGCAGCGGATCCGGACTGATGAAGCGCCCGTGGGCCGGGTCGTACTTGCGTGCGCCGAGGTTGGTCAGGCCGGTGAGCTCGTCCTTGCTGCCTCCGACGAAGCCCTTGTCGCCCGCCCAGCCGGTGGCCGCCGGTTGGGTGCCGCGCGGGCTGCCGAAGGGATCGGCCGGGCGGCGCGTGACCGTCTGGGCGATGTCGGTGCCGATCTGGAGGCCGTTCGTGCCGTGATGGTCCGACACCTGGACCTGCAGCTTGGAGCCTCCGACCGCGGTGCTGGTACGAGTCAGGGTCAGGCCGCCCGGGGCGCTGATGGACCGGGCATTGGAGAGGGTGCTCGTCCCCGTCAGGGTGATCTGGTCGGTGGGCAGGTTGAGGGTGGAGCTGCCGGGGTTGCGGCGGATGAGTTCGTTGCCGTCGGCGTCGTACAGGTACGTCGTGCCGGTCGGCTCCTGGGTCTTCTTGAGCCTGTCGAGCCTGTTCTCGCTGCTCCAGGTGAGGGCCGCGGTACCTGCGGTGTCCGTGATCGACGTCGTGTTGCCCTTGGCGTCGTACTGGTAGCCGACGACCTTGGTGCCGGACGGCGAGGTGGTGGTCGACTTCAGCAGGGCGTGCGGGCCGCCCGTGCCGCCGCCGGTGTCGGGGGCGGTGGTGGGCTTGTTGGGGCCGGTGCCGAAGGTCTGGGTGGTGATGACGTCCTTCGTCGCGTCGCCGGTCAGGTCGTGCTGAGTGAGGCTCTTGCGGTTGCCGGTCGCGTCGTAGGTGTAGGTCTGCCAGTACGGTGCCGGTCCACCGACCGTGCGGGTGCCCGTCCCCGTGGTTCCGGGGGCGGCGGCGTTGTCGCACCCCCCGGTGCCGGGCACGCTCGTGGAGCTGCCGGTTCCGTGGACGATGCCCGACGAGTCGGTCCAGTCGGCCGTGGTGTGCGTGCCGCCGGTGTCCGTCCACGCGCCGGTGAGCCGGCTCAGGTGGTCGTACGTGAAGCACTGCGTGTCCGTGGCGGTGCCGTCCTGGAGATCCTTGATCGAGGTGACCCTGCCGGACGGCGTGTAGGTGTAGCTGGTCAGACCGACGTGGGTGGTGCCGGACTCCCGGTCGACGATGGAGTTGATGAGCCGACCGGTGGCCCAGTCGTACTGCTGGGTGGAGACGACCTGCTTGCCGAGTTCGCCGACGGTGGTCCGCACAGGACGAGCCAGCGCGTCGTACTGCATGGCGGAGATCAGGTTCTTGCCCAGGCTCTTCGCGGTGGTGAGCAGACCGGTGTCGAGATACGTGTAGCCGATCGTCTCCGCCACGAGTCCGCCCGCCGCAGGCAGCGCGAGGGTGGCGACGGCGCCGGTGACCGGGTGGTACGTGTACTTGGTGGTGTAGGTGCCCTGCAGGGCACCTTCCGCTGCCGGGATCGTGACCGAGGTTCCGAGCGGCCGGTATCCGGTGTCGTAGCCCGTGACGGCCTTGGTGTAGGCAGCGCCGGTGGCTCCGCCGACGTAGCGGGTCGATGCGACCGGCTGTCCCTTGGCACCCGGGAGGGTGTCGTAGGTCCATCCGGCGAGCTGGTTGGCCGGGGCGACACTGCCGGCGTACGTGCCGGTCGTCCGGCCGAGCAGGTCGCGGGTGTAGGCGATCGTCCGGCCGTTGGCGTCCTCCGTCCGGTCGACCAGCGAGTTGACGTCGTAGTACGTCTTCCTCGCACCGCTGTCGGGGTCCACCGCCGATGTCTCCCGGCCGCGCAGGTCGTACTCGTACGTCCAGGTGATGTTCGAGGAGTCGGTCTGCGACGCGATCTTGCCGGCCGGCGTGTAGCGGTAGGTGGTGACGTCGGCGTCGGCCGGATTGCCCGTCGCGGTGGGCGTCCGGTACTGCCACTTCTGGACGGTCTGTCCGCGGGCGTCCGTCACCGTGGACATCGGTGCGCTGCCGGACGGAGGCGTGACGTCGGTGCGGTCGGCACCCGGGTAGGCGGTGGTGGTCGCCCACTGGAGGTTCGCGTACGAGCGGAACTCGGCACGTACGGCCCGGCCCACCCCGTCGTAGCTGGTCCAGGTCTGGGCGGGCACCTGAGAGTCGTTGCCCGGCAGGAAGACCTGGGCGGTGGGAAGTGAGCTCGGCTCGTAGTACGGCTCGGCGGTCTTGACCGGCCAGCCGTGCGAGTCGTAGACGGTGTCGGTGATCAGCCTGCCGGTCGGCTTGGCGTCGCTGGTGCGCTGCGTCTGCCGCTCACGGCCGAGGCCGTCGTAGAGGACGACGGAGGACGAGTAGGTCACGCCGTTGGCCTGGAGCCACTCGCTCCGCGTGGCGGAGGGGCCGTTGACCCCGTCGATCACATAGCTGAACTTCCAGCTGGGAGACAGCGAGACGGACCGCTCGGGGGTCCACACGGCCGTGAGACGGCCGAGCGAGTCGTACTGCTGGGTGGTGGTCCGGCCGTTGGGGTCCGTCGAGGTCAGCGGCTGCGCACGGCCGGGGTCCTGGGTGACGGTCGTGGTCCAGCCGCTGCCCATCGGGCCGGTGGTGATCACCTTGGTGGGCGCGGCGCCGGCCGCGGGGCTGAACTCGGTCCTGGTCGTGGCCGGTGACGGGACGGTCGCGGCCGTCAACAGTGCCCCGGAGGATCCGAAGGTGGCCCCATCGCTCTGCGAGACGCTGGTGACACGGCCGTAGGCGTCGAACACGCTGCTGCCGGCGTGGGCGTAGATGGCCTTGCCATCGGTGTCGTAGCGGTCGAGCACCTGGGAGCTGGTGGGGTCACCCGCCGAGCCGGCCTGGCCGAACGGCTTGCCGTCGAAGAGCGTACGGGTGCTGGAGACGGTGTTGGCCGTGGTCGGCGTGGCGCCGCACGCGCCGGTGACCGTCGTCTTGTCCGCCACCAGACCCGACAACGCCGAGTCGGCGGCCGACGCGTAGGTGACGCTGGTACACAGGCGAGGGGTCGCCGCCGTGCCGTCGCCCCGGTCGTCCACCGTGACGACCCGGTTGGCGTTCGCGGGGTCGCTGGTCGTCACCTTGGTGAGGGTGCGCCAGGAACCGTCCGTCAGACGGTCCTTGGTCAGCTCGGTGGTCTCGGAAGCGGGGTAGCGAGCGATCAGGTCCGGCATCCCACCGGACTGCTTGCGCCGGGCCGTGACCTGCTGCCCGCCGCTGGTGTGGCCCGAGGCGCTCTGGACCGTGCCGTCGGCCTTGTCGAAGATCTCGGTGGCGAGAGCGGTGCCCGCCAGCCAGTCGTCGTCGGTGACCGCCGCGCCTCCGAGGGGGTTGGCCACGGCGACCGCGCGCGTGCTGCCGTCGGCCTTGACGTCGCCGTCCATGCCGCGCAGGAACGTGGTGCGCTGACGGGTCTGCGGAGCCTCGCCGGGGTAGGCGCTGCCGGTGATCGTGTCCACCGAGCCGTAGCCGCGGAAATCGTCCCACGTGCGGACCTTGGGATCGGTGAACTCTGCGTTGTTACGGTGCCAGGCGGCGTCGCCGTTGTAGGTGTAGGCGGTCGTCTTGACGAGCGAGCCGGTGACGGCGTCCTGCTCGTTGATGCCCGTGACCAGGTACTTGTTGAACCAGTCGTCGACCGGGTCGGGCGAGGACGACCCCGGCAGGTACCACTTGACCGGCATGCAGGGCTTGGTGTTGGAGTCGGCGGAGGCCGGCAGGATCCCCTTGGTGCGCGAGCACGCTGGGTCCGAATAGTTGACGCTGATCCGACCACCGGTCTCGGTGGTGATCAGCTGGATGCGGGGACGGTTGAAGGCGGGCTGCGCGGGGGTGAGGCCGTCGACGCGGTTGGCGAGCTGGCGTGCGGTGAACTTCACCTCGGGAAGGGACAGGGCGGAGGCCCCACTCCCGCCGGTGCGCTTGATGCCGGACAGCCACAGGGCGGGCTTCGTCCCGTCACCGGGGTCGGGGAAGGTGTGGGTCAGGGTCCAGGAGTCCACCGGGGTGAGCGCGTCGCCCACCAGCACCTCGGTGGTGATGGAGGCGAGTCGCTTGGTGGAGAAGAAGGAGGGAGCTTGGTTGGTGCACGTTCCACTGGAAGCGCAGAGCTGGTCGATCGGAACGTCCGGCCAGTACGACTGGTTCGCGCTGGTGCGCTGGGACTCCGCACAGGTGATGTCGCCCGACGCCTTGCAGCGCTCGGCGACACCGAAGGTGATCCGCGCCGCCGGCTTGAGGGAGCCCTTGGCCGCGATCTGCTCGGAGAGCCGCAGGCCGTAGTCGATCTGCCGTACCCGGCCGTCGCGCTCGTACGCTTCGAGGCTGCCGTTGCCGTTGTTCTGCCCGCCGCCCCGCGAATAGTGGTTGACGTCCGTGTCGTAGCGCTGGGTGATCAGATTGCCGTGCGCGTCGACGACATGGTCGAGGCTCCAACGCCAGCCCATCCGGCACCAGGAGCCGGTACCGGCCGAGGCGTCGTGGCAGGGGTCGCCCGCGCTGGGCGAGTAGACGGGGACGCCCCACGCGGAGTGGGTGGCCGGGTCCGTGCCGTCGCCACCGGGCAGGTGGTCGAGGCCGAAGTAGTACCGGATGCCGTCGGAGGTGGTGACCTTCCAGTACTCGCCGTCGTGCAGACCGTTGGAGGCGCCGGTCAGTCGCTCGATCCGGGTGCCGTCGTCGTTCTGGAGGCGCCAGGTCCCGGTGGCGTCGTCTCGGACCAGCGTGCCGGAGTGCCCGGCGAGGCTGATGGTGGCGTTGTGGCCGCCCCAGCACAGGTCCTTGGACCGGTCGATGCCGGCCTTGTCACAGCCCTTGTACGAGCGCTCGATGAAACCCGGATCGTAGCCCCATCCCTCACCGACCCAGGAGGACTGCGGGTTCTGGGCGGAGTTGCGTCCGTCGACCCCGGAGGAGTCGTATCCGAGGGTGACCGCCGGAGATCCGCCACCGAGGGCGGCCGGAAGCTGGATCGGATAGGAGTAGGAGAAGCCTCCCGTGTTGCCGCTCGCACTCCAGGCGGCGGACGGGCTGAGCGGGGTGGCGCTGTAGGACCCGCCCGCACCCGAAGCCTCCGACTCGACGGCGAGGACCGTCGCGGTGCCGGTGCTGTCGACTCGGGTGGCCCCTGCCTGAAGGGCAGGGGACGCGGCCGTTCGTGTGTGCGGCGTTGCGCCGTCGGTGAGCGTCCTCGTAGCCGGCCGCGGGGCGGAGTTCGCCACGACGGGCGCCAGTGCCACGTCGGCTGTGAGGACGCCCGAGGCGGTGTCGATGTGGGACGCGACCGACGTGCGGGTGCGGCACTCGGACCGCTCCGGCGTCGTCAGTGCGCAGGCGGGCAGGGCGACGAGTCTGGCACGGTCCAGCCAGCCCGAGGCCCCCGCCGCGGTGAGGTCGACGGCGATGGCGACCTTGTGGTCGGCCGACGGGGCCGCAGCCGCCTCGGAGAGGGTCAGGACGGGGCCGGCGACGCCCACTCTGCGGCCGACCGCGCGCTCTGCGACGGTCACGCGCACTGATCGGGTGTGGTCCGTGTTACCCGATGTGGGCGCAAGCGAGACCGGGAGGTTGCCGGCGCGCACGAGCCCGGCACCGTCGGACGAGGGTGAGGCTCCGCCGGTGGCCGCACGAGCGGCGCGGGCGTTCGCGGACCCCAGCCCCAGCTCCACCAGCGCGGAGCCGGTTCTCGATGCCGCCACCGCCGGCGTGGGCGTCCACTCCGCCGGCACGGGATGACCGGGAGGCTTCGGACGTCCGGGCTTCAACGTGGTGCCGCGCACCGAGGGGCTGTCCTCGCCCAAGGGTGTCTGCGGCGGCGTCCACACGTCGGCGAACTCCGGAAGCGTCCACGCCGACGCCGGTGAAGCAGAGACCAACCCCAGTGTGGTCGCCAGAACGGCGACCACGGCGGTCAGTCGACGGTTGCCCGTGATCCGCCGTCCGGCGGGCATACGGGCATGCCAATCCCCCACGAAAACACTCCCCCTGATCACGCAAAGCTCTGCTGTCGGCCTGCCGCCGGGCCGTCGAGCCGGCACACGGCGAAAGGATCCGGCCACACGCTAGGCGAATGCCTCGCCGGGAGAACAGGGTTGAAAGATCACGATCAAGAACCGGTCTGCCGCATTCGCGGACTTGGGACGATCAAGACAGAGAATTTGCCCCCATGTCGGGAACGGCGGTTTGACTGCGCCGAAGCGAAGGCCTCATCGTTCCGGTTCGAACGCCTGCCCGTCAGGGGAGGCCCAGGGGGAGGAGCCTCGTACCACCATGCCATTCATGCCCGATCCGAGATCCGGAATACAGCCGCCGCCCGGTCGTCGCCGAACACCCCTGCTCATCGCGGCGGTTGCCGTCTCCGGTTCGCTGGGCCTCGGTCTCATCGGCCCCGGGGCACAGGCCGTCGCCGAACCCGTCGGCAAGCCGGCCTCCAGCGCCGCGTCCATCGCCACGACGCACACGTCGCGGCACACGCCGGAGGCCACTCCCACACTCCCCGACCAGCAGCGCGCCGTCCTGACCGCCCGCGCCAAGGCGAAGTCCACCGGCCGGACCGTCGTCGTCGACGCCCTCACCACCGAGCGCTCCCGGACCCTCGTCAACCCCAACGGCACGCTGACCACGACGGACAACGCTCAGCCCGTCCGCACCAAGCGCGGCAACACCTGGGCCGACCTCGACGCCTCCCTGCACAGGAATGCCGACGGCACGATCAGCCCTCGGGTCACGGCCAACGGACTCACCCTCTCCGGAGGAGGCGACGGTCCGCTGGCGACCACCACCACCGCCGATGGCAAGAGCCTGTCCGTCTCCGCCCCGTTCCCGCTGCCCGCACCTCGCGTCGAGGGGGACACGGCGGTCTATGCCTCCGTGCTGCCGGACGTCGATCTGCGGGTCACCGCCCTGCCCGACGGCGGGTGGCGTGACGTCATCGTCGTGCACACCGCCGCCGCGGCCGGACGCGCCGAGCTGAGGAAGCTTCACTTCCCGGTCAGGACGCGAGGTCTCACACTCGTCACGGACGCGGCCGGCAACGTGAAGGCCAAGGACGTGGCGGGCAGAGTCCGCATGCACGCGCCGACCCCCTTCCAGTGGGACTCCGCGACGCGCAAGACCCAGCCCTCCGCCCGCACCGGCGCCGCTTCGCCTCGTACGGACGCCTCCTTCGGCGCATCCACGTCCGAAGCACCCGGCGACCACGCGACCGTGGCCAAGGTCGGGATCAAGGCCACCGGGACCGGTATCGACCTCGTCCCCGACACCAGGACGCTGGGCAAGGGCACCGGCCCCTGGTACATCGACCCCACGCTCAGCGCCACCAGCGACGCCAACGGCTCGGCGCAGGTCCAGGAGAACCACCCCGAGACCCAGAATTACAACGCCGTCAGCAACCTGGGCACCGGCTACTGCGGCTACAGCGACTGCACCGGGTACGGCCGCTACCGCGCGTACTACCGCATCGGCATCCACCCGGCCATCTACACGCAGCCGAACGGCGCCCCAAGGCCTCCGACCGTCTACAACTCGACGTTCTACGCCAGTGTCACCGGCGCTTCGAGCCCCGGCACCAACACACCCCTCGGCCTCTACTGGACCGGGCCCATCAACCAGTGGACCCGCTGGAACGCCCAGCCCTGCGGCACCGGAAGCCACATGGAGGGTTGCAGCAAGGTCGGCAACTCCACCTGGATCACCGGCACCGGACCCATCAGCTTCGACGTCACCTGGCACATGCAGCAGGCCGCGGCCGGCAAATGGGCCGACTGGACCGTCGCCATCGCCCCTGACAACGAGTACGAGAAGCTGTACCGCAAGCACCTGGCGAACAATCCGCGCATCGTCACCAACTACGACATCGCGCCGAGCGCCTGGGACCCGCGCACCACCCCGACACCCGGCTTCGCGAGCACGAACACCTACGGCGGCTGCAACGTTTCCGGCCACAGCCCGCAGGACGCCGGATGGGTCGGCAACAACCAGGACATCAGGCTGACCGCAGCCAACTGGTCCCCCACCGGCTTCAACCTCTACACCGTCTTCAGCCTCGTCGACGGAAACGACAGCTCGAAGAACACCGACCTCGGTGTGTGGAGCGAAGGCTGGAACCCCGGAGGCGTCACCGTCAGCGCGGGAGGGCTGATCGACGGCCACTGGTACGGCTACAACGCGGTCGCCTATGACGCCTACCCGAGCGGCGGCCTCGCCTCTCCGCAGGCGGGCCCGTGCTACTTCCGGGTCGACAAGACCGCGCCTCGGGTGAGTGTCGGCTCCACCGACTTCCCGGCCTCCGGGACGCCCAACCCCACCCCGGCCAAGTACAGCCACCAGAAGGGTTCCTTCACCCTCAGCGGCGCCGATCCTGCCCCCTCGACGGGCGGCCCGAACGTCTCCGGCCTGGCCTGCTTCCGGATCAGCACCAGCCCGACGCCGGTCGTCGGATGGAAGTGCGGGGACGCCGGAACGAAGCTCGCCGACGCGAACGGCCAGGCCGTCTACGAGGCCGTCCCCGGTGCGTGGGGCACCAACGCGCTCTACGTACAGGCGCAGGACAACGCGGGCAACTACAGCCAGCCGGCCGTCTACACGTACTACGCACCCGCTCAGCCCGGTCTGCTGCCCGTCTTCGGCGACACCACCGGGGACCGGACGGGCGATGTCCTGCTGCCGGACTCCGCGGGCAACCTCCGCCTCATCGGCGGCAACAGCGACCCCGGCACCGCCCCCTCGGCCGGGGCCGCCGCGGCTCCGGGCAACGACGCGTCGCACCACGTGACCTGGAACGACTACCAGGTCACCCACCGTGGCACGCTCGACATCGGCCAGCGGGTCGACCAGCTCATCGCTCACAACACCACGGACCCCGAGCTGCGCACCCTCCTGTACCTCGTGTACAACGACGGGCACGGAAAGTTCGACGAGCAGCGGGCCGGCACGCTCACCAGGCCCACGAAGTGCGTGCTGACCCTCGGCGGTGACCCGGCCCCGTGCCCCGCCACGTACCGCACGGACTGGTCGGACGTGACCCAGGTCAGCGCGATCGGAACGCCCGAGGGCGAGGCGACGTACAACGGGACCCAGGGGGTCCAGCAGGCTACGGCCACGTCACTGCTCGTCGTTGAGAAGGGGCAGCTTTGGCTGCTGCGACCCAGTGACCTCTACGCCGCCCAGATCTCCGACACCGCACAGCTGATCCCGCTCGCTGCGGGGGCCGCCAACTGGACCGATTACGACCTGATCGCCCCCGGGCCCGCGAACGGTCCCACCACCACGGACGACGGATCGGTGCGGCAGGCCACAGTCTGGGCGCGCAACCGCACGACCGGCGACATCCACGCGTACCCGATCACGGGCGGCGCCACCCCGGACTACTCCGCGCTGACCGATCCCGCCGCGGGCGTCGTCATCCGCCAGAACGTCAAGCCCGACGCGTACCCGGAAGCCGGTTCCTCCGGCGACCTGGACGGTGACGGGACCGCCGACCTGTGGGCCCGGACGAGTGACCGGCAGGTCGTCGTGTGGCCCGGAGTCTCCGACCCGGCGGTGAAGGGCAAGGTCACCGGCTTCAAGTCCGAGACCCGCCAGGGTGACGCCCGTGGTGCGGTGACCCGCCTCCCGCTGACCGGTCTCGCCGCGAGCGGCCGGACGACCGACCTTGTCGGTCCGTCCGCGACCGTGCCGGAAGGCAGGCATCCGGGGACGCCGAGCGCCCTCGGCGTGACCTTCCCGGCCGACAGGATCGCCGGTCGCGACACGACCGTGGCCCGTTTCCAGGCGTCGTCCAAGGTGACGGACTCCGGCACCATCGTCGCTGCACCTGCCGCGGGAGTGGCCGACCAGTCGATCGACACCACGAAGTCGTTCACCATCTCGCTGTGGGCCAACCCGGAGCAGGACGGAGGAGTCGTCGCGAGTCAGGACGGCCGGCGTGCCAGCGGCTTCCTCCTCTGGCCGGACAGGAGCAACAAGAACTGGCGCTTCGCCATGGCCAACGCCGACAACGACCTCTGGCCCTACGACGAGACGAATCTCGGGGTGACCAAGGCGGCCGACTTCCAGATCGGGCGCTGGGACAGGCTGACCGCCAGCTACAACGCGGCCAGCGGAGTGATGTCCCTCTACGTGAACGGCCTGCTCGCCGCGACCGGGCTGCACACCCAGCAGTCCGGAATCAACGGCCCCCTCGTCCTGGGCCGCTACCAAGTGGCGGGCGCGCCGTACTCCCCGTACACCGGCCGGATCAGCGACGTGACGGTACAGCCGTACGCGACCGATCCGTGGTCCGGCCGCTCGGGCCCCGTCGTCTCCGGCGCCCAGAGCACCAAGTGTGTGGACGACTACCAGGGCGGTACCGGGCTCACCAATCCGGTCGTCATCTGGGATTGCAACGGAAGCGGCCCACAGGCGTGGACGTACGACGCGGACACCAAGGCGCTGAAGGTCCTGGGTGGTTGCCTTGACGTGACGAACGGGGCGACCACCAGCGGCGCTGCCGTCGCGTACTACTCCTGCAACCAGACCCCCGCCCAGCATTTCATCCCACTGCCCGACGGCGGCATCTACAACCCCAACGCACGCCTGTGCCTGGACCTGCCCAACGCCAACACCACCAACGGCACCCGACTGCAGCTGTACGGCTGCAACGGGACGCTCGCCCAGAAGTGGGCCGTGTCGACTCGCGGCTGATCTCGTGGGCAAGTCGCCTGTCTCGTACCGAGGTTCCGGTGCGAGACAGGCACCGTCTACGACGAGAACCGTCCATGGTGGTACCGCGCACCCCTCACCCGTTTCGCCGGAGCGCAAGGAGAATCGGCGGCCGCCCCAGGACGCTCCTGACCAGCCCCCTCAGCTCAGAAGGCTCAGCCGCACCTGCCGCTCCCGATTGTCCTTGTTGGTGTCCACGAGGCACACCGACTGCCAGGTGCCCAGGGCCAGTTCCCCGCCGATCACCGGGAGCGTCGCGTGCGGCGCGACGAAGGCCGGCAGCACGTGGTCGCGGCCGTGCCCTCGACTGCCGTGCCGGTGCTGCCACCGTTCATCGGCGGGAAGGAGGTGGTGAAGCGCGGCGAGCAGATCGTCGTCGCTTCCCGAGCCCGTCTCGATGAGGGCCACCCCCATCGTCGCGTGGGGCGTGAAGACGTTCAGGAGTCCGTCCCGGCCGTCCGCCACCTCGGCGAGGAAGGAGACGCACTCCGCGGTGAGGTCGTAGACCGTTTCCGCCACCCCGGTGGTGATGTCCAGGGTGCGGGTCTCGAATCCTTGGCTCATGGGTCCATCGTGACGGACGAAGGGCCCCCTTCAAACGCCCCAAGCGGGCGCGGCGACTCCCCGTGAGGACCGGAACACCCGGCGTCACCCCCTGCTGCGACCGCCATGGCCCCGGACGCACGAAAGGCCGCCCTCCCATGGATGAGAGAACGGCCTCCGACCTGCGTTTCCGCATGGTCGGGACGACAGGATTTGAACCTGCGACCCCTTGACCCCCAGTCAAGTGCGCTACCAAGCTGCGCCACGTCCCGGCACCCGTCTGACCTGGGGTTTCCCCTGGCCGAACGCGCATGAGAACAATACCGCACTTTCCCGGGTGGTCATGCACGCGTTTCCTGGAGCCCCGTCGAACACCCCTCCGGGGCGCACGACGGCGCGGATGATCACTCTCCGCGAGCCGACCGCCACACCCCGGAGCGCGCCCGGAGCGTCCGCGCCGGGGCGGCCGGGCAGGCGTCGACCCCTTCGGCGCCATGGGCCCGTGGCAGAAACCCGACCATGCGGAAATGACTCCCGAGGCGATCGATCAGGCCGAGACCTCGTGAAACACAGTCAGAAACAAACGTCAACCATTCCGGTTTCAGACAAACTTGGTGGCGATATTGATCCGGTCCGTAAAGATCAACACCATGTTGTGGTCGGCCTGTTCGGGACGGGACCACTGCCGATGCACCACCTGTTCGGACAAAACCGCCGGGCAGGCGACTCGCAGGTGAGGACTCGGATGGACAGCTACTTCAGCAGCCGACTGCATCACGAGCTCAGGAAGACCGTCCGCGACTTCGCGGAGCGTGAGGTCAGGCCCCGGATAGCCGAGATGGAGGCGTCCCGGACGGTCCACCACGAGTTGTCCCGCAAGATCGCCGAGCAGGGCTGGCTGGGGGCGACAATCGGCCAGGAGTACGGCGGCATGGGCGCCGGTCATCTGGCCAAGACGATCATCATCGAGGAGCTCTCCCGGGTCAGCGGCGCCATGGGCGCCATGGTCCAGGCCTCCCAGCTGGGGACCGCCAAGATCGTCCACTTCGGCAGCGAGGAGCAGCGCAAGACCTGGCTCCCGGAGATCGCCGCCGGCGCCTGCCTCCCGACCATCGCGGTCACCGAGCCCGAGTCCGGCGGCCACGTCCTCGGCATGAGCGCCAGCGCGGTCCGGGACGGCGACGACTACGTCCTCAACGGCAGCAAGGTCTACGTCGGCAACAGCCACGTGGGCGATCTGCACGGAGTCGTGGTCAGGACCGGTCCGGGATCGAAGGGACTCACCGCCTTCCTGGTCGAAGCCGACCGCCCCGGGTTCAGGACCGGTCCTCAGCAGCAGGCCATGGGCCTCCACGGCTTCAGCTTCGGCGAGCTGATCTTCGAGAACTGCCGGGTGCCCGCCGCCAACCGCCTCGGCGACGAGGGCGACGGCCTCGCCGTCGCGTACTCCTCCAGCGTGCTGTACGGACGGGCCAACCTCACCGCCGTCTCGCTCGGCATCCACCGGGCGATCCTGGAGGAGACCACCCGGTTCGCCTCCGAGCGCATCCGCTACGGCAAGCCGCTCCACGACCTGCCCACGGTCAAGCTGAAGCTCGGCCAGATGCAGTCCCGGCTGATGACCGCCCGGCTCGCCGCGTACCACGCCGTGCACCTGCTCGACCAGGGTCTCTCCTGCGACACCGAGCTGATGAACGCCAAGCTCGTCAACGTCGAGTCGGCGATCGACTCCGGCCGCAACGCCATGGAGATCCACGCCGCCGCGGGCCTCTTCACCGACCGGGCCATCGAGCGCTACCTCCGGGACGCGCACCACATCTTCGCCCCGGCCGGCACCTCCGACATCCAGCTCCTCCGGCTGGCCGAGGTCGCCCTCGGCCAGGACAAGGGCAGCTGGTCGGAGCGGCTGTCCGAGCTGGTCCGCACGCCGGAGCCGATGCCGGAGCCGGATCTCGACTCCCTCCCGATCCCGGTCCACGCCTGACCCACCCCCACGAGCCGGGAGCCCCGGTACGGCAGAGGCCGTACCGGGGCTCCCGGCGGTGGTCAGGCGGTGACGGGCGATCAGAACATGCCGTCCTCACGACGGTTGATCTGCTCCATGAGCTCCGCCGCCATGGCCTTGATCGTCTCCAGACCGGCGCGCCCCCACGGCCGGACGTCGGTGTCGACCACGCAGATGGTGCCCAGGGCGACGCCGGTACGGTCGATCAGCGGCGCCCCCATGTAGGAACGGATGCCGATCTCGTCCACCACCGGGTTGCCCGCGAAGCGCGGGTAGTCGCAGACGTCCTCCAGGACGAGCGCCTTGCGCCGCACGACCACGTGCGGGCAGTAACCGTGGTCGCGGGCCATGAAGCGGCCGACGCCGCCACCGCCCGCGGCGGCCGCGCCCAGGTCGCTGCCGGAGTGGGTGCCCTCGGGGGTGTGCAGCCCCGCGAAGAACTGACGGTTCTCGTCGATGAAGTTCACCATCGAGAACGGCGCGCCGGTCACCTCGGCGAGCCGGTGGGCGAAGTCGTCGAACGCCGGGTCCGGCCGCTCCCCGAGACCGAGTTCGCGCAGCCGCTGCACACGGGCGGGCGCCTCCTTGTCGATGGGGGTCAGCAGGAGGTGACCGGTCGGGTCGTAGGTCATGGCGTGGCTCCGTAGCTCGGCACGGTGTCCGGGATGGTGGTGAGCAGATGCTGGACGAGGGTCAGCAGGGTGCGGATGCCGGAGCTGGAGATCCGGGCGTCGCACAGGACGACCGGCACCTCCGGCTTGAGGTCGAGGGCGGAGCGGATCTCGTCCGGTTCGTAGCGGTAGGCGCCGTCGAACTCGTTGACCGCCACGACGAACTGGATCCCGCGCCGCTCGAAGAAGTCCACGGCGGAGAAGCACTCCTGGAGCCTGCGGGTGTCGGCGAGGACGACCGCCCCGAGCGCGCCCTCGGAGAGCTCGTCCCACATGAACCAGAAGCGCTCCTGGCCCGGGGTGCCGAACAGGTACAGGACGTGGCGGTCGTCGAGCGTGATGCGGCCGAAGTCCATGGCGACGGTGGTCGTGGTCTTGGACTCCACGCCCTCCAGACTGTCGGTGGCCGCGCTGACCGAGGTGAGCAGCTCCTCGGTGCTCAGGGGTTCGATCTCGCTGACCGCGCCCACGAGGGTCGTCTTCCCGACTCCGAACCCGCCCGCCACCAGGATCTTGAGCGCGGTGGGGAAGGGGTCGGTGGCGAAGCCGTCGTGGCGCTCAGAGCCGTTGTCGTAGGCCATCGAGCACTGCCTCCAGCAAGGAACGGTCGGTTGGGTTGGCGTGGAAGCGGGGCGCGCGTGCGGTCAGCGCCCCGCAGTCCACGAGGTCGGAGAGCAGGACCTTGGTGACGACGGCCGGGAGCCGTAAGTGCGCCGCGATCTCGGCCACCGAGGTGGGCCCGTCGCACAGCCCGAGGGCCAGGCTGTGCTCGGGGCCCATGTGCGCCTGCGGGGTGGATCCGGTCGCCATCACCATGGACAGCAGGTCCAGTGCGGTGGTGGGCTTGGTCCGGCCGCCGCTCACGGTGTACGGGCGGATCAGCCGCCCGGCCGCGTCGTCGAGCCAGGGTCCTTCCTGATGAGACGTCACGTCTACTGCCCGTGGCCGCCCACCGCGCCGGCGGCCTGCCGTGCGGGGGTGACCAGGTAGGGCCGGACGCTCTTGACGAGCATCGCCATCTCGTAGCCGAGGACGGCGGCGTCCGCCTCGCGGCCGGCGAGGACGGCCAGGCAGGTGCCGGAGCCCGCGGTGGAGACGAACAGGAGGGTGGAGTCGAGCTCCACGACGACCTGGCGGACCTCGCCGCCGTCGCCGAACCGGGCGCCCGCGCTGCGTCCGAGCGAGTAGAGCCCGGAGGCGAGGGCCGCCATGTGGTCGGCGGCGTCGGGGTCGAGGCCGTGCACGGATTTCACGAGACCGTCGGAGGAGAGCAGGACGGCGTTGCGGGTGTAGGGGACCCGCTGGACCAGGCCGCTGAGCAGCCAGTCGAGATCCGAGGAATGGCCGGTCGGCACATTGCTCGCCATGGTGATCTACTCCTTGTGCGCGTCGCCGGGACGCAGCGATTCATGGGGGGCGGGCTGGGATTCGGCGAGGCCGATGCCGCGCTGGAACGCGGCCATCAGGCCCGGGTCGTGCAGGGCGTGCTCCTCCGTCTTGCGGGCCACGGGCTCGTCGCGCAGCTGCGGGACGATGTGCTCCTGGGCGCGCCGCTTGGGGAGCAGGGGCCGGCCGTCGGCCTCGGCACGGGGGGCCGGCGGGAGCGGCGCGAGCAGGTGGTCGGGCGGGCCCTGGTGTCCACCGCCGGCCGGCTGGGCGGGGGCGACGGGGGCGTGACCGGCGTCCCCGTATCCGCCGGGCCGCGCGCTCGTACGGGGGTACGGGTGCGCGCCGGGGGCCTGCGTCTCCTCGTGGCGGGCGGTGGCCCGCTCCGGGGAGGGCGACGGGACGGACGGGGGTACGGGGGCGATCGTCGCGCCCATGGCCGCCGTGGGGCCGCTCGGGGTGACCGCTGCACCCATGGCCGCCGGGACGGTCTGCTGCGGGTGGCCGGTGAGGTGGCCGGGGGTGTGCGCCGCGACCGGGGCCGGGGCCTGGCTCGGCATGGCGGACGGAGCCGGGGCCGGCATCGGGGCCTGGGCGGGGACGTGGCCGGGGGCCGTCGCGGGGGGCGCGACCGCGGGCTGCGGCTGCATCTGCACCTGGCCGGGCGGGATCGCCGAGGAGCCGGCGGTCGCGGCGGTCTGGCGCTCGTGCTGGGCGAGGCCCTCGGGGTCCGAGCCGAGGAGGCCCTGCGGGAGCACGAGGACGGCCTGGACGCCGCCGTAGATGTTCGACTGGAGGCGGACGGCGATGCCGTGCCGGCGGGCGAGCGCCGAGACGACGAAGAGTCCGATGCGGCCGTCCTGGAGCAGGTGCGCGACGTTGACCTGGTCGGGGTCGGCGAGCAGGGCGTTCATCTTGTTCTGCTCGGTGACGGGCATGCCCAGGCCCCGGTCCTCGACCTCGATCGCGAGACCGGCCGTGACGTACTGGGCGCGGAGCAGGACCGTGGTGTGCGGCGCGGAGAACAGCGTCGCGTTCTCGACGAGTTCGGCGAGGAGGTGGATGACGTCGGCCACGGCATGGCCCCGGAGCGTACCGTCGATCGGGGGGACGAGCTTCACCCGCGGGTACTGCTCGACCTCGGCGATGGAGGAGCGGAGCACCTCGGTCATGGTGACCGGGCTCGACCACTGGCGGCGGGAGATGGCGCCGCCGAGCACGGCGAGGTTCTCGGCGTGGCGGCGGATGCGGGTGGCCAGGTGGTCGACGTGGAACAGGCCCTTGAGCAGCTCCGGGTCCTCGACCTCGTTCTCCAGCTCGTCGAGGAGCTGGATCTCGCGGTGGACCAGGGACTGCAGGCGCCGGGCGAGGTTGACGAAGACCTCGACCTTCTGTTCGTTCCCGACGCTGCTGGAGAGGCGCGACGCCTGCACGACGGCCGCCACGGCCGCCTCGTGGGAGCGCGTCAACTCCTGCGACAGCAGGTCGAATTCGTCGCCCGATGCGGCCGTCGTCGGCTGTACGGGGCGGGGCGCGGGCGCCTCACCCTTGCGCAACTGTTCGAGGATCGTACGGAGTTCGCTCTGGGCCTGGGTGCTGGAGCGACGCAGGGCGTTGCAGCGGTCGAGGACGGCCTTGGCGGCCCGGTCCGCGCCGAGCGCGGCGGCCGTCACGGAGGCGACCGTCAGGGCGGCGGCTCCGGTGAGCGCGGCCCAGACCCCGGGGGTGGGGCCGGCGCCGGTGGAGCGGAGGGTGAAGAGGACGGCGGCCGCCCCGCCGAGGGCGACCGCCACGGCGGGGAGCACGGAGGTACGCAGGAGTTGGGGGCGTATGCGGGTTTCCGCGGGGAGCCGCGCGGCGGTCTGCGCCGGGGGGTCGCTGTGGGTACCGGCGGCGGAGCGGGCGCCTGGCCGGCCGTGCCGTCCGCCCTCGCGTCGATCGGACCGCGAGGCGGGTGCGCGAAGTTGAGACATGAGTGTCCTTGGTACGTGCCCAGGAATCGGCGTACTGCGGGGGCGTTCTGCAGGGGGTCTACGGGGGAGGTGTTCTACAGACGTTCGATGAGCCTATCGATGATCATCAACCACACACTGTAGTCGTCAACCGTTCATGTGCGGTGCGCAGTTGGCAAACTTACCCGTAGTCCGGGCCGCTCTGGTATCGCCCCTCACTCGACAGGCCGAGAACGACTGGCCGAAAGTCGATCTCGGGGCCGCGCAGGGCCTCCGGACGTGGGAACGGAAGAGGGCGGAGGCGTCCTCACGCCTCCGCCCTCTGCGGAAATCAGCCGCGACCGGAATCCCTCGCAGGAGGCCCGCACCGTCCCCCCGTCCGGGGGTGCGCCCGGTGCGCGTGCGGGGCCCGCCGCCCGGCGCTCACCCCGAGTGACCCGCACCTACCCGGCCCCGCGTCCCGTCGCACCCGCAATCGGCCGGTAACAGTCGGTGAGAGTCGCCGGGGCGACGGCTAGCAGCCGGCGAGCGTCCCGCTGTCGAGGGTCGACTTGTCACCGAACACCCAGCCTTCGGTCTCCGTGCCCGCGATACGGGCGTAGATCCACTTATTGCCATGGGCGTTGGTGACGGCGCAGTGGTAGTAGACCTTGGTGCCGGAGGCGAGCGCGATCACGGTGGAGCAGTCGGCGTACGGCCCGCTGTAGAGGTGGGTGTTCCGGGACGCGCGGCCGTAACCGTCGCTGCGGTTGGAGTGGGCCCAGCCGGTGCACGCCGTCGACACCGGCGTGGGCTCCTTCGTGGTGGCGCTGGGCTCCGTCTCCGGAGAGGCCGACGGGCCGGCGCTCGGCTTGCCGCCACCGCCGCCGGGCGCGGACGTGCGGCCCGGCTCCGCTGTGCCGCCCTTCTTCGAGGGGGTGCCGGAGGGCGTCGCGCCGGGGGTGCCGGACGGCTCCCCTCCCGGCGTGCCGGACGGCGTCCCGCCGGGGCTCATGGACGTCAGGTCCCCCGGGGAGGTCCGGCCGTCGGAGGGGCCTCCCGCGCCGGGCCCATGGGCGGTGGCGCTCACCGCGGGGAGCGCGTCGTCGCCGCCCTCGGCGCCCCGCGTGTTCATCAGCGCGTAGGCGACGCCGCCGCAGACGAGGACGGTCGCCGCCGCCACCGCGACGACCGTGCGGTGACGCCGGCGCCGGGCCCTGACCGTGGTGGCCCGGGTCTCGGCGCGGTGCGGGTGCCCGGCGGATGAGCCGGGCCGGCCGCCGCCACCGGACGGAGGGGCACCGAACGCGCCGACGGGCTGGGGCGCGGGCGCCGGGGCGACGGACTGGGGGGCGGGCGCCGGGGCGACGGACTGGGGGGCGGGCGCCGGGGCGACGGACTGGGGGGCGGGCGCCGGGGCGACGGACTGGGGGGCGGGCCCGAAGCCCTGCGGCGGGGCTGACCCGAAGCCCTGGGGGGCGGCTGAGCCCTGGGGGACGGCGGGCGGGGAGTGCGGCGCGGCGGCGGGCGGGGAGTGCGGCCCGCCGACGGGCGGGGAGTGCGGCGCGGCGGCGGGGCCGAAGCCCTGTGTCATGCCGGGCTGGGGCGCCGGCGCGGGGTACGCGCCCGCGGCGACGGCCTCCAGCATCTCGCGTGCCTGCGCGGCGTCGGGCCGCCGCAGCGGGTCCTTGTCCATCAGCGCCCGCAGCACCGGGGTGAGCGGCCCGGCACGGCGGGGCTCCGGCAGCGGTTCGTTGACGATCGCCGCGAGCGTGGACCACACCGACGTACGGCGGAAGGGGGCGGCGCCCTCCACCGCCGCGTACAGGGTCATGCCGAGCGCCCAGATGTCCGAGGCGGCACCCGGCACCTGGCCCTGCGCGCGCTCCGGCGGCAGATAGTCGAGGGATCCGACGATCTGACCGCTCTGGGTCAGCCTGGCCGCGGCCTCGTCGCCGGAGGACTCCATGCTGGCGATGCCGAAGTCGGTGAGCACGACCCGGCCCCCGCGCTCCAGGAGGACGTTGCCGGGCTTCACGTCCCGGTGCAGGATCCCGGCCCGGTGCGCCGCGTCGAGCGCGTCCATCAGCTTGGCACCGATGGCGGCCGCTTCCCGGGGCTCCAGTGCGCCGCGCTCTCCGAGCACGTCGTCGAGGGAAGGTCCGTCGACCAGCTCCATGACGATGACCGGCAGCCCCTTCTCCTCGACCACGTCGTGCACCGTGACGACGCCGCCGTGGCGGATGCGGGCGGCGGCCTGCGCCTCCCGCCGCATCCGGACCCGCAGGTCGGCCAGCTCCTCCGGGGACGCGTCGGTGTAGGCCCGCAGGACCTTGACGGCGACCTCGCGGTTCAGCACCTGGTCCACCGCCCGGGCGACCACGCCCATGCCACCGCGTCCGATCGTCGCGGTCACGCGGTAGCGCCCGCCCAGAACCTCGCCGACCAGATCGGCGCCGTTCGCCCCCGTCACCTGTCACATCCCGTTCGTCGCACTGTTCGCGTTCCGCCATCCGGCGGGCACCAGGGTAGGGGTTCGCAGCTGTGCGACTGCGCACGGCCCGGCCATCGGAACGCGGGCCGGGCCGTACAACGGCCCCGAGGAGCAGGACATCTGACCTGAGATCACGACACGCACGGGCTTCGCACGTGTTCGCTCACCCCTCCGCGCGGACCGGGCGACCCGTGCCCCGCCTCCCGAGGGCGGGCCGCGTCCCGCTTCCCGACGGCCCGCGGAGGGGACCGCCGGGCGGTGTCAGCGGTCGCCCGCGAGGTCGAGGTCCTCGCTGCGCTGCTCCGTCCCGACGCCGGCAGGCCGGGGCCGGCGCCACGGGCGCTCGATCGGGCGGGACACCGCTCGCCACCAGGACTCGCCGGGCAGCTTCCCCGCGGGCTCGAAGGGCTCGCCGGGGCGGGGGAAGGCCACCGCCTGGCCGACCTCCTCGGCCGCGTCCCTCGTCCACTCCCCCGGCTCGGCCCAGGCGTGCGGAGCCAGGTTGAACGTGCCCCAGTGGATCGGCAGCAGCACCCCGCCCGGGGCGCCTCCCTGCAGATCGAGGTGGCTGCGGACGCCCTCGGCCGGTGTCATGTGGATGTCGGTCCAGAACTCCGAGTACGCGCCGATCTGGATCATGGTGGCGTCGAAGGGGCCGTGGGCGGCGCCGATGTCCTCGAAGCCGGAGAAGTACCCGGTGTCGCCGCTGTGGAAGATCCGGTGGGCGGGGCCCTCCACGACCCAGGACGCCCAGAGCGTGTGCTGCGTGTTGCGCAGGCCGCGCCCGCAGAAGTGCCGGGCGGGGGTGGCCGTGAGCTTCAGTTCGCCGATCTCGGTGGACTCGTTCCAGTCCAGCTCGCGCAGCCGGGAGGCGGCCACGCCCCAGTGCTCCAGGTGCGCCCCGACGCCCAGCGGCACCGCGAACAGCGTGTCGGTGCCGGCCAGCGCCTTGATCGTCGGCAGGTCGAGGTGGTCGTAGTGGTCGTGGGAGATCACGACCACGTCGACCGGGCCGAGCGCGGCGAGCGGCACGGGCACGGGGTGGAGCCGCTTGGGCCCGGCGAAGGGGAACGGGGAGCAGCGGTCGCCCCAGACGGGGTCGAAGAGGACCCGCCGGCCGTCGATCTCCGCGAGGACGCCGGAGTGCCCCATCCAGGTCAGGCGCAGGCCCGTGGCCGGGGCCTTCGCCAGGTCGGCGAGGGTGGTGGGGTGGACGGGGATCGCGCCGGTGGGGGCTCGGCGCGCTCGCCCCTCCTTCTCGAAGTAGGTCTTGGCGAACTCGATGCCGGACCCGGAGGGACCGCGTCGCGCCGGTTCGGGGTTCTGGAAGACGCCGTCCGCGAAGTTCGGCGAGCGGCGGATCCGGGCGAGGCGCTCACCCGCGGGATCCGCGCCGAAGGACTCCGGGCGCAGCGCGCGCAGCCGGGCCCGTGGCGAACGGTCGGAGCCGGTACCGGTCACAGGACCTCCTGATCTCTGGGGATCGTTCCATTATGGGCGGCCCGCGGCGGAGAGTGCCGAGCGGTCGGTCATACTGAACCACCGTTCAGTACGACCCGAGGAGACCGGATGAGCCCCGCCCCCCTGCTGACCATCGGCTGGACCGACCACGTGACCGGACGCCGCGGCCACCTGGTGGTCGACCGGCTGGTGCGCGGAGTGGCCAGCGGCGGGCTCCGGATGCGGGAAGGGTGCACGGCCGAGGAGGTCGCCGGGCTCGCCCGCGGCATGACCATGAAGGAGGCCCTGCACTACGACCCGACCGCGCGGTACGTCCCGCTGGGCGGCGCCAAGGGCGGCATCGACTGCGACCCCCGCTCCCCGGAGGCGTACGGGGTGCTCGTGCGCTACCTGCGCGCGATGCGGCCGTACGTCGAGCGGTTCTGGACCACCGGGGAGGACCTCGGGCTCACCCAGGACCTGGTGGACCGCGCCGTGGCGGAAGCCGGGCTCGTCTCCTCCGTCCAGGCCGTGTACCCGCTCCTGGAGGACGAGGCGGAGGCCCGGAAGCGGCTCGCCGACGCGTTCGCCGTCGAGGTGGACGGCATCGGCCTGGACGAGCTGGTCGGCGGCCTCGGGGTCGCCGAGTCCGTCCTCGTCGCCCTCGACCGGGCCGGACGGCCGTACGCCGGGACCCGGGTGTCCGTGCAGGGCCTCGGCACCATGGGCGGGGCGACCGCCCGCTTCCTCGCCCGGGCCGGGCTGCGGGTCGTCGCCGTGGCCGACGTCCGGGGCACGGTCACGAACCCCGACGGTCTCGACGTCGAGGCGCTCCTCGCCGCCCGGGACGCCCACGGCACCGTCGACCGCTCCGCGCTGCGGCCCGGCGACCGCGAGGAGCCCGGCGACGCCTGGCTCTCGGCGGACGCCGAGGTCCTGGTCCCCGCGGCCGTCTCGTACGCGATCGGCCCCGCGGACCAGGACCGGATCACCGCCCGCTGGATCGCCGAGGCGGCCAACATGCCGGTCCTGCCGGAGGCCGAGAGGGCGCTCGCCGCGCGCGGGGTGACCGTGCTGCCGGACGTGGTCGTGAACTCGTGCACCAACGCCTGGTGGTGGTGGACGCTCTTCGGAGACATCGGCGCGGACGCGGACCAGGCCTTCGACCGGGTACGGCGCTCGATGCGGGCCCTCGTCGGCGGCGTGCTCGACCGGGCGGAGGCGGACGGCGTCACCCCGCGCGCGGCGGCGCACGCGCTGGTGGACGAGCGGCTGCCCGTCATCGCGGAACGCTACGGCTGGTACTGAACCCGACACGCGCCGCAGCCGTCGGCGATCATGCCCTTGTCACGTGCTGTGTAGGCTGCACGGCGTGGCGAGAGTGCGGTTGAGCGTGGCCGAGCGGCGGGACGAGCTCCTGACGGCCGCCGTCGAACAGATCGAGGCACGCGGTGTCGCGGCCGTCCGCATCTCCGACGTCGCCGCCGCGCTCGGAGTGAGCAACGCGCTCGTGCTCTACCACTTCTCGTCGAAGGAGCAGCTGGTCGCCGCCGCCTTCGCGCACGCCGCCGAGGCCGACCTCGCCCAGCTGCGACGCATCCTCGGCCGGCGCTCCACGGCGGTGCGGCGGCTGAAGGCCGCGGTGCGCTGGTACGCCCCGACCGGCCAGGCCAAGGGGTGGCGGCTGTGGATCGAGGGCTGGGCGGTCTCGCTGCGCGACCCGGAGCTGCGCCGGGTCGCCGGCTCCCTCGACCAGGAGTGGAAGGCCGCCCTGGCCCGGGTCGTCGAGGAGGGGGTGGCCGCCGGCGAGTTCCGGTGCGCGGACCCGGCCGCGGCGGCCTGGCGGCTCACCGCCTTCCTCGACGGCCTCGCGGTCCAGACGACGGCCTACCCGGGCTCCCTCTCCCGCACCGCGATGCTCCGCTGGGCGGACGAGGCCCTGGCCCGGGAGCTGGACCTCCCGGCCGGGGACCCGGGCACCGAGGAGGGGCAGCCGCCCGGCGGGGCCCCCGTCAGACCAGCTCGTACACCGCCGACACCGTGACCTGCTCCTCGATCTCACCCGGTGCCAGGGGGACGCTCGGCTCGTCCGCCGAGACGCCGGGGGCCGCCGCGCCGGGGCCGGGGCGTACGGACTCGCCCTCGCTGAGCGAGACGAGCCGGCCCAGCCGGTGACCGCTCAGCCGGGCGTGCTGCGCGGCCTTGTCGTACGCGTCACGGTAGGCGGCCTCCCGGGCCCTCGCCCGCAGCGCCGAGGGGTCGGCGACGTCGAAGACGACGCCGTTGACCCGGCCCGCGCTTCCGGTGGCGTCGTTCACGGCGCCGACGAGCTGGCCGGTCCTGTCGATGACACGGACCTTCACGGAGAAGGACTGCGCCGCCTGGTAGCCCGTCACCTTGCTGTCCCCGTCCTTGGTCTGGGTGTAGACCGGGGTCAGCGAGAGGCTGTCGGTGCGGATGTCCCGGTCCTCGATCTCCTGCCTGCGCAGGACGTCGAGCAGCGCCTCGGCCGCCGTGGCCTGCGCCGCCATGGCCTCCTTCGCCGTCGGACGGGCGACCTCGACCCCGACCGACACGATCGCCAGGTCGGGTGCGGCGGAGGCGCGGCCGTTGCCCGTGACGGTGACCGTGGCGGTCTCCGGGGCGGCGGCGCGGAGACCGGACCGCTCGGGCACGGCGGCGAGGGCGGGGGCCGCGGTGCCGGCGAGGAGGCCGCCGAGCACGGCGGTGGCGGCGAGGAGTCGGGCGGTACGGGCGGCGCGGGGCAGACGGATCGTCACGGGCAGTCCTTCGGAGACGGGGGGCGCCGGGGCTCCGGCGGGCACATCCCAGCACCCGGCGCCGTCCCCGCCCACGCGCCACTCCTGCCCCACCGACTCCCTTCACCTCTCCGCACCAACCGCGCCGGGTCCCGGGCACGCAGGCACACCCGAACGAGCGGCCCGACCACCCCGGCCCCCCTTCACGTCGACGCCGTCGTACGGCCGGGCCCCGGAGGCGCCGGTGCGTCGGGACGCGCTCCTGGTCCTGGGGCGGGGAACGTGTGACCCGGCAGGGGGCGTTGTCGGTGCCGCTTGGTAGAACTTGCTCCGTCAGCCGGCCCACCCCGATGTTGTCTGGAGCACCGCCATGACCGTTGGCACCCACCTGCAGGAATTCCACGGCCTGCCCGTGTTCGACTTCCCGGGCGCGGACGCACGGGTCGAGCTGCCCGCACCGGACTCGGTCGCCTGGCGCGTCTCCGCGCCGACGTACTCCGACCCCGAGGACGAGCTGTGGGAGCCGCAGTTCGAACGCTTCCTGAAGACGGTCGACACGGCGCGGGTGCGCGCGCTGGTCGTCGGCGGCTGGGACGAGGCCTACGAGAACTCGTCCGCCGACATCGTGACCGCGCTGATCGGCGCCAACGACCGTCTGACCGGCCTTGAGGCGGTCTTCCTCGGCGACATGACCGGCGAGGACTGCGAGATCTCCTGGATCGTCCAGTCCGACGTGACACCGCTCCTCACCGCCTATCCGGCGCTCGCGGAGTTCGGGGTGCGCGGTGGTACGGAGCTGGCGTTCCCGTCGGTCCGCCACACCGGTCTGCGGGCCCTGGTCGTGCAGACCGGCGGTCTCCCCGCCGACGTGGTGCGCGGCATCGTGGGCAGCGACCTGCCCGCCCTGGAGAAGCTGGAGCTCTGGCTCGGCACCGACGAGTACGGCGGTGACAGCACCCCCGACGACCTGGCGCCGCTGCTCGCCGGCACGGCCTTCCCCGCCCTGCGCGACCTGGGACTGTGCGACAGCGTGATCCAGGACGCCGTGGCCGCCGCCGTCGCGGACGCGCCCGTCGTCGCCCGGATCGAGCGGCTCGACCTGTCCATGGGCGTGCTCACCGACGAGGGCGCGGCGGCCCTGCTCGACGGGCGGCCGCTGACCCACCTCACCCACCTCGACCTCTCCCACCACTACCTGTCGGCGGCGATGTGCGAGCGGGTCCGCGCCGCGCTCGTCCCGCACGGCGTGACCGTCGACCTCGACGACGCGCAGGAGGCGGAGGACGACGGCGACGGTGACGTCTGGCGCTATGTCGCGGTCGCCGAATGACCTCCGCACCGCGCCTCGTCGTCGTCGGTGATCCGGCGGGCCGTCGCGTCGCGTTCTTCCAGGACGCGTTGCGGAACGCCGGGCTGCCCGGGGCGCGGGCCGTGTCGTGGCCGGACGTGCTCGGGGGCCGGGCCACGTTCGCCGCGGGCGAGACCGTACGGCTGGACTCCCCCGGCGAGGACCCGGATGCCGACCGGCTGCTGCGCGGGGTCGACGATCCGGCCCGGGTCGAGGGCACCGGCCGTTGGTACGAGCGGTTCACCGCCGCCGTGGCGGGTCTCGGCCGCTCCGTCGCGGCGGCGGGTGCCGTGCTGGTCGACGACCCGGCCGAGCTCGCGGCGCTGTTCGACAAGCGCCTGGCCCACGGTCTGCTGCGGGCCGCCGGTGTGCCGGTGCCCGAGTCGCCGACCTCGGGGCCCGGGGCCCCGCCGGTGCGCGGCTGGGCGGACGTCAGGGCGCTGACCGCCGGCGCGGGTCTGCGCCGGGTGTTCGTCAAGCTCGCGCACGGCTCCTCCGCCTCGGGGGTGCTCGCGGTGGAGACGAACGGCACGGGCCGGTTCCAGGCCACCACGTCCGTGGAGCGCGGAGCGGACGGCGGGCTCTTCAACTCCCTGCGGGTCCGGCGCTATACGAGTGAGCGTGAGGTCGCCTCGATCGTGGACGCCCTGGCGCCCGACGGCCTGCACGTCGAGCGCTGGCTGCCGAAGGCCACCCAGGGCGGCCGGGCCGCCGACCTGCGGGTGGTGGTGATCGACGGGCACGCCACCCACGCCGTGCTGCGCACCAGCCGTTCCCCGATGACCAATCTGCACCTGGGCGGCGCCCGGGGCGATCTGGACGCCGCCCGGGCGGCGATCGCCGCGGCCGGGGGCCGCTGGGAGGACGCGCTCGGGGTGTGCGAGCGGGCCGCCGCCGCCTTCCCCGGCACCCGCTGCGTCGGCGTCGACCTGCTGCCGGCGAGCGGCTGGCGCCGGTTCGCCGTGGGCGAGGTGAACGCCTTCGGCGATCTGCTGCCCGGACTGACGGGCCTGCCGGGAAGCGGCGCCGAGGGCCTCGACACGTACGGGGCCCAGGTCGCGGCGCAGTTCCCCCGGACCCGCACCACCCGCACCGCGAGAGCACGCACCACAGGAACAAGCACCACAGGAACGAGCACCACGTGAACAAGCCCGACATGAACGCGATCGTCGGCAGCCACGACCTGCTCCTGGTCACCCTCGACACCCTCCGGTACGACGTGGCGGCGGAGCTCGCGGCCGAGGGCCGCATCCCGAACCTGGCGCGCCACCTCCCCGGCGGCGTCTGGGAGCGGCGGCACGCGCCCGGGAGCTTCACGTACGCCTCCCATCAGGCGATCTTCGCCGGCTTCCTGCCGACGCCGGCGGCCCAGGGGCCTCACCCGCGGCTGTTCGCGGCCCGTTTCGCGGGCAGCGAGTCGACGGCCGACGGCACCTGGGTCCACGACACCCCCGACTTCGTCACCGCCCTCGCGCGGGAGGGGTACCGGACGGTCTGCGTCGGCGGGGTGGGCTTCTTCGACAAGCAGCCGCCGCTCGGTTCCGTGCTCCCCGGCCTGTTCGGGGAGAGCCACTGGGAGCCGTCCTTCGGCGTCGCCTCCCCCAGCTCCTTCGAGTCCCAGGTCGAGCGGGTCGAGGAGGTCGTCACGGGGCTGCCCCCCGAGGAGCGTCTCTTCCTCTTCGTCAACGTGTCCGCGCTGCACCAGCCCAACTGGTTCCATCTGCCCGGAGCGACCCGTGAGGCCGGCGACTCCCGGGAGACCCACGCGGCGGCCCTGGAGTACGTCGACCGCCACATCGGGCGGCTCTTCGCCGCGATGGGCGCGCGGCGGCCCTGTTTCGCGATCGTGTGCTCCGACCACGGCACCGCGTACGGGGAGGACGGCTTCACCGGGCACCGGCTGGGCCACGAGGTCGTGTGGACCGTGCCCTACGCGCAGTTCGTGATCCCGGGACCCGAGAGCGAGGCGACGGCGTGACCGGAACCCCTCACCCGCTCCGGGGCGTGACCGGCGTCCCCCGCCCCTACCGGAGCTACGTCTACGCCTACCCGCACAAGACGGCGTACCGCGCGCTCCCCGGGCGCCCCGGGCTGGCCGCGCTCTGGGCCGGGGAGCCGAAGGACGCGCTCTCCCTGTACGCGCACGTTCCGTTCTGCGAGGTCCGCTGCGGCTTCTGCAACCTCTTCACCCGGATCGGCGCCCCGGACGAGCTGACCACCCGCTATCTCGACGCCCTCGACCGCCAGGCCGTCGCCGTCCGTGAGGCCCTCGGGGACGCGTCGCCGGTGCGGTTCGCGACGGCCGCGTTCGGCGGCGGCACGCCCACCTTCCTCACCGCCGCCGAGCTGGAGCGGCTCTGCGACATCGCCGAGAAGCGGATGGGCGTGGACCTGCGGGCGGTGCCGCTCTCCGTGGAGACCTCCCCGGCGACCGCGACCGCCGACCGGCTCGCGCTGCTCGCGGAGCGGGGCGCGACCCGGCTCAGCATCGGCGTGCAGAGCTTCGTGGAGGCGGAGGCGCGGGCGGCGGTCCGGCCGCAGCACCGCGCGGACGTCGAGGCGGCGCTCGGCCGGATCCGGGACACCGGCGTGCCCGTGCTCAACATCGACCTGATCTACGGCATCGACGGTCAGACGGAGCGGTCCTGGCGGCTCTCCCTGGACGCGGCCCTGGCCTGGCGGCCCGAGGAGCTGTACCTCTATCCGCTGTACGTGCGCCCGCTCACCGGTCTCGGCCGGATCCAGGACCCGGCGGCCGCCGACCGGGAGTGGGACGAGCGCCGGCTCCGTCTCTACCGGTACGGCCGGGACCACCTCCTCGCGCACGGCTACGAGCAGGTGTCGATGCGGATGTTCCGCCGGACGGACGCCGGGCCCTCGGGCCCGGACGACTACGCGTGCCAGACGGACGGCATGATCGGCCTGGGCTGCGGCGCCCGCTCGTACACCTCGGCGCTGCACTACTCCTTCGACTACGCCGTCGACATGCGGGAGATCCGTTCGATCATCGACGCGTACACGGAGACGGAGGACTTCTCCCGCGCGGAGGTGGGCCGGGCGGTCGACGGGGACGAGGCGCGGCGCCGTCATCTGCTGCAGTCGCTGCTCCAGGCCGAGGGCATGGAGGTCGCCGGGTACGAGGAGCGGTTCGCGTCCTCGCCGTTCGCGGACTTCGGCCCGGAGCTGGCCCGGTTCGCGGAGTACGGCTGGCTGGACGCGGACGCCCCGGCGGGGCTGCTGCGGCTCTCGCCCGAGGGGCTGGCGCACTCGGACGGGCTCGGCCCCGAGCTCTTCTCCCCCGCCGTGCGGGCCGCGATGGCCGCGTACGAGGCGAGGTAGGCCGCCGTGGACCTCACCGTTCTCTACCGCGGCCCGCTCTCGTCCTGCGACTTCGACTGCCCGTACTGTCCCTTCGCCAAGCGCCGGGACAGCCGGGAGCAGCTGCGCGCGGACCGTGCGGCGCTGGAACGGTTCACCGGCTGGGCCGCCGCGCGGACCGGGGACCGGCTGCGGATCCTGTTCACCCCGTGGGGCGAGGGCCTGGTCCGCTCCTGGTACCGGCGTGCGCTGGTCGAGCTGTCCCGGCTGCCGCACGTGGAGCGGGTGGCGATCCAGACCAACCTGAGCTGCCGGACGGAGTGGCTGGCCGGGGCGGACCGGGACGCCGTGGCGCTCTGGTGCACGTACCACCCGGGGCAGACGCCCTTCGAGCGGTTCCTCGCGAAGTGCGGGGAGCTGACGGAGCGCGGCGTCCGGTACAGCGTCGGGGTGGTCGGTCTTCCCGAGCACCGGGAGGACGCCCGCCGGCTGCGGGCCGCGCTGCCGCCGCACGTCTACCTGTGGGTGAACGCGGCCGAGGGCCGCACGTACACGGACGCGGAGGCGGAGGACTGGACGGAGCTCGACCCGCTGTTCCCGTACAGCCGGCATCCGCACCGCTCGGCGGGGCTGCCGTGCCGCACCGGGGAGTCGGTGATCTCGGTGGACGGCGAGGGGACGGTGCGGCGCTGCCACTTCGTCAGGGCCGAGCTGGGGAACCTGTACGACGGCTCGTACCGCGCCGCCCTGCGTCCCCGCGCCTGTCCCCTCGCCGTCTGCGACTGTCACATCGGCTACGTCCACCTGGAGACGCTGCCGCTGTACGACGTGTTCGCGGGCGGCGTCCTGGAACGGATCCCCGCCGCGCCGCCGGTCACGGCCGCACTGTCCGTGACCCTCGCGCCGCCCGTCACAGGGGCATGAGGTCCGGGCGCTTCGCCTCGACGTGGTCGCCCGAGCTCTCGCCGCGCAGCCGGCGCCCGATCCAGGGCACCAGGTACTCCCTGGCCCAGTGGATGTCGTCGCGCCGCACTTCGAGCGTGCCGCGCGGCGGCTCCGGCGGCCAGGGCTGGTCGGGGTCGGCGGGCACCGGCAGGCCGAGGACCTGGGCGGCGCGCAGGGCGACGCGGGTGTGCCCTTCCGGCGAGAGGTGCAGCCGGTCGTCGTCCCAGGCGCGCCGGTCCTGGACGGACTTCAGCGACCACAGGTCGAGGACCGGGCAGCCGTAGCGGTCCGCGATGGCCCGGACGTGACCGTTGTACGTGGCGATCTTGCCGCGCAGGTGCTTGAGGAGGATCACGTCGCGGGTGTCGAAGCCGGTGGTCACCATGACGGTGCCGACGGCGGAGGTGAGGTCGGCGACGGCGCGCTCGAAGCGCTCGGCGACCTCGTCGGGGTCCGTCCCGGGGCGGATGATGTCGTTGCCGCCCGCGCAGAAGGTCACCAGGTCGGGGGCGAGTTCCTTCGCCCGGGGGACCTGTTCCGCCACGATCTGGTCGAGAAGGCGCCCGCGTACGGCCAGGTTGGCGTAGCGGAAGGCGTCGTGCTCCGGCAGCTCGTCGGCGAGCAGCACCGCGAAGCGGTCCGCCCAGCCGACGTACGTCCCGTCGGGCCCGGGGTCTCCGACGCCCTCGGTGAAGCTGTCACCGATCGCCGCGTACGACCCGAATGCGTTCTTGTCTGTTGATCTCGAATCGTCTGCCACGGGAGCACATCCTTCCCCTTCGGATGTGACCTACGCGACCGTAAGGAGGGGTTGACGGCGGGTGACATATGCCACCGATAAAGATTCCGCCAAGCCGGAATACACCGGGGGGGGGGGGGGGGGGGGGGGGGCCCCGGCGGGGGGGGGGGGGGGGGTAATGGGTCGCCCGGGGAGGGGGCAACGCGGACGCGGGGGGGTTGGGGGAGCGAAGGAGAGGCAGGGGGCG
>NZ_JBEOST010000029.1:0-69003 GCF_040303145.1 Streptomyces sp. NPDC096079
CGTCGCCGAGCGCTTGCCGTCCACGTTCGCCCGGTGCCACTCCCAGGACGGGATCTGGGTCCAGCCGTCGCCGGCCGGGCGGCCACCCGATCGTTCCGGGCAGGGATCGTCGGGTCCTGGCAGGGTGGCGGTTCCTACGGTGAGGACATCAGAAGGAAGGACACGCACCCGTGCTGGAGCAGCTCAACCAGGCGCTCGACCACATCGAGCGCCGCCTCGACGCCGAGGCCGGCGGTGAGATCGACGTCGCCGAGGTCGCCCGGATCGCGATGACGTCGGAGTACCACTTCCGGCGCCTGTTCTCGGCGCTCGCCGGTATGCCGCTCTCCGTGTACGTACGGCGCCGGCGCATGACGCTCGCCGGGGCCGAGGTGCTGGGCGGGGAGCGGACGCTGCTCGACGTGGCCGTGCGCTACGGGTACGGCTCGGGCGAGGCGTTCGCGCGGGCGTTCCGGTCGGTGCACGGCATCGGGCCGGGCGAGGCCCGGCGCACGGGTGCGGTGCTCACGGCGCAGCCGCGCATGTCCTTCCGTGTCGTCGTCGAAGGGAGCACGACCATGCGGTACCGGATCGTGGAGAAGGAAGCGTTTCGGGTCGTCGGCAGGAAGGCGCGGGTCCCGCTCGTGCACGAGGGGGTCAACGCGGCCGCCGCGAAGCACGTGGAGAACCTGGACACGCGGGCGATCGTACGGATGAAGGAGCTGGCCGACGGGGAGCCGAACGGGGTCCTGTCCGCGGTGGTCCACCTCACCGACAGCCGGGAGGAGGGCGCCGAGGTCGACTACTGGATCGGTGTGGTCACCGGTACCGAGGCCGGCGCGGAGGAACTCGACGCGCTCGACGTGCCGGGCGGGACCTGGGCGGTCTTCGACAACCACGGCCCCTACCCGACGGCCCTCCAGGAGCTCTGGCGGGACGTGTTCACGCAGTGGTTCCCCTCGAACCCGTACGTGAGCCGGCCCGGTCCCGAGCTGCTGCGGACACAGCCCGTGGAGATCGGCTCGGACACCGACTCGCAGCTGTGGATCCCCGTCGAACGGGTCGGCGGGGGCGCCGGGGCGTGAACGCCGGGCCCGGGGGTGCGGGGGTGACTCAGGGAGTGCCGAGGTACGCCTCCCGTACCGCCGGGTCCGCCCGGACCTCGCCCGCCGTCCCCTCGGCGAGCACCCGGCCGAGGTCGAGCACCACGACGCGTGAGCACAGCTCCATCACGAAGGCCACGTCGTGTTCGACGAGCAGCACCGCGCAGCCCTCCTCGTCGGCCATGTGCCGCACGACGGCGGCGAGCGTGCGGCGTTCCTCGGCGGTCGTCCCGGACGCGGGCTCGTCCAGGAGCAGGACCCGGGGCGGATCGGCGAGCGCACGGGCCAGCTCGACCATGCGGGCCTGACCGACGGGCAGGCCGCCCGCGTACGAGGCCGCGAGCGGGTCGAGCCCGCACTCCCGGAGCACGGCGGCGGCCCGCTCCCGGCGGAGCCGCGCCGCGCGCCGCGCTCCGCCCCGCCAGTCCTGGGCCACGACGAGATTGTCCGCGACGGTCAACTGGCCGAAGAGCTGCTGGCGTTGGAAGGTCCGGCGGATGCCGTGCCGGGCCCGCCACATCGGGGACCTGCGCGTGATGTCCGTGCCGTCGTACGCGATCGCTCCCGCGTCGGGGCGCCGCATCCCCGACAGCACGTCGAAGAGGGTCGTCTTGCCCGCGCCGTTCGGCCCGATGAGGCCGCAGATCTCACCGGGGCCGACGGAGACGGACACGTCACGCAGGGCGTGGACGCCGCCGAAGCGGACGCCGATCCCGCTCGCGCGGAGCAGTGCGTGGTTCATCGGCGGGCTCCCGTCCCCAGGTAGGTCTCGGCGAGCCGGTCCCTGTCCACCTCGGAGCGGGGTCCGGACCAGGCGATCTCGCCCTGTGCGAGGTACGCGACGGTGTCGGCGATCCCGAGCACCTCGGCCGCCTTCTCCTCGACGAGGACGAGCGCGGTGCCGTGGTCGCGGAGTTCGGTCAGGAGCCGGAAGACCTCCTCCACGACGCGCGGCGCGAGGCCGAGGGACGGTTCGTCGGCGACGAGCAGGGCCGGCGGGCGCTGGAGGAGCGGCGCGAGGGCGAGGAGCTGCTGCTCGCCGCCCGACAGGGAGCCCGCGGCGACCGTGCGGCGGGCGGCGAGCGCGGGGAACCGCCCGTACACGGCGTCGCGGTCCTCGGCTCGCGTCAGGTGCAGCGCCAGGTTCTCCTCGATCGAGAGTCCGGCGAAGATCCCCCGCCCCTCGGGGGCCAGCCGCACCCCACGGCGTGCCCGGGCGACGGCCGTGTCGCCTGTGGCGTCCCCACCCCGGACGCGCACGAGACCGGCGGTCGGCCGCACCTGCCCCGCGGCGACCCGGCAGAGGGTGGACTTCCCGGCTCCGTTGGGCCCGAGCAGCACCAGCACCTCTCCCCCGGCGACGGCGAGGTCCACGCCGCGCAGCACGGGCGCACCGCCGTATCCGGCGTGCACCCCGCGCAGTTCGAGCGCTCCGGGCGCCTCGTCGGGGCCGCTGCCCGGCGCCGCCTCGCTGACGGCGGTCGCCGCGCGCGGCGGCGCGGACGACGGCCCGTCCCCCGGGCGCGGCTCCGGCACCCGCACCGGCCGCGCCCGACGGGCCGCGAGCCTCGACGGGAGCGCGGCGCAGTAGCCGTCCGGGTCGTTCGCGAGGGCCAGACCCGCCAGGCCGAAGAGGATCACCGGGAGATGCGCGGACTCCGTCACGTACGTGGTGACGAGGTGTGGGACCACCGCGAAGACGAGCCCCGCCACCACCGCGAACTGCGGCCTGCGCACCCCCGCGGCGACCACGACCGCGAGCCACACCAGGCCCGTCATCGCCGTGAAGTCCGTGGCCGTGATCCTGGTGCTGTACGAGGCGTAGAGCACGCCGCCGAAGCCCGCGAGGCCCGCCGACACGGTGAACAGCAGGAGCTTCGTCCGTACCACCGACACCCCCGACGCGGCCGCGGCCTCCGGGGCCGAGCGGACCGCGAGCATGGCCCGGCCCCAGCGCGAGCCGCGCAGCCGGGTGAGGAGGGCGACGAGCGCCGCGCTGAGCAGCACGAGGGCGAGTCCCATCGCCCGGTCGTCGCTCAGGTCCACCGGTCCGGCGGCCGGCCTCGGGATCTCCCACCCGGTGTCGCCGTTGCGCAGCCATCCGAGCTGGAAGAGCACCTGGTCGGCGAGGAAGGCGAGCGCCAGGGTGGCCAGGGCCAGTGTCCTGCCGCCGAGCCGCAGCGCGGGCAGCGCGACCACGGCGCCGAGCAGGGCCGCCGCGGCCGTGCCGACGGCGGCGGCGACGACGAAGGGCCAGCCGTGGCTCATCAGCAGCCCCGCGACGAGGGCCGCACCGGTCACGAACGTCGCCTGGGCCAGCGACACCATCGCCCCGAGTCCGGTGACGACGGTGAACGACATGAACACGAGGCCGATCGCGAGCCCTTGGGCCAGGATCCCGCTCCAGAAGGGCGTGGTGACGGTGTAGAACGCCGTGCCGAGGAGCGCGCCCGCCACCACCCAGGCGCCCCAGCGGCGGGTCCGGCCCCTTCCGGCGAGGTACTCGACGGGTGGTGGGTCCGCGGCTGCCGTGCCCGCCGCACGGCGCCGGCGCCGGCCGAGGACGACGAGACCGGCGAAGAGGATGAGGAACGGCACGGCCGTGCGGAAACCGGTGATGTCCTCGGCGAACGAGGCGTACCCCGCCACGAGGTTCTGCAGCACCCCGAGGCCGAGACCGCCCGCGAAGGCGAGCGGCACCGAGGTGAAGCGCCCGAAGACGGCCGCCGTGGCCGAGACGAACAGGAACAGGGTGTAGTCGTGCGCGGAGAGCCCGAGCAGCGGGGTGGCGAGGACGCCGGCGAGGCCCGCGAGGCCGGACGACAGCATCCACGCGAGGGAGGACAACCGGTCCGCGCTGATGCCCCGCAGCTCGGTCAGCGCCCGGTTGTCGACGGCCGCCCGCAGCCGCAGGCCGAGCCTGGTGCGGCGCATCAGGACCCACAGGGCGGCCGCGGCGAGGGCCGTCGCGATCCAGGTGATCAGCTGGTCGGAGTCGACGCCCACGCCGTCGACCGGCTGCCAGGACACGGCGGGGCTCGGCCCGACGCCCGGGAGGCCGAACTGGTTCTCGGCGGGCCTGACCGGGGCGCCCGCCCGCCCGAGCAGCTCGACCGCCCACAGTCCCGCCGCGGGCAGCGCGACGAGGAGGCCGATCGTGGCCACGATCTGCGCGGTCTCGCCGACGCCGGCCAGCTTCCTGAACATCAGCCGGTCCAGGCCCCAGCCGAGGCCGGGCGCCACCACGAACACCAGGAGCAGGGCGGTGGGAACGGCCGGCCAGCCGAAGCCGGAGTGGAGCTCGTGGAAGGCCAGCGCGGACAGGTAGGCGGTGGCGCCGTGCGCGAAGTTGAAGAGCCCGGAGGCGGAGTAGGCCAGGACGAGGCCGGTCGCGAGCAGCGCGTACAGCGCGCCCGAGACCAGCCCGCTCAGGACGAAGCCCAGCAGGTCACCCACGTGACGCGCCCCTCAGCCGAAGGGGATCGGGGGGTAGCACCGGAACGGCACGGCCACCTCGTACCGTCCGTCCTTCAGGCGGACGAGCGCGCCGCAGCCGAAGCTCTCCTTCCTGCCCTTGGGCTCGGCGCGGTCGCCGACGAGCGTTCCGGTGTCGGAGAAGCCGTCGGCGGCCTTCTGGAAGGACTCGACGGTCAGGTCCTTGCCGGCCTTCGCCGCGAGGGCGAGGAAGAGGTCGGCGCTCATGTAGCCGGTCATCATGTGCATGTTCAGGGGGACGTCCTGGCCGCCCGCGGCCTTCCTGATGTCGGCCTTGAACCGGCGCATCGCGGGGCTGTCCGCCTCGAAGGGCTGGAACTGCAGCAGCACGTGCACCCCGTCGAGCGCCTGCCGCGTCGCGGCCTTCGCGAGCAGCCCGGGGTCGTAGTCCGTCGGGTCGGAGAGGAGGCCCTTGTAGCCGGACCTCTTGAGTGCGGTGAACAGGCCGATGTTGTACGGCGTCTGCATGACGGAGACGACGGCGTCGGGTGCGGCGCCGCCGGGGCCCGAGCGGAGGATCTCCTTGGTGTAGGCCGACCAGTCGCTGGGCATCGAGGTGGCCGGGACCACGGCCTTGGCGTACGCGACCCGGAAGCCGGCCGCCTTGAAGCCCTGGGTGAAGGTACGGATGCCGAACTTGCCGGCGTCGTTGTCGCCGGCGATCAGCGCGACCGACTTGCCGCGCGCGCCGCCGAGGACGGTCGCGAGGCCTTCGGGCCAGGTCTGGTTGAGCGTGCCGCCGGGCGTCGGGACGAGGCAGCCGTTGAAGCCGTAGAGGTGCTCAGGTCCGCAGAAGGAGGGGAGGGTGCCCCAGCCGACCGTCGGGACCTTCTGCGCGTCGAGGAAGTCCGCCCCCGCGAAGGTGACGGAGCTCATGGGCGCGACGGCGAAGACCTTGTCCTGCTGGACGAGTTTGCGGGCCGCCGCCAGGTTCCTCGCGGGGTCCTGGCCGTCGTCCTCGGCGCCCAGGTACTCGATCTTCCGGCCGTTGACCCCGCCCTCGGCGTTGGCCCGGTCGTAGCGGGCGCGGGCGCCGAGGTCGGTGTCCTTCTTGGAGTAGCCGCTGGCGGTCGTCATGGAGACGATCCCGCCGACCTTGATCGAGTCGGCGGTGACTCCGCGTACGGAGGAAGAGCTGCTTCCGCCGCTTCCGCCGGTGGAGGCGGAGTTACAGGCGGTGACGAGGAGCAGGGCGAACGAGGCGGCGATGACGCGCAACGGTCGAGGCACGGGCGATCCCTCCGTCGGGTGACCGCATTCTGTGACCGGACCGATGAACCGTCAATAACTGATGCAGCGTCAATTGACGATGCATCAGGAGGTTGGGGATGTCTGCGATCCGCCCTCCGGGAGGGACGGGCGACGGGCGTAGGTGAAGAGGTGCTCCTCGGGGGCCGCACGCTCGTCGTCCGGGGCGAAGGACGACACCGCGTGGTGGAGCACGTCGAGGCCGCACTCCTCCCGCTGGAGGCGCAGGTACTCCTCGACCGAGAAGCTGGAGACCCTGACCGTGCGTTCCATCCAGACGATCTCGACGTCCTCCACGTCCGCCGGGACCGTCGCCGTCACCAGGAATCCGCCCGGCGCCAGCCAGCCCGCCATGCGCCCGAGGCTCGCCGCCGCCTCCGCCCGGCTCATCATCATCAGCGGGAAGAACGCGCACACGGCGTCGAAGTGGCCCTCGGGAGCGTCGAAGGCCCGCACGTCGCACTGCTCGAAGCGGGCCCCGGGCACCTGCGCGCTCGCGAGGGCGACCATCTCGCCGGACACGTCGATGCCGGTCACCTCGCAGCCGGCGCGCGCCAGGAGGTCGGCGACCGGGCGTCCGGTCCCGCTGCCCACGTCGAGGACCCTGGCCCCGGCGCCCAGGCGCGCGGTCAGCCACTCGATCGCCTCCCGCTGCGCGGGCAGCCGGACGAAGGCGCGTTCGTACTCGACGCCGAGGCCGTCGAACAGTTCCGCCGCCGTCATCGAGCGCTTCTCCGTACCGTCGTGGTCCATTGCGAGTCCCTTCCGTCGCGGGTGCGTACGGGGTTTTCGTACCACGGGCGGGACCGGGATCGGCGTGCCGCGGACGCCCTCGCCCGGTGATGCCGCAACCCGTGCGACCGGACCCAGGGGCCTTCCGGACCGCCCCTAGGACAGGCGCACCCTCGCGGCCAGCTCGTCCTGGTTCGGCAGGCCCAGGAACGTGTCCAGGAGGCGGCGCTCGATGTGGTGGGCGTCCCACACCGCCGCACGTTCGAGACCGACGCACTCCTCGGGGGTGGCCCGTCGCTCCGCCCCTTCCGAGTCGAAGATCACGCACTTCCTGAAGTCGGCGCGGTCCTGTGTGAACAGGACCACCGGGCGGGCGGCCGCCCCCGCGAGGGGGCGGCTCCCGATCGGTTCCCACCGGTCGCCGTCCGGGAGACGGACCGCCTGCGCGAACAGCAGCGGCCTGGTGTCGAGGTCGTCGAGATCGGCGGACGGCCCGGCGGTCCGGTAGTCGTAGAACGCCGTGTACGTGGTGGTGAGCACCCTGCCGTACCCCCACGAGCCGTCGGCCAGCGGGATCCGCAGGTACGTCCCCGGCCCGCTCACCGCTGCCCCCGCACGGCGTCGCGCACCAGCTGCTTGAACGGGGTTCCCGTGAACGGTGCGAGTGGGCCGAACTCCAGGTCCGACGCCAGGTGGAACATCTCTCCCATGAGGCTGTCCCTCTTGACACCGCGCGAGTCGTTCTCCGTCAGCCGCGGCCCCGGATCCGTGTCCGACCACGCGCCCCCGCGAAAGTCCTTGATGCCCAGTTCGGCAGCCCGCCTGCCGCCGTTGTCGTCGATGAGCTGCTGCTCCCTGCCCCTGATGGCGAGGTAGCCGAAGTCCCGGTACCGCTCAGCGTAGTTGACGGCGAAACCGACGGCGAAGCTGTCCAGCTCGGCCGGACCGAAGCCCGCTCCGTCCGGTTCGGCGCGCTCGTCCACGTGGTGCCTGGTGTCCCGGGCCTTCATGGCGTCGATCGCCTGTTCACGCCAGGACTGGTTGAGGTCGATGACCATGCTCGTACGGCCCGCGTAGACGCGTCCGTTGGTGTTCGTCTTGGTGTACGTCACGTACACGCGCCCCCGCCTCACCTCCGGCGTCTTCCGATTCGCGGACGGTTCCGGGATGGGGAAGGGGGCGTGCACCAGTTGCTGGACCTGGGTGAGGACGGGGAACGCCCCCCGCATGGTCGGCACCCCGAAGGGGTTGCCGTTCTGGACGATGGAACCCGCGCGTTGGATGTACTGCCGTACCTCCAGGGCCATCGCCAGGGCCGCGACCGCCTGCCCTGCCACGAGCGCCCCGCCGGCGGCCAGGGGCGCGGGCGCGGCGGCCGGTGCCGCGGCCGCCGGTGCCGCGGCCGGGGCCGCAGCGGGCGCGGCGGCAGCAGGCGCGGCGGTCGCACCGGCTCCGCCCTTCAGGAGGGCGGCTCCCCCCCATCGCACGGCCGCCCGCTCCAGCGCCGAGGCCCCCTGCCGGAGGGTCACGGCGAGGGCTTCGGCCGGTTCGTGTCCGTCCCGGTCGGTGAGGGTGACCGGGTTGCCCCGCGCGTACCGGTACAGGTTCGGTCCGTCGACGAGTCCGGACGGATCGGCGGCGGTCCATCTGCCGAGCCAGCAGGCGTAGAAGCGGGCACCGTGCAGGGCGAGTCCGGTCTCCTCGTCCCGCTCCACGCCCGTGTAGCGGTACCGCTTGGGCGTCTCGGTGCGGCTGCGGACCGCCTGGTACGTCGTGCTGCCGTACGGCGCGTACTCCTCGTACGAGATGATCTGCGCCCGCTCGTCGAGTTCGAGGCTGGAGGAGCCGAGGTGGTTCCCTGCCTGGTAGCGGATCAGCCGGGGCGGTGCCGGGTCGGAGCCCTCGGTGTCGCGGGTGCGCAGCTCCGTGAGGGCGAAGCGTTCCTCGCCGGAGCCGGATCCCCCTCCCGCGTCGGCCGTGGTGTGCACCGTCTCCCGTTCGAACACGGCGGTGTCGGAGCCGATCGGGCCGCGGTGTCGCCGGAACAGCTCGACGTCCCCGAGGTAGATGCGCTCCTCGATCAGGCCCGGCGCCTTCTCCCACACCTTGCGCACCCGCCGGCCGTCGGCGTCGTACACGCAGTGGACGGTGCCGCCGCCGCCCAGGTCCGCGCGGCGCAGCCGGTCCGCGTGGTCCCAGTGGAGGCTGGGGCCCGGGGCGCCGCCGCCCAGGTGCGGCATGCGGGTCATGCTGCCGTGCCGGTCGTGGGTGTACGGCTCGACGAGCGGCGGGGTGGTGCCGCCGGGGTCGAGGGTCGTGGAGCTGAGCCGGTTGCCGGTCTTGGCGAGGGTTCCTCCCGTGCCGTCCTCCAGGAGGCTGGGCTCGGCGTACGTGTAGCCGCGTGTCCAGCCGGCGTGGGCGGGGTCGCTGCCGCGGTGCTGCACCCGCAGGATGTTGCCGACCAGGTCGTGGACGTGGCGCTCGACGTACGTCCCCATCGTCTGCTGGGTGTTGGGGTGGTCGAGCCGGGTGTGGAAGGCGTCGGAGGCGTCGGGGGCGGTCGGGGCCCTCCGAGTTCCGTCGGCCTGCTGGCCCAGGTGCTCGCGGCCGGTGGCCTGGACGAGCCGGTAGAGGGCGTCGTGGACGTAGTCGTTGCTCGGTTCGACGCGCTGGTTGCGGAAGAAGACGGTCTGCTGGGCGTCGTCGTGGATGTGGGTGAGGTTCCCCGACGGGTCGTACGTGTAGTGCAGGTTCTGCAGGCCGCAGGAGCCGGCGGGTGGCCGGGGGGCGTCCGGGTGGTCGCAGTCCTCGGGGAACGACGGGCCGCGTCCCGTGACGAGGTGGACCAGCCGGAAGGTCAGCGGATCGTGACGGTAGCGGGTGGTGGCGCCGTTCTTGTGGGCGACGCGGGTGCGCCTGCCGTGGGCGTCGTAGTCGATGTCCGTGATGCCGACCGGGGAGGGCGGCTCGCTGCCCGGGTCGAGGAGTCCGGCGGGCCGGCCGGCCCGCTCCAGCCAGACGTCGACGCCGTCGAGCAGGCCCGCCTCGTTGAAGACGGGCTGGACGACGTGGAGCCGGCCCGGGACGCGGTCGCTGTGCGGCAGCGTGGCCTGGACGGTGCGGTTCAGCGCGTCGTAGCGGCTGCTGTCCTCGAAGGTCTCGTCCGCCAGGCGCGGGTCCGCCGCCCAGTCGGGCAGGGCCCGGTGGTCGGCGGTCAGGGTGCGGGTGCGGTGGAGGGCGTTGCCCTTGAAGTCGTAGGCCTCCAGGGGGGTGCCGGCCGCGTCGAGCCGCGCGTGGACGACGACTCCCGCGCCGTCGAAGTGCCGCAGGGCGCGGGTGCGCAGATTGAGCCGCCGCGCGCGGGCCTCGTCGGCGGGTGACGCGCCGGCGGCGGGTTCGCCGTACTCGATCCGCTCGATCCGCACCTCGCGGTCGAGGGTGCGCGGGTCGGAGGCGGCGTCCCCGTCGGCGACGGTTCCGCGGACGGTCGTGGTGACGCGACGGCGCAGCGCGTCGTACGTGGTGGCGACGGTGTGGCCCCGGCTGTCCCAGGCGCGGATCGGGTTGCCGAGGGCGTCCGGCAGGGTCCAGCGGGCCCCGGCCTCCATGCTGTGCTGGTGGATCCGGTTGCCGAGCAGGTCGTGGGCGTACCGGACGACGATCCGCCCGAGCGGGTCGCCCGCCTGGGTCACGGCGTCGCGCGCCAGGCGCTGGTTGCCCTCGATGTCGAGCTCGGTGCGGGTGGCGACGGTGTCCTCGGTGCCGTCGAGGTCGTGGCCCGGGCAGACGACCCGGTTGCGTTCGACGGTGAGGAACGGCCGCCCCAGCGGGTCGAGATGGGCGGTGGTGGGCGTGTCGGCGTGGGCGGCGGCGCGGGCGGCGGCGGACTGCTCGTGCGGGCCGAGGGCACCGCCGATCCGCTGGGCGTGCCACGTGTCGAACGGGGTCGTCCGGGCGGCGAGGTGATGTGCCAGGAGGCCGCGCACATCGGGGTCGGTGCGCGGGTCGCCGGTCTGCCCGCCGCGGGGCGCACAGGTGTCGTTGCCGTCGAACGTGGTCTGTTCCCAGGGCCCGAACAGGACCTTCTCGTAGGTGTCGTGGGGGTGGAGGGTGGCGACGACGCGCCCGACGGGGTCGTGGAAGAGGACGGGGCTGACGCCGACCGTCACGCCGAACTCGAACTCGGGCGTGGCGCTGAAGAAGGGCTCGTACTGGCGGACCGGCTTGCCCTTGTTGTTGTGGACGACCCAGCCGCCGCACGCCCAGCGCGGTGTGACGGCCGGCCCGCCGTCGGTCAGCGGACCGGGCTCGGCCCGTGTCTTGCGCTGGATCTCGCGGCCGAAGCCGTCCGAGTGTCCGTAGGTGGTCCGGATCCTGAGTCCGTGCGGCGGGAGGGGGTCGTGGTGGTGCGTCTCGCGGGTCAGCGTCACCACCACGGCGGGGCGGCGCAGCCGGCGGAACCGGTCGAGGTCGTACACGACGCGGCTGGTGGCACCCGCGAGCAGTGCGGCGGCCGCCGCGTCCGGGTCGGCCGCCGCGGCGAGCAGGTCGACCGCTCCCGAGTCCGGGTCCTGCGGGAATCCGTCCAGGGTGTCGCCCTCGGCGGGCGCGGGCGCGGCCTTGCCCATGAGGGCGGTGCCGGTGACCATGCCGAGGGCGTCGAAGGCCACCTCGGTGCGGTTGCCGTTGGCGTCGGCGACGAGGCGCGGCTGGAGCACCCGGTAGTCGTTGGCCTCCACCGTCGTCGTGTTGCCGAGCGGGTCGCGCACCTCGACGGTCAGCAGGTCGTCGACGTCGACGTCGACGGTGGTGTCCTGGCCGAAGGGGTCGCGGTGGCGCCGGACGACGAAGTGGTGCCGCAGGGCCCGCTCCAGCTCGGCAGCCGGGGGGTCGTCGGGGGCGGTGGAGAAGTAGGAGCGGCCGGACGGCAGCCACCAGTGGTCGTCGGCGTCCGTGGCCGGGAACCGCCCGTCCGCCTTGAGGGTCCTGCCGGACAGATAGCCGCCGCGGTCGGCCCCCGGCCCCGCGAGGACGCTCGCCGGGTCCGGCAGCAGCTCCTCGGGGGAACCGTCGGGGCGCGGCCGGCGGAGGACGGACGCGAGGAGGCCCGGGGTGAGGGCGAGCGTGTAGGTCTCGCCGGTGGTGGCGCGGGGCTCGAGACCGCCCAGCGGGAGGAGCCGCGCGAGGTCGTCGCTCCGGTAGTGGGTGCGGTTCTGCCCGATCGGCCGGCGGCAGGCTCCGGGGGCGGGTGGTTCCTCGTAGGCAACCTCCCGCGCGTAGCGGTGGCGCAGCCGTCCGGTGGTGTCGGGGTCGGGCTCGACGAAGTCCTCCGCGAGGAAGCGGCCGCGGGGCCCCGTGGCGTCGTATCCGGTGAGCTCGAAGGTCCGCGTCTCGCACGTCGCGGGGTGGCGCCACGCGGTGGAGGTGTCGATCCCGTGGGTGACGCGGTGCTCGGTGTAGGTGACGAGGGACGTGGTCTGCCGGTCCCGGTCGGCCGGATGGAGGGCGTCGAGGGCGGGGTTCGGAACGGCGCGGACGCCGCCGTCCGGGTCCGCCGTGACCAGCTGGGCGCGGCGGCCGTAGCCGATCGCGGCTTCCTTGAGGACGGTGCCGTACGGATCGACTTCGAGGACCAGCGTGTGCCGGGTGCGCGGGTCGGCGGCGTTCCGCTCGTAGTGGTGGGTGAGCGTCTCGCGCGGCTGGACGTCGAACACGGCGAACTCGTGCGTACCGCACGCCTGGAGGCGGCGGACGGTGAAGTTCTGCTCGGTGACCGTGTACGGGGTGTCGGCGCGGGTCCGCTCTTCCGGGGTCGGCTCGGGACCGGCGTCGTCGGCGTAGACCTCACGCCGCAGCAGGGTGCCCTTGAGGGCGCGGCACGCCTGCCGTTCCTCCTCTTCGTTCAGGCCCGTGGGCAGCGGGGTGTCGTCGAGGAGCAGGTCACGGGCGGCGGCCGGGGTGAGTCCCGGTTCGCGGTGGTACTCGCCCTCGTGGTGCCGCGAGACGCGCTCGCGGTCCAGGCGGTCGCCGGTGTGGAACCACGACTTGATGTGCGCCGGGGGTACGGAGGAGGCGGGGGCGGTGTCGCTCCCGCCGTCTCCCGTCGTCGGGCCCGTGACGGCTTCGAGTTCCTCGGTGTCCCACTGCTCGACCATGCCGAAGCCGCAGAACTCGCGTTCGACGCCGTCGTACCGGCCGTGGTGGTAGCGGTAGCGCGTGGTGAACCGGTTGCGGCTCACGTGGTCGTACGTCTCCACGCGTTCGACGACGTGGACGGGGAAGGCGAGCCGGGCGATCCACGGCCGGCCCTCGTACGCGTCCTGGAGGGAGAACCTCGTCGACGGCGCGTAGGTCAGCCGGGTCTCCGCGCCGAGGTTGTTCGTGAGGCCCACCAGCAGATGGGGTTTGGCGCCTCCCATGAGGTTGACGTACCGCAGGGGCCGGCCGGCGTCCTGGGCGAGCGGTGAGGACCAGACGAGGCAGGTCGTGCCGTCGCCCAGGAGGTCTGCCGTGGTGACGTCGGTGGCACGGTCGGCCGACGGGAACGCCGGCAGTGCCCGGGGACCGCTCCAGCCGTTTCCGGACTGGTTGAAGTAGAGCCGCACGCCGTCGCGGTGGAGGTAGAGGAGGTCGGTGGTGCCGGAGCCGTCGATGTCCGCCAGCCGGACGCGCTGCTGGTCGAACGTCTCCGGGTGGTCGAACCACGGCGCGTTCTCCATCGTCACCTTCGCGCCGAAGCGCCCGTGGCCGAGGTTGGGCCAGTAGCAGACCTCGCCGTTGCCGACACGGACGAGGTCGGGGAGGCCGTCGCCGGAGAGGTCGGCGAGGTGGAGGGCGTGCGTGCCGTCGGAGAACACCGCACGCGGGCCCTGTTCCTCGTCGGCGGCGAACGCGATCCGCCCGGCGTCCTCGAACCCCTCCTCCCCGAGCGAGCGGTACCAGACGAGGGAGCTGTCCTCGGTGACCAGGACGTCGGCGCGTCCGTCTCCGTCCAGGTCGGCGATCCGGGCGTCCGGGGCGTTCAGCGGCATGCTGGGGAGCGAGGCGAACGGCCGGAACGGCTGCCAGCCCTCGGCGCCGTCGTGCTCGTACAGCCCGGGAGCGGACCCGTTCGAGACGACGACGTCCACGAGTCCGTCGCCGGCGAGGTCCACGAACTCGGCTCCGCCGCCGGGCGGGAGCGCGGGCATGCTGCCGACGTGCTCGACGGGCGCGAACCGGACGCGGGGGGCCGCGCCGCCCTTCCGGTCCGGGTCCGGCAGGGGGCTGATGTTGCGTGTGTAGAACCAGGCGCCCGACTGCTCGACGAGCACGCCCGGGACGCCCTCGCCGTGCAGATCGGTCCAGCGGTACGTCGTCCCGTCCAGGCCTACCGGGAGGTTCTCCACGGACCGGGGGTCGACCGTCTCGACCGTGTCCCGCACGGTGGGCTCCGTGTACGTGAACTCCACCGGCGGCATGCTCCTGCGGAGGTACCCGGTGCCCTCGCGGCGGTGGCCGTGCTGCGTGACGGCGCGCAGGAACGTGTACACGGGCCCGTCGGCCGCCGCCGGGTCGGCCGCGTCCCCGTGGTCGAATCCGGTCGACCGCACGAGGCAGTCGACGCCGACTCCGTCCGGCTCCGTGCCGGGGAAGTGGTGGAACATCAGCACGCGGCGGCAGAGCCGGCCGGTCCGCACCTCGAAGCCCGAGCGGTACGAGGAGAAGGCGTCCGGCCGGAGCGGCCACGGGTGGCGGAGGGCACCAGAGGCGTCGACCGCCTCGTCGTCCCCGGGCCGGGGGGCGTCCGGATGGTGATCGCCGTAGTCGAGGACGGCCTCGAACATCCAGCCGCCGGCCACGACCCCCGCGTCGAGGAAGTGGGGTCGTGCGCCGGCCTCGTCCAGGGCGGTCCTCCGGTTGCCGTAGAGGATGCGCTTCAGATAGCGCTGGGCGGTCCTGCGGACGTCGTCCCGTGGCCCCCGGTTGCGCTCCTGGGGCCTGTCGACGTCGACGCCGGTGCCGTCCTCGGCCCTGTAGCGGTAGAGGACGACGCCGCCCTTGTCGTCGCGGGTCTCGGAGATCAGCCAGCTGAAGACCCGGCCCGGGTCGCGCGGGTCCGCGATGCGGTGCTCCGGGTCGAGCCCGTACACGGTGAGGACGTTGTCCTTGGACACCGAGCGCCAGTGCACCTCGCCGACGCGCGGCGCGCCGGGCGCTCCTCCGGGCGTGGCGACGGCCGTCCAGCGCTCGATCCGGGCGAAGGCGCCCTCGACGCGCGGCCGGTAGCGGCGGACCCGGTGGCCGGCGATCTCGTCCTCGTGGACGACGAGGCCACCGGCGGGATCGCGGACCCAGTGGCCCTCGGGGTCCCGCGTGTGCCCGGGGTGGGCGGCGACCCAGTCGCCGGCCTCGTCCTGCCGGTACACCGGGACGAGGTCCTCCTCGCCCGACAGCACGAAGACGTCGGAGTCGACGGCGTCCAGGTAGCGCGGCAGCCCCTTGTCCGTCTTCCGCGTCACCGACGGGACCGACAGGCTCCAGCCGAAGCCGAAGGGGCCGTTGCCCGCTCCGGAGTCGTACGTCAGGGTGAGGTCCGGGCCGGATCCCCCGCGGCCCGGGCTCGTGGCGACGGGCACCGAGACGGATCCCGTGCCGGTCGCGGGATGGGCGGTGAACGTCTCGCCGATGCCCCGGACCGCTCCCCCGCCCTTCGGGAGCGTCACCTGCGGCGCGGCGACGACGAACCGCCGCGCGCCGGAACCGGCTCCTTCTCGTTCGCCCGTCACCACGCCCGGTCACCTCCGCGTCGAAGCCGCCTGTTCACGTCACTCCTGCTCGTGCGGCCGGACCGGTCCGGCCCTTCGGTCGTCCGCCGGCTCGCGCGGACGGTGCGGTGCGCCGTCACGGGGCGAACAGTTCGCTGGTGGCGGTCGGCCGGTGCGGGACGCGGGTGGGCGTGGCGGGTCCGGAGCGGACCGTCCCGCCGACCACCAGGACCCTCCCGTCGGACAGGACCGCCGCCGCGAAATCGGTCCGGCCGACCGCCATTCCGGGCACCGCCGTCCAGTGCCGCGTCTCCGGGTCGTACCGCGCGGCGCTGCGGTATCCCGCGTCGGGGAACAGGTCGTTGCCGCCGCCCGCCACCAGGACCTCGCCCGTCGCCAGCCGTACGGCGCGGTGCTGGGTCCGGCCGCAGGGCATGTCGCCCTCCGGGGTCCACCGTCCGCCCGCCGCCGGGTCCCAGCGCTCCGTCGTCGCCGTGCTGTACGGGTCGAGCCGGCCGTCTGCGCCCACCGCGCCCCCGCCGCCCGTGGCGAGGACCGAACCGTCGGCGAGCGCCGTGAGCTCGTGACCGCTGCGCGGGGCGGAGAGGCCGCCGGTGGGCGTCCAGGTGTCCGTCGCCGGGTCGTAGCACTCGGCGTACGCCAGCGCGGTGCCGCCGCGCCAGTCGCGGCGGGTGACCACCCAGCCGCCCGCGACCAGCACGCGGCCGTCCGGGAGCGGCACCGCGGGGTGGAAGGAGCGGGCGTCGGTCATGTCCCCCGCCTTCGTCCACCCCGGGAGCAGCGGGTCGAACAGCTCGGCCGAGTACAGCGACCGCTCCGAAGCGGCCGAGCGCCGGCCCGCGCCCCCGGCCACCAGCACCCGGCCGTCCGGGAGCAGGGTCGCCGAGTGCCCGTAGCGGGCCTCGCGGAGCTCGCCCGCCGGGCTCCAGTCGCCGGTGCCCGGGTCGTAGACCTCGGCGGTGGCCAGCGGCCTGGACGGAAAGGCGTTGGGGCCCGTGTGGCCGCCGGTCACCAGGACCCGCCCGTCGGCGAGCAGGGTGGTGGAGTGCATCCGGCGGGCGGCGGCGAGCGGCCGCCCCGGCGACCAGGCGCCGTCGCGGGGGTCGAAGAGCGCGGTGCCGTCCTGGGCGGTGAGCGCCGCGTCGGCCCCTCCCGCGATCAGGACGCGTCCGTCGGCCAGTCGTACGGCACTGCTCGTCGCGCCGTTGAGGACGCGCTCCCAGGGGAGCGGCCCGGCGGCCGACCAGGCGCCCCGGTGGGGTCGGTCGTCCGTCACGGCGTGAACACCTCCGTCACGGCCGCGGGGACGTCGGTGCCGGGCGTCGGCGAGCCGACGGCGGCGCGGGCCACTCCCCCGGCCGCCAGGACCCGTCCGTCGTCGAGGAGGACCGCGCCGAAGGCCCAGCGGCCGGTGGACATGGGACCCGCCACGGACCAGCCGCGCGCGCCGGGGTCGTAGCGCAGGGCGCAGGCGTACCCGACGTCCTGGCAGGCGTAGTCGGCGCCTCCGCAGACGAGGACCTCGCCCGTGCGCAGGGTCAGGGCGCGGTGGTGCCCGCGCCCCCAGGGCAGGGGCGGCTCCGGCCTCCACTGCTCGGCCACGGGGTCGTAGCGCTCGACGCCGGCCAGGCCGTGCGGGTCGTGGCGGCCGTCGTCGGCCGCGCGGGGACCGAAGCCTCCCAGGGTCAGCACCGTGCCGTCGGCGAGGATCACGCTCTGGTGGGCGCAGCGGGGGTCGCCGAGCGCGCCCGTCGGGGTCCAGGTGCCGGTCGCCGGGTCGTACAGCTCGCAGAGGCCGAGGGTCACCAGTTTCGTGCGGCCGGTGTCGGCCAGTCCGCCGGCGACGAGGACGCGTCCGTCGTGCAGGAGGACGGCCTGGTGGTGCCAGCGGGCGTCGCCCATGTCCCCCGTCGGGGTCCAGGTGCCGGTGCGGGGGTCGTAGAGCTCGGCGGAGGCCAGGGTGCGCAGGCTGTGGGCGTCGCGGGGGCGGTGGCCGCCCGCGACGAGCACCCGCCCGTCGGGCAGCCGGGTCGCCGTGTGGCTCTGGCGGGGTTCGCGGAGCGAGCCGGTGGGCGTCCACCTCTCGGTGGCGGGGTCGTAGAGCTCGGCGGTGGCCAGGGCCGGCGGGGGGTAGGCCTGCGGTCCTGTGATGCCGCCGACCGCGAGGACCCGGCCGTCGGCGAGCGGCGTGAGGGTGTGCATGCGCCGGGCCCGGCGGAGCGGGGCGGTGACGGTCCAGCGGGCGTCGGCCGGGTGGAAGAGGGCGGCCGTGTCGAGGGCGACCAGGTCGCGTCCGGCGCCGCCGGCGTGCAGCACGCGGCCGTCGGGCAGGAGGACCGGTCCGTCCTGCTGGCCGGCCAGCATGACGAGCGGAGCGGGGAGCTCTCCGGCCGGTGTCCAACGTCCGGACGGTGGCGCTCCGTACGGGGAGAGCGCCCCGGTGGGGTGTGCGCCGCCGTCGGCGAGCAGGGTGCGCATCGGTGTCCTTCCGTCTCCCTCGGCCGGTTACGGCGTGTAGATCTCGGCGGTGGCCGTGACCCGGTCCTCGCCGGGCAGCGGGGCCGCGGGCCCTGCCTCGTCGAGCCCTCCCATGACCAGCACCCGGCCGTCGGCGAGGCCGAGCGCGGCAGGGGCCCAACGGCCCCGCGACATGGGGAACTCCGGGGACCACGTGCGGGTGGCGGCGTCGTACAGCGTGGCGTTCGGGTAGCCGACGGACATCGAGGCGTCGTCGGTGCCGCCGAGCGCGAGGACGTCGCCGGAGCCGAGCCGGACGGCCCGGTGGTGGCTGCGCCCCCAGGGCATCTGTCCGTCGGTGGTCCAGCGGTCCGAGGCGGGGTCGTAGCGCTCGGTGGTCCACTGGCTGTAGGGGTCGTAGGTCCAGTCGTCGTCCCTGAAACCCGGCATGTCGCCGCCGGTGACGAGGACCGCGTTCCCCGGGAGCAGGGTCGCCTGGTGGCTCTTGCGGGCGGTGGCGAGGCCGGCGGTGGGCGTCCAGGCGTCCGCCACCGGGTCGTACGCCTCGCAGTGGGCGAGTGCGGTGTGGCTGCCGCGCCCCACGGCGAGGACGCCGCCGACCATGAGGGTCCGGCCGTCGTCGAAGCGGACGGCGGGGTGTCCGAAGCGGGCGTCGGTCATCGGCCGGACCCGCGTCCAGGTGCCGGTGCCCGGGTCGTACGTCTCCGCCGACCGCAGGGTGCGGTGGGAGTCGGCCGAGCGGACGGCCGCGCCGCCGGCGACCAGGACCCGGCCGTCGGGCAGCAGGGTCGCCGAGTGGGAGAAGCGGGGCTCGCGCAGTGACCCCGTGGGGGTCCAGGTGCCCTCGGCGGGGTCGTACACCTCGCACGCGCCGAGAGCCGTGGCCGGGACGGGTCCGGGTGGTTCGCCGATCCCGCCGGCGACCAGGACCCGGCCGTCGGCCAGCAGGGTGGTGGAGTGCAGCCGGCGGCCGGTCCACAGGGCGCCGGAGGAGGACCAGGTGCCCGAGACCGGTTCGAAGAGCGCCGTCACGTCGGTGGGGACCCGGCGCCCGTCCTCGCCGCCCGCGAGGAGCACCCGTCCGTCGGTCAGCTGGACGGCGGCGTCCGCCGGTTGTGCCCAGAAGCCGGCGAACGGCATCTCCCCGGCGGGCGCCCAGTGTCCGGGCGCCGCGCCGCGCGCGCTGTCCGCGAGCCGGGCGGCGAGGCGCGTCGCCCGCCCGTGCGGTGTGGCGGTCACGGGGTGACCGCCGGAGTGGCGGCGGGCTCCACCGCGTACTGCCACACGAGGAGCAGGTCCTCGAAGGCGTCCGGGTTGAGCCGTCCCTCGTGGAGCAGTGCGGGGGCGAGCGAGGCGATCCCGGCGGCGGGCACGGTGATCCGCCATTCCTGGTCGGTCGCGGTGACCGTGCCGTGCACCCGGTCCGCGCCGGCGCGGGGCTGCCCGGCGAGCGCCGGATCCGGAGTGAGGGTGAGGTCGCCGTGCGCGCCGCCGGGCCCGGTCAGCCCGATCGTCAGTGCTCCGCCGCCCGGGTAGCAGTCCCGGTAGCGCGTGGTGGTGCCGGGCGCGACGTCCGTGGAGAGGATCAGGACCAGTTCGGGTCGCTTGAGCGTGGTGGTCCGGTCGTGGAAGAGGTACGGGAAGTGCCTCTTGGCGAGGGTGAAGGAGAGGGAGGCCGGGGACCCGGCGGGGGTGGCGAGGAACCGGCTCCACTGGTCGGGGAACTCCCGGCGCGCGCTGAAGTGCCGGTGGAGACCGGTGCCGCCGCCCGTGTGCAGCCAGGAGCCGAGCGCCTTGTGGAGCTCGGCCACCGCCGCCGCGGCGAGGGTGGCGCCGCCGTCCCTGGCGGTGTAGCGGAGCTGCATGACGACGTCGCTGATGGTCGCGTAGTCGAACTGGCGGAAGGAGTCCGGCAGCGTCAGCTGCCACTCGCCGATGGCGCCCGCGCCTTCGAAGGGCAGGAACCGCTCGTCGCGCAGGGTGCCGTCGAAGAGTCCGGCGTCGTCCTGTCCGGTGCTGGTCACCACCGACTGCACGGGGCCGATGTGGTCCCGGAAGCGGATGTCCCCGGGCTGACGGCCGTGCTTGCCCCCGTTGAGCCGGGATTCGACGCGCACGCTGCTCTTGAGGAGGGTGGCCGTGAGGTTCACCCCCGTGTACGGGCCCACGACGCAGGGCACGGTGAAGGTGACCTGCTTCAGGCGGCGCATGTAGTGGCCCGGGGTGTCCAGGTCGAACAGCGCCTCGGGCAGGGAGACGTACGCCCGGCCCGTCTCCTTCAGGCTGCGCAGCGCGCCGGGGTCCAGCTGGGCGAGCGAGATCCGCTTCGTCAGCTCCAGTTCGCGGGCGTTGGCCTCGTAGTAGGCCGCGTCCATCCGGTGCAGGTCGTTGAGGAGGCGCTCCCCCGCGAGCAGTCCCTTGTGCAGGCTGTCCCAGTGCCCGAAGGAGACGAAGTCGGTCTCCTCCGTGCCCAGTTCGTGCCGCAGGGCCCGCTCGGCGCGCTTGGCCACGTCGTAGGCGAGCTGGTAGGCCTGGAAGTAGCTGGTGCCGAGCTGGCCGACCATCCAGTCGTACAGCTCCTGGTTGGTGTACTTGCCGCGCAGCAGCGCGTCGGCGTCCCGGGAGTTCGCCATCAGCCTTACGTGGCTGTCCACTTCCTTCTGCGCGGCGTCGCGGTGGGACTTCGCGACCTTGATCTGGGCGGCGAACTGCTTGGCCTCCTTCTGGGCCTGCCCCTTCTGGAACTTCCACTCCTCCAGACGGTGGTCGTATCCGCCGACCGTGGCGGACTGCTGGGCCTGCGAGGCGTCGGCGCTGAGGTAGCCGATGATGCCGTGGGCCATGCCGATCATGGCGTCGGAGAGGTTGTTGCCGCCGAAGGTGGCGCCCACGGAGGTGGGGGCACCGATCTTCAGCTCCGGGATCAGCGAGAGGTAGCTCGCCAGGGTGTTGATGGTGGCGGAGACCTTCTGCAGTTCCACGGACTGCGCGCTCAGGTCGGCGGCCGTCTCCTCCTTGGCGTTCATCCGGTTCTTGGCCTTGCCGGTGTAGTAGACCTCCTTGTCCTTGGCGACGGCCTGGGAGGCCTCCAGCGCCTTGATGGCCCGCCGCGCCTCCTCCACCTGCTTCTTGCGGACCTGGAGCGCCGCGTCGAGCGCGGTGTACTCGTGGGTGGACCGCAGCCGCGCCAGCTCCTCCGCGTCCCGCTTCTCCAGGGCGGCGAGCAGCGCCCCACCGAAGCTCTGCACCTGCTGGGCGAACTCCTTCGCCTTGGCGAGCATCGTGGCGAACCGGTAGTGCGGCACGGGGGCGTTCATGTCCGCGAGGACGGTCGACAGGTCGAGACCGGCCGAGGCGGCGCGGGCCAGGAGCCCCGGGTCGATCTCCGCCCCGAACAGGGAGGTCTGCCGGGTGACGCCGTCGATGTTCTGGCCGTGGCGGATCTTGTACAGGCGGTCGTCGACGGTGTCCCAGTACCCGAGGAGCTTCTCGTTGCGCGGGATGCCGAAGTAGTCGAGCCAGCGGAGGCCGACCCCCGGCGCGATGGACGGGGGCGCGTGCCGCGGGGCGGGGATCAGGTTCTCTGTGGCGGCCACGGCGGGCGCGGAAGGCTGTTCGTTCAGCTCGCGGAAGCTGAGCACGGGCACGGGATCCTGCCGGGTCACCTCCTCGGGCCGCCGGCCGAGGAGTTCGGCGGCCAGGATGTACAGCTGGGTGGCCTCGTTGACGGACTCCAGGGTGTCCTGGCGGAACAGCTGGTCGCCCCAGGCGATGAGGTTGTCCAGGTACTTCATCACCACGGCCTTCTGGTACGCGGTGGTCCGCAGGCGCGCGACGACGTCCGGCTGGAAGGGGTGCCGCAGCCAGGCGTCGACCTTGGCGGCCTCCTTCGTGTTGCCCTCGGCGAGGCGGCGCAGGATCTCCTCGATGCGCTGCTTCTGGTAGCCGTCCGGGTTCTCGGGGTCGTCGGACGTCTCGTGGAAGGGCTTGGTGCGCCAGTAGCGCGCGGGGCTCGTCTCGGCGGAGCGGTCGGTGGGGTCGAAGATCCGGTGGAACCACCGCTGCGCCTCGGAGAACCGCTGGTGGGTGGAGAGCCGGCCGGCCATGAGGAGGGGGGCGTGGAAGAAGAGTTCCCAGTTGTAGACGGCGTAGGGCTTGTCGGCGGCGAACTCGACCTCCTCGACGGGGTAGTCGGGACCGAGCGCGCGTTCCGGGTCGGGCGTGTAGCGCTCCACGAAGCTCTCGGTCCTGCCGGTCGGCGTGAACCGCTCGGGGTGGAGCTGGAGGTCGCGGTCGTACAGTGCGTCGAGGCCGGAGAGGTCCAGTCGTGCCTTGAAGACCTCGGCGAACGGGTGGTAGAAGGCGGAGAACTCCTGACGGAAGTAGTTGTTGTTCCGCCAGTCCGGAGTCATCACGTAGGACCGCTCGCTGTCGGTGAAGAACAGGACGTCCCGCTGCCACACGCGAGGGAACCTGTGGTGGGGGGCCACCACACGGAACGGAATCGACAGCGGGGTCTGCTTCAGGATCGCCCGGGCGTCCCACAGGCAGAGTGTCCGTCCGAACTCCCCGCCGACCTGGTCCTCGACCCAGCAGTTGTTGACGACCTTCTGCCCGGGGGGCGGGATGAAGTCGTGCTTTTCGGCGCCTTCGGCGCCGGTCTGCCCGTCGGGGTCGGTCGGAGGGCGCTCGTACTGCCGGGGAGCGGAGTAGACCATCGGCTCCGCGATCATCGTGCCGCGGCGCCTGCTCAGCCGGAACCTGCCCCACACGTTCGAGTTGTGGACGGAACCGTGCTGGTAGTCGAGGGAGAAGAGGTTGCCGTAGGTGCACCAGACCACCGGGTCCCGGCTGTAGTGGTCCGACCCCGGAAGGAACAGGTAGAGGTCCTTGTCCGCCGGGTCGAAGTGTTCGTCCGGGTAGGGCTCCCAGTCCTTCGGCAGGACGGGGTTGGTGTGCAGGGACTCGCTCGACACCCGCTTGGTGGTCCACTGCCCGTGCCGGTACTCGCTCCAGTTGAGCTGGATCTGCCAGTACTTCGGACTCGGGGAGATCGCGTTCTCGTCGGTGCCGTCCGGCAGGGTCGTGATCTTCTGGACCTCACCCGCGGGGATGAAGGTCGGCCAGAAGGCGTACAGCTGCTTGTCCCACATCCCCAGTGACAGGGCCTCGCCGTCGATGTCGAGGTTGACCTTCTGCCACGGTGTCCAGTAGAGCCGGTTGACCCAGGTGCGGAAGTAGTGCGTCCGGGGGGAGGATTCGGTGCGGGCGAGGACGTGGACCATGTCCCCGCTGAAGTCGGTGGGGGGTCTACTCGGGTCGGAGTCGACGAACACCCCGCTCGGCTGCAGCCGCGCGACCGCCGCCAGCTCCTCCAGGTAGTTCTGCAGCGCCCCCCGCGCCGTCTCGTCGTTGAGGTCCTTCTGCGTCAGGTCGGTCTCCAGCTGCCCGAAGAACGACGACTTGTCGGCCCGCAGCTCCGGCTCGAAGTAGTTCTCCGGGTAGAGGAAGATCTTCTGGTTGGCCTCCCACAGCCGGTAGCGCTTCATCCACTCCCACTGTTCCCAGAGGTCGGAGTCGGAGGTGGTGACCCTCGGTTCGAGGTTCAGCAGGCAGCGCTGGACGAAGAGCTGGATGCTGTACGCGGCCTGTGCGATGCGCGTGGTCTGCTGACCGGCGCCCATCTCCACGTCCAGCAGGAAGTGGTCGTGCAGCCCGTTCGCGTCCCGCCACAGCGGGATGCCGCCGTCGAGGGCCGGGTGCGCCACGAGATGGGCCACGAGGGCGGCGCGGGCGCGCTCGCGCAGGGCGTCCTGCAGGGGGCCGGCGACGGCGAGCCAGTCGGTGGCGGTGTGGCGGGCGCGGGCGGCGCCCCAGGCGGCCTGGGCCGCCTCGGGGGTGAACTCGGCCCGCAGCCACAGGTTGGCGCGCTCGGCGGAGACGCCGAGGCGGCCGTACATCGCGACCCCGCGCCGGAGCTTGTCGAGGTTGACGACGCTCAGGAAGCGGTCGGCGGTGTTGATCTGGTAGTTGCGGGCGACCATGTTCACATCGAGGAACGCCCAGCCGGTGAGGCGGCACAGTTCCCGGATGATCTGGCTGTCGTAGCTTCCGGGCGTGCCGGCCAGCCGGAACACCGCCTCCACCGTGGCGATTCCGCCGGGCAGGGCGTCGCGGAGCCGGGCGAGGCCGATCAGCGCGGCCAGCCGGAGCACCGGGACGTGCGAGGCCGGGGTGGGCGGGACCGCGGGCAGCGTGCCGAGGTCGAGCCACTGGCCGGGGGCCGCGTACCGGAAGAGGAAGGGCAGGTCGTCGGCGGTGAAGCGGAGCGCCTTGAGGACGAGGGCGACCCGGTGGACGAGTTCGAGCGCGGTGAACTGGGGACCGAATCCGGCCCGGCTGATCACGACCGCGGGATCGCTGCCGGTGTAGGCGGTGTCGAGGAACTCCTCGACCACCGGCTTTCCTCCGGCGCCCGGCAGCCAGGTGGCGAGGAGCGCCTCGGCGAGGGCCGGGTCGAGTCCGGCCGCCCGGCCGATCTGCTGGACGACGGCGTCCTTGCTGAGGTGACGGCTCAGATGCGGGGCCAGCCGCTCCAGCACGAGGTGGAACCGGTCCGCGGGGAGGGTCTCCGGTGCGTCGAACAGGGCGCCGGCCTCGACCGCGCCGAGGAAGGCGTTGCCCTCCTCCGGCGCCGCCTCCTGGGCGGTGACGAGTCCGTCGACGGCGGCCACGAGGTCGTGGTCCGCGCCGGGTGCCTGCTTCAGCAGCCGGACCTCGGCTTCGCTCAGGTAGCCACGCGACCGCAGGACGCGGGCGGTCACGTCGTGGAAGACCTTCGTGGCGAGCGCGGGTGGGACGGCGTACCCCGGGGGGAGCGCGGTCAGCGTCGCCGCGAACACGGGGATCCGCAGGGCCTTCATGCGGGTGGTGACGAACCGGCGCGGCTCCTGGTACAGCGTCTCGACGGCGGCCCTGAGGGCGTCGCCGTCCGGGCCGGCGGGGGCCAGGGCGAGGAGGGTGCCGTGCTGGGTGGTGTTCATCGGGCCGGTGAAGGTCAGCCGGGCGGCCTGGCCGGGCTCCTCCGGCTCGAAGCGCACCGGCAGGTCCACCGGGAGGGTGACGTCGGGTGGCAGGGCGGCGAGCGGGGCCGCGTACACGGACGTGCCCGCCATCGTGGACACCACGTCCTGGACCAGGCTGACGTCCCACCCCATGAGGGCCAGGTTCCTGCGGGTCAGTTCCCCCCTGGCGTCCGTGGTGCCCCGGGTCTGCTGCCGGACGGCCTGGAGCGCGGTGCGCAGGGAGGTGAGCGCGGCGACGAGGGCGGCGTCGTCGGGGACGGGCCCGCCGAGCGGGGGCTTCCGCGCGTCGAGTACGGCCTCGATGTCGACGGCGTGGAATCCGGCCCGGTCGAAGGTCTCCATCAGGTCGACGAAGCGGCCGAGGACGCCCATCTCGGACGCGGCGGGCAGCAGCGGCGGTCCGGCGGCGGCCTCGGTTCCCGGGGGGCGCAGGCGATGGCCCGCCGCGGGTTCCGTCTCGGCGGAAGGGGAAGCGGATGCGGAAGCCGTCTCCCCGGCCGCCGTCGTGACGGCGGAGGCCGAGGCGACCAGATGGGACCAGGGGCTGGCGCTGCTGCGGGGCGCGAGCCTCAGCAGGTCGACGATGGGCAGCGAGAGGGTGCGGGCCAGGGTCACGACGCAGCTGAGAACCGTGAGGTTGACCAGGGTGAGGGACTTGTTCCGCAGGGGCGTGTCCGGGCCCGTCACCAGCTCGGTCAGTTCGGCGTCGGTGACCTGGAGCGCGGCGAGCAGGGCGGCCGACACGGCGGGGGTGTCCAGGCTGCCGACGACCTTCAGCTCGGTGCGGTCGGCGTTGAGCTCGAAGGGGCTGGGGGTGCCGGGCTGCGGGGTGACGACCGCCGGGTCCAGGAACAGCCGGTCGTACAGCGGCGGCTGCTCGTCGGAGGGGTACCGGTGGGTGTCGAGGGGCCGGCAGAAGCCGAGGACCCGGTCCACCGGGAGGTCGAGGCGGCGGCTCATGGCGCGGACGGCGGCGATGGACCGCAGGGTGAGCGCGTCGAGACGGCCGCCGTCGCCGGATCCCTGGATCAGGCGGTCGAGCTCCTTCGGTTCCACGCCCAGGACGTGCTGGAGGCGGACGAAGCGGTGGAGGCGTTCGAGCACGGAGGCGTCGAGGCCGGACAGGGTCATCGCGTCGGTGCTGTGCGGGAGCCGCGCGTCGGGGACGAACCGCACCGCACCGCCGGGGTCGACGAAGCGTGTCTCCAGCACGGCCGCGAGCTCCGCGAAACGCAGCCCGGCGGCGTCCAGGAGCGCACGGACGTGGGTCATGGCCCCCGTGAGCGCCGCGTCGGTGGTCGTGGCGGGCAGCCCGTAGTACTCCGCGAGGGTGCGCGGCGGGGTGAGCGTCTCGCCCGCGATGATCTGCTGGGACACCTTGGACAGGCCGAGCCGGGCGGCCGTGAGGAGCCGGTCGAAGTCGGTGGGGTGCGTGGCGTCGTAGCAGAGGTCGAGGACGAGGGCCTCGCGGGTGACCCCCAGGTGCCCCAGGTAGGTGGTGGTCTGCTCGCTCCAGAGGTCGAAGGGCAGTTGCCAGGGGTGGACGGCGGTGCGCAGCCTGTCGTACGCACCGGTGTTGACGTGCTGGGGCTGTACGCGGAGTTCGTCCGGGCCGCCTCGGCTCTGGCGGTCGCCGGCCGGAACCGCCGTGTCCGGGGAGACGGCGGATTCGAGCACCTCGTTGACGAGGTCGACGTACGGGAGGGCGAACTCGGTGTTCTCCTTGCTGAGTTCGATGTCCCAGAGATCGGGCCTGCGGTCGTGGAGCACCTCGGCGACGGGCCCGCAGCGGGAGTCCCCGGTCTGGACTCCTCCGCCGAGGCGGCGCAGGTAGTACAGCAGGTCCACGAGGTAGGCCGCCGGGCTGTGGACCGAGCGGCTCTCCTCGACGGGCGCGTAGTCGGCCGAGCCGAACAGGTCCTCCCAGTCCGGGATCTGCGCGGTCTGCGGCAGGATCGCGGGGAGCCAGGGCACGTCGGCCTGTCCCGCCGTGCGCAGGTCGGCGACGAGGTTGACGGCCTCGGCGTGCACCTGGGTGGCCCGGGCGTGGACGGAGCGGGCCTCGTCCTCGTCGAGGTGTCCGGACATCGTGCGGGCGAAGTCCGAGGCGCCGATGCGCGCGACGTCGTAGGCCGAGTGGAAGCCTCCGCCCCGGAGCGCCCGCATCGCCTCGAACCGGGGGGCGATCTTGAACGTCCGCTGGATCGCGCCCAGTTCGTGACGCGCTTCCGGGTCGGGGACGGTGGTGGCGTCGACGCGGGTGGCCGTCAGGTCGAACTCGGGGTTGTCGGCGAGGAAGCGGGTGGCGGGGGCGTCGGCGTGGTCCGGGTGCTCGGCGAGGCGGAAGGCGAGGTGGGCGGTGGGGTACGCCTCGGCGACGCGGGTGCGCAGGGCGTCGGCGTACTGCGAGGCGGAGTCGAAGGACCGTGCGGAGGCGGAGGGCGGTGCGGAGGCGGAGGACGGTGCGGAGGTGGAGGACGGTGCGGAGGCGGTCCGGGAGCGGGCCCCCGGTGACGGCTCGGGCTCGCTCTCCGGTGCGCCTCCCGTCTCGGCGACCAGGTCGGGCCAGCGGCCGTCCAGGCGGACGAGGTCCCGACGATGGGTGAACTCCCCCGTGTCGAAGCGCGCCAGAAGCGCCTTGACCAGGGGCGGGTTGTCGTCGGTGAGCCGCCCGAGCTCCAGGGCCAGGTCCAGCCGCTCGGCGTGCCCGTCGAGTTCGCCGGCCATGCTCGCGGGGGTGCCGTCGCCGTCCAGGTGGGCGGCGTACAGCCGGGCGCGGGCCTCCGGATCGGGGACGGCCAGGGCGAAGATCCGGGCCGACCGGGAGGGGACGAGACCGTCCGGCGGGGTGGGGGCCAGGGCGTCGGGACCGGCCCGGTCGGCCGTCTCGGCGGCTCGGAGTTCCCGGAGGCGCAGGGCCGCCATGAACTCGCCCGCTCCGTCCGCCGAGGAGATCACCCCGTGGTCGGCCGCGGCGGCCAGCGCGGCCGAGGCTTCCGAGACGCTTCGCCGGGCGAGGGAGGCCAGGTCGGCGGGCAGTCCGCGGGCGAGCAGCCCGAAGTAGGTCTCGGCCGCGAGGCCGGTGCTCCGCTCGTGCCTCGCGGCCTGGGCGGCCTGCCCGATCTCCCGGGCGTGGTGACCGGTGGCGCGGGAGAGGTAGGCCAGCTCCTGCCCGTCCGCGTCCTCGCCGACCTCCGCGAGACCGGCCCCGTCGAGGTGGGCCCCGACCGCGCTGAGCAGGGCCTCGTACCGGCTCGGACCGCCGCCCGGCAGCCGGAGGTCGACGGGCTCCGCTGCCCTGGCGACGGGCCGCACGGTCCGGGTCGTCCGGCCTTCCAGGTCGGCGGTGACCACCAGCTCCGCGGCGGAGTCCGGCAGCCGGCACTCCACGCGATAGCCACCCCCGTCGGAGGTGCGCGTCTCCCCCACGGGCTCGGTCGAGCGCAGCCGTCTCGCCGTCACCAGGACGGCGGCTCCTGCCACGGGCGTGCCGTCCGCACGGAGCACTCGGCCCTGAACGGTCACGGAACGGGGGGCGGCTGCACTGGTCATGGCCTCACCTGATGACGGGGTTCATCGCCTTCTCAGCCGGCGATCTCCGCTCGGGAGCATAGCGACGGATCACCCCAGACGACCTTGATCCGCCGTCAAACCCCTCATACAGCCGAACTGGGTGCACTTCGCCTTCACCACCCCCGGCACCCGCGCACCGCCGGTGGCGTCCGGAAGGCCCCTGAGGGCCTGTCCGGAAGGCCCCTAGCCCACGACGACGTTGTACGCCGGAGTGATCGACGGCTGCACGTCACCGTGGCCGAGCTCCGCGAGGATCGGCCCGAAGGTCTTCGCGTGGCGCTCCAGGGCCTCCTCGCTCTCCCAGACCTCGGTCACGTGGAACCCGCCGTCGACCGGGCCGGCGGCATGGGAGAGGAGACCGGGGTTCCCGAGGTCCGCGAACCGCGTGAAGCCCTGACCGTGGGTCACGCGCTCGATGACGGTGTCGTAGAGCTCCTGTCCGGCGCCGGGGAAGGTGAAGGAAACGATGACGGCCATGCGCAAGCCCCTGTCTCGGTGAGCCGCGCGACCGCGCGGCGACGCCCGGGATTCTAGCCTTGTGTGACCGGTCGGACGCGCAGGGTGATTCCGTCGGCGGAGGGGCGGTCGCCCCGCGCCGCCGTCACCGGTTCGCGGCGTAGCCCTCCAACCGGTCGGCGAGTTCCTCCGGGTGACTCAGCGGCAGGCAGTGGCCGCCGGGCATCGTGTCGGCCTCGACGCCCAGCCGGTCCCGTGCGACGCGGCGGCTCCACTCCGCCGGCAGGAAGCGGTCGTCGCGGCCGATCAGCACCCGGCTGGGGATCGCCGGCCACCGCTCCAGCGGCCAGGCCCCGTCCATCGGCGTTTCCCGCTGGGGCCGGGCGCGGCGCCGCGCCTCGGCGGCCAGCTCGGGCGGGACGTCGTGGTAGAAGAGCTCCTCGTCCCCCGCGCCGGTGAGGACGAGGTCGCTGTGACCGGTGGCCGCCCACCACTCGTTCGCGCTCTCTCCGGGCCGGGGAATCATGCCGGCGACGAAGACGATGAGGTCGGCGTCCACGCGCTCCGCCACGAGGGGCGCGGTGAAGCCGCCCAGGGAGTGGCCGACGACGACCAGGTCCGTACGGTCGCCGACCGCCCGGACGACGGTGTCGGCGTAGTCGCCCCAGGTCGCCGTCTCGTCGTCGCTGGGCAGGTCCACGGCGACCACGTCGTCGCCCCGCTCGCGCAGCGCGGCTTCCAGGAGGTGCCAGCTCCAGGCGCCGTCGCCGGCACCGTGGATCAGAACGAAGGTCGTCATGGGGTGATCCTTCCCCCGGCGCGACCTCGAAACAGCGGAGGCCTCCCCCGCCCTGGAGGGCGGGGGAGGCCTCTTTCGTACGCGACGGCCGCGTGTCCGGGGCGGCGCGCCGCCCGGCCGGCCGGGTCAGCCGGTCTCGACGGGCTGTGCCGGAGCGTCGGCCGTGGTGCGGGAGGGGCCGGCGGCTCCCCCGGCTTCACGCGTCTCGCCGGTTGCCGCGGTCGCGACCGCTCCGTCGGCCGCGTCCGCTCCGTCCACCTGGTCCGCCTCGTCCGCGAGGCGCTGCAGGCCGCTGGTGGTCTTCAGCGGCTTCTCCTTGACGAAGACGACGCAGAGCAGGGCGAGCAGCGCGAACGGCGTCGCGACCAGGAAGATCTCGCCCGTGGCGACACCGTACGCGTGCTCCACGATCGCGCGCATCGGCGCGGGGAGGGTCGTCATGTCCGGCATGGCGCCGCCCCCGGCAGCCCCTCCACCGGCGGGGACGCCGGCGTCCGCGAGGCCCTTGGCGATCTCCGAGGCGACACGGTTGGCCAGGATGGCGCCGAGCACGCTGGTGCCGATGGTGCCGCCCAGGCTGCGGAAGAAGGAGAGGACCGAGGTCGCGGCTCCCAGCTCGGTGGCCGCGACGTCGTTCTGCGCGGCCAGGACCAGGTTCTGCATCAGCATGCCGACACCGATGCCCATGACGGCCATGTAGACGCTGGTCAGGCCGAAGCTCGTGTCGGAGCCGATCGTGGAGAGCAGGCCGAGACCGGCCGTCATCGTGATGCCGCCGGCCACGAGGTAGACCTTCCAGCGGCCGGTCTTGCTGATGATCTGTCCGGCGATCGTGGAGGAGAACAGCAGGCCCATGATCATGGGCAGGCTCATCAGGCCGGCGACCGTCGGGGACTTCCCGAGGGAGATCTGGAAGTACTGCGAGAGGAAGACCGTGCCGCCGAACATCGCCAGGCCGACGAAGAGGCTGGCGACGGTCGTGAGCGCCACGGTGCGGTTGCGGAAGATCCCCAGCGGGATGATCGGCTCGGCGACCCTCGACTCGACGAAGACCGCCGCGACGAGCAGCAGCAGGCCTCCGCCCGTCAGGGCCGCGGTCTGCCAGGAGGCCCAGTCGAAGCTGTTGCCGGCGAGCGAGACCCAGATGAGCAGCGCGCAGACGCCGGCGACGATGAGGAAGGCACCGAGGTAGTCGATCTTCGCCTCACGTCGCCGCGTGGGCAGCTTCAGTGTCCGCTGGAGCAGCCCGATGGCGAGCAGGGCGAACGGGACACCGATGAAGAAGCACCAGCGCCAGCCCAGCCAGGAGGTGTCCACGAGGACGCCGCCGATGAGCGGTCCCGCGACGGTGCCCACGGCGAAGACGGCGCCGAAGATGCCGGCGTACTTGCCGAGCCTGCGCGGCGGGATGATCGCCGCCATCACGACCTGCGCGAGGGCGGTCAGACCGCCGGCGCCGATGCCCTGGGCGACGCGGCTGAAGATCAGCAGCCCGACCTCGTGCGAGAAACCGGCCAGCAGCGAGCCGACCACGAACAGACCGAGGGAGATCTGGAGGAGCAGCTTCTGGTTGTAGAGGTCGGCCAGCTTGCCCCAGAGCGGCACCGTGGCCGTCATGGCGAGCAGTTCGGCGGTGACGACCCAGGTGTACGAGGACTGGCTCGCGCCCAGGTCGGCGATGATCCGGGGCAGCGCGTTGGCGACCACGGTGCCGGCCAGGATGGAGACGAACATGCCCGCCATCAGGCCGGACATGGCCTGGAGTATCTGCCGGTCGGACATGGCGGCCGGGGACGCCTCGACGGGCGCCTCTGGTGTTTTCACTGGATCTCTCTCAGAGTTCGTGCTCGCCGGATCGCGCGCGTCGTCGTGCGCGCGGCCGCCGGCGGCGCTCCCGGGCGGGAGCCGTTGGGCAGGGGGTGGTGGCGGGTGGGGCGTGGACGTGCGAACGGGGCGACGGATCAGCGTCCGCCGGCTCCGTCGGCCGGTCGGGGTGGCGCGGGGAGGCCTGCGGCGAGGTGTCCGAACGTCTCCCGGAACACCTCCGCGAAGGCGGCCTCGTCCTGCCGGACGGACCAGTGTTCGACCGCGACGCGGATGGCGGTCGTACCGACGGCGGCGAGCAGGCGGGGGTACAGGCCCAGCGCGCGCCTGCGCTCCAGGTCCTGCTCGGCGTCGAGTGCGGGGCGGCCGTCGTCGAAGAGCGGGGAGCCCGCTCCGATGCGCTCGGCGAGCGTCTCGGCGAGGCCGAGCTCGTCCGCCAGGTGGGCGCCGATGCTGCGCGCGAGCAACTGGGGGGTGCGGCGCAGGACTTCCGCGTGCAGCTGCCACAGCTCTCGCTGTTGCTCGACCTCGCCGAGCTCCGCCGCCAGGGCCTCTCGGAGGACCTCCAGAGGGGGGAGTTCCACGGGGGCGGCGAGCACGGCGCGGCGGACCCGGTCGCTGGAGTCCGCGGCGACCATGACGAAGACCTCGTCGCGGGAGTCGAAGTAGTTGAAGAAGGTCCGCGTGGAGACTCCGGCCTTCGCGCTGATGGCGTCGACGGTGACGTGCTCGACGCCGTGTTCGGCCGCGAGGCGCACCGCCGCCTCGACCAGCGCGGCGCGCGTCGCCCGCTTCTTGCGTTCTCTGAGCCCGCCCGACGCGGGGACCTCCTCTGCCATACGTGCATGGTACGCAAAAATGCACGGTCTGCAAAAATCAGCCCGCGCGCCCGCCCCTCGACGAGGACGGCCGCGTCCGTGCCGGAGGAGCCGCCAAGGGGCACGGCGCCCGGTGACCGCGACCGCACCCCACCAGCGGTCGGCGGCCGGTGGGCTGTCGCGGGGTCAGTTGTCGACGAAGGTGAGGCTCGTCGTGTCGTAGCGGGTGCCCGCGATCCCCTCCGGCGGGGCGGCGGCCTCGATGGCCGCGAGGTCCTCGGCGGTCAGCTCCACCGTCAGGGCGGCCAGGTTCTCCTCCAGACAGCGCTGCCGCCGGGTGCCGGGGATCGGCACCACGTCGTCGCCACGGCGCTGCACCCAGGCCAGGGCCAGCTGTCCGGTGGTGACGCCCTTGGCCCCCGCCAGCTCGTTCAGCTGCGCGACGATCGCCAGGTTCCGTTCCAGGTTGCCGCCGGCGAAGCGCGGCTGGCTGCGGCGCACGTCGGTCTCGGCCAGCCCCTCGACCGAGCTGTACCTGCCCGTCAGGAAGCCGCGCCCGAGCGGCGAGAACGGGACCAGGCCGATGCCGAGTTCCCGGCAGACCGGGGCGATCTCCGCCTCCAGGTCGCGGGTCCACAGCGACCACTCGCTCTGGAGCGCGGCGATCGGATGCACGGCGTGGGCCCGCCGGATCGTCCGCGGACCGGCTTCGGACAGACCCAGGGCGCGGACCTTGCCGGCCCGCACGAGTTCGGCCATCGCCCCGACGGTCTCCTCGATCGGCACCTGCGGATCGACGCGGTGCTGGTAGTAGAGGTCGATGTGGTCGACCCCGAGGCGACGCAGTGACGCGTCGCAGGCCTGCCGGACGTAGGCGGCGTCGCCGCGGACCCGGGTGGGTTCGCCCAGGCGGTTGGCGAAGCCGAACTTCGTGGCCAGCACCACCTCGTCGCGGCGTCCGGCGACCGCGCGTCCGATGAGTTCCTCGTTGTGTCCGGCGCCGTAGAAGTCGGCGGTGTCCAGGAGGGTCACCCCGAGGTCGAGGGCGCGGCGCAGGGTCGCGGTGGACTGCGCGTCGTCCGTGGCGCCGTAGCCGTGGCTCATGCCCATGCACCCCAGGCCCTGCGCGGAGACCTTCAGGTCGCCGAGGTGCCGGGTGGGAAGGTCGGTCATGCTGCTGCCTCCTGCGCTCGGAATCATCGGTCAGGACGCTAGGTACTGGAGCGCGCTCGAAGTCAACCGAGCCCCGGGGTCTGGCCGTGGCTGCATGCTCTGCTGCATACTTTCCGTATGCCAGACACCAGCGTACGGATCGACGAGACCACGCGGGACCGGTTCAAGGCCCTCGCGGACGCCGCCGGGCTGTCCGTGAAGGACTACCTGGAGCGCGTCGCGGACGAGAAGGAGCGCGAGCAGCTCCTCGACACGGCGACCTCCGCCTTCCGGCGGGCCATCGGCGCTCCCGGCGTCGCGAGCCGCTTCGACGCCGACTTCGGCGGGCTGCCGCCGGTCAAGCACGAGTCCGAGCGGGCGGCCTGATCCCGTGCGGCTGCTCGTCGACGCCCGGTGGCTCCTGGACCGCCAGGAGGAGATCCTCCGCAGGGACCTCACGGTCAGCGACTACTCGGTGCTCGCCGGCATGGCCGCCCGTCACCGTGTGAACACCCCGCACCTCGACCAGGCCGACCCGGACGCCTTCTGGCGTGCGGCGGTCTTCCTCCAGGAGTGCGTCCTGCTCCGTCCGCTGCCCACCCGCAACGAGTTGTACGGGTACGGGGTCGCCATCGCCTATCTGGAGGCCTCCGGTCACCGGGTCGACACCTCGTACGAGCCCTGGCGCGACCTCATCCGCGACATCCAGAGCCTCCGCCTGACGAGCTACGACACGGCCGACCGGCTCCGCTCGTTCCGGCAGCAGTCGTAGGGGCCGGGAGGAACGGAGGCCGCGTCCGGATCAGTCCGGTGGGCGACCCGGGGCAGGTGACGAAGGGGTTACGGTCTCCCTTTGCGTCGCCGTTCGAAGGGAACCCTCATGACTCTGCCCGCATCAGGCAGGCGCGTCCTCGTCAGTGGCGCCTCGCGGGGCCTCGGGCGCGCGGTGGCCCAGGCGTTCGCGGCCCATGGCGACAGGGTCGCCGTCCACTTCGGCTCCCGCACCGAGGACGCCCGGGTCACCTTGAAGTCCCTTGCCGGGACCGGGCACGTCCTGGTCGGCGGCGACCTCACGAACCCGGCGGCGACGGCGGCCGTGGTGGACATGGCCACGGAGGCGCTCGGCGGGATCGACGTGCTGGTGAACAACGCGGCGGTGAACGTCCGCCACCCGCTGCCCGAGACGCCGTACGAGGAGTGGGTGGCGGTGTGGCAGCAGCACGTCGCGGTGAACCTGCTCGCCACGGCGAATCTGAGCCATCTTGCCGCGCGGCTCATGATCGAGCAGGGCACGGGCGGCCGGATCGTGAACATCGGCTCCCGCGGCGCCTTCCGGGGCGAGCCCGACCATCCGGCGTACGGGGCGACCAAGGCGGCGGTGCACGCGCTGGGTCAGTCGCTCGCGGTCTCGCTGGCCCCGCACGGCATCGCCGTCGCCTCCGTCGCCCCCGGCTTCTTCGCCACCGAGCGCGTCGCACCCCGCCTGGAGGGACCCGAGGGCGCGTCGATCCGCGAGCAGAGCCCGTTCGGCCGGGTGGGCTCGGTCGAGGAGATCGCCGCCGCCGTACTGTGGCTCGCGTCCCCCGCCGCGGAATGGTCCTCGGGGACGATCCTCGACCTCAACGGGGCTTCTTACCTGCGGAGTTGACGAACGGGGTACGAGAAAGGGGCGCCGCCCCGACCGGCCTCGGCCGTCGGGGCGCGCCTCACGCCTCCTCGACCTCCCAGCGGAGCAGGTCGCCCGGCTGGCATTCCAGGACCTCGCAGAGCGCGGCGAGCGTCGCGAACCGTACCGCCTTGGCCCGGCCGTTCTTGAGCACCGCCAGGTTGGCGGGGGTGATCCCCACCCGGTCGGCCAGCTCGCCCACGGACATCTTGCGCCGGGCCAGCATCACGTCGATGTCGACGGCGATCGGCATCAGATGACCTCGTCCAGTTCGGCCCGCATCCGCGTCGCCTCGACGTCCCGTGCGACGGCCTGGGCCAGCAGCATCCGCAGGACGAGCACGATGAGCGCGACCCCCAGGATGGCCAGGCCGATGCCGCCCATGATGACGGTGACCCCCGGGTCGTCCCGCTGGCCCGGCGCGTTGACGGCCGTGACCGCGAACCACAGCAGGGCGGCGGCCACGATCGAGCCGATGACTCCGTCCACGTACCGGAAGGCGGCATCGGAGAACACGGTCCCCTTCCGCACCATCGCCACCAGCCGCCACACGCAGACCAGGGCCACCTGGGCCGTCAGCATGCCCAGGATCACGATCACGCGCAGCGCGGTCAGCGGCATCGAGCCGTCCTCCGGGTCGCTCCCGCTCACCAACACCCACAGCATCAGGGCTTGCACGCACACGGTGCCGGTGAACACCACCGCGAGCACGGCGCGCAATGCGCGCACTGTCAGATGTCCCACGCCCCCTCCTTCCATCGAATCACGATGGGAATCTATCGAATTTCGATAGACCACGCAAGGAATCGACGGCTCCGAGGTGACGTCGCCCGCGCAGGGTCGTTTCCTCGGTATGCATGTCTTTCAGACGAACGGCACGCCCGACCGCACCGCCCCCATACCCGCCCCGCGCGCGCCGTCCCGTGACGCGGCGGAGGCGGCGCTGGTCGAGCACTACCCGGCTCTCGTACGCCTGGCCCATCTGATCCTGCCCCCGCCGCTGGGCCGCCACCGCCGGGTGCTCGCGGCCCACGCCCTGGTGCAGCGCAGCCTCGCCCGAGGCGGGAGGACCCGCGGCGGCGACGCGGCGGACTCCGCTCACGATTGGCTCCGCGCGCGGGTCGTCCGCGGGGCACTGCGCCCGCCGCTCACGGTGTCCGCCGGGATGGCCCTGCCCAGGGCGCTCGGACTGCGCGTCTTCCCCCGGGCCGGCGGCACGGACGAACTCGCCCTCGACCGCGCGCTCGCCGCGGCGGAGCCCGCGACCCGTGCGGCCCTCGCCCTGACCGCTCTCGACGGACTGCCCCCGGCCTCCGCCACCGCCCTGTTGCGCGCGGCCGGCGTGACCGATCCCGAGCGGGCCCTGAGCGGCGCCGAGCGGTTGAGCGCGACCTGCGGACCCGGTACGGCGGCTCTGCTGCGGGGGCCGGAGTTCGATCCCTGCACGGTCCATCTGCGCCCCACCGATCTGCTGGGCCGCCGCCGACGGATCCGGCTCGCCGCCCTCGCGGGATCCCTGGCCCTGCTGACCGGGGTCGCCGTCGCCGCCCTCGGCGGGTCCCCCGCGTCCGCCCCGCGCTCCGTGGTGTCCGCCGCGCCCGGAGAAGTCGTCCCCGTGCGCGTCCCGGGCGGGCGGTGGGCCGACACCTCCCGGGTCGACTTCACGGCCTGGCCGGCCCGCGGCGACCGTGCCGCCGACCCGAAACTGCTCCGGCGGGCCGTGGCCGCGTGGACGGAGCGATCGCCCCGCGCGGCCGGGTCCGAGCCGCCCGCCCTGCTGTACGCGGGCGACGTCGACGGCGCGAAGGTCGTCCTGCTGTACACGGGCCGCGGCCTCGTGCGCTACACCGAAGCGGGCGCGGGCCGCGGTCGCCCCTCCCTGGTGGAGGCGCGTGCCGACGACAGCGACGTGACGACGGCGGCGGCCGTCGTCCTGACCCGGACCGGGGGCCGGGCGCGGTACCTCCTGGCCCCCTGGATCGCGGAGGCCGGGGTGCGGGACCTGCGGCATCCCCGTACCGACCTCCGGCCGCTGGACATCACGCCCGACGGCGTCACCGGACCCGTGGAGGACGCCGGACCGCGGACGGGACCGGGAGGCTGCGACGGCGTGACGGCGCTCCAGCTGCGCTCGTCGACGCGCATCGTGGAGGACCACGCCTTCCTCCTCGTCGATCTGGGCGGACTCAGCCCCGTCCATCTCACCTGGACGCCGCTGCCCGCCCCGGGGGAGCCGGCGCGCCGGCCGCGCGAGGCCACGGGCCCGCTCGGTCTGGCGGCGTGGTCGCACTCGGCGTGTTCCCTCCCGCTGCTGAGGGACGCCGGTGTCCGCGCGGTCAACCGGTGGGAGTTCGCCGCGCAGACGCTGCCCGAGCGGGCCGGGCGAGGGCTCTGGGTCTGCTCGCGGGCCGACACCTGGGAGGGGCGGGGGCGGGTGGACGTCACCCTGGAGGTGCCCGGCCGCACCGTTCCCGTCACGACGGTGCGCTCCACCGCGGCCTGTGGGCGTTTCGGTCAGGACGTCCTCGCCGGAACGTTCTGGACGGCACCCCGGGGCGCGCGCTACCTGCTGGCGGCCGGCAGCCGGCGCGTCGTGGGCATCGACGCGGACGGGGCGCTCACGGCGGGCGCGCGCGGTCAGGTCCTCGCCGTGCGCGGCGACACGACCGCGCCGTTCCGGCTCACCGGGCGGCTCCCCGACGGCTCCTCGCTGCCGGGCTGGACCGCGCCCGTACTGGAGGGCGGCGGGTGAGGGTGCCGCCGTCATCGGCCGCACGGCGCCCGCCGCGCATCGATCGTGCGGCGTTCGCGCCGTAGAGTGGGCTCATGTCCGAAACGACCCATGGGGTCAGCACCGGCGCCGTGGCCCGGCGCCTGGGCGTCTCGCCCACCACCGTCCGTTCCTGGGAGCAGCGGTACGGGATCGGGCCGGCGGTCCGGGCGAGCGGCAGGCACCGGCGGTGGATGCCCGGGGACATCGCGCTGCTGGAGGAGATGTGCCGGCTGACGGCCACGGGGGTGCCCCCCGCTGAGGCCGCGCGCGTGGTGCTGGGGCAGCAGCCCGGGGACCCCCGGGGCGGAGGCGCACCCCCGGGGGCCGGGCCGGCCGCGGACGACGGACCGCCGCTCGGCGACGTCCGGCGGGAGTGCCGTGGCCTGGCCCGCGCGGCGGTCCGGCTCGACGCCGCGGCCATGGAGGCCCTGCTGGGACAGGTCATCGCCGACCACGGGGTGGTCGCGGCCTGGGAAGAGGTCATGGTGCCGACGCTGCACGCCGTGGGGCGCACCTGGGAGTCGTCCGACGACCGGTACGTCGAGGTCGAGCACCTGCTGTCGTGGCACGTCTCCACCGCTCTGCGGCGAGCCGCGATGGCCGGCGCCGGGGCGGTGGAGGGGCCTCCCGTGCTGCTGGCGTGCGTCCCGGCGGAGGCCCACACCCTGCCGCTGGAGGCCCTCGCGGCGGTGCTGGCCGAACGGGGGCTGCCCTTCAGGATGTTCGGGGGCGCGGTGCCGGCCGAGGCCCTCGACGCCGCCGTGCGCAGGTCGGGTCCGGCGGTGGTCGTGTTGTGGTCCCAGGCGCGCTCCACGGCCAGTCACGCCCTGGCCCGGCACGTGGCGGGGACGTCGTTCGGCCTGCGGGGCGCCCGGACGACGCCCCTCGTGCTCCTGGCGGGTCCCGGGTGGGCGGGGCCGCCGCCCGGTGACGGTCTGCTGCGGCCGGGTGGGCTGCGCGAGGCGCTCCAGGTGATCGCCGCCGTCTACGAGGACCCGGGCCACGGGTCCGGGTCCTGAACCGCACCGCGTCTTCCGGGCGTTCGCCCAGCCGCCCGGTCCCGGAGACCCCGCCCGTCCCGGTCAGTCCTTCTCCCGGGCGTGGCGGAAGCGGGCCAGGCCGTCCGCGAGCTCGATGAGGGGGTCCGGGTAGTCGTACGCGGCGCGGTCCAGTCCCGTGAGGGTCCACGGCTGGTGCACGGCGGGCGCCGGCAGCTCGGCGAGCTCGGGGACCCAGCGATGGACGAAGCGGCCCTCGGGGTCGTAGCGCAGGCCCTGCCGTACCGGGTTGAGGACCCGGTTGGGCCGGGTGTCGGTGCCGGTGCCCGCCACCCACTGCCAGTTCAGCTGGTTGTTGGCCACGTCGCCGTCCACCAGGAGACCGAGGAAGTGACGGGCGCCCTCCCGCCAGTCGATGTAGAGGGTCTTGGCGAGGAACGAGGCGGTGATCAGGCGTCCCCGGTTGTGCATCCAGCCCTCGTGGGCGAGCTGGCGCATCGAGGCGTCGACGATCGGATACCCGGTCCTCCCCTCGCGCCAGGCGTCCAGGTCGGCGCGCGCGTCCGTGTCGCGCCGCCAGCGGTCGCGCCGGGGCCGGTAGTCCTCCGCCGCGGTCTCGGGGCGGGCGGCCAGCACCTGCTGGAAGTAGTCGCGCCAGCACAGCTGCCGGACGAACGCCTCGGCGCCGGGCCCGCCGCGCGTCCGGGCGCGGTGCACGGCTTCGAGGGGCGAGAGGGCGCCGAAGTGCAGGTACGGGGAGAGCCTGGACGTCACGTCGCCGGCGAGGTCGTCATGGCGGTCCTCATAGGCGTCGACGTGCCGGGACAGCCAGGAGGTGAGCCGCTTGCGGCCCTCGCTCTCTCCGCCGGCTGCCAGGCCCGGGGACACGCCCGCCACCTCCGATCGTGCGGGGAGGCCCTCCGAGCGCACCGTGTGCGGGACCCTGACCTCGCGCGGGGCCGGGAAGGGCTTGCGCAGGGGTTCCTCGCTCCAGCGCCGGAAGTACGGGGTGAAGACGGCGTAGTGGTCGGCCCCCTGGGGCGTGAGGTCGCCGGGCGGTACGGCGGTGGTCACGGCGTCGTGCACGTAGAGACGGCAGCCGTCCGCCTCCAGGGCGTGCCGGAGTCCCTCCTGCCGGGCCCGTGCGAAGGCGGAATGGCCGGCCGCGACGTGCACCTCGTCGGCCTGGGACTGCCGGACCACGGCCCGTACCTCGGCGACCGTGTCCCCACCGCGCACCACCAGCCGGCCGCCCCGGTCCTGGAGTGCCCGGTCGAGGTCGGCGAGGCAGTCCGCGAGGAAGGCCAGTCGGTTGGGGGCCGCGAAGCCCGCCCGGTCGACCGCGGGGTCCCGGACGAACAGCGGAACGACCTCGTGCGCGCCCTGCACGGCGGCCCGCAGCGGCGGATGATCATGCACGCGGAGGTCCGACGTGAACAGGACCACGGAAACAGTCATGACGAACTCCCGGACATCGGCCGTCGAACGTACGGAGGAGCCCGGCCGGCCGACCACCGGGCTGCCGTCACTTCCCGGCGGGAGCGCGGCTCGGATGCACGTCGCGGGCCCGTCCTCCCGCCGTGGAGATCGCGGATGCCCCCGCCCGTCCCATTCGACGCACTTTCGACGCGCATTGTCGAGCGAGGGTGTTTCGGTGGAGCGTCGTGGTGAGGGGTGCCCCGCCCTTCCGGCCCTTCCGGCCCTTCCGACCGAGGAGCACGCCATGAACGCCACGCGGTATGCCGAAGGACCCCAGCAGGACGTCGCGGCCCGTTTCGCCGCGGGGGACGAGGACGCCCTCGCCCTGGCGTACGAGCAGCTGGGCCCCCTGGTGCACACCCTGGCCTGGCGCTCCCTCGGCAACGTCCAGGACGCCGAGGACGTCACGCAGCAGGTCTTCCTCGCCGCGTGGCGGGGACGCGCGGGGTACCGCAGCGAGCGCGGCACGCTCACCGGGTGGATCGTGGGCATCACCCGCCACGTCATCGTCGACGCCCTCGCCGGCCGCACCCGCCGCGCGGCCACCGAACGGGCCGTGGCCCGGAGGCAGGAGGCCTCGATCCGGCACTTCGGCGGTGACGAGAGCGAGCTGACCCTCGACCGGGTGATGGTGCTGCAGACGATGACGTCCCTGTCGCCCGTACAGCGGCGTCTGGTCGGCATGACCATCTACGGGGACATGACGCACGCCCAGATCTCCCGGGAGACGGGGCTGCCGCTCGGCACCGTGAAGAGTCACATCCGCCGCGGCTTCCTGGCGCTGCGCCGGGTGATGGAGGCGTCCGCCTGAGCACCCGCGCGGGAGGGCCCCTCCGGCCCGAGCGTCCCGGCGGCCTTCTCGGCGGTCCGTGCGATGTTCCTCGCCATGCCGCCGAAGACCACGGCGTGGAAGGGCGCGACGCTCCACCAGTACACCTGTCCGGCCAGTCCGCGCGGATGGAACAGCGCGCGCTGCCGGTAGCGCGTGCGCCCGTCGCCGTCGCGGTCCGCGGCCATCTCCAGCCAGGCGAGGCCGGGGAGCCGCATCTCGGCGCGCAGGCGCAGCAGCCGTCCCCGTTCGATCTCCTCGACCCGCCAGAAGTCCAGCGCGTCACCGACCCGCAGCCGCTCGGCGTCGCGCCGACCACGGCGCAGGCCCACTCCCCCGACGAGCCGGTCGAACCAGCCGCGCACCGCCCAGGCCAGCGGGAAGGAGTACCAGCCGTTCTCGCCTCCGACGCCCTCGATGACGCGCCACAACGCGTCGGGGCTCGCGTCGACGGTGCGGGAGCGCCGGTCGGTGTAGAGGCTGCCGCCCGCCCATCCCGGGTCGGTGGGCAGCGGATCGCTGGGCGCGCCGGGCAGGGACGCGGAGGACCAGCGCGTGGTGACCTGGGCGTCGCGGACGCGTCGGAGCGCGAGGTCCAGGGCCCGGTCGAAGGGGATCGGGGACTCTGGTCGGTCGGGGACGTACCGCTTGATGTCGTGCTCGGAGCAGACGACCTCGTAGCGCAGCGACTCGGCGAGCGGCCGGGCCAGGGACGCCGGCACGGGCGTGACGAGTCCGATCCACTGGCTGGACAGGCGCGGCGTGAGCATGGGTACGGAGACGATGAGCCGCCGGGGCAGCCCCGCGACGGAGGCGTAGCGGATCATCATCTCCCGGTACGTGAGGAGGTCGGGGCCGCCGATGTCGAACGTCCGGTTCACGTCGTCCGGCATCGTCGCGCTGCCGACGAGGTAGCGCAGGACGTCGCGCACGGCGATGGGCTGGACCCGGGTGCCGACCCAGCTGGGGGTGACCATCACGGGCAGGCGTTCCGTCAGATAGCGGAGCATCTCGAAGGACGCCGAGCCGGATCCGATGACGACGGCGGCGCGCAGCACGGTGGTGGGGACACCGGAGTCGAGCAGGATCCGGCCCACTTCGGTCCGGGAGCGGAGGTGCGGGGAGAGCTCCCGCACGGGGATGTCCGTGGGGACGAGCCCGCCCAGGTAGACGATCCTCCGGACGCCCGCGGCGCGGGCCTCGGCGGCGAAGGTGCGTGCGGCGCGGCGGTCGGCCCGCTCGAAGTCGGTCCCCGAGGTCATCGAGTGGACGAGGTAGTAGGCGACGTCGATGCCGCGCAGCGCGGGCCCGAGGCTTTCGGGGTCCGTGACGTCGCCGCGGACGATCTCCGCCTCCCCGGACCAGGGCAGGTCGGTGAGCTTGTGCGGACTCCGGGCGAGGCAGCGGACCTGGTGTCCCCGGCTCAGCAGCTCGGGGACGAGTCGGCCGCCGATGTAGCCGGTGGCCCCGGTGACCAGGCAGCGGAGGGGGTCTGACGGTGGCGAGGGCGTGGCCATGGAGTTCTCCGTTCCTCGGACGGGCCGCGGTGCGCACGTCACTGGACCTCACTTCGCGCGTACCGCCGCCCGTGGATGCGCCGGCGGCCTCACGTCGACCGTAAGGCGCCCGTCGGCCCGTGGCCGGGCGACGCTCCCGAGCTCCGGCGGCCTCCTCGGATCCGTGCGTCTCCTCAGGCCGCGCCGGCCGGCGGGCCCGCCGCCTCCCTGACCGCGTCCTCGATCCGCTCGGCGTCGCCGACCGCCACCGTGACCAGCCGGTCCGGCGCGAACGCCTCCCGCAGGGCCGCCGACGCCTCCTCCACGGTGACGGCAGCGGCCCGCCGGAACGCGCCCGGCAGCGTGGCGGGCGCGCGGCCGTCGAGGACCAGCACGGCGATCTCGTCCGCGACGGCTGAGGCCGTGAGGTACCGCAGCGGCGCGGCGTCCACGATCTGCGCCACCGCCGCCGCCCGCTCGCCCGCGGTGATGCCGTGTTCGGCCACGTCCCGCAGGATGCGGCGGACGTCGGTCAGCGCGTCCCCCGTCACCGAGGTCTCCACCGCGCCGGTCACCACCGCCAGCGAGTGCTGCACGACGGCGAGGAGCCGGCTGTGGAAGCCGTACGTGTACCCCTTGGTCTCGCGCAGTTCCCGGTCGAGGCGGGCGTTGACCGAGCCGCCGAGGCTGTGGTTCCCGATGAGCAGCGCGTCCCAGCCGGGTGCCGTCCGCGCGGTCGCGGCCCGGCCGAGGACCAGCCGGGTCTGGACGGCCCCCGGCCGGTCGACCACGATCACCGCCGGGACGTCCCGTACGGGCGGGGCCGGCGGCGCCTGAAGGGTTCCCGGCTCGCCCTCCCACGCGTTCAGGACCCGGCGCAGCGTCGCCTCCGTGCCGTTGCCCGCCAGGTCGCCGGCGACCACGACGGTGGTGGCGGCGGGCCGCAGGAAGCGGCGGTGGCAGGCGACGACCGCGTCCCGGTCGATGCCGCGGACCGTCTCCTCCGTGCCGCGCGCGGGGCGGCTGCGCCGGTCGGCGGGGTCGAACACCGCGCCGTGCAGCTCCAGGGCGGCCCGCCGCTCGGGGTCGGCCCGGTTCCGTGTCAGGGCGTGGACGCGGGAGCGGACGAGCCGGGCCACCGAGGCGGCCGGGAGCAGCGGTTCGCGCAGGGCGTCGACCAGCAGGGCCAGGGCACGCCCCAGATGGGTGACCGGGACGTCGAGGGTGATGCGGAGGCCGGCGTGTTCGGCGCCGACCCCGAGGGTCGCCCCGCAGTTCTCCAGCTCGCGGATGAAGTCCAGCGAGCTGAGGCCGGGCACCCCCTCGACCAGGGCACTGGTGGTGATGCCGAGGACGCCCTCCAGGTCGCGGGGTTCGAGGGCGAGCGGCGCGGCCACGACGATCTCGACGCTCAGCACCTCCTGACCTGGGCGGTCGCAGGTCAGCAGGGTCACGCCGTTCGCCAGCACGTCCACGTGCGGCGCCGGGAAGAGCCACGGCTCCACCGGAACGGGCACGGGCCGCTCCGGCCGCGCCGCGGCGGCCGGGTGGGGCGGGGAGGCGGAGACGGGCGCAGTCATGCGGGGACCCTTCGCGAAGGACCTGCGGGCGGGGAACCGAGGGCGAGGTCGGGTACGGGTGACAGGTCGGGTACGGGTGACAGGTCGGGTGCGTGAGCGCGGTCGGGTACAGGTGACAGGTCGGGTACGGGTGACAGGTCGGGTACGCGGTCGGGTACGGGTGACAGGTCGGGTACGTGGTCGGGCACGGGTGACAGGTCGGGTGCCTGAGCGCGTTCGGGCGCTGCCTAGCGAACCGCCTCCCGCGCGGGCTCGTACGTGAGGACCGCCCGGCGCGCCGGGGCGAGCAGCTCGGCGGCCGCCGCGGCGACCTCCGCCGCGCCGACGTCGAGCACGCTCGCCAGGTGCCGGTCGCAGCGGGTCGCGTCGCCGAAGTACGCCTCCTGGGCGCAGAGTTCGTCGGCGCGGCCGGCCGGGTGGGCGAGCCGGTCGTGCCAGTCCCTGCGGATCTGGGCGCGGGCCCCCTCCAGGGCGTCCTCGGTGACGCCGCCGTCGGCGAGCCGGTCGATCTCCTCGTCCACCGCGCGCTCCACCGTCGCCGGGTCGGCCCCGGCGAGGGCCCGCACGTTGAGCTGGCCGAGGGACGGTGCCCGCACGAGCGGCATCAGCGAGGCGCGCGCCGTGTGGGCGAGCTGGTCGCGCCGTACCAGCCGGTCGTGCAGGCCCCGGCTGCTCATGCCGCCGAGGAGGGTCAGGGCGAGGTCGGCGGCGGCGCAGCCGGGTGTGCCGTACGGGGGGAGCTGGTAGGCGGCCATGAACGCGGGCCCCGGTACCGGTTCCACCACGTGCCGCCGCGCCTCGGCCGGGCGCGTGGGGGCGCCCGCCGTGAGGGGGGCGGTCTCCGTCCCGGACGGCGGGAGGTGTCCGAAGTGGCGTTCGGCGAGCTCCATGACCGTCCCGGGGGCGACGTCGCCGACGACGGAGAGGATCGCCCGGTCCGGGGTGTAGTGGCGGCCGAAGAACGCCCGGCAGTCGTCGAGGGTGACCTCCGCGAGGTCCTCGGGGCTGCCGGCCGGCAGGGCGCGGAAGGGGTGCCCCGCCGGGAAGGACATGGAGACCAACCGCTCCCAGCCGGTCCCGTACGGAACGTTGTCGTACCGCTCGCGGCGCTCGTTCAGCACGACGTCCCGCTGGGTGGCCAGGCTCTCGGCGGTCAGGGCGTCGGGCAGGCCCCCCATGCGGTCGGCCTCCAGCCAGAGGACGAGCTCCAGCTGCCCGACCGGGACGAGGCTGTGGAAGGCGGTGCGCTCGAAGCCGGTGGCGGCGTTGGTGTGCCCACCCGCGTCCTCGACGGCCGCGGTGTGTCCGCCGGCGGGCACGTGCGTCGAGCCCTGGAACATCAGGTGCTCGAAGAGGTGCGCGAGACCGGTCCGGCCGCGCGGCTCGTCGCAGGAGCCCACCCGGTACCAGAGGCAGACCGCCGCCACCGGCACGGTCGGGTCCTGGGAGGCGACCACCCGCAGGCCGTTGGCGAGGGTGTGGCGGACGGGGTTGAGGACGGGCACGGTGCTCCTACGGCTCGGTGGGCGGCGCGGTCGTGTCCTGCGGCTCGTCGGTGTCGGCCGCTCCGGGCGGCGGGCCGGCGTCCTCGTCCTCCTCGCCATCGGTGCCGCGCAGCGCGCGGACCGGGCTGAGCAGCGGCCAGAGGGCCGAGGTGAAGAGGCCGGCGGCCGACAGGTACATGACCTCGGCGAGGCCGAAGCGTCCGCCGAGCCAGCCGCCGAGCAGGGCGCCGATCGGCTGGCAGCCCCAGCTGACGAAACGCGTGGTGGCGGTGACCCGGCCGAGGAGGTGGTCGGGGACCAGGCTCTGCTTCACGGTCTCGCTGATGACGAGGTTGACCACGACCGCGAAGGTCCAGGTGAAGGTGGACGCCGACACGAGGAACACGGCGAGCGGACGGTTGTCCCCCTGCGCGGCGAGCGGGACGAGGACGGCCGAGGCGCCGGGGGCGGCGTACGCCACGACGAGGGCCCGGCCCTGGCCGAGCAGCCGGGTGAGGAAGGGCGTGCTGGAGGCGCCGAGCAGACCGGCGACGCCGCCCGCCATGCTGGTGGCGCCGAGCAGGCCGGGACTGAAGCCGAGGACCCGGAGGACGAAGAGGGTGTGCACCGCGAAGAACATCGCGTGGAAGATGTTGAAGTGGGTCGCGGCGAGGATCATCGGGCGCTGGATGCGGTCGTCGCGCAGCACCCGCAGCCCCTTGAGCACGGCCTTGCGGTGCGTCTCCTTCTCCGGTGTCCCGGTCTCGTCGCCTGCGGGGCCCTGCTCGGCGTCCGCCGGGTCGGCGGACGGCGGGGCCTTCGGCAGACCGGCCAGGGTGAAGCAGCTGACCAGGTACGAGAGGCAGTCCACGACCAGGGCGACGGGGGCGCTCATCACCTGGATGAGCAGACCGGCGAGGCCCGGTCCCGCGACGGTGCCGACGGAGGTGCTGGCCTCCATCCACGAGTTGGCGCGCTCCAGTTGGCGGCGTGGCAGCAGCCGGGGCAGATAGGCCGACATGGCGCTGTCGAAGAGCAGGGTGAACGCGCCGACCAGGAAGACCACCGCGTACAGCACCGGCATGGTGAGCGCGTCGAGCCAGAAGAGCAGGGGGATCGCGAAGAGCAGCAGTCCCCGGGCCACGTTGGACACGATCATGAGGGCGCGCCGCTCGTACCGGTCCGCCCAGACGCCCGCCGACAGTCCGAGCAGCAGCACGGCGGCGGATTCGGCGGCTTCCAGGACGCCCATCTGCCACGGGGTGGCCGCGAGGGTGGTGACGGCGGTGATGCCGATCGCCATGAAGGTGATCTCGGTGCCGGCGAGGGACAGGGTCTCGCCGGACCAGAGGCGGAGGAACCCGGTGCCCCGGAAAGGGGCCTTCCTCGGTTTCTCCTTCGCCCTCCCCTTCGGCTTCCGCTGCTCCGGTACCTGCTGCTGATCGGTCATGAGGTCGTCGGACACGTGCATGTGCTCTCTTCGCTGTGGGTGATCTGCTGGCGCGTGAAGTCCAAGGCCGCCCGCCGGCCCAGCGTGGGGCACGTTCCGCTGCACAGGAACTCGACGATGTCATGCGCGAGCATGGCGGCGACCACTGTATTGGCGGGGCCGAAGGAGAAGGGGGCGGGTGCGGTGGACCGGTCCTCGACGTCCCGTTCGCGGTCGGTCAGGCCGCCGCGCCGGTCGCGTTCGAAGCAGGTCCAGCAGCCGCCCCCGGCGGGGTCGAGCACCGGGCCCCACAGGCCGACGCCGACGCCGACCGCGCCGATCGTCGTCGGCGTGCCGGTTCCGGCCGCCCACTCCGCGACCACGGCGGGCAGTTCGGGCGGGGTGTCGGCGGCCACGACCACCAGGTCCAGGTCGTCGGGCAGGGCGGCGGCGAGGTCTCCGGCGACGGTGATCCGTCTCCGTACGCCGGTGGTCTCGACGTCGGTCCGGATCGAGACCAGATAGTCGGCCAGGGCCTCGGTCTTGGGCCGTCCCAGGTCGGAACGGGTGTACGTGAACTGCCGGTTGAGGTTGTGCGGGGCCACCCGGTCGTCGTCGACGAGCCAGAACCGTCCCACGCCGGCCGCCGCCAGGTGCTGGGCGACGATGCCGCCGAGCCCGCCGAGGCCGATCACCCCGATCCGCGCGGTGATCAGCCGGTGCTGGGCCGCGCCGGTGTCGGGGGTGAACAGGCCGAGGTAGTCCACCTGCCGCTCGTACGTCCGGCCCGCGAAGTCCGCGGCGGTCGCGGCCGGTTCGGTCGTGACCCAGCCGAGGTCCCGGAGCTGGTCGAGGAGCGCGGTGGCAGCGCCGGGGCGCCAGGCGGCCCCGAGCGCCTCCCGCGTGGTGCCTTCGCGCAGGCGCAGCAGCGCCTCGCCCAGGCCCGGCCGGGCCCCGCCGATGCGGAGCAGCCGGGGGCCGAGGGTCAGCAGCGTCTCGTCCGGGGTCTCGTGGACGGCGACGGCGGGCAGCAGGCGGACGGTGTTCAGCTCCCCTCCAGGTGCTGCCCCATGGCGATGGTGTAGCGGCCGACGGCGTCCCGGGTGAAGGGCTCGACCCAGTGCCAGCAGTCCTCGCGGATGGGCATGAGGGAGACGCTGTTGAAGACGGGTTCGACGAAGAACTCCTGGTCCTGTCCGTTGCGGAAGGCGAGCCGTCCGCCGGACTCGGGGGTGTACTCCTCGTCGAGGTAGAAGTTGACCGCGAGGACCCGGCCGGGCACCAGGTCCTGGTGGGCGCCCAGGGCGTCGGAGCGGCGGTACGCGGCCAGTTCCATGGTGGTGTGCTTGCGCAGGACGAGGCCGGTGCCGGAGCCGATCCAGTCGCGCAGGGCGTCGGTCAGCACGGAGAAGACGAAGAACTCCTGCAGGGTGCGCTGGTGCCCGGGGTCCATGGCGCCCTCGTCGAGCAGGGCGTGGATGTCCTTGACGACGAACTGGGCGATGGTGACGTCGTCCTGCTCGTCGACCTCGTCGTCCCAGAACTCGGTCTTGCCCAGGCGTCCTTCGTACGTGGCGGCGTGCCGCGACCAGGTGGGGATGGCGCGCATCGCGGCGGCGAGGTCCGTGGCGAACTCGGGGCGCAGGAAGTCCCGCAGCTGCAGGGGGTGGACCGGGTCCCCGTGGTACCAGTCGCGCAGCCGCTCGACCGTGGACTCGGTCAGGTACCGAGGCGCGACGTAGGGGGCGGCGCCGGCGAGGGCCGGCGGAACGGGCGACGACGACCGTGTCGTGGTGCTGGACATGGTTCTCCTCACGGACGGGGGTGGAGGGGCTGGCGGCCGGTTGCGGAGCAGGGGCGGGGTCAGGTCAGGGCGGGCTCCGGGCGTCCGGTGGCGGCGACGGCGGTCAGCAGCCGGGCCTCGACGAGCTGCCGCAGGACGGCGGCGCCGCCGGCCGCTCCGTACGCCTGCGTGAGGTCGCGGCGCGTCAGGGGTGTGCCGTCCAGCCAGGGGGTGAGCCCCCGGGCCACGGCGGCGGGAAGGACGGTCCGCTCGCGTCGCAGGACGTGCGTGACGACCAGCTCGTCACCGCGCGGCAGGACGTCCAGGGACGCCACGCCCAGCCGGAACGCCTCGCCCTCGCCGGGCAGCCGGTCGAGGAACTCGTCGCCGGTGCGGCGCATGTGGGCGGAGCCGTGGCCGATCGCGAAGTCCTGGTAGGCGCGGTGGACGCCGGTGCGCTCCTCGCGCGTCATCGCCGGGTCGATGTTGCCCAGGTGGTTGAGCGCGTACTGCGCCTGGTTGGCGAGCCCGGTCCCGTCGCCGCCGACGACCAGGCCGAAGCGTTCGGGGTGGCGGCCCACCTCGGACGAGCGGGTCGCCTCGAACGGGAAGACGGTGAAGGACTCGATGCAGTCGGCGAGTTCGGCGACGTCCCGCAGGGACTCCATGGCCTCCTCCACGGTGGTGGAGGGCAGGTCGGGGATCAGGTTGATCCGCAGCTTCATGCCGGCCTGGTGGGCCTCGCGGATGAAGCGGAGGTTCTCCTCGCGGTCGGCGGACTTGTGGACGAGCTTCAGGACGCGGGTGTTGGTGGTCTCCATGCCGATGACGAGGTACTCGCAGCCGGCCCTGACCATCAGCTGGAGCAGTTCGGCGTCGAAGCGCCGGTCCACCATGGCGAAGGAGTTCCAGGTGATGTCCAGGCCCCGGTCGAGGACCGCCTGGGCGAAGCGGCGGGCGAACGCGGGCGGGATCGACTCGGTGATCAGCTCGAAGCGGCGCACCCCGTGGGTGCTGACCTGGTGCTCCAGCTCGGCCATGAAGCTCTGCACGGAGCGCCCCCGGTAGGGCGGGGAGCCGTCGTACAGTTCGACGAAGTCGCAGTAGTCGCACTTGCCCCAGTAGCAGCCGCGCGCCTGGACGATGCCCATCTCGGGGCCGACGAGCCGGGCCATGAGCACGGGGTCGTACGCGGCGGGCGGCAGCGCGTTGGGGTGCAGGCCCGCCGTGGGCGGGGTGTGGACGGGGGTCCCGTCGACGAGGGCGGAGACGCCCGCGACCTCGCCCGGCCGCCATGCTCCGCCGTCGGCCTGCCGCCACAGGGCGAGGAGCGGGGCCTCCCCGTCGAAGCGCACGACCGCGTCGACCTGGCGGTGGACGTCGAGCAGGCGGGCGAGGTCGTGCTCGTTCATCAGGGAGAGCGTCGGGCCGCCGAGCACGATCCGCACATCGGGCCGGACCTGCCTGACGGCCTCGGCGAGCAGCAGCGCGGGCACGAGCTGCGGGCCCATGGGGACGGACACGCCCAGGAGCCGGGTGTCACCGGGCAGCCGGTCGGCGAGGCCGAGCGAGGCGTAGTACGCGCGGTAGACCAGCGTCCGGTCCGAGCGCAGCAGCGCCGGGTCGGTCAGCCACTCGGCCTCGGGGTCGATGAGGTACGGCCGCGCCAGGGCGGACAGCAGGAACTCCGGGCCGGACGCGGCGGCGAAGGTGTGGCGGCCGCGCTCGTCGAAGAGGGCGTCGCGGTGGCGGGCGAGCCAGCGGCCCGCGACGGCGCTCATCTCCTCGGGGTGGCGGCCCTCCAGTCCGACGAGCCGGCCGGCGCCCGCCTCGGCCAGGTGGCCGGGGTCGAGCAGGTGCAGGGCGAACTCCTCGTTGAGGTCCCACTGGTGGGTGCGGACCTTGCGGCTCTGCAGGAAGCCGGCGAGGACGGCGGTCGACGGGAAGTAGCGGCCGAAGCTGGACTCGACCAGCGGGGGGAAGGCCAGGACGACGGAGCCGTCGCGCGCGGGGGGCGCGTCGGGCCCGGGGTTGCCGTCCGGTGTGCCGGGTGTGCCGGGTGTCATGTCACTTCACCTCACCGGGAGTCGCGGGTACGGCGGCGATGCTGACCGTGTGGCGTCCGACGCGGTCGGCGCGCCAGGGGGTGACCCAGTGGACGCAGCCCGGCCGGATCGGCATGACGGACAGGCTGTTGAACCGGGGCGGCATCAGGTGCTCGCGGCCCTCCTCGTCACGGAAGCCGAGGATGCCGCCGTCGTCCGTCCCGTAGCCGGGGTCCAGGTACAGGTTGAGGACGAACAGGGTGTCCGACTCGGCGTCGGAGTGCTCGCCTAGGGTGTCGCCGCGCCGGTAGCGCGCGAACTCGACGTTGGTGGTCAGCGGCCCGCCCGGGGCCGTCCACCGGTCCAGCACGTCGCGGAGGGCCGTGCCCATGCCGGCGAAGACGAAGAAGTCGGAGAGCCGGGCGCGGTACTGGGCCGGGTACGGCGAGTCCTCGTCGAACAGGGCCGGGATGCCCCGGGCGACGTCACGCACGGCGGCCCGCTCCTCGGGTGCGGCCGCGCGCCATTCGTCGGGCGTCACCGGCCGGGTGGCGCGCCGGTCCGCATCCCACAGGACGGCCGAGGTCTCCCACGTGGGCATGGCCCGCACGGTCTCGCCGAGCGCCCGCGCCTGCGTCTCGGGCAGGAAGCCGTCGAGGTGGACGGGACGGGCGGGCCGGGCGGTCAGCAGAGCGGCCAGTGCGTCGAGTTCGGCGGGAGAACGGTCGACGGGGCGCAACGGGGTGTCAGGAGCGGGGGTGCCGGGGGCCGTGGTGGCCGGGCTGCGCGTCATGCTGTTCGGCCCTTCAGTGGTCGCGGACGGGCACGGCGGTTCGGGCGGGGTCGGCCAGGGATGCGGCGCGGGGGCCCGCCACGGCGGTACGGGTGAGATCGTCCAGGGATGCGGCGTGGGTGCCCGCCACGGCGGTACGGGTGAGATCGTCCAGGGATGCGGCGTGGGTGCCCGGCACGGCGGTACGGGTGAGATCGTCCAGGGGCAGGGCGCCCGTGGCCGCCACGGCCGGGGCGGGGTGTCCCGGTCCGGTCAGGGTGACGCTGTTGACCTGGAACAGCGGCACCACCGGCGCGTGGTCGAGCACGACGGCCTCCGCCTCCCGCCAGGCCTGCTCCGACTCCGGCCCCCCGGCCGCGCCCAGCGCCCGGTCGAGCGCCGCGTCCACGGCCGGCTCGGCGAACCCGAGGGCGCGGGCCTGTCCCGCGGTGCTGTGGAAGCCGGTGAGGAAGCCCGCCACATGGGCCAGCGGGGCCGGGTTGATGGCGTACAACAGCTCGTAGTCGAGCGTGGCGGCGGCCCGCGCGAAGGCCTCGTACGACAGCGGGCGGAGCCGTACGGGATGGCCGAAGCGGGCTTGGAGGTCCGACGCCACGAGGGCGGCGGCCTCGCCGTTCGGCGCGAAGTCCGCGTAGCTCAGGGCGAGTTCGGCGCGCCGACCCGGTGGCGGGAGGCGTCCGGGGAGCGACGGACCGGCGGGGCCTCCGTCGTCGGAGCCGCCCGCCCGCGGCTCCCACAGGGCCGAGTAGCGCGGGAGCGGGAGGGCCGCCCCGCACAGGCGGGCGCCGGCGGACCGCCGGTCGAAGCCGGCGGAGAAGGCGCGTCGTCCGGCCGGGGTGGCGAGCGGGCTGTCGAGGCCGGGACGCACCCACAGCTGACACGCCATGGACAGTGCGCGGACGGTCGCGCCGGGGCGGGCGGCGGCCTCGGTGAACCGGTCGGGCGTGAGGCCGGTGTTGACGGAGAGGTCGAGGCGGCCGTCGGCCAGGGCGGCGAAGGCGGCGGACCGGTCGGCGTACACCTGGAAGGCGAGCCGCCGCGGGGTGCCGGGCCCGGTGCGGCGGGACGGCTTGCGGCGCAGCTCGATCCGGCCCCGCGCGCGGTCGGCCAGGACCGGCCGGAAGGGGCCGCTCGCGGTCCAGCCGCCGTCGGGCGTCTCGCGGACCGGAGCGGCGCCGGGGAAGGCGAGCAGCTGCGGCAGATAGGGCAGCGGCAGCGCGGAGCGCAGTTCGACGACGGGAGCGCCGTCGTCCGGGTCGGGGACGACGCGGGTGGTGACCGGGGAGCCGGTGCCGTGGGGGTCGTGGGCGGCGGGCAGCGGCAGGCAGGTGGGTCCCCAGGCCCGGTGGACTCCGGCGGCGATCTCCTCGGGGCGGACCGGGCTGCCGTCGCCCCAGCGCTGTCCGGGGGCAGGCCGCAGCAGCCACGTGTGTCCCTCGCCGGGCCCGTCGGACGGGGTGACGGAGACGAGTGCGGACGGCTCCGTGCCGGGACCGTCGGCGCGGTCACGGGTGAGCGGGTCGACCAGGGCGTCCAGGACGGTGGCCTGGTTGAAGTCCACGACGTGGAAGGGGTCCAGGCTGAGCGGCCAGGCGTCGAGGTCCACGACGAGGGTGGTGTCGGGCCCGTCGGATCGGGCGTACTGGATGTCCACTTCGGCCACAACTCCCCCCGGTCGGTCGGCTGGCGGCGGTGCGCCGCACGGTGTCGGCTGAGCCGCCGGGCCCCGGGACCCGCTCGGTCCCGGGGTCCGGCGGCGGCGATCAGCTGCGCACGCGGTTGCCGAGGAACTCGTTCAGCAGCTCACGCTTGAACACGAGACCGTCGGTCTCGAGCTCCGGCGTGCCGGCCGTGTCCTGCTGGCGCAGCTCGGCGGTCTCCTCGGTCTCCGGACGCTGGGCGTTGGACTCCATGGTGGTTCCCCTCTCTTCGAGTGGACGGGGGGCCGGAGGCAGGGGTGTTGCCCCGATCCGGCCACCCAGTGGCCGCCGACCCGGTCGGGGAGGTGCCCCGAACGGGCGGTCGGTGGCGACGGTGTCACGCCAATTTCTCTCGCTCAAGACCGCCGTGAGAGATTGATCGGATTCAGGTGTGTCACACCGGCCGGCGAGGGGTGGGAGATCGATGGGGTTTCTGGAGGTTTCCGGTCTTGAATACTGGTTGGCCGATGGTCGGATGCTTTTTCACGATGCGTCCTTCCGGGTCGGGGACGGCGACAAGGTCGCCCTGATCGGCGCCAACGGAATGGGCAAGACGACACTGTTGCGCCTGGTCACAGGCGAGTTGAAGCCGGAATCCGGAACGGTCCGGGTGGTCGGTGGGCTGGGAGTGATGCCCCAGTTCATCGGTTCGGTGCGGGATTCGACCACGGTGCACGAATTCCTGGTCTCCCTCGCCCGCCCTGAATTGCGGCGTGCGTTTTCGGACATGGAAAGAGCAGAACTCGCCATGATGGAATCGGACAGCGAGGCCGTCCAGCTCCGCTATGCCGAGGCCCTTTCCGCATGGGGCGACGCGGGCGGTTACGACGCCGAGGTGGAATGGGATCTCGTCACCGAGGCCGCGCTCCGGCTGCCCTTCGACCGGGCCCGGTTCCGTGAGCTGCGCACCCTGTCCGGCGGCGAGCAGAAGCGGCTCGCCCTGGAGGCCCTGTTCCGGGGCAGCGCACAGGTGCTGCTCCTCGACGAGCCGGACAACTACCTCGACGTGCCGGGCAAGCGGCAGCTGGAGGAGACCATGGCGGCCTCCCCGAAGACCGTGCTCTACGTCAGCCATGACCGCGAGCTGCTCGCCGCGACCGCCACCCGGGTGCTCACCCTGGAGGCCGGTGGCGTATGGGTGCACGGCGGCGGCTTCCGCGACTACCACGAGGCCCGCGAGGCGCGCCTTGAGCGCCTGGACGAGCTGCACCGGCGCTGGTCCGAGGAGCACCAGCGGCTCAAGGACCTGGTCCGCACCCTCCAGCAGCAGGCGAAGGCCTCCGCGTCGATGGCGGGCAAGTACCGGGCGACGCTGACCCGGCTGGCCCGCTTCGAGGAGGCCGGCCCTCCGCCGGAGCGCCCGGTCGAACAGAACGTCCGGATGCGGCTGCGCGGCGACCGCACGGCGGTCCGCGCGGTGCGGTGCGAGGGCCTCGAACTGAAGGGGCTGACCCGGCCGTTCGACCTGGAGGTGTACTTCGGCGAGCGGGTCGCCGTGCTCGGCGCGAACGGCACCGGCAAGTCCCATCTGCTGCGGCTGCTCGCGGCGGGCGGCAGCGACCAGGAGCTCCACGAGCCGGACCGGCACGGCGAGCCGGTCGCCCACGCGGGTGCCGCCCGGCTCGGCGGGCGGGTCAGGCCCGGCTGGTTCGCACAGACCCAGCAGCGACCGGACCTGGTCGGACGCACCCTGGTGGAGATCCTGGGCCGGGGCGACGGTGACCGGGACGGGCGGGAGCGCGGCGCGGCCGTGTCGGCGCTGCGGCGCTACGAGCTCCAGACGCAGGCCGATCAGACCTTCGAGTCGCTGTCCGGCGGCCAGCAGGCCCGCTTCCAGATCCTGCTGCTCGAACTGCAGGGTTCCACGCTGCTGTTGCTGGACGAGCCGACGGACAACCTGGACCTGCACAGCGCCGAGGCGCTCGAAGCCGCGCTCGAACGCTTCGAGGGTACGGTCCTCGCGGTCACCCACGACCGGTGGTTCGCCCGTACCTTCGACCGGTTCGTCGTGCTCGACGACGACGGCGCCGTCCGCGAGCACGACGGCCCGTACTGGGGTCCGGGCGTTCCGGCCTGACCGCGCGGTGGAGGGCGGAGGCGCTCAGCCGCGGGCACTCCTGCTGAACCAGCCGCTGAAGCCCGTCGCCCCGGCCTCGCTTCCGCGCTCGGTTCCGGGGTCCGACCCGGCCCGGGGTCCGGTGGTGGGGGCCGCGCCGCCGTCCGTCCCCGGGTCCTGCCGTACCGCCCTCGCGAGGACGCGCTCCGCCTCGGCCCGCCAACTCGCCGCGTCCGCGCGGGGCGGCGGCAGGAACGGCCCCCGTTCGGCCGCGTCGGCGGCCGCGCCGAAGAAGTCCCCGCCCTTGCGTTTCACGTCGTCGGTCCCCCAGGAGCGGCCCGTGCCGCGCGCGGGGACCCTCTGGAGGTGCGGGACGTGCTTGGCGCAGTGGATGTACGCCTCCTCGACGGTGATCACCACCCAGACGAGGGCGCGCCGGCCGGGCACGGGGTCGACCGGGAGCGCGGGGTGGGAACGGCGCATGACCTCGTCGGCCACGACATCGGCGCGGCCGTTGACGTGGAGACCGATGCGGTCGCGGAGGAAGTCGACCATGAGGACGCCGACGTGCGGGTTCTCCGCGATGTTCCCGAGGCTGGCGTGGACGCCGTTGCCCCGGTACTCGGGATAGGTGAGCGTCGTGTCGTCCAGGACGTGGAGGAAGCCGGGCGGGCCGGCGCGGAAGGTGTTGTCGCACTCGCCCCGCCGGTCGGCGGTGGCGAGGAAGAACATCTCCTGTCGCGTCACGAACTCCCGCATGCGCGGGTTGAGCCGGTCGAGGACCTGCTCGGCGTAGAAGCGGTCGGCGCGCTCGGCGGTGCCCATGCGCTGCTGGACGAGGTGTTCGCCGCCGCTGCCCGGACGGGAGGTGCGCAGGGGCGCCGTCAGGGCGTTGCCCTGCCCGGCCTGTTCGAAAGTGCTCACGTCGTTGCCCCGACCAGTCCTTCGATGGAGTCGTGCCGTATGCGATGGGAGGGGACGCCCATGCCCAGCATGGTGTCGACGCCGCGCCGGATCATTCCGGGCGGGCCGGAGAGGTACACGTCGTGGGTGTGCCACGAGCCGTACTCGCGCACCGCCTCGGGGAGTCCCCCGGACAGCCCCGCGAGGTCGTCGACGACCGGCCGGACCGAGAGCCAGGAGTGCGTCTGCTGCAGCCGCATCATGGTGTCGAAGTCGTACAGGTCGTCGTTGCGGCGGGCGCCGTAGAAGACGTCGACGGAACGCCGTCGGCCGTGCTGCACCACGTCCTCCACCAGGGCCTTGATGGGCGCGATGCCGGTGCCTCCGCCGAGGCAGAGCAGCCCGCTGTCGGTGGTGTGGTCGACCGTCATGGAGCCGGTCGGTGCGCCGAGCCTCAGGACGTCTCCGGGGTGGGCCCGGTGGACGAGCGCGTTGGAGACCCAGCCGGCCGGTACGGCCTTGACGTGGAAGGAGAGCAGTCCGTCGGAGCGGGGCGCCGAGGCGAAGGAGTAGTGCCGCCACACCCGGGGCCACCAGGGCGTCTCCAGGGCGGTGTACTGCCCGGCGAGGAAGGGGTAGGGCTGGTCCGGGCGGACCGTGACGACCGCGATCTCCTTCGTCCGCATCTCATGGGCGACCACTTCCGCCTGCCACCACGCGGGCGCGTGCATCTCGTCGGCCGTCGCCGCGTCGATCATGATCTGGGAGATGGTCGTGTACGCGCTGACCCACGCGGCTTCGGTCCCGGGCCCCCAGGTCGCCGGCGCGTAACGGCTGAGGGCGCCGATCAGGGCCTCGCCGACGGCCGGGTAGTGCTCGGGCCGGGTGCCGTACTTGCGGTGGCCCCGGCCGAGCCCGGTCAGGTACGCGGTCAGGGTGACGGGGTCGTCCGCGTGGGTCGCGGCGGTGAGCAGCGCTTTGAACAGCCGGTCGCGCTGGGTGTCCATCGCCGCGGGGAAGAGCGCCCGCAGGGCGGGGTGCCGCAGGAAGAGCAGGGCGTAGAAGTACGAGGTGACGGTGTCGGCGATCGGTTCGATCTCCGCCATCGTGCGGCGCAGCAGTGCCGTCCCGGAGGTGCCCGCGGCGTCGGCGGGCGGCGCGGGACGCCGCTGCGGGGGTACGGAGCGGGGCGCGGACCCGTGGCCGTCGCGGGGTGCGGTGACCGGGGCGGGCGTGTGGGGACCGCGTCCGAACCAGCCCGCTCCCCCGGCGGTGCGGTCGCCGTCGCCCGAAGCGGTGGCCGGAGTTTCCATCGGTCTGCCTCGCCTCGAACGTGTGCGGTCGGTCTCTCGTCCAGGGCCGGTCGCCGAGCGCGGCCCTCAAGGGCTGAATCGCCCCCTCCACATTCACCCGGTCAGGTGAACGGGGCCGACCATACATCGGTCGATCGAACAGGGCCGGGCCCTGGACGGCGCCCGTCGGATCGACATTTCCGCAGCTCAGGGCATTGTTACCGATGAGTCGGGCCGAGACGTCGACCCCTTCGCCCTGGATCCGCACACGATTCGCGGACGGAAGACTCACGTTCTTCACCGACTTCCTCCACATGCGCGGGAGGTTCTTCACCTGAGAGGTATCGGGGTCCGACCCCACCACCATTCAGGGCTTTCCCGGAGGCCGGGGCGGAGTCCGGCGCCCTAGCGTGCGGGTATGTCAACTTCCCTGCGCGTCAAGGCCTTCGTCATGTCCGCGGCGCTGCTCGCCGTCACCTCCACGGCCTCCGCCACCGCCACCGCCGTCGCCTCGCCCACCGACCCGCTGGCCCGGTTCCACGCCCAACGCGCCGACTGGCACGCCTGCGCCCTCGGCGCCGACGACGAGCTGGGCCGATCGCTCGACGCCGCCGGCGTCGACTGCGCCGACATCACCGTGCCCCTCGACTACGCCGATCCCGCCGGCCGCACCCTCACCGTGGCCGTGTCCCGGCTGAAGGCCACCGACACCTCCCACCGCATCGGCGCGCTCCTGCTCAACGACGGCGGACCCGCGGGTCCCAGCCTCCACATGCCGCTGACCAAGAAGCGGGTGCTGGGCGAGGTCGCCGCCCGCTACGACCTGATCGGCATGGACCCGCGCTTCGTCGGCCGGAGCACACCGCTGGACTGCGGCTGGGACCTCGGCTCCGCGCTCGTGCGCTCCGCGGGCGGGGACCGGGCGGCGTACCGCGGAGAGGTCGCCCTGGCGCGCGACCTGGCCGAGCGCTGCAAACGCACGAACGGTGACGTGCTGCCCTACGTCACCACCCGCAACACCGCCCGCGACATGGACGTCCTCCGCACCGTCCTCGGCGAGAGCACGCTCTCGTATCTCGGGTACTCCTACGGCAGCTATCTCGGCGAGACCTACACGCAGCTCTTCCCCGGCCGCACCGACCGCATGGTGCTCGACGGCGTCAACTCCCCCGCGCACTACACCCAGACGCTGCTGCGCGGTGCCGAGGCGGCCAACGAGGCCGCCCTGCGCGCGTGGGCGTCGTGGGCGGCCGCGCGGAACGGCGCCTACGGGCTCGGCGCCACGCGCGCCGAGGTCCTGGCGACGGTGCGGCACGTCCTGCGCGCCGCCCGGGAAGCGCCGCTGCGGATCGGGACGACGTACGAGCTGGACGAGCACGTCCTGCCGTCCCTGTTCATCGGCGGACTCGGCAGCGACCTCGACGAGCGGCGCGCCGGCCTCGCCGAAACCGTACGGCTCCTCGCCCGATCGGCGGACCGGAAGCCGGTCGAGCCGTCCGAAGCGCTGGCCGGGCAGCTGGAGTTCCTCCTGACCGGAGCGGGCTCGGCGCCCTCCAGCCAGATGACCGCGATCATCTGCGGCGACGTGGCCGTGCGGCGCGGCGTCGGCAGCTACTGGCGCGCGGTCGAGGAGTCCCGCGAGCGGTTCCCCCTCGCCGGCCCGCTGGCCAACGACATCACGCCCTGCGAGTTCTGGGACCGGCCCGTCGAGGCGCCGACCGTGCTCGACAACGACGTCCCGGCCCTGCTCGTGAACGCCACGGACGATCCCCGCACCCTGTACGCCGGCGCCGAGGACCTGCGCGAGCAGTGGCCGAGCTCCCGGCTGCTCACCGTGAAGGGCGCGCGCCAGCACGGCCTGTACGGCGAGTACGGCAACGCCTGCGTGGACGCTCGCGTCACGTCCTACCTGAGCACGGGCCGCCTCCCCGCCCACGACCCGACCTGCGCGGCCTGACGCCGTGCGACCCGTGACGAGGGCCGGTGCGGCGCACCGGCCCTCGTCAGGACCGAAGCCTTTCCCTCGCGGACATCCGCGCGGTCTATACGCGTAGACGCGTCGTACCCCATCATGGTCGCGCCCCGTCCCAGCACCACCGCGCCGACCGCACACCCGTGGTCGGCGTCTGCGGCATGTCCCGGCACACCGGGGTCTGCCGTCCGACTCTCGCTGGAGGATGTCTTGTCCGTCAGAAAGCAGTTCCGCACGGCCCTGTGCGGCCTCGTGCTCGCCGGTTTCGTGGTGACGACCACCCAGGGCCCCGCCGCGGCCTCGCCCGTGGCGGACCGTGCGGCGAAGGTGCCCGCGGTGACCCGCGCCGAGGACGCGGTCGCCCGTTCGCTGGCCCGTTCGCTCGCCGACTCCGCCTGGCGCGCCGAGACCGACCGGGCGGTCGCGGGCGGGCGGGAGGTCGGTCTGAGCGCCCTGGCCGGCACGTCCCGTACCAGGGCCGCGGCTTCACTCGCCGCCGAGGTCGCCGCCGCCGACCGTTCCGTGCTCGCGGCCAAGGGACTGAGCGCCCGCACGGGCGGACTGCTCACCGTGAGCCTGACCGGTGCCGCGGACTCCGGCCGCGCCCCGCTGGTCGCCGTCGCCCCGTCCGACGACGAGGCCGCCCCCGTCACCGCGTACGACACGAACGGCCGTGCCCACACCCTGGACCCGTCCAGGACCCCCGACGTGCCGGTGTACGTGGTCGGCATCGACGGGGCGAAGGCGGTCGAGGCCGGTGTGCGCGTCCTGGAGCGCGAACTCGCCGCCGCCGGGGTCTCCACCACCGCCGCGCCCGCCGCGGCCCCGGCCGCGACGGCGGACACCGGGTTCTGGACCTCGCGCATCACCTCGGTACGCCTCGACGACGACAAGGAGACCTGGATCAAGGGCGACGCCGAGATCTTCAGCATCGTCAGCGGCTTCGGACTCGACGGCAAGGTCCGCGTCGACACCGTGACCCACCCGTACCTCGACGACGCGGAGACCACGTACTACCCGAACCAGATCCTCGTGAACTGGTCGCAGTACAAGTACAACCTGGCCGACGTCGTGATGATGGAGGACGACGGCGACACCAACTACTCGGCCCTGGCCAAGGCCATCGCGGCGGCCCTGCTGACCATCGCCGACCTCGGCGCGTACGTCCCGCTGGTCGACCCGGTCGTCGACGCGATCCCGTCCTCCTTCTGGACCGACGACGCCGACTTCGTCGACGCCTGGTACACCCTGGCCCGCGAGACCACCGGCGTCCGCGACGGCGCCGGCGGCAACGGCCGGTTCACCTTCGACCGCTACTGGGTCTCCGCCCTCTGACGCGCACCCCGCTCGGCGCGCGGAACGCCGGCCAGCGGCCGGCCCCGCGGCACAGGGCTCGCGGTGCCGGACACCGCGAGCCCTGTGCCGATCGGCACGACACCCCTCAGGAGCGGTCGAGCGCCCGGGCGAGGAAGCGCCGCGTCGCCTGTTCCCGCGGCGCCGTCAGCACCTGCTCCGCGGTGCCCTGCTCCACGATGACCCCGTCCTCCAGGAAGCAGACCCGGTCCGCGACGTGCCGGGCGAAGTCCATCTCGTGCGTCGCCATGAGGATGGTGAGGCCGCGCTGCTTGAGGTCCGCGACGACGTCCAGCACCTCGCCCACGAGTTCGGGGTCGAGGGCCGAGGTGATCTCGTCGAAGAGCAGCAGCTCCGGCTCGGTGGCCAGGGCGCGGGCGATCGCCGCGCGCTGCTGCTGTCCGCCGGACAGCCGGTCGGGGTGTTCCCGCGCCTTGTCCGCGAGGCCCAGCCGGGCCAGCAGCTCGTGGGCGTGCGCCTCGGCCTGCTTGCGGGGGACGCCGTGGACCTGGCGGGGCGCGAGCGTGATGTTGTCCAGCACGCTCAGGTGCGGGAACAGGTTGTACGCCTGGAAGACGATGCCGATCCGCCTGCGGGCGACGTCGGGGTCGAGGCGCGGGTCCGTCAGTTCGCTCGCGCCGAGGTGGACGGTGCCGTCGTCGACGACCTCCAGCAGGTCCACGCACCGCAGCAGCGTCGACTTGCCCGAGCCCGAGCCGCCGATGAGGCAGACGACCTGGTGCTCGGCGACGTCCAGATCGATGGAGCGCAGGACGAGACGGGATCCGTACTGCTTGCGAAGGCCGCGGATGCGCAGCAGCGGCCCGCTCATCGGCCCGTCTCCGCCCAGGTGCGCCGTGCCGCTCGCCGCTGGAGCCGGTCGGCGAAGCGGGTCAGCGGAATGGTCACCGCGATGAACAAGAGGGCCGCTCCCAGGTAGGGGGTGTAGTTGAAGTCGTAGTCCGCCTTGATCTGTGCCGCTCGCAGCACCTCCAGCGGTCCGAGCACGGCGACCAGCGCGGTGTCCTTCTGCAGGGCGATGAAGTCGTTCAGCAGGGGCGGGAGCACATTGCGCACGGCCTGGGGCAGGACGACGTGCCGCAGGGTCTGCCGCTCGTTGAGTCCGAGGGCCCTGGCCGCGTTCCGCTGCGCGGGGTGCACGGAGTTCAGCCCCGCCCGGAGGACCTCCCCGACGTAGGCGGCGTAGGAGAGGACCAGGGCGATCACACCGAGCACCCACGGCTCGGAGGGGGTGCCCTGGAGTTGCAGGGCCGGCAGCCCGAATCCGACGAGGAAGACGAGCAGCAGGGTCGGTACGCCGCGGAAGACGTCCACGTACACGGTCGCCGCGAGCCGCAGGGGCTGGAGGCCCGGTGCCTTGGTGACGCGTACGAGGGCGATCAGCAGCCCCAGGACGAGGATCAGCACCTCGGCGATGAGGAACATCTGGATGTTGAGCCAGAAGCCGCGCAGGAGTTCGGGGAACGCGGCCCGGAACTCGGCGCCGTCGAGGAACAGGCTGTCGACGCGCTCCCATCCCGGCGAGGCGACCGCTGCCACGCCCAGGACCACCAGGCCGAGGACGGTGCAGAGGGTGGAGATCCAGGTGTGGCGGCGCTTGCGGGAGCGGCGGAACCGCTGCCGCTCCAGCTCGTGCTCGCTGGGCCGGTAGGTGTCGTCCGCCGGCGGGGACACGGCGGTCTTCGTGAGGTCCACGGTCGGCTCGCTACGGCTTCAGCTCGGGGACGCTCGCCGAGGCGGACAGCCACTTGCGGGTGAGTTCGGCAAGGGTGCCGTCGGCCTTGAGGGAGTCCAGGGCCTGGTTCACGCAGGGGGTGAAGCCGCTGTTCTTCGGCAGGAGCAGGCCGAACTCCTCCGGGTCTCCGCCCGCGTAGCCGAACTGGCCGACGATCTTGCCGTGGTCCAGCTCCGCCCCGGCCAGGTAGAAGACGGTGGGCAGGTCGGTGACGATGGCGTCGATCTGGCCGTTCGTCAGGGCGGTGACCTCGTCCTTGGTGGTGTTGAAGACGCTCGGCTTGCGCGAGGGCTTGAGCTGGTCGAGCACGGCCTGGTAGCTGGTCGTGGCCACCTGCACGCCGATCTTGGCGTCCTTGAGCGCGCTCAGGGAGTCGGCCTTGGCGAACGCGGAGCCGTCCAGCGTCAGGACGGCCTGGTTGGCCGTGTAGTAACTGGTGGAGAAGTCGACGGCCTTCGCCCGCTGCGGGGTGATCGAGATCTGGTTGATGTCGAAGTCGTAGGACTTCGCCCCGGGGGCGTACGCGTGGGCGAAGGGTTCGACCACCCACGTCACCTGGTCCTTCCCGAAGCCGAGCTTGTCGGCCACCGCGTAGGCCACCGCGCTCTCGAAGCCCTTGCCGTTGGACGGGGTGTTGCTGTCGAACCACGGCTCGTACGCCGGGGAGTCGGTCGCGATGGTCAGCCGGCCGCTCTGGTGGAGGCTCTTGCTGCCGGTGGTGCAGTCGGGGGCGCCGGAGCCGGCCGCCCCGGGGGTCGTGGTCTGCGGCTGGGGTGCGCAGGCCGCTGCCGCGAGGACGACGACGGCGGCGGCGGAAGCCGCGAGGGTTATGCGCGTACGGGACATCAGGGGGTCCTTCTGAAGAGGGCCGAGAAAGGAAGCGGGAGGAGGAGATCGCCGACCGGGCAGCGCCTTCGCGCGAGGTCAGCTGGTCAGGCGGAACACCTGGTCGCCCTGGTTCAGGCCGAACACCTCGGCCGCGGAACCGCCGCGGACGACCAGTTCGGCGAAGCCGACGCCGGAGCTTCCGACGGTGATCCCGGGCTCGCCGAGAGGAACGTCGGGAAGGCGGTCGTAACAGCGCACCTGGACGTCGCGGCCCTCCTGCCGGTTGTGGACGAGCAGGGCCTTGGTCGTGTCGTAGCCGGGCAGTTCGGTGGCCGGACGGTCCAGTTTGCAGTTGCCGAAGTTGTCCACGACGGCGACCCGCACGTCGTCGGCGGGGTTCTCCGACACCGCGGCCGGCTGCGCGGGGACCGCGCGGCCGTCCGCCAGCCAGCGGGCGAGCAGCGGCACGTACCACAGGCTGCGGAACTGGGTGCGGGCCATCTCCTCGATCTCGGCGGGCGTGAGCTCGGCCCAGCCGTCGGCGGCGGCCTCCAGCACCTCGCGGACGTCGGTGACCTGGACCTCCGTCAGGCCCAGGTAGGTGGCCAGCGGGGCGAGGACCCGGTGGTTCAGGGTGCTGATGACCAGGTGGTCCCCGTGCCGGAAGTAGCAGAACGGCACGCCGTTGGGCCAGTGCCCGTCACGCGGAGCGATGTTGACGAGGACGACCACCGGCTGCGTCGGCCCGCCGATCAGGTCCGTGGAGCGCAGCAGGTCGAGCAGCGTGAGGGCGGCGGCACCCTCGGGGTCCGGTCCGCCGAGGGGCAGGACGGTCGGCGTGGCGCCGAAGAGGGTGGCGATCCGGGTGGACTGCCGGGCGAGGGCGTTGGGGTCGGCACAGTCGGTGAGGGAGACGACCGGTCGGAGGGTCATGGCGGGCACTTCGCCTTCTGTCGAGTGGGGGTGGGGTCTTGGCGTGTGGGGGGACTTGTCGGCGCGGCCGGGCGGAGGCAACAAAAAACGGACCCTCCGTGTCCGGAGGGTCCGTCGCATCCTGTGCGCGCACGGCTTCGCTAGCGAAGCGCCTCCGAAGGTCGGGGCATCATTCGCATCATGGCGAGGGTGGTGGTGCGCTGCATGGACGGCAGGCTAGCACCACACGGGAACCGTCTCACCGACCTGTCCACGGAGTGGACAGCGGGTGGACGGCGCCCCTGTCAGGCGGGGGACTTCCCACCGGGCAGGGCGTGTGCGAGAAGGAACTCCGTCGCCCCCGCGATGGCCTCGGCGTAGCCGCCGTGCACGGGCTCGGACTCCGTCTCCTGCCGGTCCGCCGCGGTGGCGGTGTACCACCAGGCGTCCGCGTCGGCGTCGTGGTGCACGACGGCGCTGCCACCGGCGTACTGGAGCGGGATGGACTCCTTGGCGGACGTCCTGACCACGGCGTGCGGCCACTTGAGACGGGCGGACTGGCGCTTGATGCCGCCCCAGGCGGCACCGAGCTGCGCGTAGTTCGCTCCACCGCGCCCGGCGACGGTGGCGGCGCTCTCGGCCAGCCGGTCGACGGCGAGCTTGGCCTCGTACAGCGCGCGCAGGAGTGCCAGCTGCGCGTCGGGCGCGGCCATGAGCGCGGGGTCGAAGGGCTTGCCGGCGGCACCGTAGGCCACCGCGCGGGTCGAGATCCGCTCGGCCAGGGCGCGGACGGCGTCGAGGACCCGCTCGTCCATCGTGCACGCGTCGTCGGGGGTGGGCTCGCTCCAGGGGGGCTCCACCAGGTGGGAGACGGAGCTCCAGAAGTTCTCGTCGGCCTTGTCGGGGGTGGGGATCACGGGCGTCTCACTCATGCGACAACCATAACTGTCACCCGCTCGATGCGACAGTTAAAACTGTCGCAAGGCGCGACCCGGCCGTGACCGGACCGCGCCCCGGGCCTCAGGGCCCTACGGCGAGGGCCTCGACCTCGAACAGCACGTCGGGAGCCGCCAGGCTCGCGACACCGATCAGTGGGAACGGCGCCGGCCGTGCTCTCCGGGCGCGACCGAGCCGCCGCGATCGTGGCGCGCTACGGCACCCCGCCCTGACGGCCGTCGCCCTCCGGGAGACGTCGCCGACCCGGTCCGGATCCGCTCGGGCGCCGTTCCGCGTCGGTGGCGACGGTCACCGGGAGTGGACCCGCAGCAGGGTGTGCCCGGCCACCTCCTCGGTCACGCCCCAGAGCGTGGGGTGGGTCGTCAGGTGCGCGGCGAGGGAGTCGCGCAGGGAGTCCGCCGAGCCCCAGGTCCCGTACAGCTTGCTCTCGGTGAGCACCACGGGCTTGAGGCCCGTGGTGAGGACCGCCTCCCAGGTGGCCGCCGCGACCCCGGGGGTGTGGGGGCTGCGGAAGTCGTCGAGGGAGACGACGCCGTCCTCGGTCAGCAGCTCGCGGGCGGCGGCGATGTCGGCGCGCACGTGGTGGTAGAGGTGCGAGGCGTCGATGTGGACGAAGCGGCAGCTGCGGGCGGGCACATGCCCGGTGATCTCGGAGGAGGACCCCTGGACGACGTTGGGCAGCCGCCGGTGGAAGCGCAGGTAGTTGGCCTCGAACACCTGGCGGGTGAGGGTCGGGTAGTAGACCCGCATCTCGGTGGCCGTGGAGGCGTCCGGGGCCCCGTCGGCGTCGAACAGGTCGCAGACGGTGAACCGCTCGCCCTCGGCGACGTGGTGGCCGAGGACGATGGCGCTCTTGCCCTTGTACACACCGAGTTCCAGCAGGTCGCCGCGGGGGCCGTGGTCGCGCTGGTGGCTGAGGAGCCACTCGAAGAGGTACCGGTCGGCGGCGAAGAACCACCCCTCGACCTCGTCGAGCCGGTCGAGCGTGAGGAGGGGCGGAGCGGTGTCCTGTGCGGTCATGTCGGGTCCTCGTGTCTGCGTGCGGCGGGCCGTCCTGGTGTGGGGGCGCCCCTGGGACGTGGCGGGCGGGAAGCGGTGAGCGGGTGGGGCCGGGGGCCCGACGCTACGGCGCGGGCCTGCCCCTCCCCCGTACCGCTCCCCCGCCGCGCGGAGCGTCCACACGGCAGGCGTAATCGCGACCGGCCTGCGCCCCGGTCAGTAGCCACTGCCGGGAGCCGGGGGTGAGGTGGGTGTGCCCGGGGTCGTGTTGACGGGAGCGCCCGCCACCGTGATCTCCGTCTTCATTCCCAGGTCCTTGTGCCCGTCGACCGGGCAGGTGATCTCGTACGTCCCGTCCTTCAGGGTCACCGTGAGGGTGGTCGACTCGCCCGGGGCGACGATGCCGGAGCGGTTGTCCCCGCCCGGGCCCTCGATCTCCAGGGCGTGCTCGTGATGCCCGGTGTTCGTCGCGACGAAGGCGTACGTACCCGGTGTGAAGCCGTGCCGGGACAGCGTGATCCTGAAGTCGGAGAGGTCCGCGGTCACCCGGGTCGCGTTCGCGGGTGCCGTGCTGCTCCCGGCCGGGGGCGGTGTCGTCGTGCCGCTGCTCGAACCGCCGCCTCCACCGCCGCAGGCGGCCAGCAGACCGGCCAGCGCCGCGGCCGACAGGGCGAGCAGCGCGCGGGTGTGTGGTTCCCTCATCGTTCGGTCCTCCCGATCGTCCCCCACAGGGGGTACGGGACCGGGCCGCGCGGGGATTGCGGGCGGCCCGGGGCGGACAATGGGCTCGGACCATCCCTTCGGGGACGTCGTACGTATCCACGGGTGTGGGACGGATGGGACTTCCGCTGGAACGGGTACCCGACGAGGCGCTGCTCTCCGGGCTCGCCACGGGCGATCCGGAGATCGCGGTCGCGTTCGTGCGCCGTTTCCAGCGCGCGGTGTACGGCGTCGCCGTCGCCGTGGTCGGCGATCCCCGGCTCGCGGAGGACGTGGCCCAGCAGACCTTCGAGCGGGCGTGGCGGCACGCCCAGGTGTACGACGGCCGGCGCGGCTCCGTACGGACGTGGCTGACCGCGATCGCCCACAACCTGGCGATCGACGCGGTCCGGGCGCGGCGCGCGACCCCCGTCGCGCCGGAGGACCTGGAGACGCTCGTGGGGCTCGTGTCGGAGACACCGGAGCGGCGCGCGCTCGCCGACGACGCGGCAGAACGGGTCCGCCGTGCGGTGGCGGCGCTGCCCCGGGAGCAGGCACGGGCGCTGGTGATGGCCGGGATCTACGGGATGACGGCCCGGGAGGTCGCGGCGAGCGAGGGCGTGCCGCTGGGCACCGCGAAGACCCGGATCCGTGCGGGGACGATCAAGGTGCGGGCGCTCCTGGAGAGCGAGGAGACACGGTGAGCGGCATGGACTGCGAGCGGTTGCGCGACGCGGGTGCCGAACTGGCGCTCGGGGTCCTTCCCGCGCGCGAGCGGGCCGAGGCGGTGGCCCATCTGGACCGCTGCCCGGAGTGCCGCGCGTACGTGGAGCGGCTGACGGCGGTCGGGGACGCGCTGCTCGGGCTGCTGCCGGGTGCCGAGCCGCCGGTCGGCTTCGAGAGCCGGGCGGTACGGGCGATGGGCCCGGCCGGTGCCGGACGGGCGCGTGCGGCCGGTGCCGGACGGGCGGGTGCGGCCGGTGCGGCGCCGGTGGCTCCGGACGCCACGCCTGATGCCGTGCCTGATGCCGTGCCTGATGCCGTGCCGCCGGTGGCTCCGGCTGCGGTCCCGCCCCGTGCGGCGCCGGTGGCGGCCCGGCGTCGGATCCGGGCGCGTCGCTTCCGGTTCGCGGTGGCGGGCGCGGCGGCCGCCCTGGCCTTCGGGTTCGGCGGCTGGGCGGTGGGCACGGTGGTGGAGGGCTCCCCCGCCGTGGTGGCGCCGGCGCCGGGCGTGCGGGAAGCGGCGCTGGTCGCCGCGGGCCCGGCCGGAGGTGGCCGTGAGGTGGGCCGGATCTACGCGCACCCGGCGGACGCGACGGGCGGGAACGGCTGGGTGTACATGTCCGTGGACCTCGGTGACGGGCCGTCGGCCGAGGGCCCGGTCCGGTGCCTGCTCGTACGCGCCGACGGCTCCGTCGTACCGCTCGGCTCGTTCCCCGTCACCTCCGGCTACGGCTACTGGGGCGCCCCGGCCCCCGTGGACCCCGGCACAGTGACGGGCGCGCGCCTGCTGGCGGCGGACGGCACGCTCCTTGCCACGGCACATTTCACCGGCGCCGACGGGGCCGCGTCGGGGGCGGCCACCGCCGGGTGAGCGCTTGGCCCTACCTCCGTCGTTCGAGGAGGCGGCCGGTGGGTTCGGCGAGGGTGCCGCGGTCGGCGATCTTCTCGCCGCGCAGCCAGGTGGAGGTGACGACGCCGTCGAGGGTCT
>NZ_JBEOST010000030.1:0-67145 GCF_040303145.1 Streptomyces sp. NPDC096079
GGCGTGCCGGCGCTGATCGCCCGCACCGGCTACACCGGCGAGGACGGCTTCGAGCTGTTCCTGAAGCCCGAGCACGCCGAGGGCGTGTGGAAGGGCACGTCCCGGTGCGCCGTCCCCGCCCGTGCTGAGCAGCCGGTGGAAGAAGGAGCGGTACCGGCGCAGCGCCGTGCGCAGACTCTCGGTGTCCACGTCCTCGCCCTGCCGCCACTGGGCTTCGAGCTCCTTGCGGCGGTCGGCGAACGTGGTGGCCAGCTTCTGCATCACGTCCGCCACGAGAGCGTCGGCCTCGTGCACGGCCCTGCGGGGGTCGTCGACGAACAGGCTCTGCAGCTCGCGCCACCGGGCCTCGAAGCCCTCCTCCTCCTCGGCGTCCATCAGACGGGGCAGTCCGTCGGCCGGGGCGCCCTCGCCGCCGGAGGCTTCGCCCTCGGAGACGGCTCGGCCCTCGGAGACGGCTCGGCTCTCGGAGACGGCTTCGTCCTCGGTACGGGGCGGACCGTCCGTGCCGGTGGCCTCACCCGGGTAGCTGGGTGCCGCGCCGGTGTCCCGCGCCTCGTTGCGGCGGCCCGTGTCCGGACCGGTCTCGGGTGCGTGCTCACGTTCGCGGGACCGGGCGATGTCGTCGGTGGAGAGTCCGGTTCCGGTCGGTGCGGGGGTGTCGTTGTCGTGCATGGCGGAGTCCGCCTCTCAGGACCGGCCGGAGCCGGGCCGGCTTCCGTTGGAGAGCAGTTCGTCGAAGAGGACCCGATAGTGGATCATCGCTCCGCGCAGCTGCTCCGTGGTGGCCTGGTGGTCGGTTCCCAGCCGGTCGACCTCGTGTGCCGCGCGGTAGTGCTCCAGGGTGCGGCCGTGCTCCACGGACAGGTCCCGTGCGCGCTGCTCGAAGTCGTCCGTGGGGTAGCCGCGTTCGCGCATGAGGGAGGTCACGAGCCGGTCCGCGTCGTGGACCGATGCCTCGGGCCGGTCGACGAAGCGCTCCTGCACCCCGCTCCACTCGCGCGCGTACCGTTCCCGCACGTCGGGGTCGAGCGGCCGGATGTCGAGCGACTCGTGGCGCTCCTCCCGCGTGCCGAGGTCGTACTCGGCGGCTCGTCGGCTCCCCGTCTCGTCGACCGTGCGGTCGTACTCGGGGCCGAACCGCTCGCGCAGGCGCCGCCGTCGGCGACGGTCCAGGAAGATCGCGGTGGCGATCAGCACGATCACCACCGCGACGGGAATGACGATGGCCAGAATGGTTCCGGTGGACATGACCCGGCCCCCTTGACTGTGACGGGCCTTTGCCACGGCGGTTGCCCATCGGCGCCGGGGCGAAACGGTCGGCCTCGGGCGTTCCGTGAGGCATGGAGCGCACCGGGCGGGGCAGGGGCCGGTTGTCACACAGGAGGTGCACCATGGTCACCGGTGCTGCGCACACGGGCCGGAACGTGGTCCGCGTGAGCGGCGAAATGGACCTCGAACACGCGGAACAGCTTCGTGTCTCCCTCATGGAGGCCGTGACCCGGGCCCCCGCGGGCTCGGACGTCGTGGTCGACCTGCGGAACTCCAGCTTCTGCGATTCCTCAGGGCTCAACGTGCTCCTGGCGGCGAGGCAGCGGGCGCTGGACGCGGGGCGCCACCTCGTGCTGGCGGCACCGAGCCACCAGATGATCAGACTCCTGGAGTTCACCAGGACATACGGCCTCTTCTCGTACGGCCCCGTGGCAGCGGACTGATCCGCCACCCGGAGTCCGGCGGGGGGCGGCGAGGCCCCTGCGCGCCGAACACCGCGAGCGACGCGCAGGGCCTCCTGGCCGGTTGTCCCCTCGCGGCGAGAGCCACTCCTCCGCGCTGGGCCGGTGCCGTCAGTCAAACAGGCCTCCCCTGGGGGAGGCGATTGGACGCCGACACGGAAAAGAAGCCGTCGGGAGCGGCCTGAATACAGATAATCATCCAAGAGGTAATGGCGGCTTCTCGGCACACATCTGCGAGGAGTACTCCGGAAGAGATCTAGCGGATGCGTTCCTCCTATGGGCTGCAGGTACCGCCATGTCCGCCGGCCGGACGGCACCTCGCGGACCCCCGGCCCGCCGCCCCGGCCCGCCGCCCCGGCGCGAGCCCTCACGGCTGCCCGGCGCGGAGGGTGAGCCGGACGGCGCGGCGGGGACATCACGGATGCGTCGACCGGAAACACCGCGGCCCGACACTGGGGCCATGCCGCCCACGACGCATACAGCCCCTCCCGCGCACCAGGCCCGCCCGGCCCCGTCGGCACCTCCGACGCACGAGGCGCACGAGGCGCACGAGGCGCACACGGCGCACACGGCCCACGCGGCTCACGAGGCCCATGCGGCGCACGCGGTGTCCTGGGCGGAGGCCAGGACGCTGGCGCACGGAGCGGCGGGACCGGCGGGGAGCCGGACCGTACCGCCGCGTGACGCCGCCGGGCTGACGCTCGCCGAGGACCTGCGCACCCTCCGGCCCGTCCCGGCCTTCGACACGGCGGCCATGGACGGCTTCGCGGTGTCCGGCCCCGGCCCGTGGACGGTCCGGGGCGGCGCGCGGGCCGGCACCGCGTGGCGGGGCGAGCTGCGTGCGGGCGACGCCGCGCAGATCTCCACCGGGGCCCTGGTGCCGAGGGGCGCCACCGCGGTCCTGCCGAAGGAACTGGCCTCGTCCGCCGGCGGCCGGGTGCTCGGGCCCGAGCAGACGGACGGCCGGCACATCCGGCGGACCGGCGAGGACGCCGCCGAGGGCGACCGTCTCGCCCCGGCGGGAACGCGCGTCGGCCCGGCCCTGATCGGACTGGCCGCCGCGTGCGGCCACGACACCCTGCCGGTCCGGCCCCGCCCCCGCGTCGCCCTGCTGGTCAGCGGTGACGAGCTGGACCTCTCGGGCGTCCCGGAACCAGGGCGGGTACGCGACGCGCTGGGCCCGCTGGTCCCCGCCCTGGTCGGCGAACTCGGAGGCGAGACGGTGTCCTCACGGCACGTCCCCGACCGGCCGGCGGGCGGCCTCGCCGCGGCCGTGCACGCGCGCCACGACGCCGAGGTCGTCGTGGTCACCGGATCGACGTCCGTCGGGGACACCGACCAGCTCCGGCGGCTCCTCGCCGACGCCGGCGCCCGCATGACCGTCGACACCGTCGCCTGCCGGCCGGGCCACCCCATGCTGCTCGCCCGGCTCCCCGGCGGTCCGTGGGTGGTCGGGCTGCCGGGGAATCCGTACGCGGCCCTGGTCGCCGCCCGTACGCTCCTCGGCCCGCTCCTCGCCGGACTGTCGGGGCGCCCGCTTCCGCCGCTGCCGCACCTGCCGGTCCGGGGCCGGGCGCGGACGGCACCCGGGTCCACCCGCCTGGTGCCGGTGTCCTGGGCCGGTGGCGAGGCCCGGATCCTCGGAGGGCACGGGGCGGCCTTCCTCCGGGGCGCCGCCGTGGCCGACGCGCTGGCCGCGCTGCCCCCGGCGTGGACGGACGGGGATCCGGCGCCGCTGCTGCTGCTCCGGGACGGCTGAGACGGACGGCCGCGCCGCCACCGGCGCCCGCTCGAAGGGGATGCTGGCAGACTGGCCGGTCATCTGCCGAAGGAGCCCCCGTGTCGATGATCCACCGCCTCCGCAGCGCCGTCCGCCGCACGTACCGGCGTGCCGTGGACCTCAGTCACCCGGCGCGGTCGCCGCTCGGCAGCGCGGTGGTCAACTGCGTGGTGTACCGGGACGGTGTGCGACAGGACGGCGTCAGGTCGGTGGAGGAGGCCGTGCGGCGCGTCCGCAAGGCGGGTGACGGGTTCGTGTGGATCGGTCTGCACGAACCGGAGGAGAAGGAGTTCGCCGGCCTGGCCGAGCTGTTCGGGCTGCACCCGCTCGCGGTCGAGGACGCCGTGCACGCCCATCAGCGGCCGAAGCTGGAGCAGTACGACGACGTGCTCTTCGCGGTCTTCAAGACGGTGCGCTACGTCGAGCACGAGGAGCTCACGGCGTCGAGCGAGGTGGTGGACACGGGCGAGCTGATGGCGTTCACCGGCCCCGACTTCGTCATCACCATCCGTCACGGGGGTCACGGCTCCCTCGGCCCGCTCCGCGAGGCCCTGGAGTCGGAACCCGAACAGCTCGCCAAGGGGCCGTCCGCGGTGCTGCACGCGATCGCGGACCACGTCGTCGACGACTACCTCGCCGTCGCCGACGCCGTACAGGACGATCTGGAGTCGATCGAGAGCGCGGTCTTCTCCGAGCAGGGCCACCGGGGCGACGTCGGCCGGATCTACCAGCTCAAGCGCGAACTCCTCGAACTCAAGCGGGCCGTGACACCGCTGGGCCGTCCGCTGCTGCGGCTGGCGGCCGAACCGGTGCCCGTGGTCGCGGCCGAGATACGCGCGTACTTCCGTGACGTGGCCGACCATCTGGCCCGGGTCACCGAGCAGGTCGCCTCGTACGACACACTCCTCGACTCGATCCTCCAGGCCCACCTCGCGCAGGTGACCGTCGCGCAGAACGAGGACATGCGGAAGATCACCGCCTGGGCGGCGATCATCGCGGTCCCGACGATGGTCTGCGGGGTCTACGGGATGAACTTCGAGCACATGCCCGAGCTGCGCTGGACCTACGGCTACCCCCTGGTCCTCGGCGTCATGGCCGTCGCCTGCTTCGTCATCCACCGCGGCTTCCGCCGCAACGGCTGGCTCTGACGCCCCGGGGCCGCGCCGTCTCCCGGCGGCGCGTCGCCCGCGGGGCAGCCGAGAACATCACGCTCCGCGACTGCGCCACGCTCTCCGGAACCTGAGCATGGCGTCGGCTTTCGCGGGTACCCGCCAGGCAGTCGGTACCTCGCACCGGGCGGTACCCGTCATCCGGGAGGCAGGCTCCATGGGCAAGATCAAAGGCAAGGCCGAGCAGGTCAAGGGCAAGACGAAGGAACAGATCGGCTCGATGACCGATGACGAGAGCATGGAGATGAAGGGCAAGGCGGAGCAGGTCAAGGGACGTGTCGAGGAGTCCGCGTCGGACACCGCCGCCCGCATGCGGAAGATGGGCGAGAAGAAGAGGATGTGACCGCGCGGGGCGCCACCCGCCACCACCCCCCGACAGCCGGGTACGAGGCTGCGAGGGGCGGGGCGGGTGGGCGTCCGGCTGTTCGGGAGATCGACAGCCGATCGGGGGCACCGCGCCGTGGTGTCGGCCGACCGGCCCCACCGGGCGAAGGAGTCGTCATGCCCCGAGGATCCAGTCCCAAGCGTGAACGGCAGTACGAGCACATCAAGGACAGCGCGGAGAAGCGCGGCGAGAGCACCGAGCGCGCGAAGGAGATCGCGGCGCGCACCGTGAACAAGGAGCGGGCCCGCGCGGGGGAGTCCAGGACGGCGAGCAAGAGCTCGACCCAGGACATGTCCTCGGGCAGGCGCGGCGGGCTGCGCTCGCACAGCGGCGCACAGGGCCCCACGTACGACCAGCTCTACGCGGAGGCACAGCGCCGCAACCTGCACGGCCGGTCGTCCATGAACAAGGCCGAGCTCAAGCGCGAGCTCGGACACTGAGACGCCGCCGGACCGCAGTCGGGGGCGCCCTGGGCGGGCCGCGCGGAGAAGCCCGGCGTGGCATGCTCATCGTATGGAAGGCGATCCCGCGCTTCCCGACACCGAGAGCGACACAGGCAGCGACACCGAAGCCGAGGGCCTCGCCGGTGCCGGCTCCGCGCACGACGTGGCGGAGCTCCTGCGAGCGGTCCTCGGTGACGCCGAGGACGTCGAAGCCGTCATGATCTACCGGCCGGCCGCCACCGGAAGCCTGAGTCTGGCAGGACACGCCGGCATCGACGCGGCGCTGGCCGAGCAGTGGAGCCACATCCCGCCGCTCGGCGGCATCGCCCCGCTGGAGGCGACCACCACCCGCGAGGGCGTCTGGCTGGAGGACCCCGACACCGACGCCGTCGAACACCTGCTGATCGGAGACCTGCCCGAGCGATGGCCCTCGCGCGCGTGGCTCGCCGTGCCGGGAAGCGCGCCGCCGACCGCGGTCGTGGGCTTCTTCCGCTCCCGGGCCGGCGTCTTCGACCCGGTCACCCGCACCCTGCTCCGGCGTGCGGTCCGGCTCTGCGCCGGCCCGCTCCGCGACGACGCGCCTCGCGGCCGCCATGGCCACGGCTCTCCGTACGAGGGCCCCGAGGCCGTCCAGGCCGTCCTCGACGCCCTGCCGGGTCCGGCGGTGCTGCTCACCCGCTGCGCTCGGAGACGGGCGAGGTGGAGGACTACCGGATCGACGCGGCGGCACCGGAGTCCGTCGACGTGTCCGGGCACCGGGGCCGGGAGCTGGTCGGGCGGCGGATCCTGGAGACGTACCCCACCGTCTCGGGCACCGCCCTGTGGGACGCCTATCGGGAGACGCTGGACACCGGCTCGGCCTACGAGAGCGAACCCTTCACCTACGAGGAGGTGTCCGCGGGGGTCCCACGGGAGTCGCTGTACTCGGTGCGGGTGTCCCGGCTGGGGGACCGGCTGGTGGTGTCCTGGATCCGGCACGACACCAGTGAGCGGGAGGCCGGCAGACTCACCGAACTGCAGCGCCTGGGCAATCTCGGCTGGATGGACTGGAACCTGGTCACGGACACGGTCACCTGGTCCGACCAGGTGTACGCCGTCTTCGACCGCGACCCCGCCCTGGGCCCGATCCGGATGGAGGAGCTGCCCGGCCGCCTGGTCGCGGACGACATGCCGAGGATGGGTGCGGCCGTGCAGCGCCTCCTCGGCGAGGGGCGGTCGGTCGACGAGCCGTTCCGCATCGGGACGGGGAGCGGGGTGCGGCACCTGCGGATGGTGGCGACGACGCGGACCGACGCGGACGGCGCCCCCTTGGAGGTGCACGGCTTCTTCCAGGACCTCACGGCCCTGCGCGACGCCGAACTCGCCCTGGTCGAGAGCGAGCGCGCCAACCTGGTCCAGCGCGGCATGCTGAAGGCCGAGCGCGCGCTGGGGGCCCGGCTCAGGGACACGCTGCTGCCGGTCCCCGAGCAGTCGCTCGACCTCGCGGGTCTGTGCGTCGACGTCGCGTACGTCCCGGCCGACAGCGGGGTGAACGTCGGGGGCGACTGGTACTCCGCGATCGAGCTGCCGGACAAGAGCGCCCTGTTCGTCGTCGGCGACGTGGCCGGCCACGGGCTGCCCGCGGTCGGCACCATGGCCCAGCTGCGGTTCTACACGAAGGGCATGGCCGTCACCGGGTCCGCCCTGCCCGTCGTCCTCGGGCGGCTCAACTCGCTCCTCCTCCACACGGCGACGGACCGGGGCGGAGCCACCGCCACCATGGTCATGGGGCGCTACCAGCCGAGCGACCGACAATTCACCTGGGTGCGGGCCGGGCATCTGCCGCCGCTGCTGATCCGGGACGGCCAGGCGGGCTTCCTCGCCCAGCCGGAGGGCTGCATGCTCGGTGCCGCGTTCCGGTCCGCGTACGGGCAGGCGTCGCTCGCCCTGCTGCCCGGCGACCACCTGCTGTTCTACACGGACGGTCTCGTGGAGGACCCGGGGGAGGACATCGAGGAGGGCCTGGCGCGGCTCGCGGAGACCGCCGTCCGGATCGTGGCGGAGGGCAGGGGCGACGTGACGGCCCACACGCTGGCCGCGCTGCGGGCGGGCAACCGCGACGACCTCTGCGTCCTGGACATCCGGGTGCCCGAGGAATCCTGACCGCGCGGGACCGGTCACCGCGGGACCGGTCACCGCGGATCCGGCACGCCGGGGACGTCACGGGGCCCTCGTTCTCCTGCGGTTTGCGCGAGAACTGCAACTCGCTGTCAAACTCTTGCGGTGTTTGCGCTAGTCTTGCGTGTATGACGCGACGACTTGCTCAGGTGGCGAAGAAGGTGGGGGTCAGCGAGGCGACGGTCAGCCGCGTCCTCAACGGCAAGCCGGGGGTGTCCGAGGCCACCCGGCAGTCGGTGCTCACCGCCCTCGACGTGCTCGGCTACGAGCGGCCCACCCAGCTCAGGGGTGAGCGCGCCCGGCTCGTCGGACTCGTCCTGCCCGAGCTCCAGAACCCCATCTTCCCGGCCTTCGCCGAGGTCATCGGCGGCGCCCTCGCCCAGCAGGGGCTCACCCCCGTGCTCTGCACCCAGACCAAGGGCGGAGTCTCCGAGGCCGACTACGTGGACCTGCTGCTCCAGCAGCAGGTGTCCGGCGTCGTGTTCGCGGGAGGGCTCTTCGCGCAGGCCGACGCCCCGCACGACCACTACCACCAGCTCGCCGAGCGGAACATCCCGGTCGTCCTCATCAACGCCTCCATCGAGGGGCTCGACTTCCCCTGTGTCGCCTGCGACGACGCCGTCGCCGTCGAGCAGGCCTGGCGCCACCTGGCCTCGCTCGGGCACGAGCGGATCGGGCTGCTCCTCGGCCCCGCCGACCACGTGCCCTCCGGGCGCAAGCTCACGGCCGCCCGCGCGGCGGCCGAGGCGGCCGGCACGGAGCTGCCCGAGGAGCGCATCGTGCGCTCGATCTTCTCCCTCGAAGGCGGCCAGGCCGCCGCCAACGGTCTTCTGGAGCAGGGCGTCACCGGCATCGTCTGCGCCAGCGACCCGCTGGCGCTCGGGGCGATCAGGGCCGCTCGTCGGCGCGGCCTCCGCGTCCCCCAGGACGTCTCGGTCGTCGGCTTCGACGACTCCGCCTTCATGAACTGCACCGAGCCGCCGCTGTCGACCGTGCGCCAGCCCATCGAGGCGATGGGGCGGGCGGCCGTCGAGCTGCTCTGCTCCCAGATCCAGGGCGTGCACTCCCACCCGGGCGAGCTGCTCTTCGAACCGGAACTGGTCGTGCGCGGCTCCACCGCACCGCCGCCGGCCCGCTAGCGGAAGCACCTTCCAGGCGCCGTTCCCCACCGCCCTCCGGGCGGCTCGGGGAGCGGCGCCTTTGTCATTTTCCTGTCCGTTCCGTTGACAGAGTCGTCATCCGGGGGAAACCTGTGCCACCAGTAACCGCAAAACATTGACTGAATAACTCAAAAGATTGCGAGTCACTGTGTACGGACGACGACGAACGGCGATCGGTCTGCTGATCGCCGCCCTGATCGCCCTCGGGCTGCTGCCCGTCCCCGCGCAGGCCGCCGCGGCGGCCGACCCCGACCTCGCCCTCGGCCGACCGGCCACGGTCTCCGGCGCCCTCGGCGGATATCCGGCGGGCAACCTCACCGACGGCAGTCAGGCCAGCTACTGGGAGGGCCCGGCCGGCGCCTTCCCGCAGTGGGCCCAGGTCGACCTCGGCGCGGCGGTCCGCGTCGACCGCGTCGTCCTCAAGCTGCCCACCGGCTGGGAGGCCCGCGACGAGAACCTCGCCGTCCTCGGCTCCACCGACGGCAGCGCCTTCACGCCCCTGGCCGGTGCCCAGGCCCGCCGCTTCGACCCGGCCGCCGCGAACGCCGTGTCCCTCGCCCTGAACGGCAGTCAGGTCCGGTACGTACGGGTGCAGATCACCGCCAACACCGGCTGGAACGCGGCCCAGCTCTCCGCACTGGAGGTCTACGGCGAACCGGGCACCGTAGAGCCGCCCGTCGGCGGCACGAACCTGGCCCGGGGCAAGCCGGTCGAAGCGACTTCCGTCACCCAGAACTACCAGGCCGCGAACGCCGTCGACGACTCCACCGGAACCTACTGGGAGTCGGCCGGCTTCCCGGCGAGCCTCACCGTGCGGCTCGGCGCGGACGCCGACGTGCAGGGCGTCGTGGTCAAGCTCGACCCCGACCAGGCGTGGGGGCCGCGCACCCAGTCCTTCGAGGTCCTCGGCCGCGCCGTCGGGGCCACGGCCTTCACCACCCTCTCGCCGCGCGCGGACCACGCGTTCAGCCCGTCCTCCGGGCAGAACACCGTGACCGTCCCGGTCTCCGGCCGCTTCGCCGACATCCGGCTCGCCTTCCACTCCAACACCGGCGCCCCGGGCGCCCAGGTCGCCGAGCTCCAGGTCCTCGGCACCGCGGCCCCGGCCCCCGACCTCGTCGTCACCGACCTCACCTGGACCCCCGCCGCTCCCAGCGAGACCGACGAGGTCACCGTCCGGTCGACCGTCCGCAACAACGGCACCGCGGCGGCACCCGCCTCCGCGCTGAACGTCAGCGTCGAGGGCGTCGTCGCGGGCACCGCCCAGGTCGCCTCCCTCCCGGCCGGGGCCTCCGCCACGGTCGCCGTCCCCGTCGGCCGCCGCCCGGTCGGCGCGTACACCGTCTCCGCGGCGGCCGACCCGGCGAACGCGGTCGCGGAGCTCGACGACTCCAACAACAGCCGCACGGCCGCGTCGAAGCTGACCGTCGGCCAGAGCCCCGGGCCCGACCTCATGGTCACCGCCGTGAACGCCAACCCGTCGGCGCCCGCGGTCGGCACGCCCGTCTCCTTCACCGTCGCCGTCCACAACCGCGGCACCACCGCGGTCCCGGCCGGCACCGTCACCCGCCTCACCGCCGGCACCACCACCCTGAACGGCACCACCGGCGCCGTCGCCGCCGGCCAGACCGTGACCGTCGCGGTCTCCGGGACGTGGACGGCGACCAGCGGCGGCGTGACCCTGACCGCGACCGCCGACGCCACCGGCACCCTCGCCGAGACCGACGAGAGCAACAACGTCTTCAGCCGGTCCCTCGTCGTCGGACGCGGCGCCGCCGTCCCCTACACCGAGTACGAGGCCGAGGACGCCCGCTACCAGGGCACCCTGCTCACCGCCGACCGGCTCCGCACCTTCGGGCACACCAACTTCGCCACCGAGTCCTCAGGCCGCAGGTCCGTGCGCCTCGACGCGAACGGCCAGTACGTCGAGTTCACCTCGGTCAACCAGGCCAACGCCCTGACCGTGCGCAACTCCCTTCCGGACGCGGCGGCGGGGGGCGGTCAGGAGGCCACCCTCAGCCTCTACGCGAACGACGTCTTCGTCCGGAAGCTGACCCTCTCCTCCAAGCACTCCTGGCTGTACGGCAGCACGGACGACCCGGAGGGCCTGACCAACCGCCCCGGCGGCGACGCCCGCCGGCTCTTCGACGAGTCGCACACCCTGCTCGCCCGGTCGTACCCGCCGGGCACCCGCTTCCGGCTCCAGCGCGACAGCGACGACCGGGCCTCCTTCTACGTGCTCGACCTGATCGACCTGGAGCAGGTGGCCCCGCCCACGCCGCAGCCGGCCGGCTGCGTCTCCATCACCGAGTACGGGGCCGTGCCCAACGACGGCATCGACGACACCGACGCCCTCCAGCGTGCCGTCACGGCCGACCAGAAGGGCGAGATCGCCTGCGTCTGGATCCCGGCGGGTCAGTGGCGTCAGGAGCAGAAGATCCTCACGGACGACCCCCTGAACCGCGGGCAGTACAACCAGGTCGGCATCCGTGACGTCACGATCCGCGGCGCCGGCATGTGGCACTCGCAGCTCTACACGCTGACCCCGCCGCAGAACGCGGGCGGCATCAACCACCCGCACGAGGGCAACTTCGGCTTCGACATCGACGACAACACCCGGATCTCGGACATCGCCATCTTCGGCTCCGGCACCATCCGGGGCGGCGACGGCAACGCCGAGGGCGGAGTGGGGCTCAACGGACGCTTCGGCAGGAACACGAAGATCAGCAACGTCTGGATCGAGCACGCCAACGTCGGTGTCTGGGTGGGCCGCGACTACTCCAACATCCCCGAGCTGTGGGGGCCCGGCGACGGCCTGGAGTTCAGCGGCATGCGGATCCGCGACACCTACGCCGACGGCATCAACTTCGCCAACGGCACCCGCAATTCCACGGTCTACGACTCCTCCTTCCGCAACACCGGCGACGACGCCCTCGCCGTCTGGGCCAGCAAGTACGTCAAGGACACCTCGGTGGACGTCGGCCACGACAACCACTTCCGCAACAACACGGTCCAGCTGCCGTGGCGGGCCAACGGCATCGCCGTCTACGGCGGGTACGGCAACACCATCGAGAACAACGTGGTCTCCGACACCATGAACTACCCGGGGATCATGCTGGCCACCGACCACGACCCGCTGCCCTTCTCCGGGCAGACGCTGATCGCCGGCAACGCCCTGTACCGCACGGGCGGCGCCTTCTGGAACGAGGACCAGGAGTTCGGCGCCATCACCCTCTTCGCACAGGGGCAGGACATCCCGGGCGTCACCATCCGGGACACCGAGATCCTCGACTCGACCTACGACGGCATCCAGTTCAAGACGGGCGGAGGAGCCATGCCCGACGTCCGCGTCGGCAACGTCCGCATCGACGGCACGGTCAACGGCTCCGGGATCCTCGCCATGAGCGGGGCCCGCGGCAGCGCCACCCTGACCGGGGTGACCTTCGCGAACACGGCCGAGGGAGACGTCCTCGTCGAACCCGGCTCGCAGTTCGTCGTGAACCGTCCCTGATCCAGGCCCCGGAACGGCGGTCCGTCCACCGGCGGACCGCCGCTTCGGCATGCCTCCGCACAGCGCCTGACGCCTTCTCAACTCACGACGCCCAAGCGGTAGACGACCCCTCGATCCTCTGGAACTCTCTGAGCGTCCCGCGCAAAGAATTGACATTCGAGCGCGAATTCTGGACGTCATCCCCCCATGCAGAGAACGAGGAGCGATGAGGATCCGCAACTGGAGATCACGGTGCCTGAGCGCCGCGATCGCGACGAGCCTCCTGGCGCTGGGCGGTCCGCTGATGACCGCGCACGCGGCCGGCGGTCCCAACCTGGCCCTGGGCGACACCGCCGCCGCGAGCAGCGCGCACGCCGAGTACGGCGCCGCGAACATCACCGACGGCAACCAGGGCACGTACTGGCAGAGCTCCGGCTCCGCCCTCCCGCAGTGGGTGCAGGCCGACCTCGGCGCCTCCACCCGCGTCGACGAGGTGGTGCTCAGGCTCCCGGCCGGGTGGGAGAGCCGCAACCAGACGCTCTCCGTGCAGGGCAGCGCCGACGGCACCGCGTTCACCACCCTGAAGACCTCGGCGACCTACGCCTTCACCCCGGGCGCCGGAAACACCGTCACGATCGCCTTCCCGGCCGCCCAGGCCCGTTTCGTACGGGTCGACATCACCGCCAACACCGGCTGGACCGCCGCCCAGCTCTCCGAACTGGAGGTGCACGGCGCCGACGGCACCTCCCCGAACCTCGCCGCCGGCAAGACGCTCACCGCGAGCAGCAGCACCCAGACCTACGCGGCGGCCAACGCCAACGACGGCAACCGCGCCACGTACTGGGAGAGCGGCGGCGGCGCCTTCCCGCAGTGGCTCCAGGCCGACCTGGGCGCCGCCCTCCGCGTCGACCGGGTGGCCCTGCGACTGCCCGACACCTGGGAGGCCCGCAGCCAGACCCTCAAGATCCAGGGCAGCACCGACGGCACCTCCTTCACGGACCTGACCGCCGCCCAGGCGTACGCCTTCGACGCGGCGGGCGGCCGCAGCACGACGATCACCTTCGGCGCCACCACCACCCGGTACGTCCGCGTCCTCGTCACCGCCAACACGGTGCAGAACGCGGCCCAGTTCTCCGAGTTCGAGGTCTACGGGCCCACCAGCGGCGACACCCAGGCGCCGACCGCCCCCGCGAACCTGGCCTACACCGAGCCGGCCTCCGGTCAGATCCGTCTCACCTGGACCGCCGCCACCGACAACACGGGCGTCACCGGCTACGACGTCTACGCCAACGGCAGCCTGCTGACCAGCGTCGCCGGGAACGTCACCACCTTCACCGACACCCGCCCGGCGAACCAGACGGTGTCCTACAGGATCAGGGCGCGCGACGCGGCCGGGAACCAGTCCGGCGACTCGAACACCGTCACCCGGATCGGCGACGCGGGCGACACCCAGGCGCCGACCGCCCCCGCGAACCTGGCCTACACCGAGCCGGCCTCCGGTCAGATCCGTCTCACCTGGACCGCCGCCACCGACAACACGGGCGTCACCGGCTACGACGTCTACGCCGACAACGTCCTGCGCGGCACCGTCGCCGGGAACGTCACCGCCTACACCGACACCCAGCCCGCCTCCGCGACCGTCACCTACACCGTCCGCGCCAAGGACGCGGCGGGCAACACCTCCGGCGCCAGCAACGGCGTCACCCGCAACGGCGGCGGCGCCACCGGCTCCAACCTGGCCGTCTCCAAGGCGATCAGCGCGTCCTCCACGGTCCACACCTTCGTCGCCGCCAACGCCAACGACAACAGCACGGCGACCTACTGGGAGGGTGCGGGCGGCAGTTACCCGAACACCCTCACCGTCAAGCTGGGCGCCGACGCCGACGTCGACCGGCTCGTCCTGAAGCTGAACCCCGACACCGCCTGGGGCGCCCGCTCCCAGACGATCGAGGTCCTCGGCCGCGCGCAGGACGCCACCGGGTTCACCAGCCTCGTCGCCGCGAAGAGCCACGCCTTCGACCCCGGCAGCGGCAACCAGGTGACGATCCCGCTCACCGCCCGGGTCGCCGACGTGCAGCTCCGGATCACGGCCAACACCGGCGCCCCGGCCGGCCAGATCGCCGAGTTCCAGGTGATCGGCGTCCCCGCGCCCAACCCGAACCTGCGGGTCACCGGCCTGACCGTCTCGCCCGCCTCGCCCGTCGAGTCGGACCCGGTCACGGTGAGCGCCACCGTCCGCAACGACGGCAGCGCCCCCGCCCCGGCCAGCGGCCTCGCCGTACGGCTCGGCGGCACCAAGGTCGCCACGGCCGCGGTGGGCGCGCTCGCCGCCGGTGCCCAGACCACCGTCACCGCCTCCCTCGGCGCCCGCGACGCCGGCTCGTACGAGCTGAGCGCCGTCGCCGACGAGGCGGACGCGGTCGTCGAGCAGAACGAGACCGACAACACGTACACCAGCCCCACCGCGCTCGTGGTGCGGCCGGTGGACAGCTCCGACCCGGTCGCCGCCTCGGTGACCACTTCGCCCTCCAGCCCCTCGGCGGGCGAGGCCGTCACCTTCAAGGTCGCGGTGCGCAACCAGGGCACGGTCGCCACCGCCGGCGGCACCCACGCCGTCACGCTCACCCTGCTGAACGAGCAGGGCGGGACCGTGAAGACCCTCGGCGGCTCCTACGGCGGCACCCTCGCCGCAGGGGCGCGGACGGAGGTGAACCTCGGCCCCTGGACGGCCGCGAACGGCTCGTACACCGTCCGCACGGTCCTCGCCGACGACAGCAACGAGCTGCCGGTCAAGCGGAGCAACAACACCGCCACCCAGCCGCTCTTCGTCGGACGCGGCGCGCACATGCCGTACGACATGTACGAGGCGGAGGACGGCGTCGCGGGCGGCGGGGCGACCGTCGTCGGTCCCAACCGCACGGTCGGCGACATCGCGGGCGAGGCCTCCGGCCGCAAGGCGGTGAACCTCGACGCGACAGGGGAGTACGTCGAGTTCACCACCCGGGCCTCGACGAACACCCTGGTCACGCGGTTCTCGATCCCGGACGCCCCGGGCGGCGGCGGGATCGACTCCACGATCGACGTCTACGTCGACGGGGTCTTCAAGAAGGCCCTGCCGCTCACCTCGAAGTACGCCTGGCTGTACGGCTCCGAGACCGCGCCGGGCAACTCCCCGAGTGCGGGCGGCCCGCGGCACATCTACGACGAGGCGCGCCTGATGCTCGGCGAGACCGTGCCGGCCGGCAGCCGGATCCGGCTGCAGAAGGACACGGCGAACACCTCCACGTACGCGATCGACTTCGTGAACCTGGAGCAGGTCGCGCCGGTGGCGAACCCCGACCCGGCCGCGTACGCGGTCCCGGCGGGCTTCACCCACCAGGACGTGCAGAACGCCCTCGACCGGGTCCGGATGGACACCACGGGCGCCCTGGTGGGCGTCTACCTGCCGCCGGGCGACTACCAGACGTCGAGCAAGTTCCAGGTGTACGGCAAGGCCGTCAAGGTGGTCGGCGCCGGGCCCTGGTACACGACGTTCCACGCGCCCTCGACGCAGGACAACACGGACGTCGGCTTCCGTGCCGAGGCGTCGGCGAAGGGGTCCCTCTTCAGGGGCTTCGCGTACTTCGGCAACTACACCTCGCGCATCGACGGTCCCGGCAAGGTCTTCGACTTCGCGAACGTGTCGGACATCGTCATCGACGACATCTGGAACGAGCACTTCGTCTGCCTCTACTGGGGCGCCAACACCGACCGGATCACGATCAAGAACTCCCGGATCCGGAACCTGTTCGCCGACGGCGTCAACATGACCAACGGGTCGACGGACAACCTGGTGACCAACAACGACGCGCGGGCGACCGGTGACGACAGCTTCGCGCTGTTCTCGGCGATCGACGCGGGCGGCGCGGACATGAAGAACAACGTCTACGAGAACCTGACCAGCACGCTCACCTGGCGGGCGGCGGGCGTGGCCGTCTACGGCGGCTACGACAACACCTTCCGGAACATCCACATCGCCGACACCCTGGTCTACTCGGGGATCACCATCTCCTCCCTGGACTTCGGCTATCCGATGAACGGATTCGGAACCGGTCCGACGACCTTCGAGAACATCTCGATCGTCCGCGCCGGCGGGCACTTCTGGGGCGCGCAGACCTTCCCGGGCATCTGGGTCTTCTCCGCGTCGAAGGTCTTCCAGGGGATCCGGGTCAACCACGTCGACATCGTCGACCCCACCTACAGCGGGGTGATGTTCCAGACGAACTACGTGGGCGGGCAGCCGCAGTTCCCGATCAAGGACACCGTCTTCAGCGACGTCTCCGTCACCGGGGCGCGCAGGAGCGGTGACGCCTTCGACGCGAAGTCCGGCTTCGGCCTGTGGGCCAACGAGCTGCCCGAGTCGGGCCAGGGTCCGGCGGTGGGCGAGGTGACGTTCAACGGTCTCAGGACGAGCGGGAACGCCGTCGACATCCGTAACACGACCAGCACGTTCAAGATCAACATCAACCCGTAGTTGCAGCAGGCTGTCGCGCATTTCCGAAATCAGCGCGATATCTTGCGTTCACTTGTCGCGGGTGGTTGAGTGTGGCGCACCCCACTCACCCACCCGCGCATCGCCCGAAGGGGACCACTCATGAGAAGTGCCCGGCTCCGCCGTACCCGCCGACCCGCCGCCGTCGCCCTCGTCTCCGCCCTCACGCTCACCGCCCTCGCCGCCTGCGGCACGAGCAGCAGCAGCGACAACGGCACCGGTGGAGACGGCGCGAGCGGGTCCTCCGACCCCTCCGTGCCGCTCGACCCCAAGACCAAGGTCACGCTCACCATCGACTGCATGCCGCCGGCGGCCAAGGCGGCCGAGCTCAAGGAGTGGAAGGAGGACGTCGCCGAGTTCAACAAGACGTACCCGAACGTCACCATCGAGGGCCGCTCCACCCCCGGCCAGTGCCTCGAACCCCCGCGCTTCACCGCGATGCTCAAGGCCAAGTCGCAGCCGGACGTCTTCTACACCTACTTCACGGACCTGCCGCAGGTCCTCTCCGAGGACGGCGCCGCCGACATCAGCGCCTACGTCACCGACAAGAGCGTCCCGCTCCTCAAGGACATCGACCCCGACGTCCTCGGCTCCCTCAAGCAGGACGGCAAGCTCTACGGCCTGCCCACCAGCAACTACACGATGGGCCTGCTGATCAACCGCAAGCTCTTCAAGGACGCCGGCCTCGACCCCGACAACCCGCCGCGCACCTGGGAGGAGGTCCGGGCCGCCGCCAAGAAGATCGCGGCCCTCGGCAACGGCGTCTCCGGCTTCGGCGAGTACAGCGCGGGGAACACCGGCGGCTGGCACTTCACCGCCCAGATGTACAGCCTCGGCGGCGACGTCGTCGACCCGAGCGGCACCAAGGCCGCGTTCAACAACGAGATCGGCAAGCAGGTCGCGAGGAACCTCCACGCCATGCGCTGGGAGGACGACAGCATGGGCAAGACCCAGCTGCTGAAGTGGGGCGACCTCCAGAAGCAGATCGCCACCGACAAGCTCGGCATGTTCCTCGCCGCCCCCGACGACATCGCGTACATGGTCCAGCAACTCGGCGCGAAGTACGAGAACTTCGGCATGGGCCCGATACCCGGCGGCCGCAACACCCTCGCGGGCGGCAACAACTACATGGTCAAGAAGGGCATCTCGCCCGACAAGATCAAGGCCGCCGTCGCCTGGCTCACCTACAAGAACCTCACGGTCGGCAAGGGCCAGTTCGACTGGGCCCGCACCAAGGCCGACGGCCTCCCCGTCGGCGTCCCGCAGCCCAACTTCTGGCTGAACGCCTCCAAGGCCACCGACGACGCCGGCCGCGCCGGGAACGCGACGATGCCGGTGGCCAACTTCAAGTCCTTCATGGACAACCCGGTCGCCGGCAAGGCCGAGCCGCCGAAGGCCCAGGAGGTCTACAAGGTCCTGGACAACGTGATGTCCGGGCTCCTCACCAACAAGGACGCCGACGTCGACAAGCTCCTCGCCACCGCGGAGACCCAGGTCAACCAGGTCCTGGCCAACCAGTGACCCGCCCGGGCGGCGGCGGGCCGGCCCGGTCCGCCCCGCCCGCCAGCACCCTCAGCAGCGGCACCCCCAGCACCAAGGAGCGACGATGCCGGCCCTCCGTACGATCCCGAGCAAGGCGGGAGCGGCCCCCCTCCCCTCCCCACCCCGCGAGCCGGAGCCCCGCAGGGCCACCGGGCACCTCGCCAAGGCCGTCCGGCGCAACCTGACCGCCCACGGCTTCCTCATCGGCGCCGTCCTCTGCTTCGCGGTCTTCTCCTGGTACCCGATGGTCCGCGAGTTCCTGCTCGCCTTCCAGAAGACCGAGAGCGGCCGCAGCACCTGGGTCGGCTTCGACAACTTCCGTACCGTCGCGAACGACCCCGCCTTCTGGCAGGCCTGGGGCAACACCCTCCTCTACACCGCCTTCGCGCTCGTCCTCGGCTTCGCCGTCCCCTTCGTCGCGGCCCTCGTCATCAACGAGTTCCGCCACGCCCAGGGCTACCTCCGGCTCCTCGTCTACCTGCCCGTCATGCTGCCCCCGGTCGCCTCGGTCCTCCTCTTCAAGTACCTGTACGACCCCGGCTACGGCCTCCTCAACGAGCTCTTCGACCTCCTCGGCCTGCCCGCGCAGCAATGGCTCCAGGACCCCGACATCTCCCTGCTCGCCGTCGTCATCGCCTCCACCTGGATGAACATGGGCGGCGCGACCCTCATCTACCTCGCCGCGCTCCAGTCGATCCCCGGCGAGCTGTACGAGGCCGCCGAACTCGACGGCGCCGGCCTCCTCCGCAAGATCTGGCACGTCACCGTCCCGCAGACCCGGCTGGTCCTCTCGCTGATGCTGCTCATGCAGGTCATCGCGACCATGCAGGTCTTCGTCGAGCCGTTCCTGCTCACCGGCGGCGCCGGACCCGAAGGGTCCACCACCACCGTCGTCTACCTCATCTACCAGTACGCCTTCAGCTTCAACAACTACGGCGCCGCGGCCGCACTCGGCCTGATGCTGCTCGTGCTCCTGGCCGGGTTCTCGGCCGCGTACGTCAAGCTCAGCCGCGCCGAGGACGAGTAGGACCCGGGAGACACACATGTCCACACGCACGCTCATCGCACCCGCCGCGCTCGCCCGGCCGGGCGGCAGGGCCGCCTACCGGATCGTCCTCGGCCTCGTCCTGGTCCTGTTCACCCTGGTCTTCCTCGGCCCCCTCTACTGGCTGGTCTCCAGCGGCTTCAAGGACGCGCAGGAGGTCATCCGGACCCCGCCCACCCTGGTCCCCGGCACCTTCACCCCGGAGAACTACACCCGGGCCTGGGAGGTCATGGACCTCGCCACCCTCCTGTTCAACACCCTCTACTACGCCTTCGGCGCCCTCGCCTTCCAGCTCGTCCTGGACGTCGCCGCCGCCTACTCGCTGTCCAAGCTGCGGCCCGTCCTCGGCAAGGCCGTCCTCGGCATGATGCTCGCCACCCTGATGATCCCGGCGACCGTCCTCGTCGTGCCCCAGTACCTCACCGTGCTCGACGTGCCGATCGTCGAACGCAACCTGCTGAACAGCCCCTGGGCGATCTGGCTGCCGTCCGTCACCAACGCCTTCAACATCTTCCTGCTGAAGCGGTTCTTCGACTCGATCCCCAAGGATCTCCTCGACGCCGCCTCCATCGACGGCGCCGGCCCCCTGAGGATCCTCCGGTCGATCGTCCTGCCGATCTCCCGGCCGATCCTCGGCGTCGTGTCGATCTTCGCGGTCGTCGGCGTCTGGAAGGACTTCCTCTGGCCGATGCTGACGCTCCCCGACCCCGGCAAGCAGACCCTCAACGTGGGCATCTACTCCCTCTCCAACGGCGTCCCCGTCAACATCCTCATCGCCGCCCTCACCATCGCCGCGCTGCCGACACTCGTCGTCTTCCTGATCTTCCAGCGGAACATCATGAGCGGCCTCACCGCCGGCGGCCTCAAGGGCTGACCCGCCCCGCCCCCTCACCTCCTCCGCACACACCCCTGCCCGAAAGGACCCTCACGTGGCAGCCCCCAACCCGTCCCGCACCGCCGACTGGTGGCGCGACGCCGTCATCTACCAGGTCTACCCGCGCAGCTTCGCCGACGGCGACGGCGACGGCACCGGGGACCTCGCGGGCGTCCGGGCGAGACTGCCCCACCTCGCCGAACTCGGCGTCGACGCGGTCTGGTTCACCCCCTGGTACGCCTCCCCGATGGTCGACGGCGGCTACGACGTCGCCGACTACCGCGCCATCGACCCCGCCTTCGGCACCCTCGACGAGGCCGAGAAGCTCATCGCAGAAGCCGCCGACCTCGGCCTCCGCGTCATCGTCGACATCGTCCCCAACCACGTCTCCGACCGGCACGCCTGGTTCAGGGCCGCGCTCGCCGCCGGCCCCGGCAGCCCCGAGCGGGCCCGCTTCCACTTCCGCCCCGGCCGCGGCGAGCACGGCGAACTCCCGCCCAACGACTGGCCCTCCCAGTTCTCCGGCGACACCTGGACCCGCGTCCCCGACGGCGAGTGGTACCTCCACCTCTTCACCCCCGAACAGCCCGACCTCAACTGGTCGCACCCCGACGTCCGACGCGAACACGAGGACGTCCTCCGCTTCTGGTTCGACCGCGGAGTCGCCGGCGTCCGCATCGACTCCGCGGCCCTCCTCACCAAGGACCCCGGCCTCCGCGACTTCGTCGAGGGCGTCGACCCCCACCCGTACATCGACCAGGACGAGATCCACGAGGTCTACCGCTCCTGGCGCGCGATCGCCGACGCGTACGGCGGCGTCTTCGTCGGCGAGGTCTGGCTCCCCGACGCCGAACGCTTCGCGCGCTACCTCCGCCCCGACGAACTCCACACCGCGTTCAACTTCAACTTCCTCGCCTGCCCCTGGGAACCCGCGAAGCTCCGCACCACCATCGACGACACCCTCGCCGAGCACGCCCCCGTCCACGCTCCCGCCACCTGGGTGCTCTGCAACCACGACGTCACCCGCACCGCCACCCGCTACGGGCGCGCCGACACCGCCTTCGACTTCGCCGCCAAACGCTTCGGAACCCCCACGGACCTGGACCTCGGCACCCGGCGCGCCCGCGCCGCCGCCCTCCTCACCCTGGCCCTGCCCGGCTCCGTCTACCTGTACCAGGGCGAGGAACTGGGCCTGCCCGAGGCCGACATCCCCCGCGACCGCATCCAGGACCCCATGCACTTCCGCTCCGGCGGGACCGACCCCGGCCGCGACGGCTGCCGGGTGCCCCTCCCGTGGGAGGCCGAATCCCCCTCGTACGGCTTCGGCACCGGCCTCGACCCCTGGCTGCCGCAGCCGGCGGACTGGGCCCGCTACGCCGTCGACCGCCAGAGCACCGACGCCGACTCGATGCTCACCCTCTACCGCACCGCGCTCGGACTGCGCCGCACCGTGCCCGGCTTCGGCGACGGACCGCTCACCTGGCTCCCCGCCCCGGACGGCGTCCTCGCCTTCGCCCGCGCGCACGGCGTGATCTGTGTGGTCAACCTCTCCGGCGCCCCGGCGGAGCTCCCCGCCCACGGCGCACTCCTCCTCGCCAGCGGCCCGCTCGACCCCGACGGCACCCTTCCGCCCGACACCGCGGTCTGGCTCCGCGCCTGAACCGGGGGATCACCAGCCGAAGCGGCGGTCGACCACCGCGGCGAACTCCTCGAAGCTCAGGACGCGGTCGCCGTTCTGGTCGGCCGCGTCGAAGAGGGCCGCGGAATCGTCGTCACCGCCGACGCCCCACACGGGTATGACCCCCCGCGCGGCCAGGGTGGGCCCCTTCTCCCGCAGCGCCCGGATGACCTCGGTACGGGTCAGCGTGCCGTCCTGGTCGAGGTCGAGCGCATCGAAGAGGATGCGGGCCTTGTCGCTCATCACGTGTCCTGTCGGAAGGGGCCGGGCGCGGGTGCGGCCGACGCGTCATACGAGGGAGGACGCGCCGACCACCCCCGGGGTTGCCTCACCCCGACGCGGGGGCCGGGCCCTCCCGTCCGGAGCCTCGTGGTTCCGCGTGATCTCCCCCTCCGCCTCGACGCCCTCCCCGCCGCGCTCGCTACGGGGTGAGCCAGCCGCGCAGGGCTCTGCTCACGGTGGGCATGGCGACGTACGTCATCAGGACGTTGAAGACGCAGGCGACGACGGCGCTGCTGAGCAGCACGGGCAGGCCGGTGAGGTGCGGGGTGAGGAAGAGGCCGCCGAGCACGGAGATGGGGTAGATCGCGAGCGTCGCGCTGATCGCCATCTTCCACCGGGGCGGCGCGGGCCGCGTCGAGCCCGGCTTCGCGAACCAGGTCTCCATGCCCGTGAGCTCGCGCCGCGCGATCTCCGTGTGGTGATGGCCCCGGCAGTCGGCGAACCACTCGGCCCGCTCGGGGGACTCCTGCCAGATGCGGCAGGCCTCCGCGTCGCGGAAGCGGTGGACGAGGAACCAGGGGGCGTCGCCGCCCGAGGAGCGGAAGAGCCCGTACCCGAGATGGCCGGGGAAGCGGGCCGCCGTGTCGAGGATGCCCTTCGCCCACACCTCGAAGGCGGCCTCGTGGCCGGGCTCCACCCGGCGGGCTATCAGCAGGGTCACCTCGCCGGTGTCGGCGGGGACGTGGGTGTGTTCGAGACTGACCGCGGTCACCGATACTCCTCATGATCGCGCCGCGCCCGTCCACACTGTACGGGGTGCCCTCCCGGGACGGGTCAGGCGGCGCGGCAGAGTGCGGCCGGGTCGGCCGGCGACGAGGAGCGGGCCAGGGCCGCGGGCCGGGGGGTGCGGGCGGTGACCGCGGCCCGCGAGCGGTTCCGTGCGAAGACGACCAGCCGCAGCACCGCGAACCGCGCCACGCCGGTGAGGGCGGAGGCCGAGAGGTAGACGACCTGCGTGAGCGCGGCGCCGGGTGACGCCACCAGCCACTGCAGCGCGAGCACCGCCAGACAGGTCACCGCGTACCCGGCCGCGGCGGAACCGGCCGACTGGGTGTGCTGGCGCCAGGTCGCGCGTCCGCCCGTGCCGAAGGTGAAGCGGGCGTGGAGCTCGGTGGCGAGGAGCGTCGAGGCGACGGTGACCAGGGCGTTCGCGAGGAGCCAGGGGAGCGGACCGGCCAGCGCCGTCACCGCGAAGCCGGCGGCGAGGCCGACCCCGCCGCCGCAGAGCGCGAAGCGGGTGAAGGCGGCGAGTGCGCCGGGCGCCGTCCGCTCCCGGTCCTGCGTGGTGTCCATGATCCGTCCGCCCCCTCGATGACGTGTCCGGCGCCACCGCGCGCCCTCGGTCGACGAGACCGGGGCGCGTGCCGCGCTTGGCATCACTATGGCACGCGTATGGCACCACTGCGACCCCTTTATGGCGCCGCACGGAGCGCGGTCCCGCGTCAGTGATCCGCATGGACCTCGCCGCTCGCCGTCAAGGCCGCGTCAGGAGCGGCCGGACGGCCCCGGAACCGGGGATAGCTTCGGTGCCGCCCCCGGACCGCCTCCCCGCGCCGGGGGCCCCGGCGCCCTCCCCTCCACCAGGAGCACCCCATGTGCCTCTTCCGGTACGACTTCCGGTACGACGACGACGACGCGGATCCCGAGGAACAGGACCCGCCCGGACTGCAGGACCCGCGCCACGGGCGAGCCGGCCGCGGCCTCCTTCAGGGCGATTCGGCGCCGCGCCGCCGCGCGGCGCCGGAGCACCGCCCGCGGGTTCGGGATATCAGTGGTCCCACCCGGCGGTCGGCGTCGACCGCCCGTGTTCCGAAAGGCGGGAGAACGGTGACCGTCCAGCCCATCCCCGAGGGATATCCGCGCGTCACGCCGTACCTCTGCGTCGACGGAGCGGCGGCGGCGATCGACTTCTACGTCGACGTGCTCGGCGCCACCGAGCGGATGAGGATGCCGGCGCCCGACGGCACCATCGGCCACGCCGAGCTGGAGCTCGGGAACTCGCTCATCATGCTCGCCGACGAGTTCCCCGGCATGGACTTCCGCTCGCCGAAGGCCGTGGGCGGCACGCCCGTCACGCTGCACGTGTACGTCGAGGACGTCGACGCCGTCTTCGCCGAGGCCCTCGCCCGGGGCGCCAGGGAACTGTCCCCCGTGAAGAACGAGTTCTACGGCGACCGCACCGGCCGGCTGGAGGATCCGTTCGGCCACCGCTGGAACGTCTCCACGCACGTCGAGGACGTCCCTGAGGACGAGGTGGAGAAGCGGGCCAGGGAGGCCCTGGCGGCCGGCGACTGACGGTCCGGGAGGAGACGTCGTCCCCTCGGCCGGTGCTGTGACCGGAACGGTTCACCGGGTCGCAGCACTAGCTCTCCGCGGGGACGATGTTCTGGTTGTGCCGGAAGACGTTGTCCGGGTCGTACGTCCGCTTCACCTCGGCCAGCCGGTCGTAGTGCCCTCGGTACGTGGCGTGCACCCGGTCCCGGGCCTCGTCCTCGCCGAGGAAGTTCACGTAGGCGCCGCCCATCGAATGCGGGTGCAGGGCCTCCCAGTAGTCCACCGCCCAGGTGCGGATCGCGTCCGCCTCGGACGGTTCGGGGCTGATGCCGCCGATCACGCCCGACCACACCGCGTCCCGGTAGGCCCAGGCCGAGTCCATGGGGCCCACCCGGTGGGCCGCGCCGTCGACCGGGTAGAGGTGCATCGTCGACAGTGCGGTCGGGATGTTCTCCAGGAAGGCGCGGTGGACGTCGATCGCCTCCTCCGTGATCCGGTCGAAGAAGTCACCGCGCCAGTACCACTGGAGTCCCTTCGGGATCAGCTCGTCGAACATCGACTGGAGCGCCGGGTACGGCATCGGCATCGCGAAGTGGAAGGCGGGCGGGGCCGGATCGGACACGGAGGCGAAGGTCTTCGCGAGGCCCTCCTCGTCCGTCGCGCCCGTGCTGCACCACACCACACCGCACATCTTCCGGCCGTGGATCTCCTCCGGGAAGGGCGGCCCGGGCGGGACGGTCAGCGTGGCGAAGAAGCCGTTGAGGTCCTCGGGGGCCGCCGGCAGGAACTCGCGGTACCAGCGCAGCACCGCCCCGATGTGCTCCGGCTCCCACAGGGTGACGCCCACGCCGACGGTGTCCACCGGGTGCAGGGCGTACGTGAAGGAGGTCACCACCCCGAAGTTGCCGCCGCCGCCGCGCAACGCCCAGAAGAGGTCCGGGTGTTCGTCGGCCGACGCGGTGACGACCGAACCGTCCGCGAGCACCACGTCCGCCGCGAGCAGGTTGTCGATGGTGAGCCCGTACGCACGGGTGAGGTGCCCGTGCCCACCGCCCAGGGTCAGTCCGCCGACGCCCGTCGTCGACATGATCCCGGCGGGCGTGGCGAGCCCGAAGCCGTGCGCCTCGTGGTCCAGGTCCCCGAGCTGGCTGCCGCCGCCCACGAGGGCCGTGCGCCGCTCGGGGTCGACGCGCACCCCGCGGATGCCGGACAGGTCGATCACCAGCGAGCCGTCGATCAGGCAGAGGCCGGCGCCGCTGTGTCCGCCGCCGCGGACGGCGAGGTCCATGCCGCTCTCCCGGGCGTACCGGACGGCGGCCCGGACGTCCGTGGTGTCCGCGCACCGGGCGATGACGGCCGGCCTGCGGTCGATCATCGCGTTGTAGATCCGGCGGGCCTCGTCGTATCCCGTGTCCTCCGGGCCCGTCACCTCGCCGCGCAGCGCCTCGCGCAGGGTGTCCACCGCCGTGCCGCCCATGACCACTCCTCCTGGGCACCCCTGACTGCCGGCCGCGCTACCCCTTCAGTCTCCCTCCGTCACCCGGGCGCCGCGAGCCCGGCGGGGCCCCTCACCGGACCCGGAACGTGGCCATCATGCCCATGGCCGAGTGGTCGAGCATGTGGCAGTGGTACACGTAGTCGCCCCGGAAGCCGTCGAACGTCACGTGCAGCTTCACCGTCTCGCCGGGCATCACCCGGACCGTGTCCTTCAGGCCGGCCTCCGTCGGACCCGCGGGCAGCCCGCCGCGTTCCAGGACGCGGAACTGGACCAGGTGCAGATGGAAGTTGTGCGCGACCCGCTTGTTGGTGTTGGTGACGTTCCAGATCTCGGACGACCCGAAGGCCACGGTGGTGTCGACGCGATCGGGGTCGTACAGCTGCCCGTTGATGAATCCCCGCGGATCGGGCCGCCCGTCCTCGTCCATGCTGAGGTCGATCTGACGGGTGACGGCGGCCTTGGGCAGGGCGGCGGCGGGCGGCAGGGACCGCAGCACCGGCGGGACGCTGCTGGGGTCGTCGGCGGTGCGCACCACGTCGAAGCGGAGGACCTTGCCGACCTGCGCCGGGCTGCCGGGGCCGCTGTTGGCGAGGATCAGCTTGGTGCCGACCGGGTGGCGGGAGAAGTCGACGATCACGTCGGCCCGTTCGCCGGGCGAGAGCGTGAGGACGGGCACGGCGACGGGGCGTTCGAGCAGTCCGCCGTCCGAGGCTATCTGGGTGAGCGGGGTGCCGTCGGACAGACTCAGCGCGAAGAGCCGCAGGTTGGAGCCGTTGAGCAGCCGGAAGCGGTACTTGCGGGCCGCGACCTGGAAGTAGGGGGTGGGCCTGCCGTTCGCGAGGACGGTGGTGCGGTTCCGGTCGGCCATCGTGTACGCCAGCTGTCCGGTCGCGTCGAAGCGGGCGTCGCGGAGGGTGATCGGGACGTCGTACCGGCCCTTGGGCAGCGGAAGCCGCTGTTCGAGGTCGTCGGTCAGCAGATAGGTGCCCGAGAGGCCGCGGTAGACGTGCTCGGCCTCCATGTGGTGGGCGTGGTCGTGGAACCAGAGCGAGGCGTGGGGCTGGCGGTTGGTGTAGACGTACGTGCGCGAGGTGCCGGGGGCGAAGACGTCCATCGGTCCGCCGTCGGAGGAGGGCGGGACGCTCGCGCCGTGCAGGTGGACGGAGACGGGCATGCCGAGGGCGTTGCGGTGGCGGACGAGGACCCGGCGCCCGGAGCGGGCGTGGATGACGGGACCGGGGAAGTGCCCGTCGTAGGTGAGGACGTCGGTCGTCGTGCCCGGGAGGACCGGGACGGCGGCCTTGCGGATGGTCAGCTCGTAGAAGTCCACTCCGCCCGACGTGGTGAGCGGGCGCAGCACGGGCGGGACCGGCATGGCCGTCGTGAAAGCGGGGGGTACGGGGTCGGGCGCGCGGCGGGGGCCGGCCTGGGGCAGGGCCTCCGCCGCGTACGCCTCGCCCCCGGCGGGGGAGCCGGGGGCGAGGAGCGGCAGGCCTGCGGCGGCGAGGGCCCCGCCGAGCACTCTGCGACGGCTGATCATCGACTTCCTCCCGGGGGGTGGGCGGCAAGTGACGCCGGAACGAGGGGCTTCCGGCAGGCCGGCCGACACCCTGTGATCCAGGTCTAGCCGAGAGCGGCGCGAACCGCACACCACGACGACCGCGCCACGGCCCCCCGCCGCCCCGGGGGGAACGGCCCTCCGGCGCGGCGCCTGGCGTGCGGGCCCTTCGGCCCGCCCCCGCACCAGGTACTCCGTGCGGGGCAGCCGGTGAGCCGACGGCCGGTCAGCCGGACGCCGTCAGACCCGTGGCATGGCCGTCCCCGTGCCAGGCGACCTCCAGGATCCCGTCGACGGCGGAGCGGTCGATCGGCCCGAACACGTGCGGGAACAGCGTGTCCCCGGCGACACCGGGCGGCGGCGTGGGCGCGGCCGCCTCCCACTCCGTCCTCGCGGTGAGCCGGCTCTCGTCGAGGAGGAGCACCAGGAGCGGCCTCGGGGCGTCGCGGTAGAAGGCGTTGACGACGGCGAGGGTCGTCGCCTCGTCGGGGGAGCAGTGCACGAAGCCGTCCTCCGCGAGGGACGCGGGGGCGTACGGCTCCTCCGGCCGGGCGGACCAGGCGGCGGATGTCACGACGTGGTAGATCATGGGCCGGTTATAGCAGGACCCCGTGGTGCGTCCGGAGGTCACCAGGAGCGCCCGGCCTCCATCAGGACGTCCCGTACGCGGGTCACGTCGGGGTTGTCGGGGCGGCCGGGGCGCTGGACCAGGTAGGCGGTGTTGAGCGGCGGATCCTCCGGAGCGTGCAGGAGCACGAGGGCGCCGGAGGCCAGTTCGGCCTGGCAGAGGTAGCGCGGCAGGACGCTGAACCCGGCCCCGGCGACGACCGAGGCCAGGACCCCGCGCAGATCGGGGACGGTCACGTCGGCGGGGCGGGACAGTCGCGCCCCGAACACGTGCCGCCAGTAGCGGCGGGCGATGGGCAGGTCCTCGGCGTACGCGACCAGGGGGACCGTACGCAGTGCCGCCGGCCCGTCGAGTTCCTCGACGCGGTCGGCCCACACGGGCGCCGCGACGAGCACGAACTCCTCGTCACTGAGCGGTACGGAGGCCAGCGCCCGCCCGCGCGGCCGGAACGTGGCGATCACCAGGTCGTGCCGGCCCGCGCGCAGCTCGTCGAGGAGCGGCTCGGTCAGGCCCGGCGCGACCCGGAGCCGTACGCCCGAGGAGGCCAGCGGGGCGAGCGTCGGCAGGACGCGCGTGCAGAGCAGTTCGGCCGGGCCCGCCAGATGGACGGGAGCGGCCCGCTCGTGGGGCGCGGCCTCGGGCCCGGTCACGGCGGCCAGCGCGTCGAGGGGTCCGGCGATCCGGGCCGCGAGGTCGTGGGCGACGGGCGTCGGGGCGACCCCGCGCGGCAGCCGCTCGAACAGCTCACGGCCCGTCTGCCGCTCCAGGGCGCGGATCTGGGTGGTCACCGTCGGCTGCGACAGCCCGAGCAGCCCGGCCGCGGCGGTGAACGATCCGGAACGGTGGACGGCCAGGAAGGTCCGCAACAGATTCAGGTCGGCCACCGGCTGCGCGACGCCGGCACCGTCCACGCCATCGGAATCCCTATGCCTCATGGGAGGAGCCTAGCGGGACGGCTATGGGTGAACGCGCGCGGAGGACGGAGCGCCACGGCCGGCCGAGATGCGTCCTGACGCGACCGGTGCGAGCGGGGCTACTCGCTGGTACGGTCCCTGGCCTACCGGTCGTCCACGGGGACCGCCGGAGTCAGGGAGGGGCGCGAGCATGACGCGGCGAACGGACGGGACACGTCACGAGGTGCTTCCCGCAGGACTGGCCGAGGCGATACGGGCCACCGCCGAGGACATCGCGGCGGTCCTGCGCGCACCGGCGCCCGGCGGACGCCCGGCGGACACCGGCCGGCTCCCCGTGCCCCGCTCCACCTGGACGGTCGGAGAGGCCGCCGCGCACCTGGCGCAGGCGAACGCCCTCATGGCCGACCTGGCCGCGGGCCGCGAACGCCCGTACGGCGACGGCACCCCCGGCAGCCTGGCCGAGGCCAACGAGACCGCCCTCGCCGCGTTCGACGAGCGGTCACCGGGCCCGCTGGCCGAGATGATCACGGCCCAGGCCGCCGCGTTCCTCGCGGACGTCGAGGAGCGCGACCCGGCGGAGCTCCTGTCCACCCCGCTGGGCCGCATGACCCCGGCCGTCCTCGGCTCGTACCTGCTGACCCACATGCTCGGCCACGGTTACGACCTCGCCCTCGCCCTCGGCCGCCCCCACATGCTCGACCCCCGCCGCGTCGCGCTCACCCTGCCCTTCATGGTCCAGGCGATGCCCCGGGTCGCGGACCCGGCGGCCGTCGCGGGACTGACCGCGACCTTCGCCGTACGGCTCCGGGGAGGCGGCCCCGGCTTCGGCGTGACCGTCACGGACGGCGTGGTCAGGACCGGTCACGAGCCGCCCGCCCGCCCCGACTGCACGATCCTCACGGAGCCCGTCGCCTTCCTGCTCCTCGGCCTCGGGCGGGTCGACCCGTGGCCGGTGATCGCGCGCGGCAAGGCGCTCGGCTGGGGCCGCAAGCCCTGGCTCGCCCCCCGCTTCCCCCGCCTCTTCCGCGCGCCGTAGGCCGCCGCGCGTTCCCGCCGCGCCGGATGGATCCTGGAGGTATCGGAAGGGGCCGCGCCCCGGTTCCGCGCGGCCCGGCGAGGCGAGGAGGCGGACCATGAGCCGCACGCTGGAGTGGACGGTCGGCGTCGAGCTGACCGAGGACGGCGGCAGGACGAAGGCCGAGGCGCGGCTGACCACCGGAAACTCGACCCTCACGGGCCACGGCTCGGCGCGGTGCAACCCGGCGGACGTGGACGTGCCGGCGATCGGCGACGAGCTCGCCGCGAGCCGGGCGATGAAGGACCTGGCCGGCAAGCTCATGCGAGAGGCCAACCGGGAGATGGAGGCGGTGGGCGCCGGGACCGTACCTCAGCACACCGGCCCCGGGTACGGCTGGCCGGAGGCGGTCTCCTGACGGAACCGCCGCCCGTCTGACGCGCATCGGCCGTCCGTGCCTCCGCACCGGCCGTACCCCGGCCGGTGCGCCGTGCCCGGGGGGACGGCCGGCCCCCTGGGGGGTGTCTCGCCCTCGGGGGACGGCCGCCCCCTAAAGCGCGACCTCGCCCTCCCCCTCGTACGTCATCCGGTCCACGACCTCCACCACCCCGTCCACCGTCTCGCACAGCCGGACCAGGATCGGGCCGAGGCCCGGGCGCTCCAGGGTGCCGCTCAGGGTCACCCGCCCCTCGTCGACGTCGATGTGCACGGCCGAGGGGGAGAGGCGCAGGATGCGGACGATGACGTCCTCGCGGACCTCCTCCTGGATCGAGCGGTCCCGGCGCAGGAACAGCTGGAGCAGGTCGCTGCGGCTGAGCACCCCGATCAGCCGGCCGTCCGCGTCCACGACCGGGAGCCGCTTCACCCGGTGCCGTTCCATCAGCCGGGCCGCCTCGACCGCCGTCCAGGAGGGCCGGGCGGTGACGGCCGGGCTCGACATCATCGCCTCCGCCGAGCTCGGCCCGTCCTTCGCGGTGTGCCGCCGCAGCAGGTCCGCCTCGGAGACCACGCCCACCGGCCGGTTCTCGTCGTCGACCACGGGGACCGCGGTGATGCCGTATTCGTCGAGGAGCCGCGCGATCTCCTTGAACGACGTCCCGCGCTGCACCGCGACCGCGGTGGGGGTCATCAGGTCCGCGACACTGCGGTGCCTCATCGTCCGTTCCGTCCCTTCTGCGTTCCTGCTTCCATGATCCCGCACCGGGCGGGACGCGAGACGCGGAGGGGGTGCCTCCCAGAGTCTTGTGGGCTCGACGTGACCATGGTTACCTCCGGTAAGTCTGCGTCGCGCCACGGAAGAAGGAACCTCATGCCCTCTCCCCGAACGTCCGGGACCGGCCGCTTTCTCGGAGCCCTCGCCGCCGCCCTCGCGCTCGTCACCACGACCGGCGGCACCGGAGCCGCCGCCCCCGCGGGGCTCCAGGAGGTGATGTTCGTCGGCAACAACTGGGACGGCACCGCCGACGTCATCGCCGCCCGCGGCGACCTCCACCGCGTCGGCCGGGTGAACGTGATCCCCGACAAGGAGGAGCGCCTGCGCGAGATCTATCTGAACCCGGTGAAGCTCGCCTTCTTCCTCGGTGTCCGCACCGGACCGGGCGAGGGTCACGACCAGTTCGTCGACGACATGTACGCGACCCCCGACGGCGCCTCCATGGTCGTCTCCCGGCCGAGCTTCGCCGACGTCGTCTCCCTCGACCTGCGCACCGGGCGGATCAACTGGCGCTTCCCGGTCGCCGGTTACCGGGCCGACCACATGGCCGTCTCACCCGACGGCACCCGCGTCGCGGTCTCCGCCTCCACCGCGAACACCGTGCACGTCCTGGACATCGCGACCGGACGCCAGGTCGGCTCCTTCGCGACCGGCGACAAGCCCCACGAGAACGTCTTCACCTCCGACGGCCTGCTCTGGAACATGTCCATCGGCGAGGTCACCACCGCGCTCGACGCCCCCTGGCTCGACTGGACCAAGGGCGACCGGAAGATCACCGTCGTCGACGCCCGCACCTTCGAGACCGTCCGCGTCATCGACATGCGCTCCCGCCTCGACGCCTTCGGCCGCGGCGACCTCTCCGACGCCGTCCGGCCGCTCGTCTTCACCCCGGACGAGAAGAAGGTCTACTTCCAGGTCTCGTTCTTCAACGGCTTCCTGGAGTACGACGTCGAGTCCGACCGCATCACCCGCCTCAAGAACCTCCCCGGCAACCCGGCGACCGACCCCGACCGCACCACCTGGGTCAACGACTCGCGCCACCACGGCCTCTCGATGAGCCCCGACGGCGCCAAGCTCTGCGTCGCCGGGACGATGGACGACTACGCCACCGTCGTCGACCGCGCCACGCTCCAGCAGGGCCCGCTCGTCGAGGCCTCCAAGCCGTACTGGGCGACCGTGAGCGGCGACGGCCGGTCCTGCGTGATCTCCGAGAGCGGCGCGGACCGCGTCACGGCGATCGACTTCGCCACCGGGCGGCGCGTCGCCTCCGTCGAGGTCGGCGACCACCCCCAGCGCGTACGTCTCGCCCGCGTGCCCGCCGACTGGACGGGCCCCACGGCCGGCTGAACCCGCGCACACGGAAGGGGCTGTCGGATCCGCACGCGGATCCGACAGCCCCTTCCCCCTTGCGGTCAGGACCTGTTGACGGCCACCTCGTAGAGCGAGTAGCCCCAGTCCGTGGCCCGCCTCACCCCGTGGACGCGCACGTAACGGGCCGACTGCGAGTCGAACGTCGCCGTGTCGTAGCCGCCGTCACCGGCGTCCGTGGACCACACGTCCCGCCAGGTCGCGCCGTCCTCGGACAGCTCGATCCGGTACGCGCGCGCGTAGGCCCGCTCCCAGTCCAGCGTGACCCGGCCGACCCGGCGCACCGAGCCCAGGTCCACCTGGAGCCACTGGTCGTCCGACCACTCGCTGGCCCAGCGGGTCCCCGTGTCGCCGTCGACGGTGAGACCCGGCGAGAAGTTCACGAAGGGGTTCCACCACTGGGTGGTGGAGGCCGACACCGGCTGCCCGGCCGCCAGGTTCACGCCCGGCTCGTGGTCCTCGGTCTTCTTCCACGTCGTCAGGTACGACTCCGCTCCGTGCGACAGCTCGTCCACGACGCTCGGGCCGCCGGGGGTGAGCCGGATCTGCTCGATCCAGTCCGGCACGAGACCGTTGTGCGCCGCGCCGTCCGTGTTCAGGTCCCAGGTGCGCTGCCCGGTGACCTGACGGTCGATGACCGAGCCCCCGTCGAAGCTGCGGAACGGGTACTTCACGGCGTTCGGCGCGTCGTTGCCGACCGGGCCCGGCCAGCCGCCGACGCCGTTCATGTCCGTGCCGTAGCCGAACCCGGCGCCGTACTTCTTCCGCAGCTCCGCCTTCTGCGAGGCCTCGCCGACGAAGCCCTGGGCGCCGTGCATGTACGAGGCCGCGAAACCGCCGAGCCGGTAGAGCCGCTCGGTCCAGTCCAGGTCCATCCAGCTGTGGCTGGACAGGACGCCCGGGTACTCCTCGGCCTCCAGCATGTCGAGCGCCCGCCCGGCGGCCTTGACGCTCATGTGGTCGAGCTCCAGCATCATCCCGCGCTGGATCATGCCCTTCAGGGCGTACTCCCCGAGCCGTGTGAGACCCCGGGTGTTGCACTTGGCGTCGGAGGCGTACGAGGGGACGCTCACCCCCGCCGGCAGCTTCTCGGCCATCGCGGCCGGGGCGGCGTTCAGGCCGATCGGGTTGTCGTGCTGCGGCCCCGCGCACTTCTCGGTCGCCCAGAAGGTGCCCGTGGAGAGGAACTGGCCGATGTTGACCGCCACGCCCGTCGTGCCGCTGTCGAAGCGGACGCCGCAGAGCGCGTTGTCGAACTTGTGGCAGAGGAACATGCTGCGCACACCGAGTCCGTACAGCTCGTCCAGACCCTTGTCGATGTCGGCCTGGCTGCACTGGGCGACGTCCAGGATCTGCTTGCAGCCGAAGGGCTCCGAGGTCTCCACGCCGAGGACGACGGCGAGCTTGCCGTCCTTGATCACCGAGCGGGCCTGGTCGGCGCTGGTGACGATCCGGAACCAGCCCTTGCCGGGCCCGCCGTACATGCCGTCGATGTAGTCCTGGAGCTCGTAGGTCTTGCGGGCTTCGAGCCGGATCGCGGTCATCTCGTCGCAGCTGCGGTCACGCGGCAGGAGCGAGCAGATCAGTCCGTTGGTCACCAGGTCGTTGACGAGGATCCGCTGGCCGCCGCGCCAGGCGCGCTCGACCCAGGCGTAGTAGTTCTGCTGGTGGCTCAGCGAGTTGTTGGCGGGCCAGTCCTTGAACGTGGGCCAGCCGACCGGGTCGTGCTTGCCGTTGTCACCGCCCGTGAGGTGCTCGAAGAGCGCCCCCGAGCCGTCCGGGTAGTGCTCGGGACAGTCCTTCAGGGCGTCGGCGGCACCCGCCGGCGAGAACGTCGCCCCGCAGATCATCCGGCCGCCGAAGCCCTCGTTGGACATCAGGTGGTTGTGCGCGTCGACGAAGCCGCGCACCTTGCCCTGCGCGTCGGTGCCCTTGAAGGGGGCGCCCGTGACGTTGATCTGGGAGTCGGGTGCGGGCCGAGCGGTGGGTTCCCACCACGAACCGGCGTCGGCCGCGGGGACCGGCCCGGCGCCGAAGACGACGGTGGCCAGGGCGATGAAGAGCGAGACGAGGGCGAACCGCCCGCCCGCTCTGCGCGTTGTTGGTCGATTCATGGTCAGCGAGCCTTCGGTCATGGGGGTGTACCGGGCGTGGGCCGCCGAATGTTTCTTGCGGTAACAGCGGCTCGGCCTGAGGATCGCGAGGAACGCCGAGTGAGTCAAGAGTCCGGGTCAAATGACCTGTTGATGACCTGTCAGCCCCCGATCAGCGTGACCAGCTGTTCGGCCGTCGCGTCGAGCAGCGCCGCGGCGGTCCGCTCGTCGCCCAGCACCAGGTACTGCAGCGTCAGCCCGTCGATCATCGCCGCGAGCAGATGCGCGAGCAGGTTCACGGGCACCTTCGGCTCGACCTCGCACACTGCGCAGACCTGCTCGATCAGGGTGGTCCCCGAGGCGACGTACTGCTCGTACTGGGCCCGCGCCAGGTGCTCGAACCCCTCCTCGCGCAGGGCGTACTGGGTGAGCTCATAGGTCAGCATGTGCTCGGCCGGATGGGCGGTGACGTGCTTCCAGTACGTGCCGAGGGCGCCCCGCACCGTCTCGTGCAGGGTCGTCCTGGGCTCGACCGCCGACATCACGTGGACGACGTAGGTGTCGTTGATCGACTCGATGGCGGCCTCCAGGAGGGCCTGCTTGGAGTCGAAGCAGTAGTGGAAGACGCTCAGTGACACGCCTGCCTCGGCGCAGATCGAGCGGGTGGTGGTCCGGGCCACGCCGTCCCTGGTCATCGCCCTGATCGCCGCCTCGACCAGCTGCCTGCGTCGTTCGGCCGACGGCATCCGCGCCATGGTTCCTCCTCGCGTCCGGCGCACAGGGTAACCGCCGCCTCCGCCCGCGGCGCCGCACGCGATCCCGTCCGGCCGCCGAGGGGGTGCCGTGCCCACCGGGCCGGGCTCGTGCCGCCGTCCGGCTCCGCACGCGGGACGACGACGGCCGGGGTCAGTCCTGTTCGGGCGCTTCCAGTACCGAGCGCAGCGCCGCCACCGCGTGCGCCCGGTGCTCGTCGAGCAGCCGGACGGCGGCCTCCGCGTCGAGCTCGCGGAGGGCGGAGATCACGGCGCGGTGCTCCCGTACCGCCTGCTCCCGGTGCGGGGAGTCCGTGTAGTAGAGCGAGCGGTACGCGTCGGTGGAGTCCCACAGGGTCGTGACGAGGCGGACCAGCCGCGGCATCCCGGACGCCTCGATCAGGGTGAAGTGGAAGAGGCGGTTGGCCACGGCCATGGCGGCCACGTCCGCCGCCTCGGCGGCCCGCTCCACCTCGCGCTGGATCCGTTCGAGCGTGTCGACCGTGTCCTCCGGAAGCCGCCGCACGGCCGCGCGGACCGCCTCGGTCTCCAGCAGCTCCCGGATCCGGTAGATCTCCTCCAGGTCGGCGAGGGAGAGTTCGGCGACGAAGTAGCCCCGGTGGACGTGGTGGACGACGAGGCCCTCGGCCTCCAGGGCCTTGAGCGCCTCCCGGAGCGGCACCCGGCTCACCTCGAACCGCGCCGCCAGGGCCTCCTGCCGGATCGGCCGCCCGGGCCTGAGCTCCCCGCTGGTGATGGCGCGCCGCAGTTCCTCCAGGACGAACTGCTGGGCGGTCTGCGGCCGCCGCTTCTGCACCGCGCTGCTCATCGCCTGTGACCTTCCGTTCCCTCACGTCCCCGCCGGCGGACCCGCCGCCGGTGCCGACCATCTTCCTACGCGTCGCCGTCCTGCGCCGACGGCCCGTGGACGGCTCCGCCGAGCTCCGACCGCACGCCGTCCGTGTGCTCGCCGAGGCGCGGGGGAGCGGCGCGGTAGGAGGGAGGGGTGGCGCCGAGCCGGATCGGGTGGGCGACCTGGCCGGGGCCGGCCGCGGACTCCGGGACGCGCGGGGCGAGCCCGAGCCGGTCGGCGAGGTCGAAGGCGGCGGCCAGGTCGTTGATCGGCCCGCAGGGCACGCCGGCCGCGGTGAGCTCCTCGAACCAGGCGTCGGCGGTACGGGCGCCGAGCGGGGCGGCGAGTGCCGCGACCAGCTCCTCCCGGTGGGCGACCCGGGCGGTGTTGGTGGCGAACCGGGGGTCCCCGGCGAGGTCCGGTCGCCCGAGCCGCCCGCACAGGGTCCTGAACTGCCGGTCGTTGCCCACGGCGAGGACGAGCGGCCGGTCCCGCGCCTCGAACACCTCGTACGGTGCGATGCTCGGGTGCCTGTTGCCCATCGCGCGCGGCACGACCCCGGCGCCCAGATGGGCGGCGGCCTGGTTGGTGAGGGCCGAGAGGAGGGAGCCGAGCAGCGAGACCTCGACGCGCTGTCCCTCCCCGGTGCGTTCCCGGTGCCGCAGGGCGGCGAGGACGCCCATGCCCGCGTGGAGGCCGGTGATGACGTCGACCAGGGCGACCCCGGCCTTGGTGCCCTGCCCGTCCGGTTCGCCCGTCACGCTCATGAGCCCGCCCATGGCCTGGACGAGCAGGTCGTAGCCCGGCAGCCGGGCCCCCTCCTCGGTGCCGAAACCGGTCACCGAGCAGTAGACGAGCCCGGGGTTGTCCGCCCGCACGTCCTCGTATCCCAGGCCGAGCTTCTCCATCGTGCCCGGCCGGAAGTTCTCGACGAGCACGTCCGCGCGGTCCACGATCGCGCGGGCCGTGGCCAGGTCACCCGGGTCGGTGAGGTCCAGCGCGACGGAGCGCTTGTTCCGGTTCACGCCGAGGAAGTAGGTGGCCTCGCCCGCGGCGAACGGCGGGCCCCACGCGCGCGTGTCGTCGCCGGACCCGGGCCGCTCGATCTTGATCACGTCCGCGCCCAGGTCGGCGAGGAGCATCGTCATGTACGGCCCGGCGAGGACCCGGCCGAAGTCGGCGACGACGATTCCGGACAGGGCTCCGGCCTCCGGCGCCGTCCCCGGGGTGTCCGGCCGCTCTGCGCGCATTCCGCTCTCCTCGCTCCCGCCGGCGTACCGGAGACCGGTGGTCCGATCCCGGCCCATGGATTGGATCCAATCGGACCGTACGGCTCGGGTGTCGGAAATTCAATACTGGATCCAATATTCGATCTGGGGCTACGCTTCGGCTCGCCGAGTTGCCACCGCGTTGCCACAGCCGCCAGGAGGCCGTCCGTGAAGTCGCCGTCCACCCCCGTCCACCCCTTCGACCTGCTCGCCGTCGACGGACTCCTCACCGACGAGGAGCGGGAGATCCGGAACACCGTGCGCGCCGTCGCCGACCGCGAGCTGCGGCCGCACGTCGCCGGCTGGTTCGAGAAGGGCGAGATCCCCGCCCGTGAGCTCGCCCGCACCCTCGGCGGCACCGGCGTGCTCGGCATGCACCTGGAGGGCTACGGCTGCGCGGGCACCAACTCCGTCGCGTACGGCCTCGCCTGCCTGGAGCTGGAGGCCGTCGACTCCGGACTGCGCTCCCTCGTCTCCGTGCAGGGCTCCCTCGCGATGTACGCGATCTGGAAGTACGGCTCCGAGGAGCAGAAGCAGCGGTGGCTGCCGAAGATGGCGGCCGGCGAGTACATCGGCTGCTTCGGCCTCACCGAGCCCGACGCCGGATCGGACCCGGGTGCCATGCGCACCCACGCCAAGAGGGACGGCTCCGACTGGGTGCTCAACGGCACCAAGATGTGGATCACCAACGGATCGGTCGCCGACGTGGCCGTCGTCTGGGCCCGCACCGAGGACGGCGTCCGCGGCTTCCTCGTCCCGGCCGGCACCCCCGGCTTCAGCGCCCCCGAGATCAGGATGAAGCTCTCGCTGCGGGCGAGCGTCACCAGCGAACTCGTCCTCGACGACGTGCGCCTCCCCGCCGACGCGATGCTCCCGGAGGCCCGTGGCCTCTCCGGCCCGCTCGGCTGCCTCAACGAGGCCCGCTTCGGCATCGTCTTCGGCGCCCTCGGCGCCGCCCGCGACTGCCTGGAGACCGCGATCTCCTACGCCAGGGACCGGGTCGTCTTCGCCCGCTCCCTCGCCTCCTACCAGCTGACCCAGCAGAAGCTCGCCGACATGGCCGTCGAGCTCGGCAAGGGCATGCTCCTCGCCCTCCACCTCGGCCGCCTCAAGGACGCGGGCGCGCTCACCCCCGAGCAGGTCAGCGTGGGCAAGCTGAACAACGTCCGCGAGGCGATCGCGATCGCCCGCGAGTGCCGCACCATCCTGGGCGCCAACGGCATCACCCTGGAGTACCCGGTGCTGCGCCACGCCAACAACCTGGAGTCGGTGCTCACCTACGAGGGCACGAGCGAGGTCCACTCCCTGGTCATCGGCAAGGCGCTCACCGGCGAGCAGGCCTTCCGCTGAACGCGGCGGGCCGGGCCGGGACGACCGGGCCGCGCCGGCCGGGCCGAGGCCGCGCCCAGGCCGTCAGCCCCCCGTCACCCGGTCGACGAACGCGTCCAGGTTGCCCGTCAGCCGGGCGACCTGCTCGTCGAGGGTGAGGGACTCCTCGTGGCGCCGGTGGCGCAGCTTCGGCTGCCGCCGGCCCCGGACGTACAGGGAACAGGCGAGGTCCGCGCAGAGGTAGATCCCGACCGTGTTCCCCTCGCGGCCGCGGCTGCCCGCCAGCGGCGCCACCAGGAGCGTGACGCCCGAGGAGGCGTGCGCGGTCAGACAGACCTGGCACATGCTCGACTTCACGGCGCTGGTCCGGCCGGTGGCGGGGACCCGCAGGCTCACACCGAGCGGCCCTTCCTCGCGCGGCACGACCAGGTGCGCCCGCAGCGGCGCTCCCGGGTCGACCCAGCCCAGGAAGTCCAGGTCCTCCCAGGGGAGTTCGGCGAAGTCGAGGGGCAGCCTGAGGCGAGCCGCCTCGCCCTTGGTGCAGTTCACGAAGGACGAGCGGATCTGTTTGTCGGTCAGAGGTTCCACCCGGTGGACCGTACACGGACCGGCGCGGGCCGGGCACCCGAATAAGGGCCGCCCCGGCTCCTCAGGCCACCCAGTCCGGCAGCGCCGGATCGGCGAAGTGGCCCGGGGCGCCGTCCAGGGCCGCCGCGAGCCGCTCCGCCGCCGCCTCGTACACGTCCACGGGCGCGGTGAACGGGATCCGCAGCCGGTGCTCGTGCGTGCCGGGGTCCACCCCGAACCGGGCGCCGCCCTCCACCCGTACCCCGTGCCGCAGCGCACGGGCCGCGAGGGACGAGGCCACCGGACGGCCCAGGTCGATCCAGAGGCACATCCCGCCCGGCGGCACCGTCCACCGCCACTCGGGCACATGGCGGGCGAGCGCCTCGGTCAGCGCGGTCCGCCGCAGCCGCAGCCCGTCGAGGCGCTGCGGCAGGATCGCGTCGAGGCGGTCCATCAGGGCGACGGCCACCAGCTGGTCGAGTACGGAACCGGCCAGGTCGGCGGTGATCCGGACCCGGGCCAGCTCGGTCACCACGCGGGACGCGGCCCGCACCCAGCCGACCCGCAGGCCACCCCAGCAGCTCTTGCTCAGCGAGCCGACGGAGACGATCTGCTCGCCGTCGCCCCCGCCGGCCGTCGCCGCGAACGGCACCGGCGCGGGCACGTCCAGCGCCATGTCCGTCAGCGTCTCGTCGACCACCAGCCAGGTCCCGGTGGCCCGCGCGGACCGCGCGACCTCCCGGCGCTGCTCGGACGGCATGAGCCGCCCGGTCGGGTTGTGGAAGTCCGGGATCAGATAGGCCAGGCGCGGCGCGGTCTGCCGCAGCGCCGCGTCGATCAGCCCGGTGTCCCAGCCCGCCTCGGTCACCGGCACCGGGGTGATCCGGAGCAGGCGCCCGCGCATCGCGTCGAGGGCGTTGGTGTACGAGGGGTTCTCGGCGAGCACCCGGTCGCCCGCCCGGCCGAGCAGGGTCAGCACCAGCGAGACGGCCTGCTGCGCTCCGGTGGTGACGAGGATCTGCTCCGGGAGGGTCGGCAGGCCCCTGGCCGTGTAGCGGTCGGCGATCGCGGCGCGCAGCGCGGGCAGTCCGTACGGGTGGTAGCCCTGCGATCCGGCATAGCGCGGCAGTTCGGCCGCGGCCACCGCCAGGGCGGCCGACAGCTCCTCCTCCGGTGCGGGCGGCGCGGCGAGCGCCAGGTCGATGGTGCCGCCGGAGTCGTCCTGGAAGGCGCCGAGGACGGTCGGCGCCTGCCCGTCCGGCAGCGCGGTCCAGGTGCCGGCGCCGCGCCTGCTGTGCGCGTAACCGCTCTCCCGGAGCAGGTCGTACGCCCCCGTCACGGTGGTCCGGCTCACCATGAGGACCGCGGAGAGCTCCCGCTCGGCCGGCAGCCGCAGGCGAAGCGCCACCCGGCCGTCGAGCAGCGCCTCCCGCACGGCCCGCGCCAGCTCCCGGTAGCCGAAACGGCCCTCCGGGGGAGGGGTGAGGAGCGATGCGAGCTGGCGACCCGTCAGGGTCCGGTCCGCTGTGTGGACCACACGTGCCACTGCCATGCCAATCACTCCTCATTGGCTCTGCTGTCCGGGCCAATAAGACTACAGACTCCTCTCCAGTGGCCTGGTGGCCATGGTCCTCAGGGAAAGGAGACGACCGATGTCCGGACACTTCACCGACCGGGACGAGCGGATGTGGCAGCGGCGAGCGGAGGAGCGGGCGGCCCGGCCCCTTCCGGTCGGCGCCTGGCTCCGGGCCCTGCCGGTCGGCGCCCGGCTCCGCGCCCTGCGCCCGAGGACGACGCGCCCCCAGGAGCGCCGCACCGCGACGCCGAGGCCCCGCGCCCACGCCGGCGAACCGGCGTGACCGGCCCGCACCCGCGCGGCGACGGCCGGATCGTCGTCGGAGTGACCGGTTCGCTCGCCTCGCTCGCCGCCCTGCGGTACGCGACCGCCCTCGCCCGCCGCGACGGCACACCGCTCCTGGCGGTGCTGGTCTGGGAACCCCCGGAGGGCGAGGGGCTCTTCGCCCGGATGCCCGACCGTGCCTGGGCGCGCCTCTGGGGCGACGACGCCCGGCGGCGCCTGGAGGACGCGCTCGTCGACGGCCTCGGCGGCGTCCCCGCGGGCCTCGCCTTCGAGGGCCGGGTCGTCCGGGGCGCCCCGGCGGCCGCGCTGTGCGCGGCGGCCGACCGCCCCGGCGACCTGCTCGTCCTCGGCTCGGCGCCGGGCCGGGGCCGCCTCGCCCGGCCGCGCCGCCGCCCGGTGCTGCGCGGGGTCCTGCGCCGCGCCTCCGGCCCGGTCCTGACCGTGCCGGGTCCGGCCCTGTTCCCGGGCGAGGCCCGCGTCCTGCGACGCCACGCCCGCGTCCGCGCACCGGACGGCCGGACCGGTGCGGGAGTACGGGACGGGCGCGCCGCGGGACCCGGTCCGGCGGGCGGGGCCGGACCGTCGCCGGGCCGCGCCTGAGGGCCGCCGGACGACGGCGGCCCCGGGGCGGCCTCCGCGCCGCGGGCGTCATCCGGAGCGTCGGTGGGGGCGGGTGTCGACGGGGGTCGGGCGGTGAGCCCGCTTCATCCGGAGCGTCGGTACCGGCGGGCACCCACGGGGGTCGGGCGGTGAGCCCGCTTCATCCGGAGCGTCGGTACCGGCGGGCACCCACGGGGGTCGGGGGGCGACCCCGCGTCACCCGGAGCCCCGGTACGCGCGGGCGCCGAAGGAGGCCGGGCGGTGAGCCGCGGCCTCCCGGCCCGCAAGCGGACCCCCGTCGCCGGCACTAGCGTGGGCAGGGTGACGAGCAGTCGGATGCCCACCCCCGCGCGGTCCCCCGCGACCCCGGCCGGGCGCTACGCGCGTGTCGTCCTCCAGGCCCTGGCCGCCGTCGCGGCCGGGTTCGCCGCGATGGGTGTCGTCGCCGTGCTCGGGCTCTGGGCCGCGGGCGCCGCCGACCTGCCCGGCGGCTTCGGCGCCGTCCTCGCAGCGGTCGTCGTCATGGCCGCGGGCGGCAAGGTCGAACTCTCCGGAGACGCGGGCGCCCTCGCCGGAACGCAGGGCGAACTGACCGCCATGCCGCTCACCGTCACCCTGGTGGGCGCACTGGTCACCGGCTTCTGCTTCCTGCGCCCCCTGCGCCACCACGCGGTGACCGCCGCCCGTGAACTCCTGCTCCGCGCGGCCGCCGTCGTCGTGCTCTGGCTGGCCGCCCTCGCCGGCCTCTCGGCCTTCGCCCGCCACGACTTCCCCCTCACCCTCGGCGGCGACTCCGGGGACCCCCTCATGGACCTGTTCGGCGACCTCCTGGACGCCGTGAACCCGACCGTCGGCTTCCGCACCGACCTCGGGCCCACGCTCTTCTACGGGCTCCTGTGGATCCTCGGCGTCCTCGTCATCGCGCTCCTCGTCTCCCGCAGGACCCCGCTGCCGTCCCGGCTCGTCCGCCACCAGGAGGCCGTCCGGCCCGCCGCCTTCGCGATGCTCCTGCTGCTCCTCGCGTACGTCGTCGTGGGCCTGGTCATCGGGATCGTCGTGGCGGCGACGAAGGGCCACCCCGCGGACACCTTCGCCGTCCTCCTCCTGGGCCTCCCCAACGTCACCTGGCTCGCCCTCGGCGTGGGCATCGGCGGCTCCTGGGAAGGCAGGGTGGACGGTCCCTTCGGCCTGCCCATGCCACAGATCCTCGACGCCGTCCTGCGCGGCGACGGCGACAGCTCCGGCCTCTCGACCGTGGACCTGTCCTCGCTCGCCGCCCAGGACGCGCGCGCGTGGTGGCTGCTGCCCGTCGCCGGCGTCCTGGTGCTCGGCGCGGCCTTCCTCGCCGCCGTCCGCTCCCCGGCCCGGATGCCGGTCGGGCGGCACGCCCTTCACCTGGGCGTCGCCTTCGCCCTCACGATGCTCGTCGCCGCCCCGGTCACCCTCGTCGACGCCCACTTCGGCCTCTCCGTCCTCGGCATCGGCGACCTCGACTCCCTCGGCGGTGAGGTCGTGCTCCGTCCGCACGTCTGGAAGACGACCGGCTTCGCCCTCCTCTGGGGCCTGGTCCTCGGCTTCCTCGGCGGCCTCCTCGCCACCCGGGTCCGCCGCAGGGGCGAGGTCGAGTAGCCGGGCAGGACAGGGCGCGGGCCCGGGACGGACCACGGGGCGAGATCCGGGGCGGGATGCCCCGGCCGTCCGGGAAGGCGGCGCCGGTAAGGTGGGCGTCCGCCGCGCGAGCGGCCCGAGCGAGGAGGATCCACCCGTGCCGAAAGGTGTCACCAGGCGGCGGCCCCGCACCCGCGCGGCGCTCCTGAAGGCGGCCCTGGAGACCTTCGCCGAGCACGGCTTCCACGCGACGACCATCGAGCAGATCTGCGAGCGCGCCGGCTACACGCGGGGCGCGTACTACTCGAACTTCGCCAGCAAGGAAGAGCTCTTCCTCGCCCTCTTCGACGAGCACAGCGAGCGGACCGTACGGCGCCTCGCCGAGGCCATCGACGCGCTGACCCCCGAGGAGTACACCCTCACCCGGCTCGCGGAGCTCGCCGCGCGCGTCGAGCCGGACGAGCGGGAGTGGTACCTCGTCACCACCGAGTTCACCCTGCACGCCATCCGCGACCCGCAGGCCGCCTGGGTGCTCGCCCGCCACGACGAGCGGCTGCGGGCCGAGATCGCCCGCGGCCTCACGCTGGTGCTGCGCAGGGCCGGACGCGAGCTGACCGTGGAGGCCGACCGGTTCGCCCGCCTCCTGATCGCCCTGCGCGAGGGCGGTCTCGCGCAGAGCTACGTGGAACCGGCCGAGCTGCCGCCCGGCACCCTGGAACGGCAGTTCCTCGCCCCGCTCCTGGAGGCGACGACCCGCGAGATCCCCGGCCGGGGGCCCGCCGGTCAGTCGAACAGGTCCGGGTCGGACGCGGTGATCTGATCCCACAGCGGGCGCGCCTGGAACCAGCCGGCCAGGTGCCCGCCGATCTGCCCCCGGGTGAGCAGCGCCGTCTCGCGGTCGATGAGCTGCGGGGTGCCCGCCGCCATCGCGAGGAGCTGCGCCTGGCAGGAGCGCTCCATGGTGACGAACCACCACACGGCCTCGGCGACGGAGTGGCCGACGGTGAGCAGCCCGTGGTTCTTGAGGATGACCGCCTTGTACGCGCCGAGAGCCTTCGCGACCCGCTCGCCCTCCTCGGTCTCGTTGACCACGCCCCGGTAGTCGTCGTAGATCCCGTGGTCCTCGAAGAACGCGCAGGCGTCCTGCGTGATCGGGTCGAGCGGGACGCCGAGGCTGGAGAAGGCCTTGCCGTGCAGGGAGTGCGAGTGCGCGGCGGCGACCGCGTCGGGGCGGGCCGCGTGCACCCGCGAGTGGATGACGAACGCGGCCCGGTTCACCGGCCTGCGACCTTCGAGGACGTTCCCCTCGTGGTTCACCAGGATCAGGTCCGAGGCCTTGATCTGCGTGAAGCTCATCCCGAACGGGTTGACCCAGAAGGCGTTCGGGTCGCCCGGGTCGCGGACGGTGATGTGTCCGGCGACGCCCTCCGAGAAGCCGAACCTGCCGAAGATCCGGAAGCCCGCGGCGAGCTGTTCCTTGCGGTGGCGGCGCTCCTCCTCGACGGTCGCGAAGGTGGGCGGCAGCGGCACGATCGCGCCCTCGGGCAGCGGTCCGACGGCGGCGGCGATGGCGGGCGGCACGGTGCTCATGACGGCTCCTCGGTGAGCGTGGGGCGCGGGCGGGACGCACGGCGCGCCAAAAGATACAGAGATGTATCCGATACGACAACGGATCACACGGCGGGCGCCCCGAAGCGGGCCAGGCAGTGCCAGACCCGCTTCACGTCCAGCGGGTCGTACCGCCCCGACGCGGACGCCTCCTGGACGATCCGGGGGTCCAGGAGCCCGTCGACGGCGATCCGGGCCGCGAGCTCCACGTACGCGGGCCCCCGGAACGACGGGTGTCGCCGCAGCTCGTCGACGGAGACGCGGAACCCCCCGTGCCACTCCACGGCGCACGGCAGCCGCCGCGCCGCCTCCTCCACCTCCGTGCCCCGGTGGCTCGGATCCAGGACGAGTGCCTCCACGTCCCGCCCGATCACGACCAGGCCGTGGACCTGTGCCTCGATGGAGTCGTCGAGCGCATCCTGGGCGTCGGCCTCGGCGAGGGCGATCAGCCCCATCCGGGAGGCGACGCCGAAGTCGGCCGGCTCCAGGAAGCTGTCCGGGTAGCAGAAGGTCGCGCGGTCCAGGGCGGCGGCCGAGAGCCGCAGATGGGCGGAGCCGAAGCGGGGGGCGGCGCCGAAGGGGCGGCGGCGGAAGTCCAGGGCGCCGTAGACCGGACGGGCCTCCGCCGGTGCCTCGTCGTAGGCCCCGCCGAAGATGCGGCTCTCCCAGCGCCAACGGTCCCCGCCCGGGCGGGCGGTGAGGCCGCCGTTGCCGGTGCCGGTGACGAACTGGGAGCGGTAGACCCCCTCGTCCGCGAGCCGGTCGAGGAAGTGCGGGTGGAAGTTGAGCGTGACCCGCAGGGCCGGGTCGAGCGGGGCGCCGGTGGAGCGGTCGGCCACATGGGCGAGGGCGGCCCGGGCATGAGCGTGCAGGGGCGTCATCGGAGCAGTGTGGCGCAGGGCCGGGGCTTGCGGCCCGGGGTTTTGGGTGGCTACGGTCCCCCGGAGGGGAAAGCGCTTTCCCCTGCCGCTCGGCCCGTCCCGTACCGTCCCTGGAGTCCACCGCGTGCCCACCGCCGACGTCCTGATCTACACCCGTACGGCGGGATACCGCCACGACTCGATCCCCGCGGGCGCCGCCGCCCTCGCCGAGCTGGCGCGGAAGCTCGGACACACGCCCGAGATCACCGAGGATCCCGGCGCCTTCACCCCCGAGCGCCTCGGGCGGTGCGCCGCCGTCGTCCTGCTGTCCACGACCGGGAACGTCCTGACGCCCGACGGACGCTCGGCCTTCGAGGCGTACCTCCGGGGCGGCGGCTCGCTCCTCGCCGTGCACGCCGCCGCCAACGCCGAACCGGACTGGCCCTTCTACGGCGAGCTGCTCGGCACCCGCTTCGACGGCCACCCCGAGATCCAGCCCGGCACCGTCCTCGTCGACGCCCGCGACCACCCCGCGACCGCCCCCCTCCCGGACCGCTGGGCCTGGACCGACGAGTGGTACAACTTCACCTCCCACCCGGGGGCCGCGGGCGCGCGGATCCTCGCCCGGGCCGACGAGTCCGCGTACCGCGGGGGCACCCACGGCGACGACCACCCGCTCGTCTGGTGCCGCGGCGTCGACCGGGGGCGCGTCCTCTTCACCGCCCTCGGGCACGCCTCGGAGGCGTACCGCGACCCGGCGTTCCGCGCCCACCTCTCCGGCGCCCTGACCTGGCTCACCGCCTGAGCCCGACGGACCCGGCCGGCCGGGCGGTCACCCCGGCGCCCCGCCCCTGTTGCGCCGACGCATGGGGAGCGGAAGGTTGGGAAGACGGGGGCCGATGGCAGGAGGAGGAACGTCATGGGCATCGCCACCGTGAACCCCGCGACCGGCGAGACGCTGCGCACCTACGAGGCCCACGGGCCCGAGGAGGTCGAGCGCCGCGTCGCCGCCGCGCACGAGGCCTACCGCCAGTACCGCACGACGTCCTTCGCCGAACGCGCCCGGCTGCTGCGCGCCGCCGCGACCCTCCTCGACGAGGACAACGAGGACATCGCCCGCACCATGACCACCGAGATGGGCAAGCCCATCGCGGCCTCCCGCGCGGAGGCGGCCAAGTGCGCCAAGGCCATGCGCTGGTACGCCAAGAACGCCGAGCGGCTGCTCGCCGACGAACACCCGGCCGAGAGCGACGTCCAGGACTCCGGCGCGGACACCGCCCGGGTCCACTACCGCCCCCTCGGCCCCGTCCTCGCCGTCATGCCGTGGAACTTCCCGCTCTGGCAGGTGATCCGCTTCGCCGCGCCCGCGCTCATGGCGGGCAACACCGGCCTCCTCAAACACGCCTCCAACGTGCCGAGGACCGCGCTCTACCTGGGCGACCTCTTCCGCCGCGCCGGATATCCCGACGGCTGCTTCCAGACCCTCCTCATCGGCTCCCGCGAGGTCGAGGGCGTCCTTCGGGACCCCCGGGTCGTGGCCGCCACCCTCACCGGCAGCGAACCCGCGGGCCGGGCCGTCGCCGCCGTCGCGGGCGACGAGGTGAAGAAGACCGTCCTGGAGCTCGGCGGCAGCGACCCGTTCATCGTCATGCCGTCCGCCGACATCGTCGGAGCCGTCAAGACCGCCGTCACCGCGCGCGTGCAGAACAACGGGCAGTCCTGCATCGCCGCCAAGCGGTTCATCGTCCACCGCGACGTGTACGACGACTTCTCGGAGCGCTTCACCGCCGCCATGAACGCCCTCACCGTCGGCGACCCCCTCGACGAGTCCACCGACGTCGGCCCCCTCGCGACCGAACAGGGCCGGGCCGACCTGGAAGCGCTCGTCGACGACGCCGTGGAACGCGGCGCGACCGCCCTCTGCGGTGGCCACCGCCCCGAGGAGCCGGCCCTGCGGAACGGCTGGTACTACCGCCCCACCGTCCTCACCGGCATCACCCCGGAGATGCGGATCCACCAGGAGGAGGCCTTCGGCCCGGTCGCCACGGTCTACCCCGTCAGCGACATCGAGGAGGCCGTGACCGTCGCCAACGACTCGCCGTTCGGCCTCAGTTCCAACGTCTGGACGCGCTCGGCGGAGGACGTCGCGTTCTTCGTCCGCGACCTGGAGGCGGGCGGGGTCTTCGTCAACGGCATGACGGCCTCGCACCCGGCGCTGCCCTTCGGCGGGGTCAAACGCTCCGGGTACGGACGCGAGCTCTCGGGCCACGGCATCCGCGAGTTCTGCAACGCGACCACGGTCTGGCAGCGGGCCTGACCCCCACGGCGGTCCCTCGCCGGCTCACTCCGCGGTCCACTCCAGCAGGCGCTCCGCCGGCCAGGTGTTGATCACCCGGTCCGGCGGCACCCCGCACTCCTCGGCCCGAGCGCAGCCCAGGATCTGCCACTCCAGCTGACCGGGCGCGTGGGCGTCCGTGTCGACGGCGAAGTACACGCCGGCCGCGACGGCCTCGCGCAGCAGCCGGCGCGGGGGGTCGAGCCGCTCCGGGCGGCTGTTGATCTCCACGGCCGTGCCCGACTCGGCGCAGGCCCCGAAGACGCGCTCCGCGTCGAACGCGGACTCGGGACGCAGCCGGCCGCCGGCCACCAGACGTCCGGTGCAGTGCCCGAGCACGTCCACGGACGGGTCGCGCACGGCCCGTTCCAGACGCCGGGTCATCGACCGGGAGTCCATCCGCAGCTTCGAGTGCACCGAGCCGACCACCAGGTCGAGCCGCGCGAGGAGCTCGGGCTCCTGGTCGAGCGAGCCGTCCTCCAGGATGTCGCACTCGATCCCGGTCAGCAGCCGGAAGGGCGCCCACCGCTCGTTGAGCCCGGCCACGACGTCCAGTTGCTCCCGCAGCCGCTCGGGCGACAGGCCCCGCGCCACCGTCAGCCGCGGCGAGTGGTCGGTGAGGACGGCCCACTCGTGCCCGAGGTCCGCCGCCGCACGCCCCATGGCCTCGATCGTGGCCCCGCCGTCGGACCAGTCCGAGTGCAGGTGACAGTCACCGCGCAGGGCCGCCCGCAGCGCCTCGCCGCCCCGCCCGTCCGTCTCCGCCGGGCCCAGGGAGGCCTCCACCTCCTCCTCCAGGTGCGCGAGGTACTCCGGCACGCGCCCCTCCAGCGCCTCGCGCACCACCGCCGCCGTCTTCGGACCCACGCCCTTCAGGGACTCCAGCGTCCCGTCGGCCGCACGCCTCGCGGCCTCGCCCTCCGGGAGGGCGGCGACGGCGGCCGAGGCCGTACGGAACGCGCGCGACCGGTAGCCGGGCGCCTGGGACCGCTCCAGGAGGAACGCGATCCTGTTCAGGGCGGCCACGGGGTCCACGACGACCTCCTCACCCACCGCCGGGGGCGGCCTCGGCGGCCACCGGCACCGGCCCGATCTCGCACCACACCGCCTTGCCCTCGCCGCGCGGCTCGACGCCCCACCGGGACGCCAGCGCGTCGAGCAGCAGCAGCCCCCGGCCCGAGGTGGCGGCCTCTCCCGGGGTGCGCCGCCTGGGCCAGGCGCTCGACCGGTCCTGCACCGAGAGCCGTACCCGCCGCACCGGTTCGGGCAGCACCTCCAGGGTCAGCACCGCTCCGCCCTCGGTGTGCAGCAGCACGTTCACCAGGAGCTCGCCGGTCAACAGCTCCGCGTCGTCGGCGAGTTCCGGCATGCCCCAGTCGCGGAGCGCCTGCCCGACGGCCGCGCGCGCGTCGGAGAGGCCCGCCGGGTCGGCCTGGTGGATGTACTGGTGGATGCGCGGCGCCCGGGGCGTGCCCGGGTCCGGGCTGCGCCGCAGCACGAGCAGCGCCACGTCGTCGCCCGAGCCCCAGCGCTCCCAGAGGCGCTCGGAGAGGTGGTCGGCGAGCGCCTCGGCCTGTGGCGGGCCGCTGCTGATCGCGCCCGACAGCGCGGCCAGACCGGACTCGATGTCGGCGCCGGGCTGCTCGACGAGCCCGTCGGTGCAGAGCACCAGCGTCTCGCCGGGCACGAGGTCGAGCCGGGTCTCGGGGAACTCCTCTTCCCCGAACACGGTGGCCAGGCCGAGCGGTAGCCCGCCCCGCAGCTTGGGCTGCCCGACCCGGCCGTCGGTGTGCCGGATCAGCGGCCCGAGATGTCCGGCCCGTACGGCGCGCAGGGTGCCGCTCGCCAGGTCCACCTGCGCGTACGTGCAGGTCGCGAAGCGGTTGGTGTCCAGCTCGGCGAGGAAGCGGGAGGCGCGGGCCAGGACGGTCGACGGGGCGTGCCCCTCTCCGGCGTACGCGCGCAGCGCGATCCGCAGCTGCCCCATGATGGCGGCGGCGTGCGTGTCGTGGCCCTGGACGTCACCGACGACGATCCCGACCCGGCCCCGGGGCAGCGGGATCACGTCGTACCAGTCGCCGCCGACCTGCCGACCGCTCCAGGCCGCGTGGTAACGGACCGCGATCTCCCCGCCGGAGAACTGGGGGATCCGGCGCGGCAGCATCGTCGCCTGGAGTCCGGTCGCCAGCTCCCGCTCCTCGTCGAAGAGGATGGCCCGCTGGAGGGACTGGGCGACGATCGCCGCGAGACCGAGGGCGAGGTTGCGCTCGTCCGCGTTGAACGAGGTGCGGCCCCGGTAGAAGAGCGCCATGCCGCCCAGCGAACGCGCCTGCGCCACCAGGGGCAGGTAGCAGGCGGCCTGGAACTCCAGCCGCGCCACGTAGGGCGCGAGTTCGGGGAAGTCCCGCCCCAGCGAGGGGAACTTGGAGACGAACCGGGGCCGCCCGCTCAGCACCGCCTCGGCCAGCGGCAGCCTCCGGTCGAGACGGCGGCTCCGGAAGTCGTTGAGGATGTCGAGGGATTCACCGCTGAGCGCGATGATGTTGAGCGAGCCGTTCTCGACGAGACCGAGCGCCAGACCGTCCGCGCCGAGGCGGGCGAGGCCGCCGGGACCGGTGAGGGCGGCCGTCACGTCGTCCACGGTGACGGCCCGCGACAGCGCGTTCGTCGTCCGCTCGACGATGTTCGTCTGCACCTCGCGCCGCTTCTCCAGCTCGCGCACGAAGGCGAAGTGCGCGACCTCGGCGGTCGTGTCCCGCACGACGCCGACGATCCGCCGGGCCCGGCCGTCCGCGGAGCGCAGGATCCGTGCCTGCACGTGCGTCCAGTGGGGTGAACCGTCGGCCTGCGGGATGGGGAAGTGCGCCGTGTACGAGACCGCGCCGCCCTTGACGGCCGTCCGGACGACGCCCTCCAGCTTGGCCCGCTCGTCGGGGGCCAGGCGCGTCACGAGCGACACCGGGCTGCCGTCGAAGGCGTCCGGGGCCACGCCGAAGATCAGCAGCCCGGACTCGTCGACATCGATGGTGCCCGTGTCGAGATCCCAGTCGAAGCTGCCGGTCCGGTTCATGGCGAGCCACTCGGCGGGCCCGATCTCGCCACTGCGCGTACGCCGGTCGTCATCGGTCATCCTCCCCATTGTCGAACCCGCGCCCCGCGGACGCCATGGCGGTGACACGGCGTGGCGCGAGTTCGCCGCGGAGGGTGACGAATCGGGCGGCCCCGGGGCGGACGCCACGGCGTCCGTCGTGGCGTCCGGGCGGATGGGTGTTCGGGGCCCCCGAGGGCCAGGCGCTCCGGACGTCGCGACGGGGCCGAACCCGAGGGCCCGGTGCCCCGGACCTCGCGACGGGGCCGCACCCGAGGGCCCGGCGCCCCGGTCGCCGCCCCGGGGCAGAATGGGCCGGTGCAGCCGCCCTACCGTGTTCTCGGTCCGTGCCAGGCCTTCCGTACCGACGACGGGACGGAGGCCGCCCTGAGCGGTGCCCGGCTCCGCGCCCTCCTCACCGCGCTCGCCGCGGCCGGCGGGCGCGCGGTGGGCCCCGGCGCGCTGATCGGCCAGGTCTGGGCCGACGGCGACCCGGCCGACGACCAGGGCCGTACGGCCGCGCTCCAGGCCCTCGTCGGCCGACTGCGCCGCGCCCTGGGCCGCGAGGCCGTCGTCTCCGTCCCCGGCGGCGGCTACCGGCTCGCCGCGGACCCGGACACCGTCGACCTGCACCGCTTCGAACGGCTCGCCGCCGAAGGGGCCACCGCACTCGCCGCCGGGCATGCCGAGCGTGCGGCCGCGCTCCTCGACGAAGCCCTCGTTCTGTGGCGCGGGCCCGCCCTCGCGGACCTGCCGGGACGGGACACCGACCCCGTGGTCGTACGGGTCGAGCAGCGGCACGCCCAGGCGCGGCGCGACCGGCTCACCGCCGACCTGGCCCTCGGGCGGGCCGCCGACGTGCTCGCGCCGCTCGCCGCGCTCGCCGCCGGGCAGCCGCTCGACGAACCGCTCCAGGCGCTGCGGATCCGCGCCCTGCGCGCGGCCGGACGGCCCGCCGAGGCCCTCACGGTGTACGAGGGGGTGCGCGCGGCCCTCGCCGACCGCCTCGGCACGGACCCCGGGCCCGAACTGCGCGCCCTGCACGCCGAACTCCTCGCGGACGACGGGCCCGTGCCGCCCCGGACCGGGGCCGCGCGCTCCCTCCCCGCCCGACTGACCTCGTTCATCGGCCGCACCGACGAACTCGGTTCGCTCGCCGCCGCCTGGACGTCGCGACGGCTCGTGACCCTCACCGGGCCGGGCGGCGTCGGCAAGACCCGGCTCGCCCTGGAGGCGGCGGGGACGTACGAGGGCGCCGTCCACGTCGCCGAACTCGCCTCCGTACGCGAGGAGTCCACGGTCGCCACCGCCGTCCTCACCGCGCTCGGGGCCCGCGAGACCCAGCTGTGGCACACACCGGCCGTCGCCCCGGCCGGGCCGAAGGACCGCTTCGCGGACCTCGTGGAGCACTGTGCCGGACGGCGGATGCTGCTCGTCCTCGACAACTGCGAACACGTCGTCGCCGAGGCGGCGGAACTCGCCCAGGCGCTGCTCACGCGCTGCCCCGGCGTCACCGTCCTCGCGACCAGCCGCGAGCCCCTGGGAGTGCCGGGGGAGGAGGTACGGCCCCTGGGCCCGCTGCCCGGGGACATGGCGCTGCGGCTCCTCGCCGAACGGGGCGCGTCCGCGCGCCCGGGGTTCGATCCGGCGGAGGATCCGGACGCGGCGGAGGAGATCTGCCGCCGGCTCGACGGGCTGCCGCTGGCGATCGAACTCGCGGCGGCGCGGCTGCGGATGCTGTCGGTCCGGCAGATCGCGGACCGGCTGGACGACCGCTTCCGGCTGCTCACCTCGGGCGCGCGGACCGTGCTGCCGCGCCAGCAGACCCTGCGGGCGGTGGTGGACTGGTCGTGGGAGCTCCTGGACGAGGCCGAGCGCGCGGTCCTGCGACGGCTGGCGGTGTTCACGGGCGGCTGCGACCTGACGGCGGCGGAGGCGGTGTGCGCGGGCGGCACGGCGGGGGCCCAGGACGCCGAGGCCCTGGACGCCGAAGCCGCGGACCCCGAGGCCCAGGACGCCACGTCCGACGCCCCGGACGCCATGCCCGCCGCCCTGGACGCCATGCCCGCCGCCCCGGACGCCACGTCCGCCGCCCCGGACGTCGACGTCCTCGACGTCCTCGGACTCCTCGGCGCCCTCGTCGACAAGTCGCTCGTCGTGGCCGCCCCCGACGGGGGCGGGATGCGCTTCCGGCTCCTGGAGACCGTGGCCGAGTACGCGGGGGAGCGGCTGGACCAGGCCGGGGAGCGCGCGGCGGTCGAGCGGCGACACCTCACGTACTACCGGGAGTTCGCCCGCAGGACCGACCCGGAGCTGCGCGGCCCGGGGCAGGTCGCCGCCGTCGCCCGATGCGAGCGGGAGCACGACAACCTGCGCGGCGCGCTGCGCACGGCCGTGGCGCTCGGCGACGAGCAGGAGGTGCTCTGCCTGGTCCACGCGCTCAGCTGGTTCTGGCAGCTCCGCAACCACCAGGTCGACGCCCGCACGTGGGCCGCCGAGGCGGGCCGTCTGGGCCCCGACCCCTTCCAGGAGCCCGTCCGCCCGGCGGAACCGCTGGACGGACGGTGCGTGGACGTGCCGCCGCCGTGGACCGGCGAGCGGCTGTGGGAGGCCCGGCGCGGAGGCCGGCTGTACGCCCTCGCGACCGAGGGCGGCGAGGGCGCCACCGTCCTCGAACGGCCCGAGACCCGCGCCCGGCTCTCCGCGCTCGTCGCCGCGTACCGCCCGGGGCTGCCGCAGACCTGCCGCCAGCCCGGCACGATGTGGTACTTCGCCCGGCTGATGACCGGGGAGCTCACGGGCCTCGACGAGACCCTCACCCTGATCGTCGACGCCGGCCGCGCCCACGGCACGGGTTGGGACCTGGGCTTCGCGCTCCTCATGCGGGCCAAGCTCGCCGGCCGGGGCGAGGGCGACGCCGCCGAGGCGCTGGCCCTGTTCGAGGCGGCGGGGGACTCGTGGGGGATCGCGGAGTCCCTGGCCGCCCGGGGAGAGGCCTACGAGCGGGACGAGCGGCTCGCCGAGGCCGCCGCCGACTTCGAGCGCGCCACCGAGGCCGCCGCCCGGGTCGGCGCGCGCTCCCAGGTACCGGTCTTCACGGCCCGTCTCGCGGCCGTACGGCTCCGGCTGTCCCCGGAGGGGGACGCGGAGGCCGAGCGGCTCCTGGTCGAGGCCGCCGACGAGGCCGGGCAGTGGGGAGCGGAGTCCGCCGGCGCCGGGCGGCTGCTGCTCGCCCAGCACTACGGCCACACCGGACGCACCGGCCTCGCCCGTGCGCAGCTGGCCCTCCTGGAGGAGGAGTTCGGGGAGGTCACCCCCGCGCTCTTCTGGGGGCTCGTCGGCGGGACCTGGGCGTGGCTGGACTGCGTCGACGGGGATCACGACCGGGCCCTGCAGCGGCTCGCGCGGGCCGTCGCGGACGTCGAGACCCTCGCCCACTTGGTCGCCCCGCACCTGCTGGTCGCCCAGTTCGGGACGGCGGCCTGGGCCCGCGGCGGACGCGGTGCGCCGGGGGACGCCGAGGCGGGGGCGCGGCTGCTCGGCGCGTACGACGTCCACGCGGGCGCGGACACCGGTGGCGGGTTCCGTCCCTTCACGGCGCGGACCGAGGAGGCGATCCGCGACCGCGCGGAGGCCGTGCTCCGCGCGGCCCTGCCCCCGGAGACGTACACCCACCGGTACGAGGAGGGCGCCGGCCTCTCGGCCAGGGCGGCCGCCGACCTCGTACGGGACCCGGACGGCTCCCGGCACCGTCCGGAGAGCCCCGCCTGATGCGCGGCGCAGGACAGGACCTAGTGCCGTGCCGGGCGTCGCGACCCGGTGAACCTTTCCTGTCACAGCACTAGTGCTGTGACAGCCGCTCGCGTGCCTCGGCCAGGTCCTCCGGGGTCGGGGCGTCGTCCTGGGCGAGGCGGCGGCGCCAGTACCCGGTGAAGTGGACCGAGCGGCGGTCGACGCCCCGCTCCTCCACGAGGTGGCGGCGCAGCGCGCGGACCGCCGAGGCCTCGCCCGCCAGCCAGGCGGAGGGCCGTCCGGCGGGCAGCACGGCCGCGCGGACGGCCTCGGCCGGAGACGCGCCGTCGGGCAGGCGGCGCACGGTCAGGTCGCCCGCCGTCGGCAGCGGCTGCTCCTCGGCCGGGTCGGGCAGCTGGAGGTACGCGAGGGCCCGCCGGCCGGGCGGGAGCGCGGCGACGACCGTGGCGAGCGCGGGGAGCGCGCAGGCGTCGGCGTACAGCAGCGTCCAGTCACCCGCGCACGGGTCGACGGGGACGGCGAACGCGGCGGACGGGCCGAACATGCCGAGGACGTCGCCGGGGCGCGCCGACCTGGCCCACCGGGTCGCGGGCCCCTCCTCCTCGCCCTCGCCGTGGAGGAAGAAGTCGACGTCGACGGTACGGGCGGCCGGGTCGTGCGCCCGGAGGGTGTAGCTCCGCATCCACGGGCGGTCCGCCTCGGGGAGTGCCGCGTAGGCCCCGTACCAGCGCATCGCGTCGCCGTCGGGACCGGGGGCGGGCAGGACGGGCTCCGTCCGGCCCGGCCGGGGGAAGAACAGCTTGACCTGCTGGTCGGGGCCCGCGAGGGCGAAGCCGTCGAGGCTCGGTGCGCCGAGGGTGATCCGGCGCGTGCGCGGGGTCACCGGGCGGACGGCGGTCACCCGCAGACGGTGCAGGGGCAGGGGCTGGGACATCGCGTACTCCTCGGGGGCGGCGGATCGGTCCCCCCACCCTCCCGCTGCGAGTCGACAGGCCGCCGACAGGCCGTCGACACGGGGCGGCCGCGGCCCCGGATGCGCGCGCGGGGACCGGACACGAGAATGGCGAGTGCCGGACGAACACGTAGGAGGCGGCATGAACGCTGAGCCCGACAAGACGTCCCCGGGGGACTTCCCGACGCCCGACCGGCTGCTGCACACAGGGTCGGAGGGCGATTTCACGCCGGAGGACGTGGTCCTCGCCTCCGGTCGCGACGTGAATCCGAAGAATCTCGCCTGGGCGGAACGCCGCATGGCCGAGAAGGGCCGCGCCTGCATGGACGAACTCCTGCCGTAGGAGGCACATCACCCTCCCGTGGGCCCCGGATCGGCCGCCGCCGAACCGGGGTCGCGGGCTGCCGGGCGGCTTCCTGAGGCTTCCGCATTTATGGAACACGTTCTACCGTGTCGGCCGTCGCGCGTCGCACCGCACGGGGACGCAGCGGACGCCGCAGGACGCCGCCACGGGAGGACGCCATGCACCTCGAGTACACGCCCGCACAGAACCGCCTGCGCGCCGAGCTGCGGGCGTACTTCGCCGGGCTGGTCCCGGAGGACGTCCACACGCGCTACGCGGACCCGGCCGCCCAGAAGCGCTTCTACCGCGAGACCGTGCGGCGCCTCGGCGCCGACGGCTGGCTCGGGGTGGGCTGGCCCGCCGAGTACGGCGGGCGCGGGCTGACGCCCATGGAACAGTTCATCTTCTTCGACGAGGCCGCGCAGGCCGGAGTCCCGCTGCCGCTGATGGCGCTGAACACCGTCGGCCCGACGATCATGCGGTACGGCACGGACGAGCAGAAGGCGTACTTCCTGCCCCGGATCCTTTCCGGCGAGATCGACTTCGCCATCGGCTACAGCGAGCCCGACGCGGGCACCGACCTGGCCGCCCTGAAGACCCGCGCGGTCCGTGAGGGCGACACGTACGTCGTCAACGGCCAGAAGATCTGGACGACGAACGGCGACACCGCCGACTGGGTCTGGCTCGCCGTCCGCACGGACCCCGACGCCCCGCCGCACAAGGGCATCACCATGCTCCTCGTGCCGACGAGCGACCCCGGCTACTCGTGCACCCTCATCAACACCCTGGCCTCGCACGACACCACCGCGAGCTACTACGACGACGTCCGGGTCCCCGTCTCCCGTCGCGTCGGCGAGGAGAACAAGGGCTGGCGGCTCATCACCAACCAGCTCAACCACGAGCGCGTCACCCTCGCCGCGCACGGCACGATGGCGATCCGCGCCCTGCACGACGTCCAGCGCTGGGCCGCCGCCACCCCGCTCTCGGACGGCCGCCGCGTCATCGACCTGTCCTGGGTCCGCCGCACCCTGGCCCGCACCCACGCCCGGCTCGACGCGATGAAACTCCTCAACTGGCAGATGGTGAGCGCCGTCCAGGACGGCACCCTCACCCCCCAGGACGCCTCGGCCGTCAAGGTGTACGGCTCCGAGGCCCGCCGCGACGCGTACGCGGCCCTCATGGAGGTCGTCGGCGCGGCCGGCGCGCTCAAGGAGGGCTCGGCGGGCGCCGTCCTCCACGGCGAACTGGAACGCGGCTACCGCTCGGCCGTCATCTTCACCTTCGGCGGCGGCAACAACGAGATCCAGCGCGAGATCATCTCCTGGATCGGCCTGGGCATGCCCCGCGTCCGCCGTTGAGCCGGACTCAGCGGTACTCGCAGAGGTAGGCGGTCTCCACGGAGACCCTGAGCTGGAACCGGCTGTCCCCGGGGACCTCGAAGTGCTTCCCCGCGGCGAAGGTCTCCCACTCCTCGGCGCCCGGGAGGAGGACGGTCAGGGCGCCGCTGACCACGTGCATGACCTCCGGGGCGGCGGTGCCGAACTCGTACTCGCCCGGAGCCATGACGCCGATGGTCGCCGGGCCCTGCTCCTGCGTGAAGGCGATCGACTTGACCGTGCCGTCGAAGTACTCGTTGACCGTAAACATGGGGCGTCCTCGGGGGGAAACGGGCGGAAGAGGCGGCCGGGCCGTCACGTGCCGGCCACGGGCAGTGGGCACCCTAGCGGGGACGGGAGGAGGGCCTCGGCCGGTCTCACGTGCTGGATGGTCAGGTCGTCGGGCGGCCGCCGAACGACCAGTCGTGGACCTCGATGTCGGCGTACCGCCCGGGGGTCCGCAGGACGGCCGCGGCCGCCGCCGCGTCCGCGGCGCGGACCAGGGCCGCCGTGCCCACCCAGGTGGCGCCGTCGTCGGACAGCAGGGGACCGTAGGCGATCAGGTCGTCCGCCCCCGCCGGGCCCGAGGGCGGCGTGAGGTCGACGGGTTCGCCCTCGCCGAGGCCCAGGACCAGATAGCGGTTGCCGCCCTCACGGCCGCCGGGGAACTCCCACATCGTCCGTCCCAGCGTGTTGCGCCACCGCCGCAGCAGGACGTCCCGGTACACCCCGGCCTGGTAGTTGGGCTCGTCGAACGCGAACGCCCGGGCCGCGGCGGCGTCGGGCAGGTCGACGACGTGCACGCTCCCCGTGCACCTCTCGCCCGCCGGGTCGAACGTCGGGCCCCGTGCGATCAGCTCCTTCGCGAAGCCGTCCATGTACGCCCAGTGCGCCTCGACGAGGGCCTGGCGCAGCGGCATGGACGCGGACCGGTCGCGGTGAAAGCAGAGGAATTCCATGCGGCCCAGGATGTGGGGCCCGGATCGATCATGTCGAGCGGATATGGCCCTCGTCACGGCCCCGACGGGCCCGTGGCCCCGCGCGTACGCCGCGAGTCTCCGCGACGCGTCCGCTCGCCCTCCGCGCAAGCGGACGCGTCCCGACCGGGTCCGGCGGGGGCCGTTCCGGCGTAGCCTGAGCGCCATGAGGCAGGACGCCGACCCCGGGCTCTTCGGCCCCCGCTCCGTGACCTGGCAGCTGCACAGTGACCCGGTGATGTGGATCGCCGGGGTCCGGGCGCTCTGGCTCCAGGCGCTGCACCCCGTCGCCGTCCGCGGAGTCATGATCAACAGTGGTTTCCGGGACGACCCCTGGGGCCGGCTCATGAGGACCGCGGACTTCGTGGGGACCCTCAGCTACGGGACCACCGAGGCCGCCGAGGCGGCGGGAGCCCGTGTCCGGCGCATCCACCGGCTGCTCGGCGTCGACGACCCCGAACTCCTGCTCTGGGTCCACTGCGCGGAGACCGACTCGTACCTCTCGGTCGCGCGCCGCTCCGGGATCCCGCTCACCGACGCCGAGGCCGACCGGTACGTCGACGAGCACCGCACCTCCGCCCGGCTCGTCGGACTCGACCCCGACGCCGTCCCCGCGTCCACCGCCGCACTCGCCGCCTACTTCGACGCCGTCCGGCCCGGACTCGCCGCCGGACCGGACGCCAGGACCGTCGAGGACTTCCTGCGCCGCCCGCCCGTCAAACCCGCCCTGGTCCCGGCGCGCGAGGTGATCTGGCGGCGCGTCACCGCGCTCGCGTACGACACCCTGCCCCCGTACGCCCACGCGCTCTACGGCCGCCCCGCCCCGCCGCCCGAGACCGTCACCCGACGGCTCGTCGCCACCGCCAACCTGCTGCGCTCCGTCCCCGCCCGCCTGCGCTGGCGGCTGCCGCCCCGGCACATCCTGCGCGCCGTGGACCGGGTCGGCCCGGAGACCCGCCCCGACCCGTTCGCGTACCCCGCCCCGTATTCACTGTCCGACCCGGCGGCCATACTGGAGGAGCCGAGGAGGCAGCACGGAATCGACGGGGGCGGCAGCACGCGATGGGGGACTCCAGACTGATCCAGGGCCGGTACCGCCTGCACGAGGTGATCGGTCGCGGCGGCATGGGCGAGGTGTGGCGCGCCACCGACGAGGCGCTCGGGCGCGGTGTCGCCGTCAAGTGCCTCAAACCGCTCGGCCCGCAGCAGGACCCGCAGGTCCTCACCGTGGTGCGCGAGCGCTTCCGCCGTGAGGCCCGGGTGGCCGCGGCGCTCCAGCACCGGGGCATCACCGTCGTGCACGACTTCGGCGAGGACGACGGCGTGCTCTTCCTCGTCATGGAGCTCCTGGAGGGACGCAACCTCAGCCAGCTCCTCGTCTCCAACGACCAGCACCCGCTGCCCGTGCAGGACGTCGTCGAGATCGCCGACCAGGTCGCGGACGCCCTCGCCTACACGCACCGGCAGGGCATCGTGCACCGCGACCTGAAGCCCGCCAACATCATGCGGCTGCGGGACGGCACGGTGAAGATCTGCGACTTCGGGATAGCGCGACTCGGCGCCGACATGGGCTTCACCTCCAAGCTCACCGGGACCGGCATCGCCATGGGCACGCCCCACTACATGTCCCCGGAGCAGATCGGCGGCGGTGAGATCGACCACCGCAGCGACCTCTACTCGCTGGGCTGCGTGCTGTACGAGCTGGCCACCGGCGCCCCGCCGTTCGACCTCGGCGACTCCTGGGCCATTCTCATCGGCCACCGGGACACCGTGCCGAGACCGCCGCGCGCCCGCCGCGCCGAGCTGCCCGACTACTTCGACCGGATCGTCGTCGACCTGCTCGCCAAGGTCCCCGAGGAGCGGCCGGCCGACGCGGGAGACCTGCGCCGCCGCATCGTCTCGGGGCGCTACGGCCCGGCCCGGTTCCCGGCGCCCGCCGAGGCGGCCGTGCTCCCCGCCCTGCCGGTGACCGTGCCCATGCCCGTACCGCCCGCCGAGGAGGCGGCCCCCGCGCCCGCGTGGACCGGGGGGATGACCGGCGGCCACCGCCCGGCGGCCGCCGCCGCGCAGCGTCCCGCCCACGATCCGGCGGCGGCCGTCCTCACCACCGAGTGGACCACGGCGGCGCCCGCCCGCACTCCGGCCGCCGCGCCCCCGCCTTCCGCCGAGCTGGTCGCGGTGCTCGCGGGCCGGTTCCGGGCCGGGATGGGCCTCGGCCGGCTCGGCCGCTGGGAGGAGGCCGAGTCCGTCCACCGGTCCGTCGCCCAGGACCGGGCGGGGACCCTCGGCGCCGACCACCCCGACACCCTCACCAGCCGCTACGAGGTCGGCTTCGCCCTCGCCCGCCTCGACCGGCCCGCCGACGCCCTGCGCGTCTTCGGGGAGGTCGCCGAGGCCCGCGCCCGCGTGCTCGGCGCCGACCACCCCGACACCTTGGCGGCACGCCAGGAGCGGGCCTACGCCCTGGGCCGTCTCGGACGGGACGCCGAGGCCTACGAGGCGTACGCCGACGTGCTCGCCGTGCGGGAGCGCACGGTCGGCCCCGACCACCCCGACACCCTGCGCTGCCGCCACAACCTGGCCTTCACCCTCGGCCGCCTCGGGCGCCTGGAGGAGTCGTACCGCACGGCCCACGAGGTCGCGGAGGCCCGGGCCCGGCTGCTCGGCGAGGCCCACCCCGACACCCTCCTGACCCGGCACGAGGTGGCGTTCACCCTGACCCGGCTCGGCCGCGGAGAGGAGGCGCTCGCGCAGTACCGCGCGGTCGCCGACGCCCGCGCCACCGCCCTCGGCCCCGACCATCCGGACACCCTCGCCGCCCGCTACGAGACCGGGGTCTGCCTCGGCCGGCTCGGGCAGGCGGCGGACGCGCTCGGCGTGTGCCGTGACCTCGTCGCCGCCCGCACGCGCGCGCAGGGCCCCGACAGCCCGGAGACCCTGCGCGCCCGCCAGGCCCTCGCCGTCAACCTCGGCCGCCTCGGGCGCTGGACGGAGGCGCTCGCCGAGTCCGAGGGCGTCCACGCCGACCGCGTGCGGGTGCTCGGCGCCGACCACCCGGACACGCTGCTCAGCCGGTGGGAGACGGCCGTCGCCCTCGGGAGGCTCGACCGCTGGGAGGAGGCGCTGGAGTGCCACCGGGCCGTCGCCGCCGCCCGCACCCGGCTGCTCGGCCCCGCGCACCCCGACACCCTCGCCGCCCTCGACGAGGAGGCCCAGAGCCTGGAGCGCCTCGGGCGCCACGCCGAAGCGGCCGCCCTCCTCCTGAGAGCGGCCACCCCACCGGAGGCGTGACGGCCTCCGCACGAGGCCCGGGGGCGCGGCGGTCAGCCCCGCGGCGTGAGCTCCTTCGGACCGTAGGGGGCCGCCTCCGCCCCGGTCTCCAGGGCCCAGTAGCGGTCGCCGAAGGACCAGTGCCACCACTCGGTCGGGTAGTTCACCAGGCCCGCCGCCGTGAGGACGGAGCCGAGCAGCTCCCGGTGGGCGCGGGCCTCCGCGCCGATGCCGTCGGCGTGGGTGTAGCAGGCGCCGTCGCTCTCCTCCGGGGACGCGTTCATCCGCGTGCCCAGGTCGAGTTCCCGCCCGTCGGCCCCGGCCAGGGTGAGGTCGACGGCCGCCCCGGCGCTGTGCGGGGCGATCTCGGGCGGGGACACGTACCGGCTCGCCGCCGCGTGGATCCGCTCCCCGGGCCACTCGGGGTGGAGCGCGCGCAGCTCGCCGGCGTACTCCTCGAAGTAGGCCCGCTGGAGCGACGGGGGACGGTACCCCTCGACGAACAGCAGCCGCAGGCCGTCCGGCAGCAGTTCCTGGGCCTTGAGGAGCCGCCCGACGACCCCCTCCCGCAGGTACGCGAACGCGTCGTCCGGGTCCCGCTTGCGCGGGTCGACGAGCAGCGATGCGACGCGGCGGACGTCCACCAGGCGTTCACCGCACTCCGCCACGGGTATCGCGGCGACCCTCGGATCCGACATCAGCACGATCTCAGTCATCCCGTGATCATGCCGCTGGACGGCGGTCTTCCCCCGGCACGCGGGCGCGTGTGAGCATGAGCCATGACCGCCCCCCACGCCTCCGCAGGGTCCCGCTCGTACGACGCCGTCGTCGTCGGAGGCGGGCACAACGGGCTCGTCGCCGCCGCCTACCTGGCCCGTGCCGGGCGCAGCGTCCTCGTCCTGGAACGGCTCGGCTCCACCGGTGGGGCGGCCGTGTCGACGCGGCCGTTCGCCGGGGTCGACGCCCGCCTCTCCCGGTACTCGTACCTGGTCTCGCTCCTCCCGGACAAGATCGTGCGGGAGCTCGGGCTGCGCTTCGCCGTGCGGAAGCGGTCCGTCTCCTCGTACACCCCCCGGGGCGACGGCGGCCTCCTCGTCGGCGGCGGCCCCGACCGCACCCGCGCCTCCTTCGCCGCGCTCACCGGTTCCGACCGGGCGTACGAGGCCTGGGAGGCCTTCTACGCCCGCACCGGCGAGGCCGCGCGCCGGATCTTCCCCACCCTCACCGAGCCCCTTCCCACCCGCGCCGAGCTGCGCGCCCGCGTGGACGACGGCGACACCTGGCGGATGCTCTTCGAGGAGCCCCTCGGCGTGACCGTCGAGAAGACGTTCGCCGACGACCTCGTCCGGGGCGTGGTGCTCACCGACGCCCTGATCGGCACCTTCGCCGACGCCCACGACCCGACCCTCCTCCAGAACCGCTGCTTCCTGTACCACGTGATCGGCGGCGGCACCGGTGACTGGGACGTGCCCGTCGGCGGCATGGGCTCCCTCACCGACGCCCTCGCCGACGCGGCCCGCGCCGCCGGGGCCCGCATCCTCACCGGCCACGAGGCCACCCGGATCGAGACCGACGGACAGCGCGCCGCGATCACCTACCGCACGGCCGACGGCGAGGGCACCGTCGAAGCCGGCCAGGTCCTCGTCAACGCCTCCCCGCAGGAACTCGCCGCACTGCTCGGCGAGACGCCGCCGCCCGCCGCGGAGGGCGCCCAGCTCAAGGTCAACATGCTGCTCACCCGGCTGCCGCGGCTCCGGGACCGGTCCGTCGACCCGCGCGAGGCCTTCGCCGGCACCTTCCACATCGCCGAGGGGTACGGTCAGCTGGCCACCGCCCACGCCGAGGCCGCCGCGGGGCGGCTGCCCTCCGCTCCGCCGTCCGAGATCTACTGCCACTCCCTCACCGACCCGACGATCCTCGGCCCGGACCTGGCCGCCACCGGCCACCAGACACTCACCCTGTTCGGCCTGCACACCCCCGCCCGGCTCTTCGCCGCCGACAACGACGGCACGCGCGCGAAGCTCCTCGCGGCGACCCTCGCGGAGCTCGACGCCCACCTGGACGAGCCGATCGCCGACTGCCTCGCCCTCGACGAGGAGGGCCGCCCCTGCATCGAGGCGAAGACCCCGCTCGACCTCGAACGCGAACTGCGGCTCCCCGGCGGCCACATCTTCCACCGCGACCTCTCCTTCCCGTACGCGGCGGAGGACGCCGGCCGCTGGGGCGTCGAGACCGGCCACGCCAACGTCCTGCTGTGCGGGGCGGGGGCCGTGCGCGGCGGGGGAGTCAGCGGCATCCCCGGCCACAACGCGGCGATGGCGGCCCTGGGGCGCTAGGGGGTGTTTCGGAAGTCCTGTGCTGTGACCGGCGGGGGCGCACAACCGGACGCCGGCGGGGGCGCACATCCGTTCGGCCCCGTCGGCGTCGCCGCGTCCCCGTCAGGGGTGTGAAGCTGATCTGCGAGCGCGCTTAAGAAATCCTCGATGGACCCCGGGCCCGGCATACGGAAGATTCTCTTCCAGGGATCTTGGGCGCGCAGCCGTGCCCGCACCCCCACATCACAGGACACGCACGTCGGGAGCCGTTGCATTGAAGGCGCTGGTCAAGCTGAAGGCGGAGCCGGGACTCTGGCTCACGGATGTGCCCGAGCCGGAGACAGGCCCCGGAGACGTCCTCATCAAGGTCAAGCGGACCGGCATCTGCGGGACCGACCTGCACATCCGCTCCTGGGACGGCTGGGCGCAGAAGACGATCGCCACGCCGATGACGCTCGGCCACGAGTTCGTCGGCGAGGTCGTCTCCGTCGGCCGTGACGTCGCCGACATCGAGGTCGGCGACCTGGTCAGCGGCGAGGGCCACCTCGTCTGCGGCAAGTGCCGCAACTGCCTCGCCGGCCGCCGCCACCTCTGCCGCGCCACCGTCGGCCTCGGCGTCGGCCGGGACGGCGCCTTCGCCGAGTACGTGGCGCTGCCCGCCTCCAACGTGTGGGTGCACCGCGTCCCCGTCGACCTCGACGTCGCCGCGATCTTCGACCCCTTCGGCAACGCCGTGCACACGGCCCTGTCCTTCCCGCTCGTCGGCGAGGACGTCCTCGTCACCGGCGCCGGCCCGATCGGCATCATGGCCGCCGCCGTCGCCAAGCACGCCGGCGCCCGTAACGTCGTCATCACCGACGTCAGCGAGGAGCGGCTCGCCCTGGCGCGCAAGACGGGCGTCTCGCTCGCCCTCAACGTCGCCGAGCGGACCATCGCCGACGGCCAGCGCACCCTCGGGCTCAAGGAGGGCTTCGACGTCGGACTGGAGATGTCCGGCAACCCGCGCGCGATGCGCGACATGGTCGCCAACATGACCAACGGCGGAAAGATCGCCATGCTCGGCCTGCCCGCCGAGGACTTCGCCGTCGACTGGGCGAAGATCGTCACCTCCATGATCACGATCAAGGGCATCTACGGCCGCGAGATGTTCGAGACCTGGTACGCGATGTCGGTCCTCCTGGAAGGCGGACTCGACCTCAGCCCGGTCATCACCGGCCGCTACGACTACCGCGACTTCGACGCCGCCTTCGACGACGCGGCCTCCGGCAAGAGCGGCAAGATCATCCTCGACTGGACCACGGGAGCCTGACCCATGTTCGATTCCGTACGCGACTCCGTCCGCGCCACCCTCGAAGAGATCGAGCAGGCCGGGCTGCACAAGCCCGAGCGGGTCATCGGCACGCCCCAGTCCGCGACCGTCGAGGTCACCGCGGGCGGCCGCCCCGGCGAGGTGCTCAACTTCTGCGCCAACAACTACCTGGGCCTCGCCGACCACCCCGAGGTCGTCGCCGCCGCCCACGCCGCGCTCGACCGCTGGGGCTACGGCATGGCCTCCGTCCGCTTCATCTGCGGCACGCAGGAGGTGCACAAGGAGCTGGAGGCCCGCATCTCGGCCTTCCTCGGCCAGGAGGACACGATCCTCTACTCCTCCTGCTTCGACGCCAACGGCGGCGTGTTCGAGACGATCCTCGGCCCCGAGGACGCCGTCATCTCCGACGCCCTCAACCACGCCTCCATCATCGACGGCATCCGCCTCTCCAAGGCCCGCCGCTTCCGCTACGCCAACCGCGACATGGCCGACCTGGAGCAGCAGCTCAAGGAGGCCACGGAGGGCGGCGCCCGGCGCAAGCTGATCGTCACCGACGGCGTCTTCTCGATGGACGGCTACGTCGCCCCGCTCGGCGAGATCTGCGACCTGGCCGAGCGCTACGACGCCATGGTCATGGTCGACGACTCGCACGCCGTCGGCTTCGTCGGCCCCGGCGGCCGCGGCACCCCCGAGCTGCACGGCGTCATGGACCGCGTCGACATCATCACCGGCACCCTCGGCAAGGCCCTCGGCGGAGCCTCCGGCGGCTACGTCGCGGCCCGCGCCGAGATCGTCGCCCTGCTGCGCCAGCGCTCCCGCCCGTACCTCTTCTCGAACACCCTCGCCCCGGTCATCGCCGCCGCCTCCCTGAAGGTCCTCGACCTCCTGGAGTCCGCCGGCGACCTGCGCGAGCGCCTCAACGCCAACACGGCGCTGTTCCGCTCCCGCATGACCGAGGAGGGCTTCGACATCCTCCCCGGCGACCACGCCATCGCCCCCGTCATGATCGGTGACGCCGCCGAGGCCGGCCGGATGGCCGAGCTGCTCCTGGAGCGCGGGGTGTACGTGATCGGCTTCTCGTACCCGGTCGTGCCGCAGGGCCAGGCCCGCATCCGCGTCCAGCTCTCCGCCGCCCACTCGACGGAGGACGTGAACCGGGCCGTGGACGCCTTCGTCGACGCCCGCGCCGCCCTGCGCGGCTAGGGGGTGTTTCGAAAGTCCCGCACAGCACCCGCGGCGCCCGGCACGCCCCCTCGCCGCACCGGCCAAAGACCCGAGTAGCTCCGCTACGAGG